>NZ_JBFALF010000065.1:0-29188 GCF_040656115.1 Nonomuraea sp. NPDC050202 | reverse complement strand
ATGTGGTCTATCGCACCCTCAAGACCGTGAACGCCTCAGAGCGCGACATCAGCCGCCAACCCATCGCAGCCGCGGCTTGACAACATAGGAGCATCCGGGAGACGGATCTGCCGAAATGAAGTTCCGGCTGATCCATGCGGAGAAGGACCACCACGAGGTCTCCCTGCTGGCCCGGGTGCTGGGTGTGTCGCGCCAGGGCTACTACGCCTGGGCCGCTCGCCAGCGGCGCGGCCCGTCTGCTCGATCCCGCCGCGACGCCGAGTTGACGGAGCGGATCCACGAGCATCACCGGGCCTCGGATGAGATCTATGGTGCACCGCGTATCCATGCCGACCTGCGTGAAATCGACGGGGTCCGGGTGGGTCGCAAACGGGTGGCCCGGCTCATGCGCCGGGCTGGGCTGGCCGGGGTGAGCAGGCGCAAGAGCTGCCGGACGACGATCGCGGACGAGCGCGCTGCGGCCACGTCCGACCTGGTCAAACGCCAGTTCAGCGCGGCCGAGCCGAACCGCGTTTGGACCGCCGACATCACGTACGTGCCGACCTGGCAGGGCTTCGTCTACCTGGCGGTAGTGCTGGATGTCTTCTCCCGCCGGATCGTCGGCTGGGCGATGGCCGATCACATGCGCACCGAACTGGTGACTGACGCTTTGGCGATGGCGCTGCACCAGCGCCGGCCCGAGGCCGGGGTGACCCACCACAGCGACAAGGGCAGTCAACTCAGGTTCAACCGGTCGTCGCAACACTGCTGCTCAGCAGCAAGTCTAGATGCTCGCTGAAAGCTTCAGCTGGTGTTCTCCATCCGAGGGTCTTGCGGGGCCTGGTGTTGAGCGCGAACGCGACAGCAGCCAGTTCCTCGGCCTTCCATCGTGACAGGTCGGTGCCCTTGGGAAAGTGCTGGCGCAACAGGCCGTTGGTGTTCTCGTTGGTGCCGCGCTGCCAGGGGCTATGGGGGTCTGCGAAGTAGACCTGCACGCCGGTGTCGATGCGCAGTTGAGCATGTTGGGCCAGTTCTGTCCCTCGGTCCCAGGTCAGCGATCGGCGCAGCTGCTCGGGCAACCCGGTGATCTCGTTGGTGATGGCGTCCCGCACGGCTTCGGCGCCACGGCCGGCCAGCGCCGGGCCGTTCTTCACCCGTTCCTGCGTGCCGTAGCCCTCCATCCGGGGCAGGTGCAGCAGCAGGGTGAACCGGGTCGTGCGCTCCACCAGCGTGCCGATCGCCGACCTGCCGGTGCCGATGATGAGGTCGCCCTCCCAATGGCCAGGAACAGCGCGGTCCTCCACCTCGGCGGGCCGCTGACTGATCACCACATCCGGGGTGACATGGCCGCGGTCTTGACGCCGGCTGCGGGCGCGCGGGACCCGCAGCGCACGCCCGGTGCGTAGGCAGGCGACCAGCTCGCGGTTGAGCGCTCCGCGGCCTTGGATGAACAGGGCCTGGTAGATCGCCTCGTGCGAGATGCGCATGGACTCATCATCGGGGAAGTCCACCTGGAGCCGGTTGGAGATCTGCTCAGGACTCCACGACAGCGCCCACCGGCGGTCCTGACGCCGAGGCTTGTTGCGGCCCTTCCAGGTCGAGGGCCGCGGACCGGCCACTGGCTTGCCGTCCGGACCCTGGAGCTGACCCGCCAGCCGGTCCTGCACGTACTCCCGGAGCCGGGCATCGGCCACCAGTTTCGGCATCTTGGGACGCCGCGCCATCAGCTCGGCCTTCCACTGCGCGATCGATGCCCGGTACTCCAGACGGCCACCTCGCGTGGCGGCGTTACGCCGCAGTTCACGCGAAATGGTCGAGGGTGAGCGGCCCAGACATCGCGCGATCTCGCGGACCCCCTTGTGCTGAGCCTTGAGCAGGGCGATCTCCTCCCGCTCAGCGAACGACAGGTACCTGCCTGATGGCGGACTGAGCTCGATCAACGGCATGCCGCCACCCTCGCGGAACCACCGAGACCCGACCGGCCCCGACACGCCGCAGGCCAGGGCGGCATCTTCGCTGGTCAACCCCTTGGCGATCCTCCTCCAGAACGCCCGCTCCACGTCCTTGCGGATCGGAGGCCGTCCTGGTGACCGCATCGCCGGCCGCCCCGTGCGCGTCGTCATCCACCCTGCTGGTCTGCCCATGCAACACCTCCGGATCAAGGTGTTGCGACGACTAGTTGAATCCGCCCAATACACCTCGATCGCCTTCGGCAGGCGCTGCGAGCAGGCCGGCGTACGTCCCTCGACGGGCAGAACCGGGACGTGCTTCGACAATGCCATCACCGAGAGCTTCTTTGCCTCCCTGGAGTGCGAGCTGATCGACCGGCGCACCTTCCGCACCAGGTCGGAAGCCGAACGGGCCCTGTTCAGCTACATCGAAGGGTTCTACAACCCGCGCCGCCGCCATTCCGCCAACGGCCAGCTCAGCCCCGCCGAATACGAGCGCCGACACGCACTCAGAAACGCCCAAGATCTCGACTATGCTGCCGCGTAGCCGCAAGCCCTGATGTGTCTACCGAATCGGGGCAACCCCAAATGGGCATGACCGCCCAGCAGTTTGAGCCGGCCCGGCGCCCGCGCGAGGTCTTCCGCTTCGGCTTCTACGCGTGGAATATCAGCGCCGCCCTGCGCATCGTCGAGGGTCGCGAACCTGACCGCGTCAACGTCAAGGAGGCCGCCACTCTGCTGTGGCTGATTTACGTGAACGAGTCCCATGCCGCCACCGTGGACCTCGCCCTGCCCGTGCTCCTCGCCCCCTTTGCGGGCACCGGCCACATCCCCATCGACGGCTGGCACCGCATCTGGAAGGCAAGACGTGAAGGCGTCGAGACGCTTCCCGCGCTCGCCCTCACGCCCGAGGAGGAATTCCGGGTCCGGATGCACGGAGGCGACAAAGGTCCTGGTTACTACCGCTAATAGCGGTACCGCAATCTGCTTCTCCGCCCGCCCGGGCGGGGAAGCTCTCCCTCACCTGGAGAAGCACATGAAGAAGCTCGTCTTCCTCGACCTTGAGACGACCTCCCTCGACGAACGCCACGGCGACCTGTGGGAGATCGGCCTCATCATGCGCGACCTACGCCAGCCGATCAGGACCGACGTCGAACACTGGTGGCAAGTCCGACCTGACCTGACGCTCGCCGACCCGAACGCCCTGAAGGTCGGCCGCTACTACGAGCGGTGCCGGGTCAGGCGCTCGTCCATCGGTGCCGGCCGGAAGCTCTCACCCGCCATCAACCTCGGCAGCCCGTGGATCCACGAGTACACCGGCGAGCCCCCGGCCGAGGGCGACTGGTACATGAACGCTACCGCCGGAAGCATCGCCGCCACGGTCGCCCGAGAGCTGGACGGTGCCACGATCCTCGCCAACAACCCGACCCACGACCGCAAGTTCCTGGCGAAATTCCTGCGGGTCCACGGGCAGCTCCTCACCGCCCACCACCGCATGATCGACATCCGCGCCCTGCTGATCGGCTACGTTGACGGCCGGCTGTCCGCCTACGACGGCAAGGTGGACGAGGCGTTCCAGGCTGAGGCCGTCCCGTACGTCGATGACTGGCTGGCCGGCTACATGGACAGCCCGTCCTGGGAGATCGTCGGCATCGCCCAGGACCCAGGCACCAAGCACACCGCGCTCGGCGACGCCCGCCTCGACCGCGACGTGTACGACGCCATCCGAGGCAGCCGGTGACCGCCACCGTGGGCGGCATCATGGCCGCCGCCGCGGACCGCATCGAGAGCGGCGGATGGGCCTCGCACTACCAGCAGCCAGGCGTCACCTTGAGCGACGCCATAGCGTTGGAGGCCCGCGACGCCGCCGGCCCCAACGCGACGAGAGCGGCACTTCTCACCGCGGCGTTTGCCGCACTCAAGCGCCACATCGGCGCGGCGTGCTTGTCCGACTGCCTCGGCGCCCATGACCGTACCCAGCCCGAGATCGTCGCTGGGCTCCGTGGAGCCGCCGGGACGACCTCCGAGGAATGGCGGGTGTCGTGATCAACAAATGGGATGCACTGTCCTTGATCTGGGCCCTCGGAGTCGCCTACAACGCGCCGCCATCCTCAAGCGGTGGTCGCTCATCACCACCTGCGACCCCATCGACCTGTGCCAGGGCTGCCGCGACGAGCGCAGACAGGTCATGCAGGACGCCATGGTCTACGACGTCATGGGGTCCGCGGGCGGCGCGCTGCAGGTGCTGATCGAAGCGTTCATCTGGTACCTCAAGCCGTTCGTCCCCGCCCTCCGCAAGCTCGCCGGGCGTGAGCCGCTTCCCACCTGCTCGAAGGGCCCATGCCTGGCCTACACCCGCAGGCGGGCGTAAGCCACAGCGTCACCCGCTCCACCTCTCTCTACACCGAAAGGACTCATCATGAAGCCCACCATCCGCGTCGTCGTCTGCCTGATGGCGCTGCTGCTCATGCTGGCAATGTGGCTGACCTTCGCCTATCTGATGAAGGACACCGGCCTGATCACCTGGATCCTTGGCCTCGGCCTGGTCGCGGTGCTCGTCATGGGCAACTGGGTCACCGACCTGGCGGCCGACCAGTCGGCCGCGCGCGAGCCCGCGCAGGACGGTGAGAAGTGATGGCTGTTGACTTCAGCCACCTCGGAGTCACCGACGACGAAGCGCGCGATCTCTTCAAGCTCGGCGCGGCGGCGTGCGCGGCCGCCGACCTCAAGTTCAACTCGCTGTGGTGGGCCCTCGACCACTTCGAGAACGAGGACGAACTGGTCGAGACCGGCGCGCAGGTCTGGGAGCGGATCGGCCAGCAGAACGGGAGCGTGTAGGAGCGGCTCACGCTACGTGTGGATGTGTCTTGACGCGGTGACGCCGAGAGATGGCGCGGCGTAGGCTGGTCCTGCGTATCTGCACACATACGCGGAAGGCCCCGGTGCCTGCTGGCGCCGGGGCTTTCTCCTCTTCGGGCGGCTCGTTGAGCCCCCATGTGTCTATAAAGGTTCCCAACATGTATGCTTCGGCCATGACGAAACGAGGCCCCCGCGGGCCGGTGCCGATCTACCAGGTGATCATCAAGGCCATCAAGGACGACATCGCCGCCGGCACGCTGAAGCCCGGTCAAGCCCTGCCCACAGAGGCTGAGATGTGCACCATTCACCAGGCGTCGCGGCTGACGGTGCGCAGAGCCCTGGAGGTCCTGCGCGAGGAAGACGTCATCTACACCGTTCGCGCCGAAGGGTCCTACGTGGGGCCCCGCGACGCCCCGCAGATCCGTGAGCCGTGGGAGTTCGAGAAGATCGCGTCCGAGTTCGCCGACCGCATCAAGCGGGGCGACCTGAAGCCGGATGAGGTGCTGCCCTCGCAGTCGGAGCTGATCGAGCAGTACGGCGTGGCCAAGAAGACCGCCCGTGCCGCCATGGCCTTGCTGCGAGATCAGGGGTGGGTGTACACGGTGCCCACGATCGGAACGTTCGTTGCAAGCCGCGATAAATGGCCTACGGAGAGTTGACCTTAGCGATTGCTGAGAATGGCCTCGGCGCGCGATGTAGCCAATATGTAGACACGGCTGCGTCGCGTGCCACTTTTATGTCAGCGACCGGAGCTGACCTGCTCTAACGCTGCGGCATATATGTGCGCAGGGGTCGTGACGCCATTGATACGCGGCCGCCGGCGAGCGATCAGGGCCATCGCCGCGCAGGCCGCCAGGCAAGCGCCTGCCATGACGACGATGTCGATACCGCCGAGCCTGTCGGTGAGGACGACGTGGACAACGGCTGCGCCAAACACCAGGTTGCCGACGACGAAGGCCGCCACGAGGGCCGCCACCGCTCGGTTCATGTTTCCGCCTTTCTCCCGTGATTGATTGCCAGAGCGTTCTATCATCCGCGTCCGACAAGTGCGCACATCACCCGGGGGTGCCCGCCCGGCCGATCCGTCGGTAACACATCCGTAATCTGGCAAGCTCCCGTGTCATAGAAGTGCCATGTCGCCAAGATGCTGCCCGAAAATGTAGACAATCCCGCGAGAAAGGACTTTTATGGTCACTCCATGACGTGACGTCTCGGAGTGACAAAAGTCAACGGGGCGTCCGTATCCCTTGCGTTCGTATCGTTCCAACCCCAGGGGGTTCCACCATGTCCAAGCTCATGGGAGCGCTCACGCGCCTGACCACGTACGCCGTCGCCGTCGCCGCGGCCGGCCTGTTCCTGTCGGCGCCCAGCGTCGCCTACGCCGACGAGGCCATCCCGGCCGACACTCCGTCCAGCCCGCTCGTAAGCGAGACGCCCGCCGATTCGGTGCAGTCCATCCACTTCGGCGGCATGTAGTCGCAGCACACGGCCAGGATGACGGTAAGGACCAGCCAGTACGGAGACTCATGATCTGCCACGCCATCCGCATGTGGCTTCTGAACCTGACAGCGATGTCAGTCACGGCCTGGGCAATGACCGCCTTCGCGTTGTTCATTCTGTACGCGGATAGGGCAAGCGCGGCCGTGTACGCCCTGGTGGGCCTGTGGGCAGCCGCAGTGCCCATCCCCACATCACCATCACGCTCATCCGATGGTGGCAGCGGGTGCGTGTGGCCCGCAGGGTGCACCACCTCGCCGAAGAACACAAACGTTTGTTCGAGACCGTGCGTGGGGAGATCAGCTCAGGCGTGCGCTGAACCACACAGCCGCGCCATCATCGGGGAAGGAAATGACGTGCCACACCGGATCGCCGGCCTCAGCCTTGAGCAGGAGCGCCTCTACCGGCACCTGCTCGCCACCGGGCCTACCAGCATCCACGTGTTGGAGGGGCAGTTCGGGCGCGAGGTCTACGCGAGCCTGTACGAACTGACCGTCCGAGGCCTCGTGCACGGCAACCCCTTGATGGCGCGGCGCCCCTCGGTCGCCATGAACGGCGTCCTCTTGGCGCAGGCCGCAGAGCTTCAGCGGATCCAGTCGTACGTGGAAGAACTTGACCACATCTACGAGACGGGGCACCCGCCCGAGGGGGGTGACGCGGTAACCTCGCTGGTGAGCCGTGAGCAGATCCAGCACTGGTTCGAGACGCTGACCGTCACGGCCGAACACGAGATCCAGCAGTTCATCACTCACCCGTTCCTCCCGCTCGCGCCGTCTGGGAGGACCGATTCAAATTCTCGTTCGGATCTTGTAAACCATCCGGCGAAGTGTCGCGTCATCGTTGAGTGGAAGACCTTCCAGAGCCAGCCCGCCATCAGCGGCCTGCATCACTCCCTCGACCGAGGGTGCGAAATCAGGCTTGCCGACAGGCTGCCGCACAAGCTGCTGATCGGAGACCGGCGCATGGCCATGACGCCCCGCTATCCGCCGGACCACACCGTCAGGCAGATGCTGCTCGTGCACCCGGGCACGCTGGTGGACTTCCTCGTCGAGGTCTTCGAGACCGAATGGGAGCGGGCTCTCCCGCTCACGCCCGACCCTGCCAAATTCTCCGGCCTCGGCAAGCTGGAGCCCAGTGAGATGGTCATCGTGGAAATGCTGGTCGGCGGCGCACACGTCGATCGCATCGCCAGCGCTCTTGGAGTGCATCCCCGCACGGTCAATCGCAGGCTCGAAGACCTGAAGCGCAAGGCCAACGCCACCACCCTGTTCCAGCTCGGCGCCTACGCGTCGCGTCACTGGCTGAACTGAGCGCTATTCAGGCCTCAGGATGCGCAGTTGGGCCTCCGTCGCGTTCAGCGTCGCCTCGATCTGCGCCAGCATGATCGCCTCTATCTGGCTGCGCTGGTCGCGGGAGGCGCCTTTCAGGTTCCGTATCTGGACAAGCATCGCTTGAAGCCTCTGCTGTACGTGTTCTGGCGTGACGTCCGGATCGATCCCGGCGAGTGCGGGTTCCGTCTTGGTTCGCTCCCGGATCCACTCCTTGAAGAGGTCGGCCGCCCCTGGCCGGCCCCGCTCATGGAGGTCGCCCGGAGCGATGACGGGCGCACCCGTCAGGTCGTTGATCGCGGCCGCCATGAGTACGAGTTCACGGTCTTCAGGGGTTTTCTCGCCAGACTCGATGCGTCGCCATGTCGGCTCGGACAACGCGTCGCCGGCCAATGCCTTCGCACGTGCGGCGGCGGCGCGGGTGGAGATGCGCCGCTTGAGCCCTCCTGGGTTGTTGCGGCGATCAATGAGGAACTGAACCACTGTTGAAGGCTGGCTGATGTCGGCCACGGTGTGTCAGGTGTCCCTTCACGTCGTTTGATGCGTCATACGAGTCTGGCGCAACGCTACCAACTGACGCATCAGTGGGGCTATGTCATCGCGAAGATAGTGACTACAGCGCTACTACTGCGACCCCATGCTCGGCCCGGACGACCCGCACCGGATGAAGATCTCCGTCACCAACGCCATCGACCAGCACATGATCGAGGCACTCGCCCCGGCCGCAGCGCGGGACACCGCGATCTGGCTGATGGACAACCTCCCCGACGCGATCCGCGCGGCCGGCGACCCCGACGACATGGAAGCGTTCATCAAGCTGGCCAAGGCGCAGTACCGAGTCCAGTGGGACAAGAAGGCCGACCTCGGGAGCCGGGTCCACAACATCGCGGAGGCGATCAACCTCGGCGCCCCGTACATCCCGGACGAGGAAGCCGCCCCGTTCGTGGACTCCTACCTGGAGTTCCTGCGTGACTTCGGGGTGGACATCCGCCGCGACATCAAGGCGGCCGAGTGCACGGTCATCAACCGCACCATCCCGTACGCCGGTACGAGCGACATCTGGGCCGACCTGCGGTTCCCCGGCCCGACGTCGCCCATCATCCCGAAGTTCAGGCCTCGCGCGGTCCCGGCCGACCCGCTCCCCACGCCGTCCGGGCTGTGGCTCGTGGACATCCGCAAAAGGGGAAGTTTGGGGCGAAAAGGGGGAAGTCTGGACTTCCCCGCAATCCTCTCTCCACTCCTCAACTTCAATCCTCTTCTTCTCCGTACGGGGTCGAGGAGGAACCGAGCGCCCGAGCCGCCGACCCCCACCCGGAAGACGAAGACAAGATCAGCAAGGAGGAGAAGAACCCTCCGGCGGCCAGCAGCGCCGCCCGGGTCATCACCAAGCGCATCGGAGTGCCGCTCGACGAAGCCGAGGGGATCGCCCAGACCATCGCCCACGAAAACCGCGTCCGCCGGGCCCTGCACGTGTACGTTGCGGGCATCCCCGCAGCGGACCTGCGCACCTGGCGGGAGACCGCACGCAACCACGAAGCCCGCGAACAGGCCAAGGCCACACGGACCAACCGCCCCGCCGGCCGGTGCGACCTGCACTGTCAGCCCATCCCCTGCATCGGGTGCGCGGCCGACGCCAAGGCCATGCCCGACGCGTGACCCGCAGGTTGGCGGATAGAACAACACCCCGCAAGCCTGCTACCAGCACAAACGCGGAACGCGCCAGCAAACCAGACCGCCGGAACCACGCGAAAACAGGCCAAAGAGCGGCCAAAACGAGCCGAAAACCCATCAGGACGAGGCTGAGCCATCCCCTCGTCGCTGATGGGTTTTGGCATGCCCGGAGACGCTTCTTGACGCATCTGACGCACTATGGAAGACGCGACGCACCCCATAGAAAGCTCTGAGATGGACGCAGGGGGGCGAACACCGCTTCCCCGGTATAGAGGAGTACCCCCGGGACGGAGAAGCGCTCTGCGTCGATCTGAGAGCGTTCAACCAAGATCAAGAGTTGGAAATGCGAGCCGGGGCTGGATGGCGCGTCGGCGGTCGGCGGTTCGGGTGATTCGGTGCCAACGTAGACGATCAGCCGCACTGACTATCGGTCGAACCTGTGTTCGATTCGCCCTCAGACCGGCCCGTTTTGTTACATAATCGTTATAAATCCGTCGGAAAACTGTTACAGAAATTGGGCCCCCAAAGATCCTTACTGGTCTACCGTTTATCATGTGCAGATACGAACAAGCGAACGGCTCGCGTGGCTCACCGCAGTTGCGGCGCTCGCGTTCCTAGTAGCGAACACGCAGGCAGGAGGGGGATGTGACCACGGCAACGCTGGTAGCGGACGAACCAACCGCGACCGTCACTGTCGGCGGTCCTCCCGGCCCGCCCGGACCTCAGGGCCCCCAGGGTGACCCCGGGCCGATGGGCCCCCAGGGACCGCAAGGCGAACCCGGCGCGTCCGGCCCGCCCGGACCCCAGGGCGACCCCGGCCCAACGGCAACCGTCACCGCCGTACCGGTCCCCGGGCCCAAGGGCGACAAGGGCGACGCCGGACCCCAGGGCGAGCAAGGGCCCGCCGGACCGTCCGGCCCTCCGGGACCGTCCGGCCCTCCGGGACCGTCCGGCCCGCCCGGACCCCAGGGCGAGCAGGGCGACACCGGCCCCAAGGGCGACCCCGGGCCCACCGGACCGCAGGGCGACCCCGGACCCACCGGAAGCCCCGGACCGTCCGGCCCGCCCGGCACCGGCGACCCCGGGCCGACCGGAGCCGCAGGGCCCGCCGGACGGGACGGCACCGCAGGCAGCCCCGGGCCGTCCGGTAAGCCCGGATCGCCCGGACCCAAGGGCGACCAGGGCGACCCCGGAACGGCGGACACGCCGGAACCCGGCAAGATCGACGCGGCGAACACGGCCAACGGCGACCCCGTCACCGTGTGGGCCGCGTGGCTTGCCGCCCTGCTGGCAGCCGGAGCCGCCACGCTCGGACTGCTGATCAGGAGGCGACGCCGCAACCGCAGACAGGCCAGCGAAACCACTGGTCAATCCGCTAACAGCGGTACCGCTATCGACGACACACAGCAGCTCTAACCAACCCGCCCGCCCGGACCGTCCGGGCGGGCACCCAACACCACGAAAGGCACGACCCATGCAGATCAGCATCAACCCCGCCGAGATCTTCGACGCGATCGAGCGCGTGACCGTCGCCCACAAGGCCACGTTCTCCCGTCAGGGCATCGCCCGCCCGACCGGCAACGTCGTGATCGGTCTGGCCGCTTCCGGCCGCCTTGACGAGCTGGCGAACGCCGACTCTGAGGGCAGCGTCGCAGACCGTATCATCACCGGCGATGAGCTGAAGGACCTGCCCGCCAAGTACATCGCCACTCTCGGCACCGGCAAGAGCGCGCCCAAGTTCACGACGTACGCGCTGATCGGCATGCGCGTTGCCGCGCAGCTCGGTTTCGGACAGGCGACTCTCGCGGAGCTGGGCAAGGTGCCCGGCACCAGCGCCACCAAGGTGCAGAACTTCCTTGCTGAGCTTCCCGAGATGGCCGAGTACCGCAAGGAGATCGAGGCCCGGAAGAAGGCCGCCGCGAAGGTCGCCGCCGACACGGCCGCCGTCCGCCTCGTGTGGAAGTTCGCCGAGAAGTTCAAGGCCCCGCACAGCGAAGAGACGTACGCGGAGGTCATGGAGGAGCGCGGCATGTCGTTCGACCGCGTGCAGGAGATCATCCGGCTTCTGACCGCTGAGGCCGACGTCAAGGCCGCCGAGAAGGCCGACGCCTAACCCCCACCGGGCGCGCCCGTGTCGCCACCACGGGCGCGCCCGCCCCACCCCTCACTCACCTACACCGCAACGCCACAAGGAGTCCCCATGTTCACCGTCACCCGAGACCAGGCCGAGAACGCCCGAGACCACGCCATGAACGCGCACCGCACCGCGACCGACCACCAAGCCACATGCCGGAAGTGCCAGACCGAAGGCGTTCCGTGTGAGTTGGGCGGCATGTTGCAGCGGGGCGCAGCCAAGATCGGCAAGGAAGCAGCGGACGCCCTAGCCGCGTACCTCCCGGTCGGCAGCATCGTGATCTACACGGGGCACACCCGCCGCTACTAGGGCCGAGACTGGACCATCCAAGGGCTTGCCCCGCGCGAACCCTGGTCCCGGTACGTACTGATCGGCGACGGCTTCGCGCCGTTCACGGCCAGCCTGCCGAGCCTCGAACTGAGCAGGCCCGAAGCGTTGCGGCGGGAGCGCGTGAGGACAGCGAAGAAGATCGTTGCCGCCTGCACTGCCGTTCTTGCGAAGCACGGCGTCAGCCTTGACCCGGTCGTGAGCGTCAGCAACGGCGGGCTTATCCGCCTGTCGTGGACGTCATCGCTGGCCATCCGCGCCGAGAACCGCGCCGCCGAGCAGAACCGCGAAGCGTCCGGCCAGTACATCGGGGCAGCTCTGCTGCTCTTGCAGGCGACCCGCGCCCACATCCAGCGCGGCGAATGGCACGACGTCGAGAGCATCGCGGACAGAGCAGCCAGACTGCGCGAGCGCGTCAAGGCGTAACGCGAACGCGCCGACCAGCGCCGGACCGCACCGCGCGGTTCGGCGCTTTCGCATGCCCCCCCGGGGGTACCCCGTTCGGGGCCGGCCAGGGCTGCATTCGGCTTGGTACCTGCGAAAAGAATTTGATCTTGTAGCCTTGTGGGCGTTTCGTCTCGGGGTCGGGGGTGCCGTGTCTGGTCTTGCTTCTGGGGTGTCGGTGGTGTCGGGCGCGTGTGTGGGTCCGTGTAATGGCAGGTCGCGGCGGGCGTGGGCTGCTTTCGAGGCGGCTCGTGATGAGCATGCGGATCTGGTGGATGAGTGGGTGCGGGCGGGGGAGGTGGGGGAGCCGCCGGTGGAGCCGGAGGTCCCGGAGGTTCGATGGCGGCCGGGGGAGCCGCTGGTGTGCGGTCGGTGTACGGCGACGGTGCGGGCGGCGCTGTTGGAGGTGGATGGGCTCGCTGCGCAGCTCGCGAGGGAGGCGGATGGGTTCCGGCCGCCGTCGAAGTGGTCGAGGGTGTCGGGGTCGAGGCCGAAGCCTGCGGTGTCGCCGGTGGGGGAGTTGCTGGAGAAGCTGACGGGCGGGCTGCTCGACTTCGAGGGGCGGGCGAGGGTGTGGCTGGGGCGGGGTCGCGTGTGGGTGGTGTCCGGTCGGCGGTTGCTCGGTCGCGGGCGGTGGGCTGGCTGACGGAGTCGGGCCGGCTGGAGAGTGTCCTGGTGCCTGAGGATCTGGTGGGGCTGGTGGACATCGCTCTGTCGTGGCGGCTGGTGTTGGAGCGGCTGGTGGGGGATGAGCCGCCTTCGTGGACGCCGGCGCGGTGCCGGTGTGGTGAGCGGTCGTTCCGCTGGGACGTGAAGGCGGGCTTCTACGTGTGCGCCGCGTGTGGGACGCACGTTTCGGAGGGGGAGGCGTCGGCGCGGGTGGAAGAGGAAGCGGGCTGAGGTCAGAAACAAGGGGCAATCGTCTGCGTTCCCTCGGGTGTGAGGAGTGTCATGCCCCCGGCCGTCATGAAGTCTCCCAGGGTTCCCTGAACACGTGGACTGCTGCTCTCGATGGACCAGAGATTCCCGTTGTCGAGAGGGTTAGCGACAAAGAAGTCGGAAGTCTCTTCTCGTGATGGGTCTGCTGGGTCCTCCAGTGTTATCTGTGAGCAGGGAGGTACGAAGACTAGGCTGCGATCGGTGCCGGATGCTGTCTTGACCAGGATGGCGACCACGACTTGCTGGGCGTTGCCGTTGCGAAGGGTGTCATTAC
Organism: Nonomuraea sp. NPDC050202; assembly: GCF_040656115.1. Taxonomy (NCBI): domain Bacteria; kingdom Bacillati; phylum Actinomycetota; class Actinomycetes; order Streptosporangiales; family Streptosporangiaceae; genus Nonomuraea; species Nonomuraea sp. NPDC050202. The sequence continues at coordinate 15,787 of NZ_JBFALF010000065.1, read as the reverse complement.
GAAGAGTCTCTGGGGTGAACGGCATAGTGATGTTGTCCCAGCGGATGACGCGATCGGCGAAGGCTGCCTTTGCTTGTAGCTCGTTCGCTGCCTTGGCTTCATTTCGCTCTTTCTGGTCCTCGGCGCGCTGTTTCAGCGCATCGGCGCGTTGCTGCTCTCCGAGGGAGAGCGCGTTCACAGAGATGATGAGCGCGGGGATGGACATCAGCCCTGCAAGAACGCTGGTGAGGGCCGCCCACCATTGGACAGACCAGCGAACGTCACGCAGCCTGCGGCGCCGGCGTGGTTTGAGGCGCTGGCGAGCGGCGATCACTCGCGTGGCGCTCGCGGAGGGGCGCGATGCGAGGCCGCGGGCCAAGGAGGTGGAGGTGCCGGGCCGTCGTCGTGTGGTCACGACTGACTATCGCGCGACGGTGAGGCGATGTTAGTGCTGATGGCTGTCACGGCAGTTGCGCGTGGTGTAGACACCATGCTGAAGCGGTTCGCTGTCGGCTTGCACTGGGTTGGTGGGGTGTGTAACACTTCCGGGCGACGGAGAGACGTGTGCCCTCGGACCGATCATGGTTCGAGGGCTTTCCGCTGTTCGGGGGGTGTTGATGTCCCCTGCGCCGGCGAAGTTGGCTGCTGTCCGGTTGGGCCGGGAGGCGGTGACGATTCGGCAGTGGGCGCGCCGGTACGGCGTGCGGGTGCTGGGGCGGGCCGGCCGCGAGGTCGTGTACGACTTCGCTGATCTGGCGACGATCGAGGGCTGTATCTGGCGGGGCGACGAGGTTCCCGATTCCCCGGAGGGCCGGGATGCGTTGCGGGCTCGGCTTGCCCGGGCGGCGTGATCTCTCGGCTGGTTCCTTAACGGGTCAGGGATATCGCATGGGAGTGGCGTGCCGTATATCGATTCGACGGCGCGTCCGGCCTTGTACGTCTGCATGCATGACCGGTCCGTGGCACCCGCGCAGCAGCGCGGCAGAATTCCCGAAACCATGGCCGGCCGGAGCGCCCATGAAAGGGGACGCTCCGGTCGCGGCAGGCTACGCCTGAACTACCAGCGCCAGAACTCGTCGCGCATCAGCCTCTGCAGGCGCGGCCACCACCGACCCATCTCTCGGTGACGACGCCGGCAGCGTCGGTAATGGTGACCTTGGCGCCGAACAGCGACCCCGGTATGCAGCTACCGCCCCCCTGGGTGTAGCGGGCCACCGGGTCCGAGATTCTGGTGCTCATGGTCATCATGTTGGGGCCTGCGCTCCATACGGCGGTGGCCGGATCCGTGCCGCCCTCCCACCACGCCTCACAGAAGACATAGAAGACACTGGTGCCGGCGCTGCAGTAGGCGAAGGTGACGGTCGGGGCTGAGGCGGCTGCCGCCGGGGTGGAAAATGCAGTAATACACAGGATGCCGATGGCGGCTATGGCTGAGCTGCGCTTCGTGGCCCATGGCCTCATTGATGGGTCTCCCTTAAGAAGAGGTTCTGCCTGACGGTTGACCGAATTGCCTCGTTCTGTGGGTAGATCTGCTCACATCGTAGGAGCTGCTGGACGATCAGTCCATGTCTTCCGCCTGTCCGCGACGCGCGACCCTCCATTGTTTTCCGCCACTTCACATGACGAAAGAGTACCCTTCATGAAGATCGCGAAGAATAAGCGCATTGTCGGCTTGGAGCGGGCCCAACTGGCTGCAACGGTGAAGATGAAGTACAACGCAGGCGAGTCGGTTCGTGGTATTGCCGAGGATATCGGTCGCTCGTACGGGTTCGTTCACCGGCTGCTGGAGGAGGCGGGGGCGCCGCTGCGGCCGCGGGGCGGCAACCAGAGGTCTGCCTCGACCTAAGTGAGGTAGTTGATCAAGATACCGATGGGGATAGAAGTGAGGACGCCGAGTACGAGGTACGCAAGTTGACGACGTGTCTCGGCGCGTTCTAGCTTCGCAGTCTCCGACATGATGATGTTACGAACCTTCTCTGCCTCTTCTCTGCTGAGACTGAGAAGGTGCTGCTGTTGCTGCGCTTGGGCTATCAGTGCGTCCCGCGCCGCCTTCTGCTCGTCCATGGCCTGGTGTGCCTGGGCGATCAGTGCGTCCCGAGCCACCTTCTGCTCGTTGATGGCCTGCTGGACCTTCTCGAGGTAGTCGGCGAATTCGTCATACGCCTTCTGGAACCGCTCAGAGCGACGGGTGAGTTCGGTGACGGGGTCGTCCGCTGCGAGCTGATCTCTCCTTCGAGCGCGGCGCTCGATGAGAAAGACGGTTGCGACGCCTACCACGAGGGTGGCCACAATCACGATGGCTATGCGTAGCCAGGATTCGCTACTTGCTGCGGACACGATCGAGGCCAAGCCCACGAACCCGCTAAAGATCCCGAACCTCCAGGAGTTCCGCTCAAGGGGCTCACGGTCGCGGGGCGGCTCACTCATCCTTACATTGCACAGCATTGTCTGATGGCGCGCCGTCCTTGTGATTGGACTGCGATCATTCGTATTTCATGATCGCTAACAGAGGAACATAATTCACGTTATGTTCCCCTCCCTGTGCTACCGTCACGAGTGATCCACATCCCTCGTGAAAGGTGCTCGCATGAGCAACCACAGCAGCGACCGGCTCCACCCGGCCGCCGCGTTCGACCTCGCGCCCGGCGGTGGTGCCGGATGAACGAGCAGGAGACCCGCCGCTACCGCAGCCAGACCGGCGCCCTCCGCCGGGACACCGTGATCGAGTTGCGCCAGGCCCTCCGCTCCATGCGGGACGGCGCGGCCGCGCTGACCGATCGGCTGGAGCGGTACGACCGCCTCGACGAACACGACATGGACGCTCTCGGAGAACTGGTCGCCGCCGCAGTTGCGGGCCGGCCGGAAGGGCGCAGTGCTCGACACCCTCGACTGGGTTGACCCGCTGGTGCCCACTGGCGACGGCGGCCAGGAGGACGAGGACGACGAGGAGATGCCGTGAGCATCGACTACACCGACCTCTTCCGCGAGGGCGAGCCCGAGCACGTCCGCCTCGAGCACACCTCCGAGCGGCTGAGCGACATCATCGCCCAGTACGAGGGCATCGACCTGCGCTCGGCGTCCATCACCGCAGCCGTCATCGGCGCGTTGATCCGCCAGACCCGCGAGCACCCCGAGTACACGCCGGACGACCTCGACGCGATCCTGTCGCTGGTGTGCGCCAAGCTGTCGATCCGCGCCAGCGTCGAAGAGGCGTGCGAGCACTTCGGCGGTGAGGGGTGACGCCCGAGCCCTGCGACCGGTGCCGCAATCTTCCTCCGGACGGCGTGCTGTACGAGTTCGCTGGCGTAGTCATAGACCAGGGCACACCCAACTTCGGAAACTTCGGGCTGTGTGAGCAGTGCGCTGCCCGTCGCAGCCTCACGGTCAGCGGTCCATGCTTCCTCTGCGGTCGGCCTGTACGCTCCGAGCAGATGGCAGACCCCACAGTGGAACTCGGCGACGACACGATCACGGATGTCATGGTGACCACCGCCTGGCACGGTGCTTCGGTTGAGGAGAAGCCATTGTGCGGGCATTGTCTTGATCTCCTCCGAGAGCGCGCTCTGCGCGAGGTGGACCAGTGACGGGCGAACTGGTCAAGGCGCCGCGCGGCGGCCTCGCGCTTCCGCTCGACCTCCCGCCGATTATTCTCGACCTCACCCGGGCGTGGCTGTGGTCGTACGACTCGAAAAACACGCGCGAGGCGTACGAACGGAACATCCGGCGGTGGTTTGAGTTCTGCGCGGAGACCGGCCTCGACCCGCTGGAGGCGCGCAAGCCGCACGGCGACGTGTTCTCCCGCTGGTTCCAGGAGACGGCCCGCCGGCCACCGAAGCCGAAGACGGTCGCTCAGGTGCTGTCGTCGGTGTCGTCCTGGTACGAGTACCTGCACGAGACCGAAGCCCTCGACGCCAACCGGTTCAAGAAGACGCGACGGCCGAAGATCCCGCGCAAGCACTCCGAGACGGTCGCGCTCACCAGGGGAGAGGCGCAGGCCTTCCTCCGGGCGGCCGACGCCGACCATGGCCGGGAACGGCTGCGCACCGCGGCGCTACTCCGGCTGCTGCTGCAGACCGGCATCCGCATCTCCGAGGCGGTGAACGCGCAGATCGACGACCTCGGGTTCGCCCGCGGGTATCGGACGCTGCGCATCACGGTGAAGGGCGGCGACACGATCACCCGGCGTTTGCCGGTGGAGACGACGCACGCCCTGGACGTGTACCTCGCTGAGCGGGCGCGCCGCGAAGGGGTCGAGCTGCAGGACCTGCAGGGCCCGCTGTTCGCGACCTCGACGGGCCAGAGATGGAGCAGGTCGAAGGCGTTCGAGCTGGTACGGCGCATCGCCAAGCAGGCCGGCATCACGTCGAAGGTGGGGCCGCACTCCATGCGGCACACCTACGCGTCGCTGGCTCAGGAAGCCGGCGTCGCGATGCGGCAGATCCAGCTCGACCTCAACCACGCCGACGTGTCCACGACGGAGATCTACTTGCACAGCCGGGACCGGCTGGAGAAGGACGCCTCGCAGGTGGTGGCGTCGCTGCTGGAGTAGGAGGAACGCGTGCCCAGGTCGAGAACGAGCGCGCTGGACAAGTCGGCTTGGATGCACCACTGCGGCGCGATCAACCTGGGCACGTGGACCGACCGCGCGGTGTGCGGCGGCTGCCGGTACTCGGTGGGACACGCCGAGGACGTCGAGCAGTACCGGCTCGTACGTCTCTGGTGAGGCGGGGCGCGAATCCTTGCATTCGTCGCGTTCCTGCACACTTGGAACGCTGATCACACGAGATCTGCGCGTTCCAGATCCACGCTGACGCGCGATCACGACCGTGCGAGTGTCATTGGATAGGTCCGGATTGCGATCTCGTTAGCTTCGGTCTAAGGCGTTTTCGCAGGTCACCGACATAACGACAATTATAGTGAGCGGCGATCTGCCCGCTCAGCTAGTGTCTTCAGTCTGTGTCTCCTGTAGGGCGGCCCGCTTCTCTTGGATGGCATAGATGAGTTGGCTTTTGCGCATGCGCCCGGCTCCGCTGATGCCCAGATCCCTCGCCATTTTCTGCAGTTCGGGCAGCACTTTGGCGGACAGGCCGGTGCCGGAGCGACGTGAACGCGGCATGGCTGGGGCGCGGGTGGGAGTGTCGGACTTGTGAAAGTCCGTCTCTGTGGGGGAGGACTCAGGTTCGGTTGCTGTGTCGGCGATATCCTTATTGATCTTTTTGCCCTGCAATCGCCGCATAATCGTGCGACGGGTCCACGACATGCCTGCTTGTGCAGTGAAGAGCAAGGCCATCGTGAGCTTGAACAGCTTGCCAGGCATGCTGTCGATGACGGCGGCCAGTTCTTCGGCGCGAATCTCGGCGCGCTGCGCGTTCAGATGACGTACGCGCGCCGACCAGCGAACCAGTCGTTTAGCTAGCCATGGCGCGACCTCAGTTCCCTCGGCAAGCAGCACGCCGACGATGAGCATAATGATCTCGGTGGTCATCGGCCACCTGCCAGCAGCATGCGGAGCTGAGTGAGTGGTGCAAATCCGAACGCAGGGCGTGTCTTCGCCGTGGCGGGGCGGCGCTCCGTGAGTAGGGCGCGGGCTGCGTTTGCGCCTTCGCCCACGAGCCGATAGAAGCGTCGCCGTGGCCTGTTGGCATCTGGCTCTAGTTCTTCCCACTCGCCACTTATCCATCCAGCGTCTTCGAGCCGGTCGAGGACGTTGTAGACGGTCGGGCCAGAGCGCTTGGTCTCCTTCATGATTGCCCAGCCGTGGATCTGTTCGTCGCTGTCGAAAGCGCGTACGAGGACTTCGAGGACATCCAGCGTCGGCTGAGTGACCCGTTCAAGGCCTGCCATGCGCTTATCTTATCTACTCAAATTAAGGGGTGCGCGCTGTTCCGCCCCTCAAGGAGTTCGCCATGCGCTGGCACAGCGTCAACTACAAGGCAGAGGACGTCAGCCGATCATTCCTCGATCGAGGGTGGTGGCTGTCGGACCTGCCTCGCCTCATGCTCGTCTGCCGCATGCGCGGCCACTGGCCCGTCGTGGACGGGTACGGCCCTAACGACGCCGGCCTGCAAGCCGCGCGCTGGGTGGTCTGTGACCGGTGCGGAGTCCGGCCCAGCCCGCAGGGCTCGCTCGATCCGGGGAAGTACGAGGTGGGCGACTCGTACACCGGGCCCTGGGTCACGCTGACGCGGGTGCTGGCGGCCAACGCGATGGTGGACCTGCTCGGGCTGCGCACGACCTCGGTCCATGAGGACGGCAAGGGCATGCCCGGTCCGTGGTCGGAGAGCCCGCGGGGCACCATCGGCGGACAGGTCGTCGTCGGTAGTCGAGCTCTGCCCGGCTTCTCCATCGGTTTCGAGGTGGGGAACGCGGGCAGCGATCACGTGCTGGACGCACACCTGCGGCTCGGCCGGCTGCTGGCCGTCTACGTGCACACCGAGGGTTTCGGGCAGTGGGTGCAGCGCCGGTTCAACCCGCGCGGATTCGACTCCCGCGAGGTCCGCCTGACCATCGCGGACTGGTGCATCCGGTGGGCGCTCTGGGGGCGGGTCAACGCCTGGCTGGCCACCGATCCGCGCTGGCAGCAGGGCTACTTCAGCTTTGACCTGATGGAGCGCCTGTTCGGGCCCAAGCGGTACAGCTACGAGCCGACCGGCGATGAGCAGGTGGGCGTCGTGCGGATGCCCGAGGGCGATCAGTACCAGGTGCGGCTGCAGCTCCAGCGGGAACGGCTCGGTCGGCCGCGGCTGCGGTGGCGTGACCGGCTGTCCTGGTCGGTGCAGTGGACGGCCACCCCCGGCATCCCGTACCGGGAGGGCCGCTCGATCGACTCCTGGTCTGTCCCCGTGGACGACGAGGTGGTCAGCAAAGGCACGTGGCAAGTCGCCGCGCTGATCGTGCTCGGCGCGAAGGTATCTCAGATGCGGACCCGGTACGGCTACCGTGCGAGTCCGGAGACTCGAAGTTGAGGCCCGGGAGGGCACCCGAGGCTGAGACACGACGGTGCCCCATTCTACGAGAACGAGGCCTGAGCGTGGGACTGCTCTTAGTCGTGCTGGTCCGGTTCGTTGAAGCCCGCGACGACTTGGACGTGCTGGTCCCGTTCGTTGAAGCCCGCGACGACTTGTACTGCGGTCGTCGTCACCACTAGGCCTGCAATCGACAAGGTCAGTGCGGTGGCTGCACCGCAGATTGTCCTACGCATGTGGGTCCCTTCGCCGATCTTCTAACAGCGGATGAATCTTTGTACCGCGCCTCGGGCTCTGCACGTCAGCGCTGTTCCATCGTCCCTCTCTTGGAGGTGCCATGCCTAGGCTCGTCGTTGATCAGACCTATCGCATGGTCCCGATCGCCGACCTCGAACCGCACCCGGACAACCCGCACCAGGGCGACGTGGACGTGATCGCCAAGTCGATCGAGAAGAAACGGCTTCTACGGCACGATCCTGGTCCAGCGGTCGCGGATGCGGATCATTGCCGGTGAGCATCGCTGGCGCGGCGCGAAGGCCAAGGGCCTGGGCCAGGTCCCCGCCTTGATTCTCGACGTGGACGACGACGCCGCGCTCCGCATCCTGCTCGCCGACAACCGCACCGCAGAGATCGGCGGCTACGACGACCCGGCCCTTGCCGAGCTGCTGCGCAGCCTCGACGACCTCGACGGCACCGGCTGGACGGAGCAGGACCTCGACGACCTGGCCGACGCCATCGCCGCTGACAACGCGGTGGCCCTCACCCCCGAGCGTGCACCGACCCCGGGCAGTGGCCGCGCCGACCAGGCCGGCACCGACGACGAAGAGGAGCTGCCGGAACCGGGCGACGCTGAGACGCATACGCGGCCCGTTGTCTGGGGCGTCGTGGTCACCTGCGACAGCGAGGCCGAGCAGGTGCAGCTCCTCAACCAGCTCACGGGCCAGGGCTGGAACGTCCGCGCCCTGATGTAGCCCCTGCTACCTCCCCTCGAAAGGTCGTGTTGTGCGAGCCGAGATCACCGTATCGGCACCGGTCCACAGGACTGCCCGAGTGCTGCAGCTTCAGGGCCTGTTCGACGTGCCCGTGGAGGAGCGGCTGAGCAACACCTGGGCCATGGACCTGCCGATCGAGGACCAGCCGTGGAGCGTGGGGCTGATCGTCGGTCCCTCCGGGGCTGGCAAGACGACCATCGCGCGGCACCTGTGGCCCGACCACGTCACCGGCCCGCACACCTGGTCCGAGGACCGGTCGCTCGTGGACGACTTCCCGGCCGACATGTCCATCAAGGACATCGTGGCCCTGCTGGGCGCGGTCGGACTGTCCTCGCCGCCGGCCTGGCTCCGGCCGCACCGAACGCTGAGCACTGGGGAGGCGTTCCGCGCATCCATCGCGCGGGCCCTGGCCGAGTCTGGCGACCTGGTCGTCATCGACGAGTTCACGTCGGTCGTGGACCGCCAGGTCGCGCGGGTCGCCAGCCACACGATCCAGAAGACCGTACGGCGCGGTGGCCGCCAATTTGTCGCCGTGACCTGCCATTACGACGTGCTGGAGTGGCTGCAGCCGGATTGGGTGCTGGACGTTTCGACAGGCTCGTTTGAGTGGAGGTCGGTTCAACCCCGCCCCCAGCTCCAGCTCGAAATCCGGCCGGTCGATGGACAGCTCTGGCCTGTCTTCGCACGCCATCACTATCTGAGCACGGACCTCTACCGCTCCAGCAAGAAGTTCGCCGGGTTCATCGACGGTGAGCCGGTCGCGTTCCTGGCCTACCGGCACTTCCAGCACCCGGCGACGCGGAACCTGAAGATGGAGCACCGGCTGGTGGTTCTGCCGGACTATCAGGGGCTCGGCATCGGGAGCCGCTTCTCCGAGTGGATGGGGCAGCGGCTCTACGAGCAGGGGTTCCGCTACCGGTCGGTGTCGTCACATCCGGCGCTGATCGCCTACCGAAGCGCGTCGCCGCGGTGGCGGATGATCCAGGGCCAGAAGAAGCTCGGCACCCGGTCCAAGCACCAGTGGATGCACGCGCAGACGCTCGACCCGCGCCGTCTCGGTGTCGTGTCGTTCGAGTACGTGGCACCGCGGATCTAGGCGGCGAAGGCCTTCGTCCACCCGGCCGGAGCCGGCCGTAGCCCCAGCGCCCCAGCCGCGGGCATCGCGCGGTTCAACGAGCGCCTGGCCGCCAAGGGCAAGGCGCTGGACGGCATGACGCTGACGACGCCGAAGCGGATCGACGCCGGGTACCGCGCAGAGATCCGGGCGGTGCCCGGCGAGAAGGAGACCAAGGACATCATGCAGGCGGCCGGAAAGGTCGCCTCCGCGTTCCAGACCTCGACGCAGCTCGCCGTCCTTGAGCCGTCGCCCTCGGGCGACAACTCCCGCGCCCTGTTCACCTTGCTGCAGGATGACACGCTGGCGCAGGTGCGCCGGTTCGAGGACGTCCAGCCCCGCATCGGCAAGGACGGCCGCGCGCCCATCGGCTACTTCTACGACCTCGCCCCGGCCCACTGGGCGTTCTTCACGAAGTCCGGCGGCATGCGGCACGGCATCATCGTCGGCGACTCCGAAGCGGGCAAGTCCCGCTCAGTGGAGACGCTGCTCGGCCTGGCCCACCAGTCCGACAAGGTCGCCACCGTGCTGCTCGACCCGCAGGGCGGCTCCACGCCGGACTGGAACGACCGCACCCACCGCTGCGCCCTGGGCGAGGACGACTGCGCGGACGAGCTGGAGTTGTGGCACTGGGTGATGCGCCGCCGCGTGCGCCATCTCGCGCGGATTCCATGGGTGGACGAGGACGGCGACGAGCGGATCGGCAAGACGCACCTGGTGCCCGGTGACTCCGACGCGGGCGGCATGGCGGGGATCTTCTTCGTCCTGGAGGAGGCACCGGAACTGCTGACGCACGACGTGCACGGCAAGAAGGCCGTGGCCACGCTCGCGTCCGGCGCGAAGACCTGGCGTAAGGGCGGCGGCGGGATCGTCCTGGTCGCCCAGGACCCGAACATGACCGAGCTGGGCGGGTCGGTGACGCTGCGGGCGCAGCTCCGCAAGAACGCGTGCGCGCTGCGGACGCAGACGCCAGGCGCGGCCTACCAGATGGGTCTCCCGCAGGACCCGTCGCTGCTCCCGGCGACGTTCAAGAACGGGAAGCTGACGCAGGGCCTGACCTACCTGTCCGGGATCGACAGGCGGGCCGCGCTGATGCGGTGGCTGTACACCGAGAAGCCGAAGTACATCGCCCGCCAGCCCGCCGCCGGCCGGATCGACGACCTGACGATGGGCTGGATCGAGGAGTACGCCAGCGCGAAGAAGGATGGGCGTGAGCCGCGCACGGGCAAGCGCGCCGCCGCGGGGGACGAGCCGCGTTCGACGCCGGGCGACGTGAAGGCGGCGATCATCGACGCGCTCGCTGACGCGGACGGCCTGGCGCTGGAGCTCGGCGAGCTGCTGCACCACGTGCTCAAGCGGCGCGTCACGGCTCCACCCAGCGAGATCCACACGCAACTCAAGCGGCTCGTGACGGACGGGCGGGTGTGGCTGGTCGGCAAGGACGGGGGAGAGGCTTACGCCCTTCCTGAGGAGATTCTGGAGCATCTGGAGACCCGATGAGGATGCTCGCTCGGATCGAATTGATGGCGGCGTGGCTGGCGGTCGCCTGGGCGGCCGCACCGCTGGCTCAGGTGCCTACTGTAGGCATGGCGGTGGCGGTGCCGCTTGTCGTCGTGACGGTCGGCGCGGCCCTCGTGGAGCTGGAGCGGCACGGAGCGGGCGTGGCAGGCCTGTCGCTGACGGCCGTCGCGTTGTGGGGTTTTGGGGTCACTACGTGGGGTGTAGGTAGTGGTACGGCGCTGGTCGTTTCCGGCCTTGCGGTGCTGTCTTCAGCCTCATGGCCAATGGGCGGTTCGGCCCCTTCCAGGTTGACCGGAGGGGAGGGGAAACGGTTCAGGGCAGGGAGTCGTAATAGTTAGCGAAGATGACGAACGCTATGAAAAGAATGGTTGCGATGGCTGCGAAGACCTTCTTGCCCAAGGTGTCTAGCGGCACGGGCTCACGTCGTGACCAATCGATGGTGGATCTTGTGCGCTGCTCGGCCACCCATCGGCGATGCCTGTCGTGGCCCTCCTGGAAGCTGTCCATCCGGATCCTCTTTCGGCTGGGGCTCTTTGCAAGTGTATGACCACTCTTAGGCAGAATCCAGTTGCACAGTGTAATGATTATCTGGGACGCGTCGGGCGCGTCAGATGCGTCATATGCTTACGATGGCAAGTAGCGCGAAAGCGTGACAAATGCGGGCCGCTGCTCAAGGGTGGCGGCTGGCTAGTGGAGGGACAACGGTGGCGGAGAAGCACCTGACTCCTGAGGACCTGGCGGAACGCGTCAGGGTGCCCGTCTCGACGGTTTACCAGTGGAACTCTCGTGGCGGAGGGCCGCGCTTCATGAGGGTTGGCAGATATGTGCGTTACAAGATCGCGGATGTGAACGTCTGGGAGGAGTCGTTGTACGCCGAGCAGGTTGGCTGACCGTAGACGCCATGCCCCCGGATCACTCTCTGTGATCCGGGGGCATGCCGTTTCAGGCGACTGCTGGCCCTCGACGGGTTCTGTGTCAGTTCTGGCTGAGGGTGGCTAGTGATGGCAACCGAAGACAAGAGTTCGCCCAGGTCAAGGCTTCTCGTGAAGGGGCAGTTGCAGGTGGGGATTTCGGGTGCCGCAGATCTACACGATCTTCGAGGGGACGAGCGAGATCCAGCGGTTGATCATCGGCCGTGCGGTGACCGGCCTGCCTGTTCGCTGAGAACTCCGCACGTCGGAGGGGCAGCGTGTCCGCAGAACCATCCTCGCGACACGGCCCCTCCCTGGTCCCCACCTGGTGATCATGCTGGATCTGTCCCACCGGCACGACCTGAACCCCCGCAGTCCGACCATCTGCTGCAGTGGGTACGGCGAGCGACCGGACCCCGTCCATGGGATGTCCGCCGGGTCTGGGTGTTGAGCGCCGTCGTCACCGGGGGGCGAGCCGCGCCCCCGGGTAGCTGGGCGTCCGTGCTGGGTGCATGATTGTTGACAATCTGGTGACGCCGCCCGGGTGGCGTCACCGTCCGTCCTGGGGTCGTAGCCTGCCATGCTCGCCAGGATTAGGTGCGCGACCTTGACGGTTATCGCCCATATTGTTGACAATCTGTTTCGGCAGTATGGCGACCATCGGAGACAGGCATGCCCGATCACCCCAAGCCCTCCGCGCGAGCCCGTGAGCTGGTCGCGGGCGCCTACGACATCCACATCCACGTGGCGCCCGACGTGATGCGCAGGCGGATCGACGACCTGACGCTCGCGGCGCGCTTCGCCGAGGTCGGGCTCGCCGGCTTCGTGCTCAAGTCCCACTACGTCCCCACCGCCGAGCGGGCCGCCGTGGTCCGTGCCGCGGTTCCCGGCTTCGGCGCGGTAGGCGCCATCACGCTCAACGCCTCCGTCGGCGGCATGAACCCCGTCGCCGTCGAGATCGCCGCCCGCAGCGGCGCGCAGGTCGTCTGGCTGCCGACCGTGGACAGCGCGAACCAGCGGGCCTGCACCGCCGCCGACCCCGAAGGGGCGACGCCGCCGATGTGGGCCCGCCTGCAGGACGAGCTGCGCGAGGCGGGCATGGCCGCCGACCCGGTGGCGGTCGTGGCGCCCGGCGGCGGCGTGCTCGACCGTACCCGCCAGGTGCTGCGCCTGATCGCCAAGCACGACCTGACGCTCGCCACCGGACACCTCGGCGCGGACGAGATCGACGCCGTCGTGGACGCGGCCGTGGCGGAGGGCGTGCGGCGCATCGTGATCACCCATCCCGAGTTCACCTCCCAGCGGATCGCCGTCGACAGGCAGCGGGCCCTGACGGCCAAGGGCGCCCTGCTGGAGCGCTGCTTCACCACCCCGCACAGCGGCAAGATCTCCTGGGAGACCTGGCTGGCGAACATCGCGGCGGCGGGCCCGGAGCACTCCGTGCTCTCCAGCGACCTCGGTCAGCCGTTCAACCCGCCGGTTGAGGACGGGCTGGCCCTGCTCGCCGACCGGCTGCTGGCCGAAGGCTTCACCGACAAGGACGTGCGCACCATGGCCGTGGACAACTCCCGCCGCCTGGCCGGTGCGTGATGGGCGGGCCCGTGATCGAGGTGAGCGGCCTGGCCAAGCAGTTCGTCAAGGACGATCTCGGCATCGTGGCCGTGCGCGACTTCGACCTGAAGGTCGCGGAAGGCAGCTTCGTCACCGTGCTCGGCCGCAGCGGCTGCGGCAAGTCGACCATACTCAACCTGCTCGCCGGCCTGACCACGCCCACCGCCGGCACCGTCGCCTACCGCGGCCGCCCGGTCGCCGGACCGCGTACCGAGGTCGGCTACCTCACCCAGTCCGACACGCTCATGCCGTGGCGCAGCGTGCACAGGAACGTCGAGCTCCCCCTGGAGATCGGCGGCGTGCCCGCGCGGCGGCGCAGGGAACGCGGGGCCGAGCTGATCGAGAAGGTCGGCCTGCAGGGCTTCGAGCGGCACTACCCGCGGGAGCTGTCCGGCGGCATGCGCCGGCGGGTCAGCCTGGCCAGGATGCTGGCGGGCGACCCCGAGACGCTGCTCATGGACGAGCCGTTCGGCGCGCTCGACGCCCAGCTCCGCGCCGAGCTGCAGGCCGAGCTGCTGCGGCTGTGGGAGGACAGCGGGCAGACCGTGGTGTTCGTGACCCACGACCTCGAGGAGGCGTTGCTGCTCGGCGACCGCGTCGTGGTGCTCGGCCGGGCCGGCCGCATCGTGCTCGACCGGGCGATCGACCTGCCCAGGCCCAGGGACGCCGACGAGCTGCGGGTGGACCCGGCCTTCGTCGCCCTGCACCGCGAGCTGAGCCAGGCCCTGCGGGAGGGAGCGCGATGACCGCCACCATCCAGACGGTGCGGCTCGACCGGAGCTGGTGGAGCAGGCACGGCGGCACCGCCACGGTCTGGTCCGTCCGGGCGCTGCTGGTCGTGGCGCTGCTGGTGGTGTGGGAGCTGACCGCCGAGCGGTGGTTCGACATCACGTTCACGAGCCGGCCGAGCGACATCTGGACCCGCCTGGTCCAGTGGCACCAGGACGGGACGCTGTGGTCCAACACCTGGATCACCGTGCAGGAGGTGGTGTACGGGTTCCTCCTCGGCGCGGTCGCCGGCGCGCTGTCGGGCTTCCTGGTGGCCTCCTTCCGCGCGCTCTACCAGGTGCTCGACCCGTTCATCATGGCCCTGTACGCGATCCCCAAGGTGGCCCTGGCGCCGCTGTTCATCGTCTGGTTCGGCATCGGCATCCACATGAAGGTGCTGCTGGCCGCCGCGACCGTGTTCTTCCTCGTCTTCCTCAACACGGCCGCGGGCGTGCGAGAGGTGGACCGCGGGCTCGTCGACGCCGTACGCCTGATGGGCGGCGGCCGGCGCACGATCATGCTCAAGGTGGTCGTCCCGTCGTCCATGACCGGGCTGCTCACCGGGCTCAAGGTGGCCATCCCGTACGCGCTCATCGGCGCCGTGATCGGCGAGCTGGTCGCCTCCAACCGGGGCCTCGGCTATCTGATCAACGACGCCGCGGCCCAGTTCGACACCGCCGGCGTGTTCGCCACGCTCGCCGTGCTCAGCGTGATCGCGGCCCTGCTCAACCTGGTCGTCGGGCTGCTGGACCGCCGGGTGGGCAAGTGGAAGCCGATGGAGGCCCGGCAGTGAGGCGGATCGTCCCGATCCTGGCCGCTGTGGCCCTGGTGCTGACCGGCTGCGCGCAACGCAGCTCGACCACGCCCCCCGGCGAGCTGAACGTCGGCCAGATCAGCAACTCCATCGCCTTCTTCCCGCTGTTCGTGGCCGAGCAGAACGGCTACTTCAGCCAGGAAGGGGTCAGGCTGGGCGAGCGGCCCCGGCTCGGCACCGGCGCCAAGGTCGCGGCGGCGCTCAAGTCGGGCAGCATCGACCTCGGCGCCGGGGTGATGACCGACGCGCTCAACCTGGCCAGGATCGACGACAAGGGCCGGCTGGTCGCCAACCTGGTGGACCGCTACTACGTGGACGTGGTGGTCGGCGCCGCCTTCGCCGGCGCCGCCCCGTCCGACCCCCTCGACCAGCGCATCCGCGCCCTGCGGGGCAAGAGGATCGGCATCACCGGGCCGGGCAGCGGCACCGAGGCGCTGGTCACGTACCTGTTGGCCCGGGTCGGGATGAGCTCCGCCACCGACTGCGAGCTGGTCAACCTCGGCAGCACCGCGGCCTCGGCGCTGGGCGCGCTGAAGGCCGGCCGGGTGGACGCGCTCGCCTTCTTCCAGCCCATCGCCCAGCAGGCCGCGGCGGCCGGCATCGGCACCCGCTACATCTCGCCCGCCGCCGGCGACGTGCCGGGCCTCGAACGCACCGCGCACGGCGTCGTGTTCACCACCCAGCGCATCATCGACAAGAAACCCCGGGAGGTCGCCGCCTTCCAGCACGCGCTCGGGCGGGCCCAGCGGCACATCCACCAGGCCCCGCCGGACGAGATCATCAAGCTGCTGACCGCGTACCTCAAGGGCATCGACCCCAAGGCACTGACCGAGCTGCCGGCGCTGATGCGCACGGAGATCCCGGAGAGCATCGGGTTCTCGCGAGCGTCGTTCGACACGGCCATCGCCTTCCACCGGGCCACCGGCCTGGTCAAGCACCTGCCCGCGTACGAGCAGATCGTCCCGCCCGCGTTGCGGGCGGACACCTGAACTTCCGTATGGCTAGTCCTTCACCGCGCCGGCGGTGACGCCGGCGGCGACGTAGCGCTGGGCGATCACGAGCAGGACGGTGGCGGGGACGGAGGCGATCACGGCGGTGGCCATGATGGCGTT
>NZ_JBFALF010000064.1:0-33022 GCF_040656115.1 Nonomuraea sp. NPDC050202 | reverse complement strand
GCACCGTCCTGCCGATCACCCAGGCCGAGTACGACCGGCTACTGCAACACTGGGGCTGAGCCGCCAGCCGCCCGGCACGCCGAGCGCCCCACCCGTGTGATCATCCGTCAGCGGCTCGGCCTGCGCGGTGGCGCGGTCACCGATCCCAATGACGGTGCCTGACCTGGCCGGATGCTAATCAACTCTCCACCCAAGATTGATAGCGCTAACATCGATGGCGCTCGGAAAGAGGCACGCATGACGGTGAGCAGATGGGCGGCCGCCACGGCCGCGCTCGTTCTGGCCTGCTTCGACCTGGTGGCCACGGCCGTTCCGGCGCTCGCGGCGACGCTGCCGACCGGCGCGCGGTCCTTGGAGTCGGTCAACTACCCCGGCCGGTACGTCCGGCACGCCGACGCGCTCGGCCGCGTCGACCCGGTCACCTCGGCCGCCGCGACCCAAACCAAGCTCGACGCGACCTTCACGATCGTCAACGGCCTGGCCACGCCCTCCTGCTTCTCCTTCCAGACCAAGGACGGCCGATTTCTGCGACACCGCGACTGGCGGCTGCGTGTGGACGCCAACACCGGCGACGCGACGTTCCGGGCTGACTCCACGTTCTGCGCCGTGGACGATTCCGTCGCCGGATCGACGTCGCTGATTTCCTACAACTATCCGAGCCGGCGGATCAGGCACCGCGACTTCGAGCTCTGGCTGGACCCGTACCAGGACACCGCGACCTTCCGCGCGGACAGCTCGTTCCGGATCGCCGCGCCGTGGGCACCCAAGACGAACCGGAACCCGGTGATTCCCGGCCTGTTCGCCGACCCCCACGTCACCGCGATCAACGGCCGCTACTACCTGTACGCGACGACCGACGGCTACGCGGGCTGGCGCGGCACGTACTACAAGGCGTTCTCCTCCGCCGACCTGGTGACCTGGACCGACCACGGCGTTGTCCTGGACCACAGCCCCGACGTGTCCTGGGCAGACGACTCGGCCTGGGCCCCGGCGATCGCGGCGGCCAATGGCCGCTACTACCTGTACTTCAGCGGCGGCGCCGCCACCGGAAACACCGCCAAGCAGCTTGGCGTCGCGGTCTCCGACTCGCCGACGGGCCCGTTCCGGGACGCGCTCGGACGGCCGCTCATCGCCGCCGGCCAGTACTCCGGCCAGGCGATCGATCCGATGGTCTTCACCGACGACGACGGTCGCTCCTACCTCTACTGGGGGCAGGGCGTCGCCCGCGTCGTGCCGCTGAACGGCGACATGACCTCCTTCAATCCTTCGCAAGTACGGACGATCACCCCATCGGGCTACAACGAAGCACCGTTCGTGTTCAGACGCGGCGGAATCTACTACTTCATGTGGTCGGAGAACGACACCCGTAGCGAGGACTACCGAGTGGCGTATGCGACCGGGTCGAGCCCGCTGGGACCGTGGACCAAGCGGGGCGTGGTGCTGCAGAAGCGGCTGGAGGCCGGAATCAAGGGCACCGGGCACCATTCGGTCGTCCGCGTGCCCGGCACCGACACGTGGTACATCGCCTACCACCGGTTCGCCGTGCCGACGGGGAACGGGACCAACAGGGAGGTGGCCGTCGACCGGATGGAGTTCGCCGCGGACGGAACGATCCGTCTGATCGTGCCGACCCTCTGAGCCGGCGGCATTGACCAGGCGTCGAAGGCTTCGGCGAACCTGGCCGACCTGAGTCACCGCCGCCGTCCCTACGTACGTGGCGATGTCCCACAGCCGCCGGTCCTGGTGGTGGAGCAGCACGATGCGCAGCCCGCAGGTGCGGCGGCAACTTGATGCCCGCAGGTGAAGTTGGACCCAGGAATCCGCGCTCACCGCCGCGCCGGCCCATGCCGCCACCAGCCAGTTCCGAGGCATGAACTGGGCCGTGCTGGGTGACAACTTCAGCACCGATACGCTCGACCTGCACGGGCTGAGCCAGTCCGACAGCAACGCGACAGTACGGGCCAAGGCCAACGCCCTCTACGACGACATGGCCTCCACCATGGGCGTCAACACCGTCCGGCTACCCATCAACACGCACACGGTGGCCAACACGACCTGGGGGAACGCCTACCGCGGCGCCATTGACGCCGCCACCGCCCGTGGATTCAAGGTCATCCTCGCCTATGGGGAGGACGGCGCCGCCTCCGGCGGCAGGATCACGAACCTCGCCGCATGGAACACGATGTGGTCCAGCGTGACCGACACGTACGGCTCGAACAGCAACGTCTACAGCCAGGACCTGCGGGACATCTGCAACGACAGCCGCTTCAACTCGACGCTGCTTTCCTTCCTCCACTACGCCTTCTTCTCCAGCGCGATGACCTACGACGCCTTCCGAAGCCACATCCACACGCGTCTGGGCAACTGCGCCTGGCGCGCGGTCGCGACCGAGTTCGGCGCGCCGATGTCCACCGGCCTCAACTACGGCGACGCGAACAGCATCGACAACTTCGTGCGCCACATCCGCGCCATGGCCCAGGTCATGCGGGACAACCAGATGGGCGGCACCTACTGGCCCGCGCTCGGCGGCAAGCCGGGCGACATCGGCTACGACTGGTACTCGATGTACGCCCTGAGCGGCAGCGGCACCGATCTCAACCTGACCGTCCGCAACACCTCCGGCGCCGACCGGATCCGGTATGCCTGGGGCGACACGATCGGCCCCACCCCTCCGCCGACCTTCTACACGATCAACGTGCGCCACAGCGGCAAGGCCATGGACGTCCAGCAACCGAACACCGACAACGGTACGCGCGTCGGCCAGTACACCTGGGGCGCCGGCACCAACCAGCAGTGGTCGCGCACGGCCGTCTGACGCCCGTCTCGACGTGACCGCGGCTCCGCGGTACGGCCCAGCCGGCGAGCTGTCCACGGCGGCAGCATCGCGGATTCACTCATTCCGAACGGCGGTTGGGGCGTGCGCACCGCCGTCTTCCCGTCGGAGCAAGTCAACAGGATGCCGAGCTTGACGCTCACGCGATCCTGAGCAGATCGGCGGAGCGCACCTGCCCGCGCAGCGGCTGCCCGGTGATGAACCGCTCGATCTCGCCGACCGCGTATTCCCCTAGCGCGCGCAACTCCCTACCGCGGGCGCCGCTGATGTGTGGCGTCACCCAGACGCCAGGCGCCGCCAGCAGCGGATGCCCGGCAGGCAGGGGCTCGGGGTCGGTGACGTCGAGGATCGCGTTGAGCCTCCCGGAAGCGCACTCACGGGTGAGCGCGTCGGTGTCCACGAGCGTGCCGCGGGCGGTGTTGATCAGTGTGGCGCCGTCCGGCAGCAGGCCGAGCCGGCGTTTGTCCAGGATCCGGTACGTCTCTGGGAGGGCGGGAGCGTGAATGGTCACCAGGTTCGCGCGGCGGCACAGGTTGTCGAGCTCGACCAGCTCGCAGCCGAGCTCGCGGGCCTGGTGAGCGTCCACATACGGGTCGGTGAGCAGCGGCGTTACGCGGTATGACGTGAGCCGCTCGATGACCAGGCGGCCGATGCGCGAGGCGCCGATGACACCGACGGTGGCGCCGCCGAGCCCGGCCGCTTCACCGGCGTTCGGCACTCCGGGATACGGGCCAGCAGGCCAGCCGCCGGTGGCGTAGGCGTGGATCCGCCGCGGCACCGACTTGGCAGCCAGAACCAGCATGGACATCGTGTAGTCGGCCACGGGGGCCGCGTTGGCATCGGCGGCCGACGACACGACGATCCCCCTCTCGAACACCTCTGGGGTGAGATGCCCCTTGACGCTGCCCGCCGCGTGCACGATCGCCCGCAGCCGGGGGGCACCGTCCAGCACGGCCGCGTCCACCCGAGGACAACCCCACCCGGTGATGAGCACTTCCACGTCGCCGAGCGTTCCGCGAAGGCCGCTGAGGACGGTGCCGGGAACGTCGACCAGCCCGGCGAGCCGTACGCGGAGGTCATCGGGGAAGATCTCGCCGAACAACGCACCGCGCATGGCGAAGGCGGCTCTCAACGCACGCTCCCCACTCGTTTGACTGAATTCCTGACCACGATGTGGGTGCCGAGCGTGATCGGAGCCTCGACCAGAGGGTTCTTGCCGGACAGGGCGAGACGCACCGCGGCCCGGCCCAGCTCGGCGTGCGGCAGGTGAACGGTGGTCAGCCCGATGTCCTCGGCCGGCGGCGTGTCGTCATAGCCGACGATGGAGATGTCGTCGGGAATGCGAAGCCCGTGCTCGCGGATCGCCTGGAAAGCGCCGGCGGCGATCACGTCGGTGGCGGCGAAGACGGCGGTGAAGTCCCGCGTGAAGTCACCGGCTCCGGCGGCGAGCCGATGCTTCATCGCCGCGTAACCGCTCGACCGGTCGTAACCGCAGCCCACTTCGAGCTCGGGGTCGTAGACCGCCCCGAAGTCGGCCAGGGCCGTGCGATAGCCCGCCACCCGGCTGTCCGACGTGCTCTGGCCGGGGCGGAGCCCCAGGTAGAGGATGCGGCGATGCCCGGCGGACAGCAGGTGAGTGGTGATCGCGTGCGCTCCACCGGTGTTGTCGAAGCCTACCGTGAACGCCGGCACCCCGTCGCCGAGCGGCGGGCGGCCGCACAGCGCCAGGCACGAGCCCGAAGCGGCCAGGCTGTGGGCGTAGCGGGTCATGCGCCGTTTGTAGTCGTCGTCCTGAATCACGCTGCCCACGAGGATCACGGCCTCGGCCCGCTGCTCGCGCATCATCTGGACGACGGCGAGCTCGCGTCGGGGGTCGCCTCCGGTGGTGCAGATCAGGCACAGCCGTCCCTCGGCCGTGGCCTGCTCCTCCACGCCCTGGGCGATGTAGGAGTAGTAAGCCGTGGCGACCGAGTTGATGACGATGGCCACGGCGCCGGGTGCGGCCACGGACAGGGCTCTGGCGTGGGCGTTGCGCACATAATCCAGCTCGCCCACGGCTTGGAGCACCTTGTGCCGGGTGGCCGGCTGCACCGGGTAGTCGCCGGCCAGCGTGCGCGAGACGGTCGCCACCGAGACCCCGGCGTGCTTGGCGACGTCGCGGATGGTGACGCGTTTAGCCGGTCCAGACAACGCGTTCCTCCACGGATCCGTGTCGGCTGTAGACGGGTTCGCGGCCCAGGGCGACCTCGACGTGCAGTCCGGCGGTATCGTCCCACGAGACGTGATCACCGTTCACGCGAATGTTGGGGGGCGGGATCAAGGAGCCGCGGCTCAGCCGTACCGCCGAGACGAAGACTCCGTGGCCGCCCGGGTGGGTGCCCACGAGGCACGGGGTGGCGGAGTGCGCGCCGATCGCGTTCTCGTCCTGGCGGAGCACGGCCTGGACGGTGCGCCAGCCGTGCAGCCCGACGATCTCGCTCACAAGCCCGATCTCCGCCGGAGCCGGAGCCAGCGCCGGAATTGGGGCCACATCGGTCTCCGTGGAAGCCCAAGCCGGGGTGGTCTTCACCAAGGCGGTGTGCCCGGACAGGGTGACGTCGCACGGCCGGTCCGAGGCGAGGGCGTGCGCGCCGTCGCGGACCATGCTGTCCTCCGGAGCAGTGACGCGGTGCACGCGCACTTCCCACGGGCCGTCGAGCACGGAGGCGGTCTCCACGACGACCTCGCCGTCGGCGTAACGGGAGGCGGCGAAGTCGCGGGCGATCCCGATGCGCTCGATGCGGCGGCGCCGGGTGGCCCGCCCGTCGGGCAGGATCACGGTGAGATGGTTGTCGGCGTTGTCGGCCCGGCCGCCGGGGCCGGTCTCGGGCGCGGTGTGGGTGGAGTAGCCGAGCTTGGTGTAGTGGGGGTCGTCCCTGGCGCTGTCCGGGTCGTTGCCGTCGCTGCCGTGGTTGACCAGGCGGGTGACGCCGTCGGTCCGGTGCAGCAGCCAGCCGGGGGCGGGCAGGGTCACGGTGAGGTCGCCCTCGTCGGGCTCGGCGGGCGGCGCCGTCCACACCGGGTGGTCGGGGCCCAGCAGCAGGCCCGCGAACCCCTTGGCGGCCCAGTATGGCGAGGCCGGCCCGGAATATCCCTGGGTGACCGGCAGGTAGGGCCGGTGCCACCCCAGACTGAGCAGGCCTCGCTCGTCGGGCACGCCGTGGGCGGCGAAGTGGTCCAGCGTGCGGCCCGCCATCAGGCGCGTGGTCCCCGGCGCGATCGGGGAGGCGTCGAAAATCGTGCCCAGCCAGAGCGGGGCCACGCTCGCCATCCGGTACGTGAGCGAGCGCCCCTGGTGCATAGGGGCGCCGTCGGGGGCGAAGAAGTGCCGGTAGCCGTCGAGGAAGGCGTGCAGCCGTTTCCGGTAGACCGTGGCGTCGGCGCCTGACATCCTGGTCCACCACAGCGTGTAGAGGTGGATCGCCCAGCCGCAGTAGTAGTCGTAGTTCTGCCCGGCGCCGTCGGTGTACCAGCCGTCACCGACGTACCAGCGTTCCACGTCCGCGAGGTGCCCGTCGATCTCGTCCTTGTCGTACGGCCCGCCGACCCCGGCGAGGAACTGCTCGACGATCACTTTGAACAGCACCCAGTTGCACGGCCAGGCACGTTTGCCCACGATCCCGCCGAGCCAGGACATCACCCGCTCCTGGGCGCCGGGATCGAGCCGGTCGAACAGCAGAGGCCGGGTTTCGTGCAGCGCGATCGCGATCGAGGCGGCCTCCACGATCGTCTGGTGCCCGTCGGCGATGGGCTGCCAGGCGTACTCGTGGCCGGGGTCGGTGCCGTGCGCCAGTCCGTCGGCGTAGCGCTCGAGCAGGGCGGCGGGTGCGCCTGCCGGGTCACCCGCGAGGCGGAAGGCGGCGAGCAGGAAGGTGCGCGCGAACCCTTCGAGCCCGTCGGACGCGGGCCCCGCCCTGCCGGCCCGGCCCGGCAGGCGGTACTGCGCGGAGCCGGGCGTGGCGTACGGCGTCACGGCCTCCAGCAGCCCGTCCGCCACCTTCACCCAGTGCTCGCGGGGACGGTCATTGCGCACGGCACCTCCTAGTAATCGGTTACCAAGCCTTACGCCGAAGATAGGCATATCCCGCAACTACCGTCAATGCCCAACAAATCTCGACATAACAAAAAGCTAACAACTCTGCCGCGTTCCGTGCTGGACTTGCTGTTCAGCGCGGCGGCGCGGGGATCCGCATCCGGCAGACGGGTTGACGCGGGTGTAACCCGCTCTTAACGTTCAGCGCAACTTGTCGAGTTAACCGGTTACTACGACGACCTCCCCCCTCCGGCTGCCCTTGGAGTCCCGAATGGCAGATCGAATCGACCCACAGCGCTTCAGCCGTCGCGACCTGATCAGGCTCGGCAGTGGTGCCCTCCTCGTCACCGCGACGCTCACGGCGTGTACCAGTGAAGGATCATCCGGCGCCGCACAGGCGTCGAAGAGCGCGGCGCCGCCGGCCAACCGCCCGCTGGAATCGCCGATGCTGGCGGAGCAGGTCAAGGCGGGGAAGCTACCGCCACTCGCCGGACGCCTGCCGGAAGTGGCCGACCGCCTGGTCGTGGACGGGCCCGAGGGTCTGGGCACCTACGGCGGTACCTACCGCGGCGGCTGCCTCGGCGAGGGCGACGACCCGTGGCTGGAGCGCCTGATCGGCTACGAGCCGATGCTGCGCGTCGATCCCACGATGAAGACCAGCATGCCGGGCGCGTTCAAGGAGATCGCCGCGAACGCCGACGGCACCGAGTACACCATTCGCATGCGCAAGGGCATGCGCTGGTCGGACGGCCAGCCGTTCACGGCGGACGACGTGATGTTCGCCATCGAGGACGTCTACCTCAACGACGAGGTCACCGCGACCGGGCCGCCGCCCCTGCTGCTCGCGAACGGCAAGCCGGCCAAGGCCGAGAAGGTGGACGACCTCACCGTGAAGATCACCTTCGCCGAGCCCAAGGGCGACTTCATCGACAACTGTCGTGGCGCCATCTGGTGGTCGGTCAACTTCGGGTTCTTCCCCAGGCACTACCTCAAGGACTTTCACCCGAAATACAACAAGGACTACAAGAAGGACATGAAGGAGAGGGGGTTCGGTGAGTTCCTTCCTTACTGGGAGGACCGGATCAAGTGGTGGAACAACCCTGAGCGGCCGACCCTGCACGCGTGGATCATCACCGACCCGCTGAACACCGGCGACCGGGTGGTGGCCGAGCGCAACCCGTACTACTGGAAGGTCGACTCCGGCGGCGCGCAGCTGCCGTACATCGACAAGATGGAATTCGCCATCATCCAGGAAGCCGAGGTGATGGTGCTCCAGGCGGTGGACGGCAAGTTCGACTTCCACGCGCGGCACATCAACTCCGACGCCAACAAGCCGGTGCTGGCCGAGGGGCGGCAGAAGGGCGGCTACCGGTTCACCAAGGTCGAGCCCACCTCGATGAACCGGATGATCATCTCGCTCAACCTGTGCCACAAGGACAAGGACCTGCGTGACGTCTTCAGGAACAAGGACTTCCGCATCGGCCTGTCCCACGCCATCGACCGGCAGAACATCATCAACACGGCCTACCAGCGGCAGGGCGAGCCGTGGCAGGCCGCCCCGCACCGCAACTCGGAGTTCTTCGACGAGCAGATGGCCAAGCAGTACACGGAATTCGACGTGAACCTGGCCAACCAGCACCTCGACAAGGCGGGGCTGACGAAGAAGGATGACAAGGGCTTCCGCCTGCTGCCGAGCGGCGAGCGGCTGCGCTTTTCTCTCGACCTGACCACGCTGTTCCCCGAATGGGCCAACGCAGCCGAGCTGGTGCGCCAGAACTGGGAAGCCGTCGGCGTCGAGATGAAGGTCAATCCGATCGAGCGGACCCTTTTCTACGACCGCAAGGCGGTCGCGAACAACCAGCACGACGCCAACATCTGGGCCGGTGACGGCGGCTACCGCGTCGAGATCGAGGAGGCCCGCTGGTGGTTCCCCAACGGGGATGAGTCCAACTACGCCACCCCCTGGGGCAACTACTTCCAGACCCGGGGCGAGGGCGATGACGCTCAGAAGCCGCCCGCCGAGACGCTCAAGCAGATGGAGCTCTACTGGCAGATGGGCAGAGAGCCGGACCAGGCCAAGCGCAAGGAGCTGTTCCGGCAGATCCTGGCCATCGCCAAGGAGCAGTTCTACGTCATCGGTATCGTCCTGCCCACCGACGGGTACGCGATCGCGAGCAAGAAGCTGAAGAACGTGCCGGAGAGCTACCCGGACGCGTTCCTGCACCTCGCACCCGGCCCGGCCAACGTGCCGACCTGGTACTTCGAAGCCTGAGGAACCCGGCTCATGCTCCGTTACATCGGCAGGCGACTGCTCATCCTCATCCCGACGGTGGCCGCGATCACGGTCATCACGTTTGTGGTGATTCAGCTTCCGCCGGGTGACTATCTGACCACGCTGACCGCGCAGCGAGCCTCTCAGGGCGATGCCTTGCCGACGGGCGAGCTGGCCCGGCTGACCGAGCGTTACGGTCTGGACAAACCGGTGATCGTGCAGTACTGGCAGTGGATCAGCAACATCCTGTTCCACGGCGACTTCGGCGAGTCCTTCGACTATGGCCGGCCGGTGGTGGCGCTGCTCGGCGAGCGGCTGCCGCTGACGATCGGGCTGTCGGTGGCGACGCTGCTCTTCATCTGGGCGGTGTCGTTCCCCATCGGCGTCTACTCCGCGATCCGGCAGTACTCCGTGGGCGACTACAGCTTCACCTTCCTCGGATACCTCGGGCTGGCCGTGCCCAACTTCCTCATCGCGCTCGTGCTGATGTGGATCGGGTTGCAGTTCTTCGACTTGAGCCCCGGAGGGATCCTGTCGCCTGAATACCGCGACGCCCCCTGGAGCCTGGCCAAGTTCGGCGACCTCGTGGCGCATCTGTGGATCCCGATCGTCATCTGGGGCACGGCCGGCACCGCAGGCAACATCCGCGTGCTGCGTGCCAACCTGCTGGACGAGCTGCGCAAACCGTACGTGGTCGCGGCCAGGGCGCGCGGCATGCCCGAGCGGAAGATGGCGATCATGTATCCGGTGCGGGTGGCGATGAACCCGTTCTTCTCCACCATCGGCTGGATCCTGCCCGGACTGATCGCCGCCGACGCGATCACGTCCAAAGTGCTGAACCTGCCGACCACGGGACCTCTGATGCTGCGCGCGCTGCTGGCCCAGGACATGTATCTCGCCGGGGCGATCCTGCTGATCAGCGCGGTGCTGGTGGTGGTGGGCACGCTGATCTCCGACATCGCGCTCGGGTGGCTGGATCCGCGCGTCCGGCTGAGGTATTAGGAGGGACGCGCCATGAACGACTCGTCAGTCAAGGATGAGACCCTCGCCGTCGCGTCGCAGTGGAAGCTCGTCTGGTGGGGCTTCAAGCGCCACCGGGTCGCGCTGATCTGCGGGTTCGTCACCATCGCGATCTACCTGGTGGCGGTCTTCGCGCCGTTCCTCGCCCCGGGCTCCGGCCAGAAGGCCAACGCCGATTACACCTACGCCCCGCCCCAGTCGCTCCATTTCGACTTCGACACCGGCCTGTACGTCAACCCGTACACCTTCGAGCAGGACCCGGAGACGCTGGCCCTGTCGTTCACCACCGACGAGAGCAAGAAGGTGCCGGTCGGGTTCTTCGTCAAGGGTGAGCCATACGAACTGCTCGGCTTCATCCCCTGGGACCGGCACCTGTTCGGGCCCGAGGATCCGAACGGCCCGCCCATGTATCTGCTGGGCACCGACTCGGTCGGCCGGGACCTGCTGTCCAGGATCATCAGAGGCACCACGGTCTCCATGTCGATCGGCCTGGTCGGCGTGCTGCTCTCGCTGCTGCTGGGCATCGTCCTGGGCGGGGTGTCGGGCTACGTCGGCGGGCGGACGGACACGGTGATCCAGCGGATCATCGAGATCATCATGTCGATCCCCACGATCCCGCTCTGGATGGCGCTGTTTGCGGCCGTGCCGGCCTCGTGGAGCCAGCTCGAACGCTACTTCGCGCTCACCGTCGTGATCTCGCTGGTCGGATGGACCGGCATGGCCAGGGAGGTGCGGGGCAAGTTCTTCGCGGTACGGGGCGAGGAATACGTCATGGCCGCGACCGCCGACGGTGCCGGCCGCTTCCGGATCATGTTCCGGCACATGCTGCCGTCCTTCACCAGCCACATCATCGCCAACCTGTCACTGTCAATCCCGACGGTGATCCTGGCCGAGACCGCGCTGTCGTTCATCGGGATCGGCCTGCAGACGCCGATGATCAGCTGGGGTGTGCTGCTGCAGGAGGCGCAGAACATCCGGGCGGTGTCCACCGCGCCATGGATGCTGGTCCCCGGCGTCGCTGTGGTGGTGACCGTCCTGGCCATGAACTTCTTCGGTGACGGTCTTCGTGACGCGGCCGACCCCTACAAACACTGACCCTGTCGGAAGCACGGAGGATCTCGTGGAAGAACCGCTGCTCAGGATCGAGGGGCTGCGCACCCACTTCTTCACCTCGGAAGGCGTGCTGAAGGCCGTGGACGGGGTGGACCTCTCGGTGCCGGCCGGCACGACCGTCTGCCTGGTCGGCGAGTCGGGCTGCGGCAAGTCCGTCACCGCCCGCTCGATCCTCCAGCTCGTGGACAAGCCGGGCAAGATCGTGGATGGCTCAATTCGCTGGAACGGCAAGGTCGACCTGGCCCGGCTGCACCCGGCGGGAGAGGAGATCCGGCGGGTGCGCGGCGGCGAGATCGGCATGATCTTCCAGGAGCCGATGGCCTCGCTGTCGCCCATGTACACCGTGGGCGCCCAGCTCTCTCAGGCGCTGCGCCTGCATCGCGACCTCACCAAGCAGGAGGCCAGGCAGGAGAGCATAGCGTTGCTGCGCAAGGTCGGCATCCCCAACGCCGAGCAGCGCTTCGACAGCTACCCGTTCCAGCTCTCCGGCGGCATGTGCCAGCGTGTGATGATCGCGATCGCGCTGTGCTGCGACCCGGCGCTGTTGATCGCCGACGAGCCCACCACCGCGCTCGACGTCACCACCCAGGCGCGCATCCTCGACCTGATGATGGACCTGCGCGCGCAGAACGACATGGCGATCTTGTTCATTACGCACGACCTCGGCGTGGTCGCGGAGATCGCCGACGAGGTCGCCGTGATGTATCTCGGCAAGGTCGTCGAGCACGGCACGGTGGACGAGATCTTCTCCGACCCGCGCCACCCGTACACGCGGGCGCTGCTGCGCTCGATCCCGAAGCTGCGCGGGAGCGGGGCCAGGCAGCAGCTGACCGCGATTCGCGGCATGGTGCCGGCGCTGCGCCGGGTGCCGGACGGCTGCCCGTTCCACACCCGCTGCGACCACGTGATCGAAGGCCTGTGCGACACCGCGCCGCCCCCGCTCAGGACGTACGGCGGCGACGGGCACCTGGCCTACTGCCACCTCGACGAGGTCCCTGCGGAGCCCTCCGCCCCGGTCGTGGCCAGGGTCGCCGAGCGGGCCTCCGCGAGCGAGGCGGAGCCGCTGCTCAGAATCGAGGGACTGACCAAGCACTACCCGAGCGGCGGCGGCCTGTTCCGCAGGCCGTCGGGAGCCGTCCGCGCCGTGGACGGGGTGGACCTGGCGATCCCGGCGGGGCGGACGCTCGGCCTGGTGGGGGAGTCGGGATGCGGGAAGACCACGCTCGGCCGGTGCGTCGCCCGGCTGATCGACCCGACCTCGGGGCGGATCCTCTATCGCACCGCCGAGGGAGACGAGGTCGATCTCGTCACGGTCACGGGTGCCAGGCTGAAGGAGTTCCGGCGGCAGATCCGGGTGATATTTCAGGATCCGTTCTCATCACTGAACCCACGCATGACGCTCCAGCAGATCGTCGGCGAGCCGCTCAAGACCCATGGCATCGCCGGCGGCAGCGAACTGAAGGACCGAGTCGCGGACATGCTCGTCCGCGTCGGGCTGCGGCCCGAGTACATGCAGCGCTATCCGCACGCGTTCTCCGGCGGGCAGCGGCAGCGCATCAACATCGCGCGGGCCCTGATCACCGAGCCCCGGCTGGTGATCGCCGACGAGCCGGTCTCCGCGCTGGACGTGTCCGTCCGCGCCCAGATGCTGAACCTGCTCACCGACCTGCAGGACGAGCTCGGGCTCACCTACCTGTTCATCTCGCACGACCTTTCCGTGGTCGAGCACATCAGCGATCGCGTCACGGTCATGTACCTCGGCAAGGTCGCGGAGGACGCCGACACGGCCAACCTCTACCGGCAGCCGCTCCATCCGTACACCGAGGCGCTCTTGCACGCCGTGCCGGTGCCCGACCCAGGCCTGCGGCGGGAGCGGCACGCGTACGAGATCGCCGACGACCTGCCCGACCCGGCCGCGCCGCCGCCCGGCTGCCGGTTCCACACCCGGTGCACGCACGTACGCGACGAACTGTGCCGCACCGTCGTGCCCGAGCTGCGGGCATTCGGCGAGCGGCGGCAGGCGGCCTGCCATCACGCAGCCGATCTCACCCTCGCCGGGATGGCATCGACGGCTCATGACGTGGAGGTGAGCGGTCTCACGGCGGGACGCGACGCGTAGCCGGTGACGGTCACGACCGGTTCGGAGCCGGCGTGATGGGATGGATCCGGCCGGCGGTGCGTGAGGTCGCAGCAGTGGTCAGCTTAGTGGTCCGGCTCGTAAGTCATTCGAGGGTTCACGTGGTTGCTGGTAGTACGGCAAGCTGGTGATCGCAGCCGGTGGGCTGCTGGAAGTGGCGCTCTTTCTGTTCGTGTCGCTCGATCCGGGCCAGTAGGTCCTCGAGGTCGGCCGGGGTGAACTTCCGTCGGAAGGGCCGGGCGGTCTCGTTGTAACGGCACTCGAAGGCGATCAGCCGGTCTTCGACCTGGTCAAGGCCGGTGAAGTCGTTGGGTGTGACCACCTTGCGCTGCACGATGGAGAAGAAGATTTCCACTTGGTTGAGCCAGGACGCGTGCACCGGAGTGTGGACCATCACCGCGTTGGGGAACCGCGCGGTGAGCCGGTCGGCGGCGGCCTTGCCACGATGGGAGGAGCCATTGTCCACGACCCAGAACAGCCGTCGGGCCGAGGCGTACGGTTCTTGCGTCATGACCTGCTCGACCAGGTCCATGAACGGGATGATGCCCGTCTTGGGCGAGCAGCGCCCGAACACGCGGGCCTGGTGGACGTCGTAGGCGGCCAGGTAGGCCAGCGCGCCGCCGCGATCGTGGTCGTGGTTGACGCGCATCATCCGGGCCGTGCCGGGCGGCAGGGTGGGATGGCAGCGGCAGCGGGCCTGGATCGAGGTCTTCTCGTCGGAGGAGATCACGTACTCGTTGCCGGCCAGGGGCCGGCCGTCCCAGATGCGCTGGTAGAGGCCAAGGACGCGGGCGGCCTTGGCGGCGAGGTCAGGGTCGCGAATGAATATCCAGGAGGCGTGCTGCCAGGGCTTGAGCACGTCGGCGGACAGGATCCGGCGGACAGGATCCGGCGGATGGTCGAGGCGGACATCGCCTCGGCGATGCCCCGGCCGACGGCTTCACCGGCCAGGTCGGTGCTGCTCCAGCGGGACAGCGGCATCCCGGTCTCGGCCGGCAACTGACAGGCCAGCGCCGTGACCTCGGCCCGCTGGACGGGAGTGAAGCGGGGCGGCCGGCCGCTACGGGGCCGGTCCTTGAGCCCGTCGATGCCTGGCCGGCGTAGCGGCCACGCCATCGGCGGACGGTATCGAGGTGGACTTGTTGTCGCAGGGCGATCCGCGCGTTGGAGTAGCCGTACGCGGCATCCAGCACGATCCGGACGCGAACGACCTGCTGATAGGGGGCCGTATGAGAATGGGCCAGCTTCTTCAACCGCCGCCGCTCGGAGGCGGTCACGACGATCTGGCGAGCGCAAGGGACAGGCACGCGGAACGCTTTCGGTGATCTTACGAGGGGCGCTGCCGCTTTGCCCCGATATCCACCGCCCGGGGCGTGATCGACACGCCGGACGGCACGATAGGGCGCATGCCCGCCATCCCGGAGTCGACCAAGACCTCCCTGGCCCAGCGACTGCGCCAGCACGCCCGCGATCATTGGCCGCAGCTGGCGGACTGCACGTCCGCTACCACGGCCAGTTCGCCTACGTCGAAGGCGAACTGACCGGCGGAGACCGGCTGCCCCCTCATCCGGCTCCGTTACGGCGGATCGGCTTCCATCTGGGGGTTCGGGCTCTACCTTGCCAGCAGCGGCAAGTACGAGAACCAGATCCTGCCTTCCGGCATGTCGGCGGGCACGCCCCAAGAAGCCCTCGACTGCGCCTGCGATCTCTACCTCAGCCATTGACCCCGAAGGACTTACGGGCAGGACGCGGCCTTCAGGATCTCGTTGGCGCGCCGGAGTTCGGCGTTCTCCCGGCGCAGCCGCTTCAGCTCGGCCGACTCGTCTGTGGAGCGGCCGGGCCGGCTGCCCTCGTCGATCTGGGCCTGGCGGACCCAGGTGCGCAGTGTCTCCGCGGTGCCGATGCCGAGCTTGGTCGCCACCGCGTTGATCGTGGCCCACTCGGTCGGGTAATCCGGCCGCACTTCGGCGACCAACCTCGCCGCACGGCGGCGCAGTTCGGCGGGGTAGGGAGACTTACCAGGCATGGACTCGATCCTCTCAAGAGATCAAGCCTCCACCGAACCCGGGGCGATTCAAGCCACCGTCGAGCGTGCTCGTCTCCGGCGAGCAGGGGGAACTTCTCCCAGGTGATCGATGTCATGGGAGATGAACATAGAGCTCACAGATTCCAAATAAGACGCCACTTGCAGCCGTTGTCGACCACGTACCGGTTGGCATCCATGATCCGGCGGCGGCAGTACTTCTCGGGTCGTCCGCCGTTGCCGTGTAGCCAGGCCGGCCAGGGGATCAGCGGCCTGATGACCTGCCATTCTTCGTCACTCATGTCGGTGGTGTAGCGGGGCGCCCGGATCGGGTGATCGACTCCGCGGCCGTACTGGCAGGCCACGCATGAGCAGGCAGTTTCTTCGTTATGGGAGACAGCGATGGGAGCGGTGGCGTACAACGGCGGCAGACCTTCCGTTGGTTATGGGGCTTGGATAACCCACCGTTGCTACCGGAAGGTCACTTTCTGTCGCGGACTATTCGCTCTACGTCACCATTTCGCCCGATATTGGCTCCACGCAGCAAGCGCAGGGATCAGTTTGTACACGGGCACTAAGCATGATCGACTGGTCATTTATGAGAACGTGACCGGGAGGGAGGCCTTCATCGGTGATCTTGGCGCTACGGGCGTGGCTTGCAGATAGGTCAGGACCGCCATGACGCGACGGTTGTGGTCGTCGGATGGAGGCAGGCCGAGCTTGGCGAAGATGTTGTTGGTGTGCTTGCCGACGGCCTTGTCGGTGACCTGGAAGCGGGCGGCGATGGCCAGGTTCGACATCCCCTCCGCCATCAGCGTCAGCACCTCACGCTCACGGGGGGTCAGCGCGGCCAGCGGCTCGTCCTGGCTGCGCCGGGTCAGCAGCTGGGAAAACCACCTCCGGGTCCATCGCGGTGCCGCCTCCGGCGACCTGGCGTACCGCGTCGACGAACCTGTCGACGTCGCCCACCCGGTCCTTCAGCAGGTATCCCACTCCGCCGGAGCGGTCGGAGAGCAGTTCCCTGGCGTACAGCTGCTCCACGTACTGCGAGAGGATCAGCACGGGCAGCCCCGGAACCCGGCTGCGTGCCTCCAGCGCGGCGCGCAGCCCCTCGTCGGCGAAGCCGGGCGGCAGCCGCACGTCGACCACGGACACGTCCGGACGGTGCCGGACCAGCGCCTCCAGCAGCATGGGGCCGTTGTCCACCGCCTCCACCACGGTGAAGCCGTTCGCCGACAGCAGGCGTACCAGCCCGTCCCTCAGGAGTGTGAGATCTTCGGCGATGACAACGCGCACGGGAGCTCCATGGTCAGTTCGGTGGGGCCGCCCGGAGGGCTGCTCACGGTGAGCGAGCCGTCGAAGGCGGACAGTCGGTTCTCGATGCCCCGCACGCCGGTGCCCGCGTCGGGGCGGACTGCGCCGCGGCCGTCGTCGCCCACGGTCAGACGCAACACGCCGGCGGCGTGCCGGAGCCGTACCCAGGCGCGGGAGGCGCCGCTGTGCTTGGTCACGTTGGTCAGCGCCTCGGCGGCGGCGAAGTACACAGCGGACTCGACGGGCGGCTGCAGGCGACCGGGCAGGTCGATGTCGGCCTCGACCGGCATCGGGCACAGCAGCGTGGACGCTTCGATGGCGCCTGCCAGGCCGCGGTCGGCCAGCACCGGGGGGTGGATGCCGCGCACCAGGTCACGCAGGTCCGTCAGAGCCTGGCCGGCGACTTGCCGCGCCTCGTCGATCATCTGCAGCATCTCGCCGGGGTCGCGGCAGCCGCGGGCCAGCCCCAGGTTCATGCGGATGGCGATCAGCTTGGCCTGTGCGCCGTCGTGCAGGTGGCGTTCGATGCGGCGCAGCTCGGCCGCGCTCGCGTCGACCACCGCGGCCCGTGACGCGGCCAGCTCCCGGATCCGCGCGTCCGGTGCGGGGTCCGGGTCCAGCAGCAGCCGCGCCAGCCGTGCCTGGCCGCTACGGAACAAGGGGATGACCATGAGAACGACCACCGCGATGGCCACGATGGACATGCTGAGGGCGAACGTGGTCAGCCTGCTGGGGTCCATCGGGCGCAGCCGGAAGAAGACGTAGGCCAGGGCGGACAGCATCGCCCACACCGCCACCACGGGGGCGGGGCCCGTGACGCCGTGCACGGCCAGCCAGGTCAGCTCGCGCCGCGTGCCGGGGTCGCGCAGCGCCAACTCCGGACCGGCCCGCCGCCTCCTGCCACTCTCGCGCGAGTAGCTGGGGTCGCTGTCTATGGCGCTGTCCAGGCCGAGCACCCGGCCCGCCCAGCGGCGCTGGAAAACGGCCAGACGGCGGACAAGGACGAGGCCGCGACCGAGCGGCGCCCGCCCGAGACCGGCCACCGGCACCAGGGCGACGCTCGCCAGCACCAGGCCGAGCAGCGCCAGCGCCGCCAGCCCTGTGACGGCGTTCAGCGCCAGGCCGGCCACCCCGTTCACCGCGTACGCCGCCACCCCTATAGCGGCCTTCCCCGCCCGTCCGCCGGGCGCAGGTCGTATCCCCATCACAGATGCAGTCTGCCCTGTCGGCGAGGAGATGTCGGTGGGGCCAGCCCTACCTCCGGTAGGGGCAATTTCCCACCCGGCCAGTGGGTCCACACCCATGGAGACCGAGGCTACGGATCGCGAGGATGGCCAGGCTCGATCAGACCAGCGAATGAGGGTGAGACGTGATCGAAGTGAGGGAACTGACCATGCGGTACGACCGCACGCTCGCCGTGGACAACCTGACCTTCACGGTGAAACCGGGACTGGTGACCGGCTTCCTGGGACCGAACGGTGCAGGCAAGTCCACCACCATGCGCGCCGTCCTCGGCCTGGAGGTGCCCAGCGCGGGCAAGGCGCTGGTGAACGGCCGCCCGTACGCCTCTATCCCCCGGCCCATGCGGTCGATCGGGGCGCTGCTCGACGCCGGGGCGGTGCACGGGGGCCGCAGCGCGTACGCGCACCTGGCCTGCCTGGCCCGCAGCAACGGCATCGGCCGTGCCCGCGTGACCGATGTCCTCGACCAGGTCGGCCTGACAGACGTGGCCGGCAAGAGAATCAGCGGCTTCTCGCTCGGCATGCGCCAGCGCCTGGGGATCGGCGCAGCGCTGCTCGGGGACCCGGGGGTGCTGATGCTCGACGAGCCGCTGAACGGGCTGGACCCCGAGGGCATCCGCTGGCTACGCGACCTGCTGCGTTCGCTGGCGGCCGAGGGCCGCACCGTGCTGCTGTCCAGCCACCTGATGAACGAGATGGCGCTCAGCGCCGACCACGTCATCGTCATCGGACGGGGCCGGCTGATCGCCGACACCGCCATGAACGCCCTGGCCGGGCACTTCCAGGGCGACGTGCTGGTCCGCACGCCCCACCCGGAGCAGCTCACCGCCATCATGCGCGCGCACGGCGCGACGGTGGTCACCGAAGAAGACGGCGCCCTGTCGGTGCGGGAGCTGGACGCGGCCGAGATCGGGGAGCTGGCGCTGTCCGCAGGGATCGCGCTGGCGGAGCTGTCTCCGCGGAGCGCGTCCCTGGAGGAGGCGTTCATGCGGCTCACCGAGGACAGCACCGAGTACAGGACCGAGAGCGGGACCGGGAACCGGGCCACTCCGAAGAAGGCAGTCCGATGATCGACGTGATCGCTTCGGAGTGGCTGAAGCTCCGCTCGCTCCGCTCGAACCTCTACCTGCTGTCCTGCTCGGTGGCGGCCGTCCTGACCTGCGCCGGGATCGCGTTCATGATCGGCCGCGGGTTCGACAACCAGACGATGGAAGAGAGAATGGCCTTCCCCGGCAACGGGGACGGCATCGGCAACGGGATCGCGGTCGCCTACTTCGTGTTCGCCCTGCTGGGCGCCCTGACGATCACCTCGGAGTACGGCACCAGGATGATCCAGACGAGCCTGGTGGCCGTGCCACGCCGGCAGGTGCTCCTGCTGGCCAAGGTGCCGGGCCTGGCCGCGGTCGCGCTGGTGGCGGGTCAGGTTCTGGCGTTCGTCATGCACGCGGCCTCCATGGCGGTGCTCGGCGACCGGGCCGGGCAGTTGCTTCGCGACGGGGTGACGCTGGGCACGTCGCTGTCGGAGCCGGGCGTGCTCGCCTCGGTGGTCGTCGCCGGGCTGTCGATGGCCGCGGTCGCGCTGATCGGGCTCGGCGTCGGGGCCGCCGTCCGCTCCACTCCCGGCGCGCTGGTCGTGCTGACCGTGATCATCGTGGTGCTGCCGGTGGCGGCCAGGACGCTGCCCATGCCACTGCGCGCGCAGGCCGGCTCCTTCATGATCGAGAACCTGCCGCTCCAGATCGCCGGGGTCGGCGGCGGGACCCTGCCACCTGCCGCGGCGGCGGGGCTACTGGTCGCGTACGTGATCGCCGCGTTGACGGCGGGCGCCACGATGATCGCGCTGACCGGACGCCGGATCAAGGTGCTGGCGATCGGCACGGCCGCGGCCATCCTGGTCTCGGCGGTGCCCGCCGCCGCAGCCGGATCACCGGACTTCGGCCCGTCCACGCTGGCCTGGGCGGACTGCGAGGACAAGAACCTCGTCAAGCAGCTGCGCTGCGCCTCGATCAAGGTGCCCGTGGACTGGGCCAAGCCGTCCGGCCGGACGATCGACCTGACCGTCGGCATGCTGCCGGCCACCGGTGCCCAACGCCGGATGGGCACCGTGTTCGCCATCCCCGGCGGGCCGGGCGGCTCGGGCGTGGCGGATCTGAGCAAGAACGCGGGCAGCTTCGCCGAGCTTCGCGATCGGTTCGACGTGGTCAGCGTCGCGCCCCGCAACACCATCGACAAGGGCGTGCTGCCGTACGACTGCCTCGTCTCGGGCCCGTGGATCACCTGGCCCGACACCCGCACCGAGTACGCCGAGCTGGGCAGGCGCAACCGGGCGGCGGCGGAGCGATGCCGCGCCGCCGATCCCGAGTTCTTCGACCACATGGATTCGGCCTCCGTGGCGCGGGACATGGAGGCGATCCGCGTCGCGCTGGGCGAGGAGAAGCTGAGCTTCATCGCCAACTCCTACGGCGGCAGACCCGGGATCGACTATTCCCGGCTGTTCCCCGGCCGGGTGCGCGCGATGGTGTTCGACGGCGCGGTCAGCCCGTACATGGACCGCGCTCAGGGCAGGCTCCCCCATGAGGAGTCCTTCACCCGGTTCGCCGCCTGGTGCGCGGCGACCGCCACCTGCGCGCTGCACGGCCAGGACGTCGGCGAAATCTGGCGGGCGCTGGTGGCGCGGGCCGACCACGTCCCGGTGCCGGTCGAGGGCGAATCGCCGCAGGCCGCCTACAGCGGGTTCGACATCAAGGAGGCCGCCGCCCCCAGCATCATCTCACCGGGTCCGGAGCCCGAGTTCCCCCGATGGACGGAACTCGCCGAGGCGATCAAGCGGGCCGCCGGCGGTGACGCCTCAGGGTTCGCCGACTACGTCCGGCAGAGCACGAAAAGCCCGAAGGTCCCCTCATTCACCGGGATGAACATGACCCACTGCCTCGACGGCCCGGGATTCCGCGACTACGAGGAGTACCGCGACAAGCGCCGCGAGGGTGAGCGCCTGCTGCCGAACCTCGCCGGGATCGAGCTCTGGCACCCGCTCGCCTGCGTCGGCTGGCCGGCCCCCGTCACCAACCCGCCCGCGCCGCTGCCTGCCAAGGGCCTGCCGCCCTACCTGGGTGTCGGCTCCTGGACGGACTTCGAGGGGTCGGCGGACATCGTGCGGCGGGTGCCCGGCTCGGCCGCGGTCCAGTACCAGGGGCTCGGCCACGGCCTCTACAACGCCGGCAACTCCTGCATCATCTCCCACGTCAACCGCTACCTGATCAGCCTGCGCCTCCCCGCGCCGGGCACCGTGTGCCGCAAGGCCGTCACCTGACGGTCAGCCGGTCCTGACGCTGGAGCGACCGCGCGAGCGTGACAGAGTGGTCGGTGATGAGGGCGTCCAGGGCGGCGGCCTTGTCGGCCTCCGGTGGGCATCGAATCCGTGCTTCGCTCCCTCGGCGGCACCATGGTTGACATCGTCCGCGTCCGCGTGTAGGTGCGGGCTCCACTCGCCAAGGAATCTTCCTAACGATTCACGACGCCCGGCGAGCCTTCTTCGCCGGACCCCGTAAGCCGACCAGACGTTGGCCCGCATCGATGCACGTGCCGGCCGGACGCGCTCATCGAGATCGACGCCGCCGGGTCGACAACACATGATCATCACTTACCCCGTCCAGGCAGCGGGCATCCGAAGCCGGATCGTGGGGACCAGAACCGGTCCACGCGAGATTTGGCTCATCCACGGTATCGGCGGCCGCGCCGACCGTTGGCGCTCATGCTTCGAATCGCTCGCCCAAGCCGGATATCGAGTGCGCGCTGTCGACCTCCCCGGACACGGGTTCGCCTCGTGCGGACGACGTCCAGCACACCGTGGCAGGCTTCTCGGCTTTTCCGGCCGGGCGCATGGGATGGGGCGGTCGCCGCGACGGGTGGGCGTGCGGCGCTCCCGGGCGGGGTTGGTGGTGAGAATCTCCTAGGCGCTCCCCATGATGCCAGGGGTTATTCCTCGTGCACGAGGGGAGCACTTCGGCCGCCTGGACGTCATCGTGAACAACGCGGGCTACGGCCTGTCCGGCGCCGTCGAGGAGCTGACCGAGCAGCAACTGCGCGACCAGCTGGAGACCAACCTGTTCGGCGCGGTGTGGGTCGTCCAGGCCGCGCTGCCCTACCTGCGCGAACAGGGCAACGGGCACATCCTTCAGATCTCCTCGGTCGGCGGCCTCACCGTGTTCCCGCTCGGCGGCGGATACGTCGCCTCCAAGTGGGCACTGGAAGGTCTGAGTGAAACCCTCGCCCAAGAGGTCGCCGCCTTCGGCATCGTCGCCGCCTTCGGCATCAAGGTGACCCTGGTCGAGCCCGGCTCCTACGCCACCGAAGGGGCCGCCGGCGCCGTCCACGCCGACGCCAACCCGCTCTACGACGGTCTCCGCGAGAGCTTCGCCGAATTCGCCAAGACGCTCGACGTCGGCGACCCGGCCGCCGCGGGCCGGACACTCCTCAAGATTGCCGACTCCGACAACCCGCCCCTGCGGGTGTTCTTCGGCGCCCAGGGCAACCAGATCCTCCCGCGCGTCTACGCCGACCGGCTCAAGACCTGGAACGACTGGCACGACCTCGCAGTGGAGGCACACGGACACACCCCCACCGCCCCGGCTGCCTGACCCGGCGGCCAATCTGCGGGAGGGCACAGAGCACAGCATGGGAAACCCTCCAGCAGGACAACGGCTCTCGCCCCCGGAGATGCGTACATCTCAGCAGGGTGGGGGCCGTGGGCTTCGGCCGTACGTCGTGGACAGAAGCTCAGGCGCTACAGGTAACGACCACCTATGAAACTGCGGTCGGATGTTTCGACTCATCACCGATCGGTCGGAGGGCACCTGGGTGGTCCCCGACCGGTGGGCGTGCGCAGCTGCCGGACACCTCACCTGGTTCACCGCACGGCGGCGCGACGGTGGCGCTTCGGGTCGGCCAGGACGGCTGCGCTGTAGCCCGCGTCGTCGGGGTTGAGGTCGGTGCCCGGTGCCACAATCCGGTCAATGCGGTCCAATACGGAGGGTTCAAGGGTGATGTCCGCGGCACTCAGCTGGTCGTGCAGATGCTCGGCGCATCGCTCATGTCGGTGGTGTAGCGGGGTGCCCTGATCGGGTGATCGGCTCCGTGGCCGTACCGGCAGGCCACGCATGAGCAGGCAGTTTTCGTTATGGGAGACAGCGATGCGATCGGTGGCGTACAACGGCGACAGACCTTCCGGCTGGTGATGGGGCTGGGATAACCACCGTTGTTACCAGAAGGTCGCTCTACGTCACAGAAATTCGCGTTACGTCACCACTTCGCCCGATAGATGGCTGCAAGCGCGTGCTCAGCGAGCAGTTTGTACAAGGGCACTAAATACGAGCCTAGCCGGGGAACTCGGCCTTCTCGACGATCAGGCGGCGGGCTTCCCGCAGTTGCTTCGGCATGCCGGCCCCGACGGCGCCGACCACGTACCGCTTCTTAATGTTTTCACCAGCTGTGAGCTGGAGTTTTGCCGCTTGGTCAGCTAGCTCGGCGGTACTCATTGATGAGGCCTGCGACGGCTTTCCGGCGTTTGATCCGGGCTGCTGGCAGCAATGCGATCTCAGGGTTGTCCAGCAGCGCAAGCTGTTGGCGCCCTTGGTGAGGGCGATGCTCGTTGAAGTGGCGGGCGTAACTGTGGAGGATCCTCTCGGCGTGACCGCGGTCGAACAGCAGGATCCTGTCGGTGCACTCCTCGCGTACCGAACGTATGAAGCGCTCGGCGTGCGGGTTGCAGTTGGGGCTACGTGGGGGGATCTTGGCCACGGTGATGCCTTCGCTGGCGAAGATGGCGTCGAAGGCGGCGGTGAACTGCGCGTCCCGGTCGCGGATGAGGTGGGTGAAGTGGGCGGCGTGCTCTCCGAGGTGCCAGAGAAGTTGTCGGGCCTGCTGGGTGGCCCAGGCTGCGGTGGGGTGGGCGGTGACGCCGAGGATGTGGACCCTCCGGGTGCGTACCTCCATCACGAACAGGGCGTAGAGCCGTTGCAGTCCGATCGTGTCGATGTGGAACAGGTCGGTGGCGAGTAGGCCGTTGGCTTGGGCTTTGAGGAAGGTGGTCCACTCGCCTCGTGTCGGATGACGTCGCGGAGCGGGATCCAGGCCGGCGGCGCGCATGACGCGGCGGACGGTGGCTGGGCTGACCTTGTGTCCGAGGCGGCTCAGTTCGCCGTGCACTCTTCGGAAGCCCCAGCGCGGGTTCTCGGTGCCGAGTCGGGTGATGAGTTCGCGCAGTTTCTCTGGAAGTGGAGGGCGTCCTGCGGACGGCGGCTGTGTCCACTTCTTCTTGATGAGCCGTCGGTGCCAGGCAAGGAGGGTGCGTGGGGAGACGATTCGGTGGCTGCGTAGTACCCGGGGGAGTAGTCGGGCGAGGGCGGCGAGCAGGGCGCGGTCCGGCCAGGCGGGCATTGGCGCGGTGCCCTGGCGGCGCAGCACCGCTATCTCATGCCGCAGGATCAATATTTCTGCGTCTTTGGCCGCGGAGGAACGAGACAGCAGGACAAGCCACGCGAAGATCCGCATGGCGATCAGGTAAAGCAGTCGCACGAGCACAAGGATCGATGGTGTCGCATCGGCACGGGGAGCGTCGTTCCAGGTCAAGAGCTATGCAGCCATTCTGGAGCGTTACGGGTGTCGGCCGACTTGTGCGTCGCACTCGCCCGATTCGCGGGCCCCGATCCCGGAACCCGTTTCGAGATCGGTTTCCGCTGGGCCCGCGCACTGCCCTCCGAGGTACCCGCGCAGACAGTGGTCTTCGAGGCCGAGAGCGGGACGTTGCTGCGCCGCGTCGCCCATAGGCTTCGGCATCTGCACCGCGAACGCGCTTCGGTCACGGGCCTCATCGGCACGCTCTTCGACAACGGGGGCGAGGACAGGTTCCGCATTCACGTACGTGGCCAGGTGTCGATCGGAGATGGTGAGCCGCGCGGCTCCATTTGGGTGCGCCTGCCCGACGAGGCAGCTTATGACGTAGCCGTCGATGCGCATCGGAACCGAGCCGTCGTGCATGCTGTCGGCACGCTCATGGACCTTAACGGCCGTCGTGAACACCGCGGCGCTGCTTCTCCGTGCGCCGATACTCATGGAAGTCGACCTGCCAGGTGCGGACCCGATCCCCGGTCCACACCAGGGGCTTGGGCCGGGGATCGGGCGGCATCTCCAGCACGGCGGCCGGGGTTGAAGTCGATGAGCCGGTCAGCACCGCGCGAGCTCGCCCGCGCGGTGCCGGAACTCGGGAGGGTGAGGTGCGGACATGGGAGGACATCCTTCCCTGATGATCAAGGATGACCTCAGGTCAAGTGTCCGGCGAACGGGGGAAGCTCAACCAAGATCAGTTCGGTAAGCAGCTGTGCTTGTGGATGCAGCTGCGTCCGCAGGCTTGGCCGCAGCCGACGAGAGCGACCTTGCGGCGTTCGACGTGGCCGAGGAACTCCTCCCAGTCCTCGTCGGTGGTGCCCTGTATTCGTCGCTGGGGCGCAAGCTCGGCGGCGGGCGATGAAGGCGCGGTGGCCGTTGATCGCTACAGCGTGCTGCATTGTCCTGACTTCGGGCCCGTCACGGCGTTGGTGAATCCGTTGTTCACGGGCGGTACGGCGTTGCTGCTGCACGACAACGGGCCGTTGATCGCGTTCCCGGCGATC
This sequence comes from Nonomuraea sp. NPDC050202, assembly GCF_040656115.1. Lineage (NCBI taxonomy): Bacteria > Bacillati > Actinomycetota > Actinomycetes > Streptosporangiales > Streptosporangiaceae > Nonomuraea > Nonomuraea sp. NPDC050202. The sequence goes on along the minus strand of NZ_JBFALF010000064.1, from coordinate 7,330 downwards.
ACGTGCCACCATTGCGTCCCGGTCACCGCCAACCGACCGATGATCGTGTTCCGGGCACAACCCAGCCGTGGGTTGCCGAACGTCAGCGACGAAATCCCGGATACGCTCACCGGGCCGAAGATCTGGGTGCCGCAGACCACGACGGTACCAGCGCCTTCCGCGTTCACCCCGCCACTGATCACCGCGTCGTTCACCTGTAGTGAGGCTCCGGCCTGCACCGACACCGGGCCCGACATCCTCGCTCCGTCCAGGCACGTCACGCCGCCGGTCACCTTCAGCTGCCCGGAGTACTGGCCGGTGATCGTCCGGTCGCAGTGGAGGCCGGCGTACGCATCGACCACGTCGACCACCGCCGTCACCGATCCGAACGTAGTGGAACCGCGGATCGTGAGCCGGCCGGCCGCACCGGTTCCGCCGTCCGGTACCGCGTCCCACACCACCGGGACCGGCTTGGCCGAACCATCCGCCGTGGTCAGCACCCGTACCGAATCCGGTAGCGCGATCTCATCGCCGACCAACGCGGCCGAGTACACGGTGTCCTCCACCACGTGCGATGCGTGACTCTTGGCGAAGACATCGATCGACGCGTTCGGCTCATACGTACGCGTCATTCCGGGAACAGCGCGGAACAAGGATTCCCATCTCGCCGGCTCCCACGCCAGCACGCCCAGTCCCTGGTTGTTCGGGATGTCGTTGGCGATCTGGAACACGCGCTGCAGGGCGTCTGCCTGCCCCTGGACGGTTCGCGGATACGGCGAGTTGGGAAGCGGGGTTCCTCCGCCACCCGAGGCCGGGTACGACGTCTCGGCAACCTCGATCTTGTACTTGGGGTGCGCTGCCGCCACGGCGTTGATGATGGACTCGTAGTACTCCGGCGACCCGTGCCATTGCGGGTAGTACGAGTGGGCGATAACGTCCGTGTCGGCGCCCTTGGCCTTGATCCGGGTCAGGTACTGGTTCCAGAACTCCAGCGTTTTGCCCTCGACGCCGCTGGTGACGATGTGCGTCTCGACCTTGATGTCCTTGCCGTGGGCGGCCGACACGTCCCGGACCGCGCGGATACCCGCCGCGGAGAGCGTGGCGAAGCGGTCCCACGCCTCGTCGTACAGCCGCTGCTGGTCCGGGTCGGTGGAGCGCCAGTAGTTCCAGAGCAGGCCGCCGCCGGGTTGCGACTGGTAGATCTCTGGCTCGTTCCGGAAGTACGCCGGGTTGGTCACACCGGCCAGCGCGGCCTCGCTGCCGAACATGAAGCCGTTCGCGATCTCGTTGCCGACGGCCACCTTGTCGGGTGTCGTGCCCTGCTCGATCAGCCGCTCGATGTAGGCGTAGGTGTAGTCGTACACCGCTTTGGTCAGGTCACCGAACTCGAGCTGGGCCCAGGCCCGCGGCTTGGGCTGCTTCGACGGATCGGCCCACGAGTCGGCGTAGTGGAAGTCGACGCCCAGGCCCATGTTCCGTGCCTTGACCCACTTGGCCACCTCGGCCGATCGCTCCGGGCCCTGGTACGGCGTGGCCAGCAGATCCCCCGTGCCCTCGCTGCGGGGTTCGTTGAAGATGCGCAGCCGGGTGTATTCGAAGCCACGATCCTTGAGCACGTCGAGCAGGTGGGGCCCCGCGCCTCGATCCGCCTCCAAGGGGTTCACCCAGTAGTTGCGCCCTTCGGCGACGTCGTTGTCGACCCAGGAGGCGTCGGAGCCGAGCACCAACTCCTCGCGCAGGTAGTTGTAAACGCTGAGTTCACTGATCCCCACGGTCGCGCCGGGCGACGTTCCCGTGATCCTCACCCGTACGTACCTTGTCCCCGGCTGGGTGAAGAGGTCGACCGAGCCGCGGCCTGGTCGGTGGTTGGCCGAATGGTCGGCGATGACGTGCCAGCCGGCGCCGTTCGCTGACGACTCGATCACGTACTGGTAGACCGCTCCCGGGTCCGGGAAGACGACCCCGACTTTCCTCACGTTGTCGTAGGCCCCGCCGAGATCAAGCGTCAGCCATTGGCTCGAAGGCGTGCCCTCGGCGATCCACGCCGTCTGGTCGTCCTGGTCGATCGCCAGGTCGGCGGTGGATGCCCCGCTGCTGACCTTGACGCTGGCCCATGACTTGGCGCTGATGTTGCTCTCGATCGGCTTGATCTGCACATCGCCGTAGAGTGCGGAGGCCGGGAGGGCCGGCCCGAATACTGCTGCGCCGCAAGCCAGAGAGATTGCGGTGGTGATGCCTAATATCCTGCGGATGGGATGCGTCATTCCTTGTTTCTCATTTCTGTCCCCGAGTGGCTTGTGACCGGCGAACACGGCGACCCTGGGCGGCCGCGCGTGGCGGATGCACGCTTGTGGCCGTTCCAGTCGTAGGCGATGAGGGTGGTGCGGGTGTAGTAGCCGCGGGCGAAGATCGCTGAGAGGCGTTTGCGTCGAGGTAGTCCACCGAGGACAGGAAGGGGTCGACGCGGTTGCCCGGTTCGATGCGGGCCATCGCTTAGTCGCCCCACAGCAGGCCGTCGTCGCCCCGGCCGGGCTTGTAGTCGATGGTGTGCAGCTCTCTGCCGGTGGCGCCGTCGAAGACGGACAGGTACTCGGGGCCGATGATGACGAAGCCGGCGAACTCCCGCAGGCGGTTGTTGCCTGCGGGCTCGTGCGTAGACGTCGACGAAGTGGGTGGCCAGCTCGGTCGCCGCCTCGCGCGAGAGCGGGTAGCTGAGCCTCGGGGTGATGCCGAAGGCCTGCTCCAGTGTGGCGGGCCAGCGACCGGCGACCACCTCGGGAGGCTTGTGCCACTTCATGAACACCTCCACGACGTGGTCGAAGTAGCCGGCGGCGCTCAGCCGGTAGTCGTCGGTGTGCGCGTAGCCCGGCTGCGGCATGGTGACGAACCGCTCCTGCTTCGGGTTTCCGGCGGCGTCATAGCGGATGACCCTGGTGCCCGGAGCGGTCTTCAGCATCACCTCCGAGCGGCCGTCGCCGTCGAAGTCGTAGACCAGGAACTGGGCGTAGTGCGCTCCCGACCTGATGTTGACGCCCAGGTCCAGCCGCCACAGCAGCGTGCCGTCGAGCGTGTAGGTGTCGAGGCAGGGCGGACCGGTGTAGCCGTGCTGGGAGACGTCCTTGGCGTTGGACGGTTCCCATTTGACCACCAACTGGTAGCGGCCGTCGCCGTTTGCGTCGCCGACGCTCATGTCGTTGGCGGCGTAGGTGTAGGCCTCGCCCGCCGGGGTGACGCCGTCGGGCGGTTTGCGCAGAGGAACGTCGTAAAACGATTCACGCAAAGCGCTGGTGGAAGCGCTTTTATGGCCCCCGATCGGCGCGACGCCGAACTGGGAGGTGGGCGTGCCGGCGGGGTCGAGGTAGTTCGTGCTGTCGGTGACCGTGGCGATCAGGCGGCCGTCGCGGTAGACGCGGAAGTCGGCGCCGAGTCTCCCGCTTGGACCTGCTTCGGTCACCTCCGTCCCGAGGAAACACCAGCTCAGGAAGACGCCTCTCGGTGTCGTCGTGGCGACAAGGCCACGGTCGAGGCGCTCCGTCTTGATGTGGGGTACGGCGGCGGCGGGCGGGGCCGGTAGAGCGCACACGAGGGCGGCCGTGACTGTATGGGCTAAGCGGGCGGGGCGCACGGGAAGCTCCTAGGGGGGTCGGAGCCAATTGAATCGATATAACGACTGTGAGCGTAGGAGCGTTAGCATCGGTGCGTCAAGACTTCGAGTGGCGTTCCCGGGTACGGCGTCCGCCGCTGATACGCTTGCAGTACTCGCCATCATTGCCGCGACATCGGTCCCAACGCGTGAAACTTTCAGATCGCTCCGGGGTGTGCCCGGAAAGCTCTGGGAGCGTTCACAGGGTGAAAAAGGGCCTTGTCACCGCCAGCGGCGATTGCATGCTCGCTGTCTGGGACCTCGGACTTCTCATGGGCACTTTCAGCGCGCAGCGTTGTGCGTTACTGTGCACGTTCACAGAGCCTCATCAAGCCTGTGAGGAGGACGCGTAGCCTCACCCCCCACCCTGCCTGCGGCTTCGCACCCGACCCCCCGTCACCCCCGCCGCAGAACTTGCGGCGACACGACCTCCGCCTGACCGCGACCGTCGACACCGGCTCCCGGCGCAACGACACCAGGACGGCTCAAGCGGACTGACCGCCCACTCGAGCCCCAGGACGCGAGCACGCCAGCGGGTCTGTCCGTCATGCCCGTCCACAGACGGCCTCAGCCAGCGGCACCGGCCCCGTGCGCGACCGGCCGCGCCGCCTGCTTCGGCAACTGCTGTGATCCCCGTTTCTGATCTCCGCCCTGACCATCGGAGGACTCCATGAAAAGGATCTTGGTGGCATTGGCGTTATGCGCCGCCGCGACCGTCCCCGCCGGGCAACCGGCCCACGCCGCCGCCGCATCGCTCAGCATGCTCGGCGCAGACGTCTCCTCCTTGCAACGAGCGCTGGATCTGGGCGCGAAGTACTACGACGCCGGTGGCGTGGAGCGAGATCCGCTGGACATCCTCAAGGGGGTCGGCGTCAACTACGCCCGCCTGCGGATCTGGAACAACCCGATCAGCGGCTACAACAACAAGGCCAAGGTGCTGCAGCAGGCCAGGGCGGTCAAGGCCAAAGGGCTGAAGCTGATGGTCGACTTCCACTACTCCGACACCTGGGCCGACCCCGGCAAGCAGTACAAGCCAGCCGCCTGGGCCGGCCACGGTATCAGCCAGCTGCAGACCGACCTCTACAACTACACCTACGACGTGTGCACCAGCCTCAAGGCGCAGGGCACCGTCCCGGACAGCGTCCAGATCGGCAACGAGATCAACACCGGCATGCTGTGGAACGACGGCAGGGTGACCAACAACGACTTCACGAACCTGAGCCTCCTGCTCAAGGCCGGTTACAACGCGACCAAGGCGTGCAACCCCGGCACCCAGGTGATCATCCACACGGCATTGGCAGAGAGCCTGTCCTCTGCCCGCTGGTTCTACGACGGGATCCGGGCCAAGGGCGTGTCCTGGGACATCACCGCCCTGTCGTACTACTGCATGTGGCACGGCACGACGTCGAACCTGTCCACGGTCATCGCCGACATGCGTGCCCGGTACGGCAAGGACGTGGTGATCGCCGAGACCGCCTACCCCTTCACCGCCGACAACGCCGACTCCACGCGCAACGTGGTGACCTCGGGCTGCTCGGGGTACCGGATGACCTGGCAGGGGCAGGGCGCGCAGTTCGCGGCGGTGCAGAGCACCACTCGTAACGCGGGTGCGATCGGGGTCTTCTATTGGGAGCCGACCTGGTACGCCGTGCCCGGCAACGGCTGGGACCCGGCGAACATCGCGAGCAGCGGTAACGAGTGGGACAACATGGCCGTCTTCAACTGGACCGGTCACATCAACCCCCACGTCCGGTGGACCCCGTAGGCCGGAGCGAAGCAGCTCCTGCCGGGCACCCGCTCCCGGCAGGTCAAGCTCCTCCTCCGTCCATCGCACCTGAGGGGGCACCTCACACGGACGTGCTGGGCAAGCCCAGACCCGCCACCCCGTCGGGAGCGGTGTGGCACTCGCGCCCTCGCAGCCCCCTTGCCGCGCTGGTGACGATCTAGCCGGCCCTCCGCGTCCGTCTCCACCGCCCTCACGAGAAAGCATGAATCAGCATGGGCTCATCTCGGTCAGGTCGCCGCGTGCCCAGACCGCCGGGTTCTTCGAAACTCGTCGTTCTCGCCTTCCTCACACTCCTAGTCGGCCTGCTGGCTGTACCGCTCGCGACGCCGGCCGGAGCGGTGACGGATCTGGCGCTGGGCAAGGCCGCGAGTGCCGACTCCAGCCAGTCCGGTCGCGGACCGTCCCTGGCCAACGACGGCGACACCGCCACCCGCTGGTGCGCCGCCGACGGCAGGACCGGCCACTGGTGGCAGGTCGACCTCGGAAGCGCGGCGACGCTGAGTGGCACCGAGGTGCGCTGGGAGTTCGCCCGCACCTACAGGTACCACGTCTCGGTCTCCACCGACGGCACGGCCTGGACGCGGGTGGCCGACCGGACGGCCGGCACGACCGCCGCCCAGGTGCAGAGCGACGCCTTCACCGCGACCGCGCGGTACGTGCGGATCACGGTGACCGGGCTCGTCGCGTCGAGGTGGGCGAGTATCACCGACTTCAAGGTCTTCGGCGCCGACACCGGCACCCGGCAGGGGCCGGAGCCGGATCCGGCACTGCGTTCCAGGTGCACCGGCACCTCGCCGGTCACCTGCCACTTCGACGTCCAGCCGGGCAACTACGACGTGACCGTGGTCCTGGGCGACCCGGCCAGCCCGGGCGTGACCAGCGTGCAGGCGGAGGCCGGCCGTACGGTGTTGCCTGCCGTATCGACGGTGGCGGGCTCGCATGCGCGGTATTCGTTCACGCTGAACGTGCGCCAGCCGGAAGGGCAGCCGACCGGGCAGGGCGGCACCGGGAGGCCCGGGCTTGACCTGGTCTTTTCCGGGCAGACGCCGAAGCTGAACGGGATCGGGCTGGCCCCGGGGAGCGGGCCGGTGCTGTATCTCGCGGGCGACTCGACCGTCTGCGACCAGCCGGTCGCGCCGTACACCGGGTGGGGGCAGCGGCTCCCGCAGTACTTCAAGCTGGGCCTGTCGGTGGCCAACTACGGCGACTCGGGCGAGAGCTCGGGCAGCTTCTTGTCCAACGCGGCGCTGTTCCCCGCGATGAAGCCGCTGATCCGGAGCGGCGACATGGTGCTGATCCAGTTCGGGCACAACGACAAGTCGACGACGGCCTCGGCGTTCGCCTCGAACCTGACCAGCCTGGTGACCCAGGTGCGGTCGCGGGGTGGGACGCCGGTGCTGGTCACGCCTCCGGTGCGTCGGCTGTTCGCTGCCGACGGCACGCTGACTTCGACGGCGTTGCACGTCAACGGTGTGGGCGCCAATCTCCCGGCGACGATGCGGCAGGTGGCGGCCGCGCAGAACACGTCGCTCATCGACCTGACCGCTGCGAGCGAGGCGTTGGTGGAGGGGCTCGGCCCGAACGCCTCGGCCGCGCTCTACCTGACTGAGCTGAATGACAGCACGCACTTCTCCGCGCACGGCGCGAACGAGATGGCCAAGCTCGTCCTGCGGCGCATGTGCGAGCTGAACCTGTCGCCGGTGCCGTACCGGCGATAACCACCCCCGCCCTACCTGTTGGAGTTCCCTCATGTCCTTACGTAGACCGCGCACCGCCCTGCTGTCCGCCGGCGTCGCGCTGACGATGGCCGCCACAGGTGTCGTCATGGCCGCGGAAGCCTCGGCAGCGGCGACCCGTTACGAGGCGGAGACCGCGCCGGCCACGTGCGACGGGCTCATCGAGTCCAACCATGCCGGCTTCTC
>NZ_JBFALF010000063.1:0-35367 GCF_040656115.1 Nonomuraea sp. NPDC050202 | reverse complement strand
GCGCCAGATGCAGGTACCGGACCGTCCCGGACTTGTTCTCCCGCTTCGTCGTCTTCACGTACACGACTCCAGACATTATGGCCCAAGCCCAGGCCAGCACAGCTAAATCCAGAAATCGCGTCTCTAGGCGAATCCGGCCGTCGACCCAGACTTCAAGTCCCTGACCTGCGCGTTCAGGTCGCTACGACCTCCAGGAACCCCGAATTATGCGGAACGCGGGAGGTTGGAAAACCCTCAATGACGCCGTCTTCACCGGGAGCACCTCGTTCGTCGACGTCACCTTCGCCAACGGCGCCGAGTTCAACGGCGCGCACTTCGCCACCTATGCCAAGTTCGAGCGGGCAACCTTCAATAAAGGCGCTTCGTTCGACAACGCCTCGTTCGATGGGGGTGCTGGCTTCGACCGCGCCCACTTCACGAGCAGAGCCAGCTTCGAGGGGACGACGTTTGACGATGTCGTCGGGTTCACTAAAACGCGCTTCATGGCCGCAGCCAGCTTCGACCGAGCCACCATCAGCGTCGCTGGCATATTCGACCAGGCCACGTTCGCCAGCCTCACGACGTTCGACCGGACAGTCTTCGAGCAACCCGTGACCTTCCACAAAACCGAGTTCGCCGGCTCCCTCTTGTTCGACTCCACGCCCGAAATCATTCACAGGATGATCGCCCGCCAGCCTCATCACCGCTGGGACCACGTGGATCTCGAGGGCGCACGACTTCTCCGCCCAGCTGAACGCCACTTCATACCCCCAGGATGGCGGCTGGAGGCTGACAACAAGGAAGCGGCAGTACTGCGGCGAGAGCACGGAAACGCCTAGTTCAGAGAAGCGGAAGTCACGCGTCCGATGCTGAACTCAGGGGCGCTCGCGGTGAGGGTGTACTTCAACGGGTGTGATCATGAAGACGATGAATGGGCCCATGCCGAATGCGTCGGTGAAAGCCGGGGATGACCGGGTGTATGGAGCGACACCCGCAGGAGGAGCCGGACCGAGCAGGCTCCCCGCTGGACGTCGAGCAGGCCCGTATGCTGACCGCGCAGATTCGCGAGGCCATTACCGCCGTTCAGCAGGCCGGGGCCGTGCTCGCCGAGCGGGTCCGCCGAGCCCACGAGAGTCGGATCTGGCGCCCCCTGGGCTACTCCTCATGGGCGGAATACGCCGCCGCTGAGTTCGGCATCAGCCGCGCCCAGGCGTACCGGCTGATCGACATCGCCACCACCGCCGGGAAGCTGCTGGAAGCGGCCACCACCATGGCCGGCCTGTCTTCTGCGGGAGACACGCTGGTCCTGTCCGGCCGGGCCTTGCGCGACGTCCGCGACCGGGTGGACCAGGTCGCGGCGGTGCTGGCCCGCCTCATCGGCCAGGCCCGCGCCGCCGGCGAACTGTCGGGGGACGACGTCGGCGACCTGCTACGCCGTGCCGTGGCCGAAGTACGTGCCGCGCCCCCGCCTCCGGTGCCGCCCCCGGTGCCGCCACTGGCAGCTCCGGGGGCGCCTTCCCGTATCCATGAGGGGCGCAGGATGGTCGAGGAGCTGTATGCGGCTGCTGCCGAGCTCGGGCTGATATGCCTGGAGATCGCCCCTGGTTACATGCCGGATGCCGAAGCCGCCAGAGCGCTGGAGAGATACGCCGAGGAGGTCGGCCTGGACCTGGACGGCGTCCTGGCCCACCGGCGCTACGCGCTCACCGGCGACCGCCGCTGTCTGCGGGACATCTTGTAGCCGAGCGCCGGACTCATCCTCTAACGCCCGGACCGCACCGGCCCCGACAGGCCGGCGCGGTTGCCCAGCATGACCTGCGGCGACCGGGCTCGGTTGTGCCGTGTGGCGCAATTCTTACCGCACTCCGGGTTGCACACCGGCCGGGTGTGCTGCTGTCGCTCATCAGGGCTGTCTCCAGGGCTGGCCGATGCCGCGGTACTCCTCGACGGGGATCGGCTTGACGCCCTCGCGCATCCGGCTGGTGTACAGCCGGCCCGCGAGATGGTCGATCTCGTGGGCGACCAGGCGGGCCAGCCCGTAAGGGAAGGCAGTGATCTTCGTCTGCCCGTCCAGGGTGGTGTGCTCGACCTCCAGGGTGAGCGGCCGTGGCACCATGCCGCGCACGTCGAAGAACGACAGGCAGCCCTCGTACTGCTCGTCGGTCTCGGCGCAGGCGTCGGTGACGCGGGGGTTGAGCAGCACGAGGGCGTCGGCGTCGGGGTCGGGCGGGATGACGATGGCGGCGGCCCGGCCGATGCCGATCTGTGGGGCGGCCAGGCCCATGCCCTTGCCGAACACGTGGTGCTCGCGGACCCGCTGCAGCGCGGCGAACAGCGCGTCGATCACCTCGCGGGCTTCGCCGGCGTCGGCGGGCAGGTCGAAGGGTTCGGCGGTGGCGGCCAGGATGGGGTGCCCGGCCTGGACGATGCCGGCGGCCTTCATCCGGTCGCTGCTGGTGCGCAGGCTCGGGGGCGCGCCGCCGACGTTGTCCGGGGCGTCCGGGTCGTCCGGCCGGGCGCGGAAGCGCCATTCCAGCCGGTAGCGGGCGCCCATGGGCGGGTCGGCGGTGCCCCACGCGAACACCGTCTCGCCGGCGCGCTGGGTGCAGGTGATGGGGTCGTGCAGCGGCACGGCCTCGGCGGTGGTGGAGGTCTCGGTGCCCCACACCTTCGGCTCCAGCGCGGGCGGGAAGGCCAGCGTCACGCCGAGCCGGCCGGTGGGCAAGCGCACCGCGCGTTGGAACCACGGCCCCCATTTGGTGTCGGGCACGGTGTAGGCGTAGGTGATGGTGGCGCGCTCGCCTGGATAGAGCGGGAACTTGCCCTGGTCGTTGGCGAAGCACAGCCAGACCTCTTTGAAGCTGTCGCGGTCGTGCTTGGGCCGCCACTGCATCGGCTCGCCGTCGCAGTCGGCGGTCAGGCCGAGCTCGTCCCAGTTGAGCGGATGAGCGCGGTAGTGGGCGTTGGACCGGGCGGGCTCGCCGGGGTAGCGATCGACGCTGATGCGGACCAGGTAGTGCGTCACCGGGTCGGGGCCGGCGTTGCGCAGGCGGCGGCGCATGGTGGCGGTGTAGATCCCGTCGGCGTAGCGCAGCTCGGCGTGGTCGTCCTCGACCACCAGCCCGCCGGGCGTGCCTGAGGGTGCGGTGGCGGCGGTGTTCTGCGCGGTGTCGTGCCAAGCTTGCCACACCTCGCCGGCGGCCGACAGTTTCGCTTCGGCCCGGCGGGCGAAGTCTTCGCCGGCGGTGTATCGCCCGGCCTCGATGTGGCTGATGTAGGAGGGGTCGTAGTCCATCGCCTCGGCCAGCGCCCTCTTGGACATCCCGCGCCTTTTCCGCCAGGACGCCAGGACGTCGCCGAAGGCGCGCGGCCCGTCTGACGGCCCGCTGTGCTGTTCGTCGTGTGGCTCATTCCGGGGGGTATCCACGTCCTCATCTTTCCCCAGGACGGCGTGAAGGCGTGAGTGAAGGGTGAGTGAAGCGTGAGTGAGCCGCACTCACGGTGACCTCACGGGCGCGGGGCGGGGTCTGCTGGCAGACGACCAGTCCACCGATCGCCGGGAGACTCCCGTGTCCCTGATCATCAATCCCCTGCTCCTCGACGTCAACGAGCTCGCGCTGCCCGGCCAGGGCCGTATCGGCGTGCTGACCGGCGGCCGTTCCCGCGAACGCGCCCGCTCGCTGCTGTCGGGCAACACCGCGCTGGCCGCGCTGCAGCGCCTGGGCCTGTCCGCGGTGCTGATCGATACCCGCGAGCCCGACCTCCTCGACCAGCTCCGCGAGATCGACGTTGCCCTGCTCGCCATCGCTGGCCAGTACGGCGAGGACGGCAAGCTGCAGGGCCTGCTGGAACACCTCGCCATCCCCTACACCGGGTCCGGGGTGCTGGCCAGCGCCCTGGCGATGCACAAGACCGCGGCCAAGACCATGGTCGCCGCACACGGCGTGAGCGTCCTGCCCGGCCGCGTCATCGACGGCGAGACCCCCGCCGAGGTGGTCGCCAAGGACCTGGCGAAGGCCCTGTCGCTGCCGGTCATCATCAAGCCGGTCTCCGAGGGCGGCTCCATCGACATGCGCCTGGCCCGCGCCGAGCACGACCTCGCCGACGCGGTGGAAGAACTGCGCCAGGGCGGGCAGGCGCTGTTCGCCGAACGGTTCTGGCCCGGCCACCCGGTCACCGCCGGTGTCCTGGATGACGGCGAGCAGCTGCGGGTGCTGCCGCTGCTGGAGACCCAGCCCAAGGGCGGCGACTTCTACGACTACGCCACCAAGAACAACCCGGCCGCCTTCTCCAATCACTGCCCCGCCATCCTGCCGCCGGCCACCGAGGCGCTGGTGCGCGAGTACGCCCAGGCCGCGCACCGCGCGCTGGGCTGCTCGGGCTACTCGCGCAGCGACTTCGTCGTGGGCGCCGGCCTGCCCGGCGGCGGTGCCGGTGACGGCGTCGCCGGCGGCCCGCAGGTGTGGTGGCTGGAGACCAACACCCTGCCGGGCCTGTCGGCCACCGGGAACATGGCCACCATGGCGGCGGCCGACGGCATCGGCTACGACGCGCTGATCACCTTCATCCTGTCCACCGCGCTCACGCCGCACGGCTACCGGCCATGAGCCCGCACCAGGACAACATCATGATCGGCATCGACGACGTGCGCACCGCCGCCGCCCGCCTGGACGGGCACATCACCGCCACGCCGCTGCTGGCCTTGCCCGCGCTGGAGGAGTTGTGCGGCGCCCCGGTGCTGTGCAAGGCCGAAAACCTCCAGAAGACCGGCTCGTTCAAACTGCGCGGCGCGCTCAACCACGTGCTCAGCCTGTCCAGGGACGAACGCGCCGGAGGAATCATCGCCGCCTCCTCCGGCAACCACGCCCAGGCGATCGCCTGGGCCGCCCGCCTGGTCGGCACGTACGCGGTCGTGGTCGTCCCCGCCGACGCCCCACAGGCCAAGGTGCACGCCGCTCAGGCGCTGGGGGCCGAGGTGGTCCACTACGCCCGAGGCGGCGAAGACCGCGACGCCATCGTGGCCGCTCTCGCCCGCGAGCGCGGGCTGGCGGTCGTGCCGTCGGCGAACTCCGAACAGGTGATCGCGGGCGGCGGCACCGTCGCCGCCGAGATCCTCGCCGAGACCGATCAGGTCAGCACGCTCGTGGTCCCGGTCGGCGGGGGCGGACTGGCGGCCGGCTGCGCGGTGGCGGCCAAGGCCCTGAGCCCGAACATGCGCGTGGTCGGCGTGGAGCCGGAGCATGGTGCCGACACCGTACTGTCGCTGCGTCAGGGCCGCCGGGTGAGCATCCCCATCCCGGCCACGATCGCCGACGGGCTCACCCATGCGACACCGGCGCCGCTGCCGTTCGCGATCAACCAGGCGCTGCTGGACCAGGTGGTCACCGTCGGCGACGCCGAGATCGTCGAGGCGATGGCGGCCGCCTTCGCCCACCTGAAGGTCGTCGTGGAGCCGAGCGGCGCGTGCGCGCTGGCGGCGGTGATGTGCGGGCGGATCGAGATCTTTTCCGGCACAATCGGTGTGGTCCTGTCCGGCGGGAACATCGCCTGGACCACGTTCCGGTCGCTCGTCGGCCGCGCCGAGACTGCTGGGGGAGATCGTGGGGTGCCTGGCCTGCACGCCGGGAGCGTGCAGCGCGCAGCAAGCACTCCATGACGGCCTCAGCCTGTTCACCCAGTACATGAGCCCGGAGCGGATCGCGGCCATCTCCTACCACGGCGCCGATGCGGCCGACGATCCGCTCTGGCGTGCCTCCGGGGCCGCCAGCCGCGCCGAGTACGGCCGCTGGTGCCGGCATGCCTGCGGCATGGCCTGCCTGCAGATGGCTCTGGACCACCGCGACGGGCACGCCCCGCCGCTGCTGGAACTCGTGCGCGGCTGCCGCGCCTACGGCGGCTACGTCGAAACGGGCGACGGCCAGATCAAGGGCCTCTACTACGCACCGTTCGCCGACTATGTGCGCGCCGAGCACGGCCTGCACGCCGACGTGCACCCGCACCTGGCCGCCGCCGACCTGCCCGGCCTGCTCGCCGACGGGCACCTGGTCATGGCCTCGGTCCACAAAGAGATTCGCCGCCCCGAAGCTCCGGCTCCCGGCCGGGGCGGGCACCTGGTCCTGCTCACCGGCCACGAGCACGGCCTGCTCCACTTCCACAACCCCTCCGGCCACACCCCCGAGGCCCGCCGGGCCAGCCTGCCCATCGACACCTTCGTGCCGTTCTTCGGCGGCCGCGGCATCGCCCTGCGCACCCGCTAGATGCGCTCAACCACCACCTCGGGGGACCACACCGTGACCATGAAGGTTCTGATCTCGGTGGACATGGAGGGCATCGCCGGCATCGTCCACCCCGCCGAGACCACCCCCGAGCGCTACGACTACGAGCGCGGCCGCGCCCTGATGACGGCGGCCGCCAACGCCGTGGTGGAAGGGGTGCTGGAGGCCGACCCGGCGGCCGAGGTGCTGGTGGCCGACGCCCACGGCCCCTACCGCAACCTCCTGCCCGAGCACCTCGACCGAAGAGTCCGGCTGATCCGCGGCAAACCCCGCGAACTCGGCATGCTCGCGGGCCTGCAGACCGGCGTCCAGGCGGCGATGTTCGTGGGCTACCACGCCCGCGCCGGCGTCGCCGGCGCGGTGCTCGCACACACCATGACCGACGCCGTCCTTGACGTCCGCATCAACGGCGCCTCGCACGGCGAGATCGGCATCAACACCCTGCTGGCGGCCTCGTTCGGGGTGCCCGTCGTGCTGGCCAGCGGCGACGACGCGGCCTGCGCGGAGTTCAGCACGCTGGTGCCGCAGGCCGTCACCGTGCCGGTGAAGCGAGGCCTCGGTCAGCACGCGGCCGACACCCTGCACCCCGACGAAGCATGCGAGCGCCTACGGCACGGTGCCAGCCAAGCGGCCCGGCAGCCTGCCGGCCATCCACCGCTTGCGGTTCCGAGCCCGCTCCGCGTCGAGGTCGACCTGGCTCAGCCGCGCTCGGCGGATCTGGCCGGCCTCATCCCCGGTGCCACCGTAGGCGGGCGCACCGTGGCGTTCGACGCCGAGACCATGACGGCCGCCTACGGCATCCTCCAGCTCATCGTCGCGCTCACCCAGACCGGGCCGTAAGCACCAGGGAGTGGCCCGCGCCCGGCGCAGGCCACCTCCGGAGATCGTTCGTCGCTCAGAGCCGAGCAGCTGACGACTGACCCTCAGCGCCCGGCCCCGGCCCGAGTTCGAGCTGTTTGCTCATGTCGAGCTCGAACTTGCCGTACAGATTCAGATGGGACCAGAACAGAGCCGTCAGCCCGCGCCGGTCGGCCGGGCTCAGCCGTTTTCGCCAGGCCGGATCGCGCAGCACGATCTGGATCAGATGCGTGTTGAGGTAGGTGATGGCCGCGGCGACCAGGTGCAGAGCCAGCGCGGAGACCTCGACGTTCTCCCGATCGTCGCCGGTCAGGTCGCCGGCCTTGCCGTAGAACAGCTCCTTGCTGGCGGAATTGAAGTTCTCCACCACGTTCAGGCCCTCGTTGATCTCCCTCCTGAGTTCCTCATCCGCCAGATACTCACAGATGAAGATCGTCCTGATCACGCGGCCCAGCTCCTCGATCGCCTGGTAGGTGGGGTGCTTGGGGCCGCCCCGGGTGAAGCGCCGCAGCATCTGGTGCGACTCGGCGGTGCGCAACCGCAGCGCGGTCGCGTACTTGATCATCTGATCGTAATGGCGGGCGATCACATCCCAGTCGATGGTCTTGTTCGACAGCACCGCCTCCAGGCGCGGCCAGGCCTCATCCTCACCGGTCCCCGGTCGGTACAGCCGCGCAGAGCCGATGTTCTTCAGCCGCGGCAGCAGTTTGAAGCCCAGCAGCTCCGAGAAGGCGAACCCGACGATCGAGGTTATGTGGACAAAGTCAAGCGAGGGTCCATGTGTCGGCATGCAAGAAAATGCGCCACGAGGTGAAGATGCACCGCTGTGCGGGACTGACAACTACTGAGAGTCTGGGATCTGGCTGTCCCTGCGGTCGCCGTCGAGGCTGGCGATCGCGTGGATATCTGCCTCCGACATGCCCAAGACTTCGGCGATCTCCTTGGCGAGAACAGGATGCGGATTCAGCCTGCCGTTGCGAAGCATGTGGATGGTGGACATCGACCTGGCGGTATGCCTTGCCATGTCCCTCACCGGAATCCCGCGCAGGTCCATCAGTCTGCTGAATACCGCTGAGAACGGATGTGGCTCCAGCTGCCCGGCCGGTGTGTCTGCCGGACTGACCACCATGTGGCCGATCTTGGCTTGGAATCGGATCAGCCGATTACTGGTAAACCTGACCTTCCCGACGAACGGCAGGCTCTCGCCGGAGCTGGTGCCGGCGGTGCCTGGCACCGACACTTCTGTGAACCTTGTCGTGGAACGGTTGTGATCACTCTCGATCTCCAACGGGACGCCCGGCTCAACGTCGCTGACCTTCCAGTCACGGTTCCACCAGGGCAAATCCTGCAACACCTCGTTGAAAAAAGGAGGCAGGACGGTGAGATCCACTGGGCCCGGTGGATTCTTCTGGCTGCCGTGGATGACGCCCGGCCAGTACCTCAGCGCCGCGATCACATCTGCCGTCAGCGTGCGGTTCGCAGTCTCCATGCCGCCACTTTCCCATCAACGAATCCGCACGCGGGTTCCCCGCTGACAACCGGAATTCGATGAACCACGCGCCGACACTATGGATCATCCCCTTGGTGGAGCCCGTCTCGGGGCCCGGGCTCTTTCACGAGAAGATCGCGGGCGTTGGGTGGGGGTCACGCTCCGATCGGGCCGGTGCACGGTCGTTGTCCTGTCGTCTCGGGGGCTTCAGGATCGGACGGTTCGCCAAGCTCGGCGAGGAGGCTTTGGAGTCGTCGGCCGATGGACGTATGCCGTTCGACCTCGCGGATCCAGCCGCGGTCATCGGCGTCCTGGACGAGTTGCTGTTCAACCTCCAGCCGAGCGCGAAGCCTTGGCGCGTAGTCAGGGGTGGTGACGAACTTGGCGCAGGTCAGGTAGAGGTCGCACTCGCAGGGCCCCTCGGCGGGCAGGCGCAGGCAGTGTCCGAGCTCGAGTTCGGTCTTGAAGAAGTTGGTCTTCAGCCAGTGCACCGCCTCGTCGGGCAGGACGCCGGACTTCAGGTCGAGTGCGGCGGGGCCGGCGATGACGGCGCCGGGGGCCAGGACGGACTTGTAGTCGCGTAGGACCTCTTGGTCGCTGATCTGGGCGTAGACGAGTGCCATGGAGACCGAGGAGTGGCCGAGGACCTTCATGATGGTGTGCAGCTTGGCGCCGCGTTCTGCGAGCTGGGTGCCGACGGTGTGCCTGAACCGGTGGGCGGAGATGGTGCCCCGAACTCCGGGACCGTCCTTTTTGCCGCCGGGGACGACGAGCCCAACCTGCATGCAAGCCTGCTGGATCGGGGTGTTGAACAGGTAGTGGAGCGACAGCTGCTTGCCGTGGTCCATGAACAGGTAGCGGATCTGCTCGCCGGTGCGGGGGTCGGTGAAGGGTCGGTCCGTGCCGGTCTTGCGCAGGTCGATGACCTTCTGCAGGGCGTCGGCGGCGTCTTGGTGGATGGGGACGGCGCGTTCCTTGTAGGTCTTGCGGCCGGGTAACCGTAGCCGTGGCGTCCCGTCGAGGTAGTGGTCGAGGCAGTCGATCGCCAGGTGCCGGATCTCATCGCGGCGGGCGCCGGACCAGCGGGCGACCAGGAGCGCCGCGCGCTGGAACGGGCAGGTGATCTCGTTGATGATCGGCATTACGAGGTCGAGTTCGTGATCGGGGATGAATCGGGGGATCCGCTGGTGCGCCCGGGGCGCGTCGCGCGGGCTGATCGGAGCGAAGCCGGGGACGTCGTTGTACTCCCACACGGCAGCGTCCCGGAACATCAGTGCCAGTGCGGAAATTCGCTGGTTGCGGGTGACCGGACCCAGTGGCTTGCCGGTCTTCTCTGTCGGCGTCTCGGTGAGGGATTGGGCCCAGCTCAGGCAGTGATCGCGGGTGACGTCGACGAGGGAGACGACTCCGGGGTGGTGTTCGGCGAGCCACTCGCCGAACTTGCGGAGGGCGATCTCCAGCTTCTCCACGGTGAGGGGCGCGTCGGTCAGCCGGTGGGCGGCCAGCCACTTGTCGGCGACTGCCTGCATGCGGGGAGGCAGCACCAGCGGCGGCTTCCAGGACGGCATCAGCTTGCGCGGCTGGGAGGTGGCGGTGGCCGAGAGCGAACGCCGCCGCAGGATCGGCGCGGCGCTGCTCAAGCGCTGCCGGGCAACATCCATCACTGCAGGTAGCCGTGTCGGCGATCGGCGGGGGTTTGTGTTACTGGTTGTCCTTGAGGAGTTGTTGTGTGCGGGTGAGGAATGCCTGGCGGACCTCTTCTGGGTGCAGTATCTGGAGTGGTCGGCCGAGGCTGAGCAGGTAGCGGGCCAGGCCGTCGGCGTCTGGCCCGCCGATGTCGATGATCGTGGCGTCATCGCCGTCCGGGTGGTGGACGCCGACCGTTGGTGGTACCAGCCTGCGGGCCTCATCGGCCGGTACGGCCAGGCGGATGGTCACCCGCACCGGGTAGGGCCTTAGGGCGATGCCCGTGCTGACCATTTGTGCTGGATCTGGCGGGTCGGGCAGGGCAGTGGCCTGCCCGGTGGCTGTGGCATCGATGATGCGATCGGTACGGAAGGTGCGCCAGTCCTGCCGCGTCAGGTCGTAGGCGAGGAGGTACCAGCGGTGGCCGGTGTAGATGAGCCGGTAGGGGTCCACTCGGCGGGTGGACGTCGTTCCGGCTCTGTCACGGTAGGTCAACCGGGTGCGTTCGCCTCGTCGGCACGCGGTGGCCAGGTCGAGGAGCAGCGCTGGGGAGATCTGGCTGTCGTCGGGTCGTGCGGTGTGGGTGAACGCGGCGTCCAGCTCGCCGAGCCGCTCGGCGATCCTGGCCGGCAGCACCTGGCGTAGTTTCAGCAGCGCCGACAGGGCTGCCTGGTCGCTGCCGGAGACTCCGCTGAAGGCGGCGGTGCGCAGCCCGACAGCGACCGCGAGGGCCTCCTCCTCGTCAAGGATCAGTGGCGGAATGCTGGTTCCGGGCCCGAGGTGGTAGCCGCCCCATGGGCCCATCTCCGATTCGATGCCGTAGCCGAGTTCACGTAGCCGGGCGATGTCCCGGCGAACCGTCCGTGCGGTGATCTCCAGCTGGGCGGCCAGATCAGCGCACGTCCAGGACTGCCGCGTTGACAGCAAAGACAGCAGCCGCAGCAGCCGCGCCGAGGTGTTGACCATGGCTGACAGTCTGCTCGATAACCAGGACCGTTTCTGACCGGGTCATACCGTAACGTCGCCGGCACGACCGAGAACTTCTCGGCCGAAAGGTCCATGACGATGACCTCCGCCAAGGTGCGTTAGATGGCGGGCCCGGATGGGCCGAGGTAACCGATGAAGGAGCCACACTGATGGAAGCACGCATGAAGAGCGTGGCGAGTCCCGACTTGATCACAGGGATCACGCATCTCCAGAAGGCGATTCACGCCGGTGGCGTCGACCCGCTCGTGCTTGAGCTGGTCCATCTGCGGGCCAGCCAGATCAACGGCTGCAGCCCGTGTGTGTTCGCCGGCGTCCAGTCGGCGAAGAAGCATGGAGAGACCGAGGAGCGGCTGCACAACGTGGTCGCCTGGCGCGAGACCCCGTTCTTCACGGAGGAGGAGCGGGCAGCGCTTGCGCTGACCGAGGCCGCCACCCGGATCCAGGACGGCGCGCCGGGCGTGACCGACGAGATCTGGGACGCTGCTGCCACCCACTTCGACGAGAAGCAGATGTCCGCGATCATCCTGAACATCGCACTCACCAACTTCTTCAACCGGATCAACCACACGATCCGGGAGCAGTCCGGCAAGACCTGGTGAAGGCGCGCGGGCGTCATCCGTCCAGAGGCCGCGGTGGCGAGGTGGCGAAGGACGTGATCGGCCGGCTCCACCGCTGACCGATCCAGCGCCACTTCCGGCAGGCACCCGACCTGGGCTCCCACCTTCGGGTGACCGTCGACAACCATTCCTTTGATGCCTCAGGGGCACATGACGATGAGCAACGAACTACCGGAACTGACCGTTACCGATGCCCGAGCCTGGCGGGATTGGCTCAGCAGGCACCACGACAGCTCGGCAGGGGTGTGGCTGGTCCTCGCCAAGCAGAACACGACCCGGCCCACCAGCCTGACCTATGACCAAGCGCTCGACGAAGCCCTGTGCCACGGCTGGATCGATGGTCGGCTACGACGGCGGGATGAGATCACCTTCTGCCGGCGCTTCACCCCTCGCGGAAGGCAGAGTCCCTGGTCAGCGCGTAACGTTGGCATCGTCACCCGTCTGATCAGTGAGGGCCGGATGCATCCGGCCGGAACGACCGAGGTCGAACGCGCCAAGACCGACGGCCGCTGGGACACGGCCTACGCGGGACAAGCCGGCATCGAGATACCAGCCGACCTGGCCGCCGCTTTGGCCGCGCAACCCGAGGCACAAGCGATGTTCGACATCCTCACCTCGCAAAACCGCTACGCCGTTCTCTATCGGATCACGAACGCCAAACGCGCCGAGACCCGAGCTCGCCGTATCACCCAGTTCGTTGACATGCTCGCCCGCGGCGAGACGATCCACCCACAAAAGCGCGCCCTCGGCAGTTGAATGCGGGCCACTCCTGTCCCCGCCTCGCTCCTCCAAGCCCACGCACCTGGCGGCGCGGCGTTCGGCCAGATCCGGCACCTTACCCAGCCCCGGGGTCGAGGAACGACGGGACAGCCATTAGCGGTACGGGATGTTCGAGCATGTCAGGACGGGTGTGCACGACCAACGGCGTTGAGTCAGCGTCGGCCCGAACGTGGCGGGAGAGTCTGGCGCGATAACGCGACCTTGATTGTTTCCGTGGGTCACCGTGACCATCTGCACCGTGATCCATCTCACCGCTAATGGCTGTCCTCTCGTTCCTCGACCCCGGACCCACCGGTTGCCGTGCCGGGTCGGCAGAAGTACTCGCGGACGTCGGTGCGGCGTCGGTCATGGACCTCTCCCAAGGGGGTGTCGGGGCTGCTGTCATTGTGACCACCTGGTGCGGTCACTGGCCGCGCGGCGTTCAGTGCGCTTACAGCGACGGCACGATCCGCCACCACGGCGGGGCGATGGCCCGGACCTCGGCTACGAACGCGGCCGCCGCCGCGGCGGCGGCGGGCTGGGCGAAGACGTAGGTGATGAAGTCGCCACCGCCCTGGCGGTAGACCGGGGGGCCGGCCCGCTCGGCCCGCGCGGGCAGGGCCTCGCCGATGAGCCGCAGGTCCTCATCGGAGTCGGGGTCGCCGTTCGTGCACCACGGTGACCGGGACCCGGCCTTGCGTGGCGAGCGCGGCGTCGGCGAGGACGGCACGCTCGGCCAGTCGTCGCGCCCAGTGTGGCTGCACAGGCGGTTGCGGCGGATCCGTGTCCTCGGGCTGATCAGGCCGATTGTCGGTGCTCACCCGGTACGTCCTTTCAGTGGACCGGATGGTGCGGTGGCGGGGGAGAGGGGAGCCGGCGGTTGCCTGACTGCAGCGGTCAGGGGCGTTCGAAGGAGGCGGCCAGGATCGCGGTGGCCAGAGCCTCCCCGTGGGCGGGCGCGCTCGGGGTCGCCGAGCGGGATGCGGGCGTTGTGCCAGTAGAGCACCACGCTGCCATCCGGATGCTGGGCGACGACTTCGATGGCGGTGTCGGGTAGTACTCCGTCGTGTTGAACGAGGTCGCTGCTGAGGTCGGTCAGCTCGGGCAGCACCAGGCCGGCGGCGGCTTGGGCGGCCTCCAGCCGGGCGGCGGCCACGGCCGCCTCGAGCGCCGCGTCGGCGGCCCGGCCGGCTTCCTCGCGGAGCTGTTCGCGGAGCCGGTCGGCCTGTGCGCGGGCCGTGGTGGTCTCGGCGCGGGCGTTGGTGGCGGCCTGGCGTTCCTGCTTGGCGCGCCGCTCGGCTGCCTCGACCTTTCCCGCTAGCTCAGCGAGTGTCGTGGTCGCTCCGGCCAGTTCGCGGTCGCGGGCGAGGAGCTGTTCCTTCAGCGCGGCCAGCTCGGTGGCCAGCTGCTCGGTCCGCTGCTCGGCGGTCTTGCGTTCGGCCACGGCCGCATCGCGCTGACGCTGGGCCTCGTGCGCCGCGGTGTCGGCGCGGCGCGTGCGGTCTCTTCCTGTGTCGCCTGTTGGCGGGCCTGCCGCTCGCGTTCCTCGGCGCTGTTCGCACGCTGTTCTGCCTTGTCCGCGCGTGCTTCCGCCTTGTCGGCGCGCTGGGCGGCCTGCTCGCGTTCCTCAGCCTCATTGGCCCGGCGCACGGCGTCGACCTCGTTGCTGATCGCCCGGTCGCCTCGTCGGCGTCCTCCTCGGCCTCGGCGAGGCGCTCGACCTGGACCGCGCCGATCGTGCCGAGGTGCCCGTTCTGCACGGTCAGCAGCTCGATGAGGCGCTCCACCTCGGGGCCGATCTGCTGCTGCAGGGCCTGCGCGCCCCGGGTGGCGTCGGTCAGTGCGCCCTGCTGCGCCTTGCGGCGGTCGGCCCGGAAGCGCTGCCGGCACGCCGCCGAGCAGTACTTGGCGGGACGGCCGCCGCAGCGGCTGCCGTCCTCGCGCCGCGCGGGCGGGGGCAGGGGGTTCCCGCATGGGCACTCCCCGGCGGGGATGGCACTGGTCGTCTACATTGCAGTGACGCCTGGTCAACATGTTTCAGTGTGCACGTTGGGCGGTGTGCTCGAATGTTTCGCAATCTCGCGAGCTCCCACCTTGTACTCCCGGGCCTGGCGCGATGCGTGCTCCTGCTGCGGCGCGTTTCGGCTACCCGCTCCCGCGCCGGCGTGGACTCTGACACACTGGCGAAATTCCCTGCGACAACCGGTGACCAGACCCGAAGACAGTTCGTGACGAATGGCGCAGGTGGGTAGGTCTATCGTCATTGGACCGTCGCAAACGACGTCATCAGACTGACGTGTCTCCTGATACGGCGGCCCCCAAGGCGGTGCGTCGGCGGCGGGCGCAGGCCAGCTCACTGCCGGTCATGCGGTTCTGTGCCGGTGGGACGTGCGGGCTGTGTCTTCCGTTCTGCGGCAGCCAGGCGGCGCTCGAGGTCGCGCTGCCTGTCCTGGGTTTCCGCCAGTTTGGTCTGGGCCACGGCCAGGGCGGTCGCCGCTTCGCCGGCGTCCCGCTCGGCTGTTGCCAGGGTGCCGCGCACGTCCTTGAGCTCGGCACGTACATCGCGGAGCTCCTCCCGTACGGTGTTGGTCTCCTGCCGGGCTTCCCGGGCGTCGGCCTGCGCCTGCTCGGTGCGGCGCTCCGCGCTCGCCGCGCGCTCGGTTTCGGTCTCCTTCTGCCGCTTCAGCTCCGCGACCTCGGCGCGGGCCGTCCGCAGTTGCTCGGTGAGCGTGCTGAGCTGCGCCGCCTGTGTGTTGAACTGGGTGCGCAGGGCCGCCTCGCGCTGCACGGCGGCCTGGCGTTCCTCCACCGCGGTGTCGCGTTCACGTCGGGCCGCCTCCGCCGCGGCGTCGGCCTTGACCCTGGCCTCCCCCTCCTCCTTCGCCTCTTTGCGTGCCTCACGTTCCTTCTCCAGCGCGGCGTCAGCACGCTCGGCGGCCTCGCGGGCGCGTTCGTCCGCCTGGTCAGCGTGTTCCTTCGCCTGGTCGGCGTGTTCCTTCGCCTCGGCGGCGCGGGCCTCGGCCTCGTGCTGCGCGCGCACCGCCGCGGTGCGCCTGCGGCGCTCCTCCTCCGCCTGCTCCTGGGCGCGGTCCCGGGCGGTCTCGGACGCCGTCGCGATCGTCTCTTGCTGCGCCGCGGCGGCGATCGCCTCCTCGGCGTCCTCTTCGGCGTCCTTGAGCATCTGCGCCTGGGTGACGGTGATGGCGCGCAGCAGCTCGCGCAGCTCGGCGCCCAGCTCCTGCGTCTGCTCCAGCGCCGGTAGAAACTGCTCGCCTAGTGCGAGCGCCCGCCGGGTGGCCTCGGCCGCTTCCTGCTGCTGCTCCTTGCGGCGGCTGGTCCGGAACCGGCTGCGGCACGCCGCGGAGCAGTACTTGCTGGGTCGGCCGCCGTGGCGGGAGCCGTCCGCGCGCCGCGCGGGCGGCCGCAGCTTGTTCCCGCACGGGCACTCGCCCGGCCGCTCGCGCTCAGCATGGATGGCCCGCCCGTCGCCGCCGGGCTCCGCCAGGGCCTCGTCGAGGTCGTCCGGCCCGTCCGTGCTGCTCGGCGAGTGATCACCCGGGTTCATGGTCATATCTCGAATGTACAGCAAGCGTGCGCATTTGACATTGAAATCAAACGTGCCTGTGACACACGTTTGCTGGGCCTTTTTTCTCTATCAACGGGAAGTGCGGTTCCCGTCAATAGGCGATATGATCGCGCGGTGGGCGTTGCACATGAGCACTCTGGCCAGGTGACCGTTTCCTCCGCGATTGCGGTCTTTCCGCCGAACCGTCCGCTTCCGGTCGCCGAACCGGACGGCGGGCCACGCGGCGCGGGCCCGGCGGGCGAGTTGCTGCCCGCGGACGCGCTGGACGTCGCGCTGCCCACCGCGGCGGTGGACACCGGCAACCGGAACCCGTACCTGGCCTACCTCGACTCACTCGACAGCGCCGAGTCCCGTACGACCATGAGAGGCTGCCTGGACCGCATCGCCCGGCTCCTGCTCGGCGATGACGTCCACGGCATCGACCCGAAGACCGGCGAGAAGGACCCTGCCGCACGGACCGGGCTCGGCTTCCCCTGGCATGTGCTGCGTGCCGAGCACACCATCTACGTCCGCGCCCGCCTGGACGAGCAGGTGGCCCGCGACCCGGAGACCGGCGAGGAGCGCCCCTGGTCGCACACCTACCGCAACAAGCACCTGACCGCGCTGCGGCAGGTGATCACGTGGGCGTGGCGGCTGGGCCTGAGCACGGCCGAGGAGCACGCCCGCGCCGCGGACGTCCGGCCGTTCAAGGGCTCACGCGAACCGGCCGGTGAGCACCTCGCGCCCGAACGGGTCGGCGCCCTGCTGGACGCCTGCGATGCCCACCTCAACGCACCCGAGCCCGACGAGGCCCGCCGCGCCGCACTGCGCCAGGCCGCGCTGCGCGACGCCGCCATGATCGAGGTGCTGTACTCCACCGGCGTGCGCCGGGCCGAACTGGCACGGCTCGCCCTGCGTGACTACGACCCGACCCGCCGCTCGCTGCACGTGCGCGGCAAGGGCAACAAGGACCGGCGCGTCTTCCTCACCCGCACCGCGGCCGCCCGTCTGGAGGACTGGCTGGCCGAGCGCGGCCGCGAGCCCGGCGGCCTGTTCCCCCCGTTCACCCCGCGCCCCCAGCGGATCCGCCGCCGCGGCGCGGGCGGCCGCATCGACCACCTGACCGGACAGACGATCAGCCACATGCTCACCGAACGGGCCAAGCAGGCGAAGGCGGCCCGGCCGACCGCGCACGACTTCCGCCGCACGGTCATCGGCGAACTGCTCAACGCCGGCGTCGACCTGGCCACCGCCCAGGCCCTGGCCGGCCACGCCTCCCCGGTCACCACCGCCCGCTACGACCGCCGCGACGAGGACGTACGCCGCGCCGCCGTCGACCGTCTGTCCCCGCCGCCGACAAGGCGCGGCCACTACCCATCTCCCGTGCGAGGGCAGAAATGAGAGGGCTCGCGCCAAGAGCCACCCGCGCCCTGCGCTGCACGTTGGTGACCAATGCGCTGAAGACCTGTGACGAACTCCCAAGAAATTTGGATGGCGAGTCCCATCACGAACCAGACTCACTGCAATGGAACCGACCAACCGCTGCAATCGCCTGACGTATCCGCTGGTGGGGCCATCATTGGTCACGAGGCTTGCAGTGCTGATACGTCACACTGCTGCAACCCATCGTCCGCAAGAGGACGGGAAATTGTCCGACTTCGTCGGTTCGTATCCCTTGCAGGGGGTACGGCCGGAGTACGCCAGAAACACACCGCCTGTAGGCGTCTTGCCTGGCGTCAGCGCGTGCGTCGTCGGGCCGCGGGGTCGTGTGCGGCGGTGATGCGGGCGGAGGTCTCCTCGCCGAGGCGGACGTAGTGGCCGAGGCTGGATAGGTGCTGGTGGCGAGACTTGGCCTGCAGCTCTGGGGCGGTGCGGCCGGCTGCGGCCAGGTGGGTCAGCGCGCTGTGCCGGAGTTGGTGCAGGGTCCAGCCGTCGCCGTGCGGGTCGAGCTCGGCGGAGGCGGTCTTGAACAGGTGCTCGGCGCGCGGGTAGGACAGGCGGCCGCGGCCGGTGATGGGGCAGATGTCGGCGGCTGCGGGGGCGCGGCGGCCGGAGGCGGGGGCGCGGCGGTCGGTCAGGAAAACCGGCCCGGTCTGCCGTCCCTTCAGCAGGCGGGGCAGGAGGCGGGCGGTGGCGGTGGCCCAGTGCACGTACTCGAGCGCGCCGCCTTTGGAGACGATGCGGGCGCGCCGGTACTCCAGGTCGAGGTCCCCGACGTCGAGGGAAAGGATCTCCTCGGCCCTGGCCGCCGTTTCGTAGAGGAGCCGCCAGAGCACCCGCTCACGGAGTGCGTGCCGGTCGTCGGCGAACAGAGCCTCCAGCCGGGCGGCCGGGAGGGCGCGGTCGCCGCGGCGGGTGGTCTTGCGCCGCCTGAGGCGGCGGGCGGGGTTGGTGGCGAGGAGGTCCTGACGCTGGGCCCAGGTGGTGAAGGAGACCAACGCGGACAGGTGCCGGTTCCAGGTGGCCGGCTCGGCCGCTGCCCAGTGGTCCATCACCGTGGCGTAGTGGTCGCAGTCGAGCGCGGCGACCGGGTGGCGGGTGCCGCTGGCGGCGGTCAGGCGGGCGAGGGTGCAGGCATAGCTGCGGCGGGTGATGGCCGCATCCAGGGAGTCGAGGAAGCGGGCGACGGCGCTGGCGACGGTGGCGCGATCATCGGCCGGACTGTCGGGGCCGGGCATGCCGGGGAAGGCGACGACCGGCATGACACCTCCACAGGACAGATGTCTGGGCTGATGCCCACAGAACTGAGCCACTGAGCTGATGTGACATATAACACTACTGATTCGGCCCCGCTCCGGCGAGCGGCGAGCTGGACGGACGCGCCTGCGGCCCGGCATATGCGACAGGTAATACGGATTCCCTTTCGCAGGCTAAGGTCCGCTTCCGGCTTGAAGGCGCATGTGCCCTCACCGGTTCTATTCAGTAGACAGCGCCATCGCCGGTAGGTATCTTCTCCGGGTCCCGCCCGACCTGTCCGAAGCCGGAACCGGCGCAGCCTTCGCCTCCGTGACGGGGCCTCAAATCAGGTGATGGCGCCCCGCCTCCCGCCTCCAAGGAAGACGCTTCGTGCCCGCCATCGTCCCGCTGCGCAAGAACGCCCGTTTTCAACTGCTGTGGGTCGGCAGCGCGGTCTCCGAGCTGGGGTCGGAGCTCACCAGGCTCGCCATGCCGCTGCTGGTGATGGCGCTCACCGGCTCGCCTGGTTTAGCCGGCATCGTCGCCGGAGCCCGCACCGTCGCTTTCGTTGCGGTCCAGATGCCGGCCGGTGTCTGGGTGGACCGGTGGGATCGGCGCCGCACACTCCTCACGGCCCAGAGCCTCCAGGCGGTTGTTTCCGCGCTGCTGACGGCGCTCGTCATCACTGATCATGTACAGGTCTGGCACTTCATCACACTGGCTGTGCTGGACGGGCTGTGCGCCGCGTTCATCGGTCCCGTCCAGGACACGGCGATCCGCGGCATCGTCCCTTCGGGCCAGTTGCACAGTGCCTATGCGCAGGAGGAGGCCCGTACCCACGCGGCCGGGCTGATCGGCCCCCCGCTCGGTGGCCTGCTGTACGGCCTGGGACGCGCAGTGCCCTTCGTCGTCGACACCATCACCTTCCTTGCCGCCACGCTCTTCTACGCTCTTGCCAAGGTGCCGCGCCGTCCGTCGGACGAGCCGCAAACCCCCGCGCGAGATGGTGGCAAGGAGCAGCGGCCAATCCGGCGTTCCATGCGGCGGGAAATGGCTGAGGCCGTCACATGGCTTTGGCGCCAACACGGCCTCCGGGAGGTCACCGCAGCGGTAATGATCCTCAACCTGCTGGGCGGGGCCTTCCTCATCCCGCTGATCGTGCTCATCGGCGAACGCGGCGGTGATGCGCGCATCACCGGCACGGTCCTGGCCGGCCTCGGTATTGGCGGGCTGGCCGGTGCGCTGCTGTCGGGCCGCATCAGCAAGCTCCTGCCTCCCGGCAGACTCCTGCTGGCCGTCGTGATTGTCTTTGGTGCGGCGCTGGCGGCCACGGCACTGCCCTGGGGGGCGTGGTGGCCGATGGTCCCGTTGGTGTTCATCACCTTGTCGACGCCCTCACTGAACGTGGTGATAAATGTTGTGATCGCGCGAATGGTGCCCGAAGCGATGCTCGGCCGGATGGGCGCGGTCTTGAGCATGGGCGGGACGGCGCTCAAGCCCCTCGGGCCAGTCCTCGGCGGGGTACTGGCTGCGGCACTGGGCGGCGCGACAGCACTCATCGTGCTAGGTGGACTGCTTGGCCTGACCGCCGCTGTGGCCGCGCTCAGCCCAGAGTTGCGTCACTTCGCCGGAGAAGCCTCCACAGCCGAAGACGACACTTCAACCGACGACAAGGCCCCGCGCGCCCCCGCCTAGCGCCAATTGATGACGGTCGCTTTCTGGTCATGCTGGCTCAGAGCAGTCGAGGAGTCGTCGTAGTGCGAGGTCCCGTCATCGGCGGCATCACCGTCATCGTGGAGCCCTCCGCCCCTGCGAACGCCCCGGCCTACACCGCTCTCGTCATGACCACCACCGCCCCGGGCGAGCCCGAGGACATCCGTTCGTGTTCTTCATCACCTGCCTCCTTCCAGCAGGCCGCCCTGCTGCGCAGCCTGCACGGCCGCTGTGGTCAGGTCGCGAACAGTACGCGGGGTTCGAGGTCGAGCCGGGTGACCGGGGTCCGCTCGGGTGGCGTCAGATCGAGGGTCCAGTTGCCGAACCGGCGCACGGTGTGGGTGATGTAAGGCGAGATGGTGGCCAGGTCGTCGAGGTCGACGGGCCGACCTTCGGCGGCGATGTCGTTGGCGGCGTCGGTGATGTCGCAGGCGGTGGAGTAGATGACGCAGTTGGCGATCAGCTCGTTGAACTTCACCACCTTCTCCTGGTGGTCGGGGTCGTTGTGGCCGATCAGCTTGCCGCCGAACATCAGCCAGTCGGCGAACCCGTGGAAGGCCTCGTTGCGGTTGGTGACCTGGGTGATCTGCTCACGTAGCCCCGGTTCGGACAAGTAGCGCAGCAGCGTGATGGTGCGGATCGCGCGGCCGAGCTCGCGAAAGGCCCGATACAGGCGATTCTTGCGGGAGTGGTTGCCCAACCGGCGCAGCAGCGTCACCGACGACAGCTTGTTCTCCCGGATCGAGATCGCCGTCCGCAGCAGATCGCTCCAGTGGTTCTCGATCAGATCCCAGTCGACCACCTCGTCGCCGAACAGTGAGTCGATGTGGGCGTAGTGGGTGTGCTCGCCCGGCCGATAGAAGATCAGGTCGTGCCAGTTACGGATACGGGGCAGCAGGTCGAAGCCCAGCAGCGCACCGAGCCCGAAGACCGGCAGCGCCTGACCTTGGGCGTCGGCATGGATGGTGTCAGGCTGGATATCCGAGGTGTTCCGCAGCAGGCCCTCGATGATGTAGACCGCCTCCCACACTCCGCACGGGATAAAACGGCTGAACAGCGCGATGTAGGTGTTGGAGACGTGCCGGTAGGCGATGCCGCCGTACCCGCCGTACCGGATCGAAGTTTCGGCCAGCAGGTTGTTTTCCCAGGTGTCGACCTGCGAGCCGTCGGCCGCGACCGTCTTGCCATCACCCCACACGCTTGCCACGTCCAGCTTGGCGAAGGCGTTGATGACCTCCACCGACGCCTTGTCGATCTTGGTGGCGGTGGTGTGCTTGTGACCCGCCAGCGACAGCTCGTGCACGCTCACCGTGCCCCGCATGTGCGCCGCGACCTGGGACGGGCCCAGCAGCGTGCCGTGCGCGAAGGCGGTCAGCACGTACCGGGCCATCGCGTTGCGGATCTTCGGGTCGGAGCCGGAGGCAGGCCCGAAGTGGCGGTGCCATTTCAGCAGGTAGGCGGTGCGGGTGAGGATGTCCAGCAGTGCGCGCTGAGGCAGCCGGTCATGAATGACGGCCTCCAGCTCCAGCGCCTCGGGCCGCCGGTCGGCTCCCTTACGGCGGCGCAGCACCGGCCGGCCGCCCTCCAGCAGCAGATCGGTGTTGCCCGGGTAGCCCGCATCCACCACCGCGGCGACGGCGGTCAGCTTGTCGCGGTAATGGGCGGTCAGCGCGCTCGCCTCGGCCGGGATACCCGCCTGGGCGCAGAACGCCGGCACCAGCGGCCGGCACTCCTCCCAGGTCATGAGCTGATCGTGCAGGTTGGCGAAGGAGTCCGACCCGGCCACGGCGATGTCACCGCTGCGTAGTTCGGCCGCCAGGTAGGAGAATACGCACACCTCCAGATGGCGGCGCACCAGCATCCCGGGCCGCTTCTTGTCTCGCAAGATCTTGCGCCACTGCCCCGAGGCGAAGGCATCCACGTTGATCCTTAACGTGAACGGGACCGGATCACCCGCGGGGCCGGGCCGCTCTACCATGAGCCCGTCGGGCACGAACACCGTCTTGGCTCCGCGCAGGGCGCGCAGAAACTCCACCGCCTCCAGCACGCTGCGTTCGGCCGTGGTGGCCTCCAACTTGATCGCCTCAAGGAGGGTGAACAGCGCCGCCCGATGGGAGCTGTAGTACTGCTCCAGCAGCGGCAGGTAGTTGTTGCCGTGGTGCGCCGAGATCGCCTCGTGCGCGCCAGCCAACGCCTCCACGCCACCGGCGCGCTCCAACGTCTTCAGCACCAGGTGCCCGGCCCGCTCCGCCCTCTCGTGCGGCGGCGTTGCTGCGGCCGACTGCGGGGCGGCTTCGCCGGTCACAGCGTCGTTGTCGTCTCCCGGGACCAGGGCGTCGCGCACCGCCGAAAGCACCTCGCCGAACACCCCGAGAAGGCGTTCGGACTCGGCGCGGTGAGCTTCGCGCAGTCCTTCCAGGTGGTCGCGACCCCTCTTGTGAATGGCTGCCATCCGCTTGCAGAACATGGTCACCACGTCATCGCGAACCCCGGTGGCGACCGTATGGACGAAGCTCACCAGCAGCGTGAGCCGCTTGTCCTCGCCGACCTTGCGCATGTCCGCCGCGTCGGTGACCCGCGCCTCTCCGGCGAAATGCGCAATCTTCCCCGGAGGCACGCCCTCGAGCCACGTCCCAGTCGGCCCGATCGCGTCGATATCGCCCAGCAGCGCCAGCCGCTCCTTGAACTTCCCCAGCGACGCCGCCTGGGCCACGTCCTTCAACCGGTCGAACTCGCTGCGCCGGCTGACCGGATCAACCACCAGCAGCCGGGCCAGCCGCGCCCGCCCAGCCGCATCCAGCCGCCCAGCTACCGCCTGGAAGAACCCGGTGTTGACCTCAGCGCGGATCGCCGCGACCATCGCGTCCAGTGTGGTGTAGCCGGGTAACTCGCACCGAGCGCGGACCAGTTCCTCCAGCGCCACGTTGATCAGATCGGCCGGATTGTCCTTGGACCGCACGGCCTTCCGGACGGCCTGCTCGGCGATCCGTCGGACCCGGGCCGACTCAAAGGACACACCCAAACGTTTGCGGACAAACGCCCGATGCCGGCTGGCCGTCATCGGCGCTGCCTGCCGCAGCTCCACCTCATCGGCCAGCCCCAGCGCTCCGCGCACATGCCCAGCCACAGCCGCCGGCACCTCAGCGATCTTCGGAAAATACCCCAGCCGCTGGTAGGACTTCAGCCACACCACCAACATCAACAGATGATGCTCATCCTGGGTGTGCCCGCGTGCCCACCTCACCTCGGCATCGGTCGGCGTGAAATCCTCTGCCAGCTCCCGCGCCGAGATCACCCGCGCGAAGCGCGGATACGCGGTCCGGTCCATCGAGGTCACCAGCAACCTCCCAGACCATCATCAACATGACGACACCCACACTAACGATCAGTCGTCAGGCCGCGGTGTGTTTGCGTCGTATTCCGGCCGTGCCCCACCTGCACGCGCTCATCGCGGTGGGCGCGCGCCTGCGCCAGCCGGTCCGGCTCATACAGCGCATCGAGGTTGAGGCCGGCGGCGGCCGCCAGGCGTTCGGCGTCACCGACCGGGATGCGGTGCGCCTCGCGCTCGCGTTCGACGCCGCGCTCCAGACGCCCGGCGCGCTTGGCCGCCCACCGCGCGCCGGCGAGCATGTCCTCCACGCTCTGCCCGCGCCCAACGGCGGCCTGCTGCAGCGCCTGCAGCAGCACCTCGCCGGGCAGCATCGCCCGCGGGTGCACGGCCAGCTTCGGCTTGACGAGCCGCTTGCCCGTGCCCAGATCGCGGCCGGCCATCAGCCGCCGGGCGGCCTGGTGGCCCTCGGGCGTCAACGGAGTGCCCGGCTCGATGCCGAACTCACGCAGCCCGTCGCCGATCCACGTCAGGCCGCGCCCGGGCTCGGCACCGGCGTCCGCCCCTGACCGGCCGCCGGGCTGTCACCGTCGGCAAGGCGGTAGTCGACCTGGCCGCAGCCGGCGTCCGCACGGAGCCGGTAATCGATCTGCGCCGCGGCGGGGCCCAGCACGGTCAGCCATGCCATGCCGTGCACCCCCTTCGCGCACGCGACCAGGCCGTCAGCCAGAGCCCGCGTATCGCCCCTGCGATACCTGGGTACAAACGATCTTTTCTACTATGCGCCTGAAGATAAGGATGACATGCGTGTTTCATTTGAGCAATGACGGTTGTCAGATATCGGTGAGATTCAGGGTGGGAGGTGGGGTTTGAAGGCGCGCTTGAGATCTGGAAAGTTCACATCCTTCCACTCGACACGTTTGCCCCAGTTACGGAACGTCACATACCCGATAAGGCTGTTATCCGTTTTGTGATGATCTCCCGTCTTGTCGGATAGGTCGGATTTTTTTACGTTGATCGTCGGAAGTGATCAGCTCCGAGCCGCGCGACCCAAGGGCCGTGGCGGAGAGCGACGACTGCCGCTGTTGGTGTCCCTCGTCGTGGTTCGGAGTGTGATGGCGCATGCGCCGGTTTTCGTCATGGCGTCGTTCGGCTGGAGTGATCTTTACGCTCGCCGGGTTAGCACCCGGTTTGCTGGCAGTGCAGGCGGCGCCTGCCGCGGCCGCCGCCGCCGAGGCAGGCACCATCGCCGACATGAGCGCCTTACCTGCAGTGCCGCAGCAAATGATGGCGTCGGCAACGGGACTACTGCCGTTGGCGCCCGCGACGGCGGTGTCAGCAATGGAGGCGCCGGACGGGTGGCGATCCAGCGTTGAGCCTCCGAAGGGCGCGGTGCCGCAGGAGGACCTGACGATCGATGCGACGCCCGAGTCCGAGGAGTCCAGCCTGCCGGCGGGCACGTTGCGGGCCGGAGCTGCCGATCGGGCGGTCATGGCGGTGCCGACGCTGACGAGCGTGTATCCGGTGCAGGGGCATCTGGTCGATACGCTGACGCCGACCTTGCGGGCCTGGGGGCAGAGCAACAACTCCACCACCTCCAAGCTTTCGTACTCGTTCAAGCTCTGCGACAACGAGGTCATGACGACCGGCTGCACCAGCTCCGGTGGGTATGTGCCGGGCAACGGCAACAGTTGGAGCGTTCCGGCGACTGGGAAGCTGGTCTGGGGCAAGCAGTACTGGTGGACGGTCACCGTCCGGGACTCCTACGACAGCTCCACCACCACCTCACCGAAGCTGACGTTCCTCACCGGGGTACGCCAGCCGACGGTCACCTCGCAGCTGTCCTCCTCCGGGGTGGAGGGGCGGGAGTTCAACCAGCAGACCGGCAACTACACCACCACCTCCACCGATTTGCAGGTGGCGACGGTGGGGCCGCCGCTGTCAGTGGTGCGCACCTACAACAGCCTGGACCCGCGCACGGACGGCATGTTCGGAGCGGGCTGGTCCACCCGCTGGGACATGAAGATCGTCAAGGAGACGCGCGGCGCCTCCACCGCGGCGCTGGTCACCTACCCGGACGGGCGGCAGGTGCGGTTCGCCTCGAACGGGGACGGCACGTTCCAGCCGCCGCCCGGCATGCACGCCACCCTGGCCGAGGAGAGCGGCGGCACCTGGCGGCTGCGGGACAAGACCAACGCCACCTACCTGTTCAACGCGGCCGGGCGGCTGACGAAGATGACCGACCAGCGGGGCCGCAGCAGCGACCTGACCTACGACACCGCCGGCAAGCTGGCGAAGGTGACCGGGGTCGGCGGCCGGTCGGTGACGTTCACCTGGCAGGGCGACCAGGTCGCGACGGTGTCCAGCGACCCGGTCGACGGCAAGGCGCTGACCTGGACCTACAGCTATGACCAGGGCCGGTTGACGCAGGTGTGCGCACCGGTGACGGCGCCGAACTGCACCACCTACGACTACGGCAGCGGGTCGCTGTATCGCAGCAGCGTCCTGGACTCGGACCCGTTCGGCTACTGGCGGCTCAGCGAGACCACCGGCAACGCGATCGACCTGGGCTGGGGCGCGGGCGACGCCAGCTACGACGACGCCGCCAAGCGCGCCCAGCCGGGCGCACTGGCGGGCACAACGGACGGCGCGGTCGAGCTGACCACCACCACCGGGGTGCGGCCCCCGGAAGGAATCGTGCCCAGGATCGGCAAGCACGCGACCATGGAGGCCTGGTTCAAGACCAGCTCCACCACCGCCGGCACCGTCATCTCGCTGCGCACCGTCCAAGGCGGCACCAAGGAAGAGGTGTTCGCGGTCGGCACCGACGGCAAGCTACGCAGCTCCTACCAGCCGACCACCACCCCGATCACCACCGCCGCGCCGGTCAACGACGGCGCCTGGCACCACGCGGTGCTCACCGTCGCCGGCGACCTGCAGACCCTGTACCTGGACGGCGCGGTCGTCGGCACGCTCACCCAGCCCATCACCGGCACCGAGAACCGGTACATCACCACGATCGGCGGTATCGCGGGCCTGGTGGACGAGGTCGCCATCTATGACCGGCCGCTCGCTGCGGGCGAGGTACAGCGGCACTACGCCGCCCGCACCGCGGCCCCGAACAAGCTGACCAAGGTGACGCTGCCGTCCGGGCGGGTGCACGCGGTCAACACCTACGATGACAAGACCGACCGCATCGCCACGCACACCGACGCTGACGGCGGTACCTGGAAGATCGGCACCGTCGGGATCGAGCAGCAGTCCGGCGAAGCCGAGGTGA
Organism: Nonomuraea sp. NPDC050202; assembly: GCF_040656115.1. Classification (NCBI taxonomy): domain Bacteria; kingdom Bacillati; phylum Actinomycetota; class Actinomycetes; order Streptosporangiales; family Streptosporangiaceae; genus Nonomuraea; species Nonomuraea sp. NPDC050202. Next base: position 8,155 of record NZ_JBFALF010000063.1, on the reverse strand, counting down.
CGGTGACCGATCCGGGCAACGACACACTGGGTTACCTGTATGACTCCCGGCGCGGCTTCCGCATCCGTGGCGTGACCGACCAGAGGGAGTACACCACCTGGTACGAGTACGACCAGGCGGGCTTCCTGACCAAGGTGATCGACCGCAACGACATCGCCAACGACATCTACCAGGACAAGCGCGGCAACACGATCGGTCGCAAGTACTGCCGGGCGGCGAACGAGTGCGCGATCGAGTACTGGACGTACTACGTCAACGAGAACGACCCGTTCGACCCGCGTAACGACCAGGTGACGGCGTATCGGGACGGCCGCTCAGCCAGTGACACCGACCCCACCCACGCCACCACGACCGAGTACAACAGTTTCGGTGAGCAGACTAAGGTCACCACCCCGGCGACGGGCGACTTCCCGCAGGGCCGCTCGGAGAGCATCGCCTACACCGACGGCACCGAGCCGGCGGTAGGCGGCGGCGGCACCCCGGCGGGGCTCGTGGAGAGCAAGACCGACGCCCGCGGCAACATCTGGACCTACCGCTACACCGCGGCCGGCGATCTGGCCGAGCAGACCACCCCTGAGGGGAGGGTCACGACGCTGGACTACGACGTGCTGGGCCGCATGACCGCCAGCACCCGCATCTCGGATGCGGTGCCGGACGGGGCGAGGACCACCTTCGCCTACGACGGCTGGAACCGCCTCGTCTCCAGCACCGCCCCCGGGGTCAAGAACGAGATCAGCGGCGTCACCCACACGGCGCAGACCCGCACCACCTACGACCCGGACGGCAACCCGCTGACGCAAACGATCGCGGACCTGACCGGCGGTGACCCGGAGCGCACCACCACGTTCACCTACGACGCGTACGGCCGCCGGGACTCCGTCACCGATCCCGAGGGCGGTGTGGCGCGGCAGGAGTGGAACCATCGTGGCCAGGTCATCCGCACCACCGACGCCCGCGGCACGGTCATCGAGCAGACCTACACCGAGCGGGGCGAACTGCACACGCGCACGCTGAAGGGCTGGACCGGCAGCCCGGTCAATCCACAGCCGGCCAAGGACGTGCCGCTGGAGACCCGCACCTACGACAACGGCGGCCGCCTTGAGACCATCAAGGACGTCGCGATGGGCCGCACGTTCAAGAACTTCTACTGGGGAGACAACCGGCTCAAGGAACAGATCGCGGTCGGCGCCGTGCTGAACAGTCCCACCGCCCCGCCCCGGGATGTGCTGGTCAAGGCCGAGGAGTACGACGCGGCCGGCAATCTGACCGTGCAGGTCAACGGCATCCAGGCGAACGGTGAAGCGCTCGTCACCAGCTTCAACTACGACCAGGCAAGCCTGCTCATCAAGCAAACGCTGGACCCACGCTCGGCCCAGAACCCGGACGGGCTGGCGCGGGTCACCGCGTTCGGCTATGACGCCAACGGCAACATCACCACGACCACCCGCACGGCCGCTGGTGGTGACCGCACCGAAATCACCAGCTACGCCTACAACAAGCTGAACCAGCGGACGAAGCAGACCGTCGAGAACGGCGCCCAGGACATCGTCTCCACCACCGACTACGACGATCGCGGCCTGCCCATCGCCAGCACCGACCCGCGCGGCAACGCCGACGGCGCCAACGCCGCCGACTACACCACCACGATGCGCTACGACATCCTGGATCGCCTGGTGGAGAGCAAGGCGCCGCAGGTGCAGGTGGACAAGAACGGCACCGCCGCCCCGGCCCGCCCCACGGCGCTGCTCGGCTACGACACGGTGGGCAACCAGACTCACCAGCGCGACGCCGAAGGCCGCACCCTCACCTCGACGTTCGACAAGGCCGGCCGGCTGACCAGCACCACCGCACCCGCCTACACGCCGCCCGGCGGCAGCGCGCTCAGCCCGACCATCGAGCACGCCTACGACAAGGCCGGACAGCGCATCAGCACCACCGACCCGCTCGACAACGTCACCACCTACGACTACGACCAGCTCGGCCGGCAGGTCCGCATCACCAACCCCGCCCCCGCCGACGGCCAGACCCCCGGCACATGGGTGACCGAGTACAACATGGCCGGCGAGAAAGTCGCCACCGTCGATCCGACCGGTGCCCGCGCCACCGCCTCCTACGACGGTCTGGGCCGGCAGATCACCGCCACCCAGATCGAGCGCAAGCCCGCCAGCGCCACCTACACCACGAAGATGGAATACGACGACGCCGGCCGACTGATCAAGCAGATCGTCCCCGGCCAGGGCACCAGCACCAAGACCACCACTTTCAAGGTCAACGCAGCCGGGGAAATCATCGAAGGGGCCGACCCGGGCGGCACGACCACCATGGCGTACGACCTGGCCGGGCGCCTGGTCAAGAGCACCGATGCGAACGGCAACGCCAGCGAAGCCGAATACGACCTGGCAGGCCGGAAGATCAAGGTCACGGATCTGGGCCGGGACGAGACTAGACAGAATGCCGTCACGGTGCAGCGCACGCGAAGCATGGGCTACGACCTGGCGGGCAACCAGACCAGCGCCACCTCACCCGAGGGCCATGTCACTCGGCAGACCTTTGACGCGCTGAACCGGCTTACCTCCCTCATCGAGCCGGTCTCGGGAAGCGAGTCCATCACCACCAGCTTCGGCTACGACGCCACCGGCGCCCGCACCCGCATCACCGACGGGCGCGGCAACGCCACCTGGACCAGCTACAACAGCCTCGGCCTGGCCGAAACGGTGACCGAGCCCTCCACCGCGGCGCACCCGGACGCGGCCGACCGTACCTGGACCCACGTCTACGACGCGGCAGGCAAGCCGAAGACCACCGTTCAGCCGGGCGGGGTACGCATCGATCGCACCTACGACGATCTGGGCCGGCTCACCAAGGAGAGCGGCGCGGGAGGCGGTGCCACCACCACCGAACGTACATACGGCTACGACCTGGCTGGTCGCATGACTGCCGCCGGTGACCTGACCGTGGACTACAACGACCGCGGCCTGCCGTTGAAGGTCTCGCGCGGCACCGTTCAGGAGACCGCCTACGCCTATGGCGGGCTCCCCTCGCCCACGCAGCGCATCGACGCAGCCGGTACCGCCACCTTCACCTACGACACCGCCAACCGGCTCAAGACCGCCACCGACCCGGTGACCAGCCGTACTCTCACCTATGGTTACGACGCTGGTAGCCGCCTGGAGACCATCGCCGCCACCAGCGGCACGGCCAGCACCCAGAGGATCGGCTACGACGACACGAACCGGGTGGAGAGCCAGACGCTGACGAACGGCTCCGGCACCCAGCTCGCCAAGATCGCCTACGGGTGGGACAAGGACGACAATCTCACCACCAAGACCACCACAGGCACCGCAGGAGCAGGCGCCAACACCTACACTTACGATCATGCTGGCCGGCTTACCTCCTGGACCGCCCCGGGCGGCGCGGTGACCGCCTACGAGTGGGATGCTGCCGGCAACCGCACCAAGGCCGGCAACAAGACGTTCACCTACGACGAACGCAACCGCCTCACCACCGGCGACGGCACCGACTACACCTACACCGCACGCGGCACCCTCGCGACCAGCACCAAGGCCGGCGCCAGCACGAACTACACATTCGACGCCTTCGACCGGCTCATCGCCGATGGCGACAGCCTCTACTCCTACGACGCCCTCGATCGAATGACCAGCCGCATCCGCGGCACCGCCAAGCAGACCTTCGCCTACTCCGGGCTTGGCAACGACCTGGCCACCATCACCGACAGCGGCGGAGCTGTTCAGGCCAAGTACGCCCGCGACCTCAGCGGCGGCCTGCTCGGCATGAAGGAAGGCGTCGCCGCAGCGACAGCGGCACTGACGGACCTGCACGGCGACCTGGTGGCCACCTTCACCACCACTCTGCAGACCTCCACCGCCTACGACCCGTTCGGCGCCGTCACCGCCCAGACCGGCAACAAGACGCAGCTCGGCTACCAAGGCGAGTACACCGACCCGGACACCGGCAAGGTCAACATGCACGCCCGCTGGTACCAGCCCGGCACCGGCACCTTCACCAGCCGCGACACCGCCACCCTCACCCCCAACCCGTCCGTGCAGGCCAACCGCTACACCTACGCCAACGCCTCACCCCTGACCGGCACCGACCCCACCGGCCACTACACCGTTATCGACAGCGGCTCACTCGCCGGCCACGGCAGCTCCGGGTACGGCAGTTCCGCATCGAGCGGCAGCGGCTACACCACCATCCCCTCCGGTGTCTACAACGGCTCCGCGTCATCAGGCGGCGGTAGGGTCATCGGGCCGGTCGGTGGCGGTGCGGTCGACGACACGTGTGTCCGTATGGGCTTCTGCGTCGGCGCAGGACAGGTCATCGTCGACCCGAGCTGGGCCCGGATGATCGAGCTGGAGAAGGAGAAGAAATCCTGGCTCGGGCAGGACGAAATCGAAAGGCTGGGCATGAAGATCATGTACAACGGCCGACCTGTGGTGAAGAGAACGGACGATCTGGTCATCGACTTCTGGGACGCCAGCTGGGAAGCCCAGCTCGACTTCATGGAGAAATATGACCCCAGCGTTAGCGATAAATCTCTTGAGATCATGTGGGCTGTGACGGCCGCTTACCACAATCAGTATCCGACACACCCCGACGGCTGCTATATCACCTGTGCAGAAGGTCCGCCGATCAGGGACGATGAAACGCCGATGCAACGAGCGGCAGAAGAGTTCGCGCGCCAGTGGGCGAAGGTGAAGGGCCCAAAGTGGACAACTAAAGATGCCGCTAACTATGCAGCAAGCTTGAAGATCAACCCAGAGCAAGCCCAGAAGCAAATATTTGAATTCAAAGCTCGGTGGGTCAAAGCATACAAGGATGTCATTAATGCGGCGGCGGCTTACTGGGGAATTCCCGGCTGGGTCCTCGGCGCCGTGGCCTACAACGAGGTTGGAGGCGACCCGGGGTGGGTCGACTCCGTGGCGTTCCTTAAGCGGCTGGGTGAGGGAGACCTCAATGCCGCGCTTAAAACGTCCTTCGGAGAAGTGCAGATGCAGATTGGCCTCGCCGCTACGCTACTCGGATACGGTGACAAGAAAATGAAAGTCGGGGACGTAGTCAGGAACACGTTAGAGGTGCTGGAAAACCCCGCATCAAATTTGTTCCTTGTGGGGATGTACTTGGGAAGGCTACATAACACCGTTGGTGGCGCATGGACCGATCAAGAGGTGCAGCGCGTAGGAGCCTGGTACAACGGCGGCTCAGGATCGTGGCGCAGTCGGGATGCCCAGGCCTACGGCAAGGTTATGGTTGCCAATAAAGACCTAATCCAAGATTTGCTGAGCACGGGCCGATGCAAGCCCCTGTATGGGCAGACGTGCGCATGAACGCCGCAACCGGAGAATCCGTGAAAGAGTCAAAATGGGCCGTTGCCCTCTGGGTAGTATGCGTGGCAATTGCAGCAGTCCTTGCTGGGGCGAGCTTCATTATCAACGTCTACAACCTCGAATGGGCGTCGGTGGTGCCACCGCAAGTCGATGCTGATGCGGTAGACGCGGCAAGCTTCTTGATGCGACTGGCGTGCGCCCCAGCGGCAGTAGCCATTTTTTTGCCTGTAAAATCGTGGGTTCTCCGAGTGTTTGCTGCAGGCATAGTCATCGTCGCCGCATCTAGGCTCTTTTGGCTGGCATCACTGTAGCTTGCAGAATCCGCCCTGCTGGCCCTAACCCAGCACCCGTACGGAGTCAGCCTGCTGGACGACGCTCGGTTGGAGGCCCGGGGTACAGCCGCTGACCGAGCGCGTCACCGCGGCGGGCCGCCGCCATCCAGGCCGCCAGCCAGCTGACGTACGGCCGGGGCCGGGTCGAGGTCCGGGTCATGCCAGCGGGCGACCGCCAGCGCGGCCGCGGTGCGGGTGCGCCAGTACCCGTCGGCGCTGCTGCGGCCTGGCTCGTCCCCGATCGGCTCGATGGGGAGGGGGTCGTGGTGCCGCTTGGCCGGATCACCGGCGGTGGCCTCCCATGCCTGGTGGTGCCAGCTGACCTTGGTCACCGTTCCGGCGACGTCGCCGGTGGGGGTGACGACGTTCCATCGGTGCCGGTCGTGGTCGGCCTGGGTTTGGGTCAGCCGCCAGCCGGGCGCGCCGTCCAGCGCCACGTCGGCGTGCGCGGTGCGGGCGCGGCGGCGGGTCTCGAAGTCGGCGGCCACGGCGGTCAGCGCCTTGATCCTTGAGGGGTAGGCGCCGCGCTTGCCGGGGCTGGTGGTGATCGGGGTGTGCTGGGCGGTTCGGGCGGTCCAGCCGCTGCCGGGCCAGGCCGGGCTCACGCTGCCTGCGCGAGTGTCGCGCCGCCACCACAGCACGTCGTTGTCGTCGGTGGCCCAGTCCGGCCCCAGCCGGGATTCGCTGCGCAGTCGTCCCGTCGGCCGGTCGGCCTGCTGGGCCTCGGCTTCCGGCTGGTGCTGCTCCTCAGGCGGGGTGATCTCGCTGTCGCCGTCGGCGTGTTGTGGGGTCGGCCGCGCGTGGCCCTGGTCGACCGTCGGGGCGGTTTGCGTCGAGGCCGGGGGAGCGGGGCGGTGGCCCGTCCCGTACGCCTTGATCGCCTCGCTGACCTTGGCCCGGCTGGTACCGACCCGGCGGCCGATCTCCGCCAGGGACAGCCCCGTGGCGCTGGCTTCGCGGAAGGAGTCGGCCCGGACGGCGGCAAGCACGCCTTTGGCCACGTCGATCAGCAGGGGAGCGCGCCGGGCCCGTTCGATCGGGTCCAGGCGGTCCAGGTCCTGCAGGGCGGCGATGAGGGCGGGCAGGGTGGTGGGCACGGGCGGCGTGGTGTCGGCCGCCGTACCGGTGTGATCCTGGGGGTGGCTCCCGGGGCCGGTACCAGCGACCCCAGGGATCTGTGCGGTGGTCACTGCTTGAGGCCCCGTTCCCACAGCTCGCTCAGGATGCCGGCGACGTGCTGGCAGCGCTCGCGCCGGTTCTCGTCGCGCTCGATGGTGGCGGCGTAGTTGAGGGCGTCGAGCGCGGTCAGCAAGTCCTGTTCCGCCAGGGCAAAGAGGTAGGTCTTGTTCCGGCCCTGCATCGCCCTCTGCTGCAGTTCGTGGATCTGGCCGATCTCGTTCTGGTCGAGGAGCGCCATCTGCCTGTCCCATCCGGTCGGTTGCCGTCCTACAAAAAATGTACCCCCTAGGGGGAACGTGTCAACCCTAGGGGGTACAAGATTCTTTTGTGCTGAAGCGGACTGTCAGGGAGCGTTGGCGATGGCCTTCTCGACTACCGCGCACGGCCAGGCCACCATCTGGTCGGAGACGGTGGCCTTCGCATCCCTGGTGCACTGGACGCAGGCGATGCCGAGGCCGAAGTCGATCAGCGGGAATCGGGTCGGCCAGTGCGCGTCGAACACCTCGTGGAGATCCGGGCGGTCGGGGGCGGTGATGGCGGGCGGGTCGGCCGCGAGGGTGACGATGTGGGTCTCGGTGGTCGTGGAGCTGCGGCCGTTCCAGACCCAGAGGGGGCCTCGTAGACGGCCGCGCGGCGGGTGGCGCGTTGCTCCACGCGGATCTCGTGCTGCCCGCTGACGTCCTCGATGCCGTTGGCCTCCAGCCAGTCGGCAACGGCCTGGACCTCGTCGGTGTCGGCGTACAGGGCGTGGTACGCCGGCAGCGTCCAGATGGTGGGGCCGGGCTCGTCATCACCGAGGCGCTCGCGGCGCCGCTCGGCCTCGCGGCGCTCGTCTTCGGCTTCCCGCTCTGCCTGCCGCTGGGCCTTCTCGGCGTCTTCTTCCGCGCGGGCCATCGCGAGCTGGCGGTCGTGGCCGTCGGGGTCGGTGGCGTACTCGCGGACTTGGGCCTGTTCGGCGGCCTCGCGGGTGGGGTGGCCGCAGGACAGCCCGCGCGGTCCCCAGGAGGCCCAGGACTCGCCGGGCAGGCAGCCGTCGTTCCATCCCCAGCCGGCGGAGGCCGCCGGGTTGTAGGAGCACGAGTACGTGCCGCCGATCTCGGCGCCGTCGATCAGGATGAGGAACTCGTCGGGGGTCAGCTTGGCGGTCCCGTGCAGATCGTCATAGCCCTCGTACCGAGGCTGGCGGGTGACGGCGAACGTCCGGGTCCAGCCGAGATACGGGGAAAACCGGCCATGAGTCGATCTTGACGCCCGTTCCCGCAGGCAGGCGTACGGTCAGCGGTCGACCGTGATCAG
>NZ_JBFALF010000062.1:0-35767 GCF_040656115.1 Nonomuraea sp. NPDC050202 | reverse complement strand
CCCTTGGGGCCGAGGGTCACCTTGACGGCGTCGGCGAGCTGGTTCATACCGCGCTCGAGACCGCGCCGGGCGTCCTCGTCAAACGCGATCATCTTGGCTGCCATAAGGCTAGACCTCCCAGATGCAGGGTGGCTTGTCGTGGACCGAGCCGACGCCCGCGACGGCATGGGTCAGCATCTCCGTTCGGCAGACCCCGTCGTCCCGATCCAGTGTTGGCACTCTGCTGCACAGAGTGCCAACGAACTGTTTAGCACTCTACCCTGCCGAGTGCAAGCGAACGCCACCCCGCCCGGCATTCCCGCCCAGGTCAGTCAGTCGGTACGGCGAGCCGCACGGAGCGGCTCGCCGCACGCGAGTCGGCGAATGAGAGGTGACGGCTCGCGCGGACTGCGTTGCCGCGCGATCCCGCCTGGTGCATACCAGCTTGGACGTTCAGACCGCTCGGACGGACTCCGCCTGCGGCCCCTTCTGGCCCTGCGTGATCTCGAACTCGACACGCTGCCCCTGTTCGAGAGAGCGGTACCCGTCCATCATGATCGCTGAGTAATGGACGAATACATCCTTACCACCGTCTACCGCGATGAAGCCGTAGCCCTTGTCCGCGTTGAACCACTTGACGGTGCCCTGCGCCACTTCCGACTCCTCTTACTGGTCTCCCAGATCTCGCCCATTCCTCCGCGGGACCTGTAATCGTATGACTTAACGGAAAAGCAGCCAGACGATCGCCCTCGACCATACCTGTGGCAAGGGGTTTGGCAACAGAGTCAATCCGCAAACTGCCTATTTCTTCGCAGTAGGGGTCGTTCAACGTTGAATTGGCCGGGAAAAGGAGAAGGCGCCCACTAGGGGCGCCTTCAAGAGGGTGGTCTGCGGGGCTCAGCCGCCGGCAACCGCCGGGATGATGGAGATCTGAGTGCCGTCAGGGGCTGGAGTGTCGAGCCCCTCGGCGAAACGGACGTCCTCTTCCCCAACGTAAACGTTGACGAAACGGCGAATCTTGCCCGATTCATCCAGAATTCTCGCGCCGATCCCCGGGTAGTCGGAGTCGAGCTTGGCGAGCACGTCACGAAGAGTCGCGCCTTCGCCACTGACCTCCGCGTTCCCCCCGGTGTACGTGCGCAGAATGGTGGGAATCCGCACAGAAACGCTCATGGTTCTAATCGCCTTTCCTGGTTGTCAGACAGTCGCGCGGAACGCGTCGAGAGAGGGCCTGATCACGGCGGTGGGCTCGACGGCCTCACCGGTGAGCACGTCGAGCGTCTTGAGCCCGTCGCCGGTGTTGAGCACCACGGTCTCGGCCTCCGGGTCGAGCCGCCCGCTCTCGGTGAGCTTCTTCAGCACGCCGACGGTGACCCCGCCGGCGGTCTCGGCGAAGATGCCCTCGGTCGAGGCCAGCAGCTTCATCGCGGCCACGATCTCGGCGTCCGTGACGTCCTCGACGGCGCCTCCGGTGCGCCGGGCGATGTCCAGCACGTACGGCCCGTCGGCGGGGTTGCCGATGGCCAGCGACTTGGCGATGGTGTCGGGCTTGACCGGCTGCACGACGTCGTGCCCGGCCTTGTAGGCCGTGGACACGGGCGAGCACCCGGCGGCCTGCGCCCCGAAGACCTTGTACGGGGTGTCCTCCACCAGGCCCAGCTTCACCAGCTCCTTGAAGCCCTTGTCGATCTTCGTGAGCTGGGAGCCGGAGGCGATGGGGATGATGATCTGCTCGGGCAGCCGCCAGCCGAGCTGCTCGGCGATCTCGTACGCGAGCGTCTTGGAGCCCTCGGCGTAGTAGGGCCGCAGGTTCACGTTGACGAAGCCCCACTTGTCGCCCATGGGGTCGCCGATCAGCTCCGAACAGAACCGGTTGACCTCGTCGTACGTGCCGTCGATGCCGATCAGCCGCCCGCCGAACACACGAGCCATGGCGATCTTGGCCTTCTCGAGGTTGGCCGGGATGAACACGCAAGCGTCGAGCCCGGCCCGCGCGGCGGCGGCGGTGACGGCGCCGGCGAGATTGCCCGTGGAGGAGCAGGAAAGCGTGTGGAAGCCGAAGTTGCGGGCCGCCTCGACGGCCATGGCCACCACCCGGTCCTTGAAGGAGTGGGTGGGGTTGCCCGAGTCGTCCTTCACGTAAAGGGACTTGATGCCGAGCGCGCGACCCAGGTTTCCGGCCTTGACCAATTTCGTCCAGCCGGGGTTCATATTGGGCTTACTGGCCACGTCCGCGGGAACGGGCAGCAGCGAGCGGTAACGCCAGATGTTCGCGGGACCCGATTCGATCTCCGCGCGGGTCACGTCACCGAAGTCGTAGGCCGCCTCCAGCGGCCCGAAACACTCCTGGCACGCGAAGCTCGGGCCCAGCGGGTAACGGGCGCCGCACTCGCGGCAGGACAGAGCGGCGGCAGGACCAAAGTCAAGCGACATGAAGCGAGGCCTTCCCTCATCTTCGCCCGCGGCCACCTTGACCGCGAACCGGAATTGGCACCTTGTCCCGGTCGGCCTCGCCAGGTCGCGAGTCGAAAGCCGGGAGGGTTGCCGGGGCTTCGCAGGGCCGGTCCCTCCACCCCTCTGGATGAGCAATATGCAGTTGTTGAACTGGACTCTACCCGCTTAAGTGGCCGAAATTACCACCCGTCTCAAGATGCGAGACAAGCAGTCTCAGCGATAGTCCTCGCCCAGCACGCCCTGCACGTATTTGCGGGCCTGATGGATCCGGGACTTCGCCGTGCCCAGCGGGATGTTGAGCTGCTCGGCCACCTCGTTGTAGTCGAGCTGGACGATATCGCGCAGCACCAGCGCCTGCGCCAGGTCGGGCTTGTCGGCCTCCAGCGCCTCCATCGCGTCGAGCAGGTCGAGCCGCGACCCCGCGATCACGCTGACCCGCCGCGCGTCGGGCTTCTGCATGGGCAGCTCGTCGGAGGTCTGCTCGGCCGCCCTGCGCTTCAGCGACCGGTACGTGGTGCGCGCGCAGTTGGCCGTCACGATGTGCAGCCACGTGCTGAACCTGGCCCGCCCCTCGAACCGCCCGATGTTGCGCGCCACCGCCAGCAACGTATCTTGCGAGGCCTCCTCCGCGTCCTGGTGATAGGGGAGGATCCGGGCGCAGTGTCGCATCACATCCGGCTCAATCCGCGCGAGGAGCTCGCCAAGTGCGCGATGATCTCCGGCAGCAGCGGAGCGGGCGAGTTCCTCGGTTAGCTCATCAAGCGCCATAGCTGGGATCCTATGATCGAAGGGAGCCGAGATGAACAGCGTCCTGCTGGCCTCCAACAGAGGGCCTGTCTCCTTCACCGTCTCCGACGACGGCGAGCTGACGATGCGACGCGGCGGCGGCGGCCTCGTCTCGGGGTTGTCGGGCGTGGCCAAGGACGACGGCGTGCTCTGGGTCTGCGCCGCGCTGTCCGACGGCGACCGCAGCGCCGTCCGCCTGGCCACCGGCGGCCGCATCGACCACGCGGGCTACGACACCGGCCCGCTGCGCATGCTGGACATCCCGCCCGCCACCTTCCACCGCGCCTACAACGCCGTGGCCAACTCCACCCTGTGGTTCGTCAACCACCTGCTCTACGACATCCCGAACTCGCCCAACTTCGGCACCAGGTTCGCCCGCGAGTGGGAGTCGTACCGCGACTACAACGGCGCGTTCGCGCTGGCGCTGGCCGAGGAGGCCGGGCACGGCGCCCGCGTGATGGTGCAGGACTACCACCTGACGCTCACCCCCGCCATGCTCCGCGCCGAGCGGCCCGACCTGCGCATCGCCCACTTCAGCCACACCCCGTGGGCGCCGCCCGAGTACTTCTCGCTGCTGCCCGACGACGTGGCGGGGGAGGTCCTGGAAGGCATCCTGGGGGCCGATCACGCCGGGTTCCTCACCGACAGGTGGGCGCAGGCGTTCATGGACTGCTGCGAGCGGCTCCTGGGCGCGGAGGCCGACCGGGTGGGGCGCAGCGTCACCTACGAGGGCAGGACGACCCGCATCGGCGTGCACAGCCTCGGCGTCGACGGCGACGCCCTGTGGCAGCGGGCCTGCGAGCCCGACGTCGAGTCGCACATGACCGCGCTGCGGGAGCAGGTCGGCGACCGCAAGCTGATCGTCCGCATCGACCGCACCGAGCTGTCGAAGAACATCGTGCGCGGGCTGATCGCCTACCGCGAGTTCCTCGCCGCGCACCCCGAGTGGCACGGCCGGGTCGTGCACCTGGCCTTCGCCTACCCCAGCCGCCACGACCTGCCCGAATACCGCGAGTACACCGCCTCGGTGCAGCGCTGCGCCCGGCAGATCGAGGACGAGTACGCCACCGAGGACTGGGACCCGCTGATACTCAACGTCAACGACGACTACCCGCGCTCGCTGGCCGCGTACCGGATGGCCGACGTGCTGCTGGTCAACCCCATCCGCGACGGCATGAACCTGGTGGCCAAGGAGGGCCCGATCCTGTCGCCGCGATGCGCGCTGGTGCTCTCGCGGGAGGCGGGCGCAGCCGCCGAGCTCGGCGCGCACGCGCTCGTGGTCAACCCCTACGACATCAGCGGCACCGCCGCCGCGCTGCACGACGCGCTGGTCATGCCGGAGGACGAGCGCCGCACGCGCCGCGACAAGCTGCACGCCGCCGCCACCGCCCTGCCGCCGCAGAAGTGGCTCGCGACCCAGCTCGAAGCCCTCACCTAACATGGGAGGGCAAGGTCATTCCGATCACCGGGAGGCTGCCGGGTGACCACGGCCTTATCGCCCGACCGTCTGATCAGAGACCGCCCGACCTGGCTCATCTACCTCCAGCTCAGTACCTTCGCCACCTTCGTGTACGGCCTCAGCGCCGCCCTGCCGCTGCTGCGCGCCGACCAGGGCACCTCGGCCACCGTGGCGGGCCTGCACGGCACCTCCATGGCCGCGGGCACGATCGCCGCCGGGCTCCTGCTCCCCCTGCTCACCCGCACGTACGGGCGGCGCGCGACGAGCTGGATCGGGCTGGCGGGGATGAACGCCGGCATGCTCACGATCCTCGCCACCGACGCCCTGCCGCTGACCCTGCTGGGGTATGGCGTGGCCGGCGGCTTCGGCTCGGTCATGCTCTACACCGCCATGGCGGCGCTCAGCGACCACCACGGGACCGCCGGGCCCGCCGCGCTGAGCGAGGCGAACGCGGTCGCCGTGGTGGCGGGCATGGCGATGACGTTCGGGCTCAGCGTGGTCGGGCAGAGCACGCTGGGCTGGCGCGCCGCGCTGCTGGCCACGCCGGTCATGAGCGTGCTGCTCGCGCTGGCCATGGGACGGGTGTGGCCCGGCCACCGGCCCACCGGCTCCGCCACCCCCGACGCCACCACCGGCGCCGGCCCCAGCCCTGCCACCGGTCCTGCCACCGGTCCTGCCGCCGGTCCTGCCGCCGCCGGGGAGGTCGCCATGCCTGCCACCGCCACCACCGGGGCCCGGGTGGGCTGGCGGTTCCATCTGGCGGGACTGGTGCTGTTCTGCTGCGTGGCGCTGGAGTTCACGTTCAACCTGTGGGCGGCGGAGCTGCTCGCCATCGGCACCGGGCTGTCCACGGCCGCGGCGGCCACCGGGCTGACGGCGTTCATCGCGGGCATGGCGGCGGGCAGGTTCGCCGGGGCGCAGCTCGCGCTGCGGCTGGCGCGGGGGCCGCTGTTCGCCGGGGCGCTGGGGTTGACGCTGGCCGGCTGGCTGGTGTTCTGGACGAGCGGCCACCCGGTGCTGTCCTACGCCGGGCTGGTGATCTGCGGGCTCGGCGCCGCCCTGCACTTCCCGCTCGCGCTGGCCGCGCTGATCACCGGCTCGGGCGACCGGGCCGACCTGGCGGCGGCGGCCTCACCCGTCTGGGCGGGCGCCGCCATGGCGATCGGGCCGCTGGTGCTCGGCGCGCTGGCCGACGGCTACGGCACCCGGAACGCGTTCCTGATGGTGCCGGTGCTCATCGGCCTCGCGGTCGCCGGCGTGCTCGTCCCCGACCGGCGCGCGTGAGTCGGACTGCGCCAGGCCGGGCGCACGTGGGCCGGACTGTCCAGGCCGGCGCACGCGCGCCGGGGTCCTACCTCCAGTCGGCGTGCTTGAGGGTGTCGGACAGGCCCGGCGTGTTCCACTGGTCCACGACGAGGATCTTCGACTTCGGCAGGTACCACTCGCGCTGCGTGAAGCGCTTGTACACCTTGGTGCTGGAGTAGGAGACGCACTTGGCCTGCCACGCGTTGTAGGCCGCCTTGTGCCCGGGCCCGACCTGGCGCAGCCCCCGGCTGACCTTGGGCCCGATGATCTCGCCGTACTTGTCGTCGAACGGGCAGGGCTGCACGTCGCTGGCCGTGTAGAAGGGCCGCTTGCCGGTGTAGGGGCCCCAGCCCTCCGCACCGATCTTGATGAGCTTCGGCCCGAGGAGGTAGAACGAGTCGCACTCCGGCGTGCTCCACCCCCGGGCCTTGCCGCACTTTCCGGTGACCACCTGGACGGCGTCGGCGCCGAACCGGTGGACCTCCCACTGGATCGGGACGTAGAGCGTCATGCCCCTGAACGTGAGCGGCTGGGCGGGGGCGGCGGCGGCAGGCAGCGAGGAGGAGAGGAGGGTGGCCGCGGCCACCCCGGTGGCGGCCACGACGGCGAGGTAACGCTTGTGCATGCCGCCGACCCTAGGGAACGCGACTTGCAGATCACTCACCAACGACTGAAGGCGGTTCTCACGTACGGGTGAAGGCCGAGGCCAGCTCGGCGAGCAGCGCCACCACTCCCTCGGGCCCGTCCACCACGATGTCGGCCCGCTCGGCCAGCGCGGTCACCTCGGTGGACCCGCTGCACACGGTCACACCAGGCAGCCCGGAAGCGCGTACCGCGTCGAACGCGGCCAGATCGCCCAGATCGTCGCCCACGAACATGACGGACCTCGCCGCCCGCTCCGCCAGGAACAGGCTCAGCGCCTGCCCCTTGTCCATGCCGGGCGGCCGCAGCTCCAGCACCATCCGCCCCGGCTCGATCACCAGGCCGTGCTTGTCGGCCAGCTTGCCCAGCGGCTCGCGCAGCTTGGCCAGCGCGCCCTCGGGGTCGGGGCTGCGCCTGGTGTGCACGGCCACGGCCCGGCCCTTGTCCTCGACGGCCACGCCGCTCAGGCCGAGCGAGTCGAGCAGCAGCGGCAGCTCGGCCTCGGCCCTGGGCACTCCCGGCGGGGGCGGGGGCGCGGAGATCCGCCCGCCTTCCCAGCGTTCGAAACCGTAGTGTCCGAGCACGACCAGCCCCGGCACGTCGGCCAGGCCGGGTCCGAGCTCCAGTGCGGTGGCCGCGGGACGCCCGGTCACGATGGCCACCGCGAGGACGTGCGCGCCCAGGTCGGCGAGTACCTCGGGCGCTTTCGGGTGGATCACGGCCTTGGCGGGGTCGGGCACGATCGGCGACAGGGTGCCGTCGAAGTCGAGCCCGATCACGGCGCCGGCCGGATCACTCAAGATCGCTTCCATTCCAGGGATGTTCTTCACGCGCCTGCCGTACCCAGCACGTCAGGGGCGCATGCCAAGCCTTCTGGCCGCGCGGTCACGCTGTCGCGTGGACCGTAACCTGCGCAGTCTCTTGACCAGCATGGGGTCGTGCTCGAGTGCCTCCGGCCGGTCGATCAGCACGCCGAGCAGCTGGTAGTAGCGGGTGGCGGAGAACCCGAAGGTCTCCTTGATGGCATGCTCCTTCGCGCCCGCGTAGCGCCACCATTGGCGCTCGAAGGCGAGGAGCTCGAGTTCGCGGTCCGAGAGTGGTTGTCGGGACGGTTCCTGGGCAGCATTGTCACCGCTGAGCGGTGCTCCCATGGTGTCCTCCTCGAAAGGGGCGGGGACGATCACGTCGCCCGCACGCGGCCCGTGGCCATCGTAATGTGCGGAGTGCGGCTGTTCACCGCGGATTGAGAGACGTACAGTCACGAAATGTGACCTCAGTCATCACGCTCCTCACCGACTATGGGCTCGAGGATGGTTATGTGGCGGCCTGTCATGGGGTGATCGCCGGCATTGCCCCCGAGGCGCGGGTGATCGACGTGTGCCACCTGATCCCTTCCGGCGACGTACGGCGCGGCGCGGCGGTTCTCGCCCAGACCATCCCCTATCTCCCCCAAGGCATCCACATCGGCGCGGTCGATCCGAGCGCGGGCGGCGCCAGGCGCGCGGTGGCCGTCGAGGCGGGCGGCCGGGTGTTCATCGGCCCCGACAACGGGCTGCTGTCGTGGGCCGTGCACGCCAGCGGCGGCGCGCGGGCGGCGTACGAGATCAGGAACCGCGATCACTTCCTGCACCCTGTCTCCCCGACCTTCCACGGGCGCGACGTGTTCTCGCCGGTCGCGGGGCGGCTGTGCGGGGGGCTGAGGCCGGCGGACCTGGGGCCCGAGGTGCCGCTGGACCGGCTGGTCTCGCTGCCCGAGCCTACCTCGCTGCTGCGCGACGGCTCGGTGGAGGGGGAGGTCGTCTCGGTGGACCGCTACGGCAACACGCAGCTCTCGATCGCGGCCGGCGACCTGCAGGCGCTGGGCGTGCGGGTGGGCGACACACTGGGGGTGTGGCTGGGGCGGCGGCAGCTCGCGCTGCCGTACCGGGAGACGTACGCGGCGGTCCCGCCCGGGGAGCTGGTGGCCTTCGCGGACTCGGCCGGGCTGATCGCGATCGCGGTCAACTCCGGTGACGCGGCGCAGCGGCTGGGGCTCCCGCCCGGAGCACATGTGCGACTTTCACCCACTCCGTAGGCCTCAATAGGCGGAAAGCCGCAGATCCGTAACTACTCCGCGTATCGGTCTGTTTACCGAAGCGTCGGATTGACCGCGCACTCGCATGTCAGAATGCATGGGCAGATCGGAGGTCCCTCCCCTTCCGTTCGAGGTCGCCGTGTACCACCTGTCCGTTGTGCTGCTCTCCCTCGTCTCCATGGTCTGGCCCACCCCGGCGCCGCCCGTCTCCGAGCGCTGGCACGCCTGGCCGGTCGTCCGGGTGTTCCCCGCCGTGGTGCCCGGCCACAGCCCTTCGGGTGCCAGGGTCACGTACGTGCTGACCGGGGTCGCCCCCGAGGCGCCCTGCCGGGTCGCCTTCCAGCCCGCCGCGGTACGCCCCGGCTGCCGCACCGCGTTACGCGCCACGTACGCCGACAGCACGCAGACCTTCGTCGTCACCGTGGGCATCGCCGTGCTCGACGCGCCCGGCCCCGGCCGGAACGGCTCGGGCCGGCCCGCCACCGTACGCCCCGCGGCCTTCCCCGGCGGGCCGGCCGAGCGGTTCGGCGACCGGCAGTACTTCACCGGCGTGGTCGTCGGGTCCGGGGAGCGGTACATGGTGGCGACGGCCGCCGGGTACGCGGACGGGCGGGCGTACCAGCCGGGCGACCGCGTCACGCCACGGCTGCGCGACGCCGCGCGGCGGCTCGCGACGGCGCTGCACGAGGCGCTGGTCCGATGAGCACGTCCGACGGCGCCGCACGAGGCGCCGGCCCGACGAGCACGTCCGACGGCGCTGAACGGGCCGGCGGTCCCATGACGAGTCCTGGCGGCGCTGCCGGACGTGGCGCTGGGCTGCGGGGAAGGCGCGCTCTGCCTGTCCTCCTGCTGGCCGGGCTGGTGACCTGCGCCGCCGGCCCCGTCTCGTGGGCGGACGGCGATGGCCAGGCCCCCGGGACGGATGACGTGGCCGAGGCGGCGCGGGCCGGGCAGTGGCAGCTCGGCGCGTTGCGGCTGCCCGAGGCATGGCGGTCGAGCAGGGGCGAAGGCGTGGTGGTGGCCGTGCTCGACACCGGCGTGAACGCCCGCCACCCCGACCTGCAGGGCGCCGTCATCCCGGGCCCGGACCTGACCGGCGCCGCCACCGGCACAACGCGGCCGGACGCGGGCGGGGCCCGCGTCCGGGCCTGTGCCGTTTGCGCGGACCCGGACGCCGGCGCGGCCGGTGCCGGCAAGGGCGCGTGGGGGCCGCACGGCACCGCCATGGCCAGCCTGATCGCGGGGCGCGGGCACGGTGACGGCCGCAAGGGCGGTGTCCTCGGGGTGGCGCCCGCCGCCAAGGTGCTGTCGATCAGGGTGACGCTGGAGAACGGCGACCCGCGGCGCGAGAAGCAGCGCTCGGGCTCGGGCTGGCGGGACGCCCTGGCCGCGGGCATCAGGTACGCGGCCGACCACGGCGCCGACGTGATCAGCATGTCGCTCGGCGGCGGCAGCGGCGCGTGGGAGGGGTCGGCGGCAGAGGAGGAAGCCGTCCAGTACGCGATCGGCAAGGGCGCCGTGCTGGTGGCCTCCTCGGGCAACGACGGCGACGTCGGCAACAGGAAGAACTTCCCCGCCGCCTACCCCGGGGTGATCGCGGTGGGCGCGGTGGACCGGCGGATGAAGGTGGCGGCCTTCTCCAACAAGCAGGACTACGTGTCGGTGGTCGCCCCCGGCACGGAGATCGTCACCGCGGACGGCAACGACTCGTACGTGGTCGGCGACGGCACCAGCTCGGCCGCCGCCATGGTCGCCGGCATCGCGGCCCTGATCAGGTCGGCGCATCCGGACCTGTCGCCGTACCACGTCCGGATGGCCATCGAGCGGGGCACCAGGCGGCGGCCCGAGGACGGCTACAGCCCCGCCTACGGGCACGGCGTGGCGAACGCGCTGCTCGCCCTGCGCGAGGCCGACAGGCTCGACGTGCCGGCGACCAGCCCGCCGCGGCCGGGGCCGTACTTCGGCGCCGGGCCCGCACCCGGTTCCAGGACGCCGGTGGTGGCCGGCATGGTGCTGCTGATGGCGGTGATGTCGGCCCGGGTGGTGCTGCGGCACGGCGGTCGCCGACGGGATCCAGCCTGAGCGGCTCAGGCGGAGCCCGACGCGGCCAAGGCGATCTCCCGCGATCGGCGCGGGAGGGATTCAACCTAGCAAGCGCTTGTGTGATACTCCGGCTATGACGTACGCCATCGACGGCTGGTTCGCCATCTCCCCCGAGGACGGCGTCCAGCTCCTCGGCGCCAGGTGCGCCGGCTGCGGCACGGTCTGCTTCCCACCCCGGCGCGGATCGTGCCCGAACCCGCGCTGCGCGGGCACGGACATGCAGGTGCTCCCGCTGCCGCGACGCGGGCGCGTCTGGTCGTACACGAACGCCTGCTACCCGCCGCCGCCCCCGTTCGTGGCGGCTCAGCCGTACGTGCCGGTCACGCTGGCCGCGGTCGAGCTCGACGAGGTCGGCATCGTGGTGCTCGGCCAGGTCAAGGACCTGGCGGCGGACCAGTTGCAGGTGGGCATGGAGCTGGAGCTGACCTCGGGACCGCTGGCCGACGGGCCGCTGGTGTGGATGTGGGGGCGGGCCTCGTGAGCGCGGTGGCGGTGCTGGGCACGGGCATGCACCCGTGGGGCAAGTGGGGCCGGCCCTTCCTGGAGTACGGCGTCGCGGCCGCCCGCGCGGCCCTGCGGGACGCCGGCCTGGAGTGGACCGACGTGCAGTACGTGGTCGGCGCCGACACGATCAGGAACGGCTACCCGGGCTTCGTCTCCGGCGCCTCCTACGCCAGGGAGCTGGGCTGGTCGGGCGCCAGGGTCGCCTCCTGCTACGCGGCGTGCGCGTCGGGGGCGCAGGCGCTGGACATCGCCAGGGCCCGGATCCTCGCCGGGCTGTGCGACGTCGCGCTCGTGATCGGCGCCGACGCCACCCCCAAGGGCTTCTTCAAGCCGGTGGGCGGCGACCGCCCCGACGACCCCGACTGGCTGCGCTTCCGCCTCCTCGGCGCCACGAACCCCGCCTACTTCGCCCTCTACGCCCGCCGCCGCATGGCCCTGCACGGCTCGACGCCCGCCGACTTCGCCGCCGTCAAGGTCAAGAACGCGCTGGCCGGCTCGCTCAACCCGATGGCCCGCTACCGCAAGCCCGTCACGGCAGAGGAGGTGCTGGCCTCGCCCATGGTGGCCGACCCGCTGCGCCTCATGGACATCTGCGCCACCTCGGACGGGGGCGCCGCCGTGGTGCTCGCCTCGGAGTCGTACGCCCGCCGCCTCGGCGCCGGCTTCGTCCGCCTGGCGGCCGTCTCCACGGTGACACCCGTCTTCCCGAACACGGTGCTGGAGCTGCCGGACTTCGCCACGGACTCCTGTGCGGCCGTGCCCGCCCCTGAGAGGCCCTTCAGAGCCGCGATCACGCACGCGGCGTACGAGGAGGCCGGGGTGGGCCCGGAGGACCTCTCCCTGGCGGAGGTGTACGACTTGTCCACGGCACTGGAGCTGGACTGGATGGAGGACGTCGGCCTCTGCCCGCCGGGCGAGGCGGAGAAGCTCCTCCGGGACGGCCGGACGTCCCTGACCGGCCGCATCCCGGTCAACCCCTCGGGCGGCCTGGCGTCGTTCGGCGAGGCCATCCCGGCCCAGGCCATCGCCCAGCTCGTGGAGCTGACGACCCAGCTGAGAGGCCGCGCGGGCGCCCGCCAGACGGCGAACGCCCGCGTCGGCCTGGCCGCCAACCAGGGCCTGTTCGGCCACGGTTCGGCGATCATCGCCACGGTCTAGAAGACCACGGGACGGCCCACCACGCCCTCGAACTCACCAGGCGCGCTCAGCTCACGTGCACCACATCGTGCGTCTCGGCGAAGTGGCAGGCACTCTCGTGTCCCGTACCGGGACGGATCTGCAGGAGCGGCTCCTCCTCGGCGCAGATCTCCTGCGCCTTCCAGCACCGCGTGCGGAAGCGGCAGCCGCTCGGCGGGTTGGCCGGGGACGGCGGGTCGCCCTGCAGGATGATCCGTTCACGCTGCTCCCGCCCCTCCGGGTCGGGCACCGGCACCGCCGACAGCAGCGCCTGCGTGTACGGGTGCGCGGGACGGTCGTAGATCTCCGCGTCCTTGCCCAGCTCCACGAACTTGCCGAGGTACATCACGCCGACCCGGTCGGAGATGTGGCGCACCACCGACAGGTCGTGGGCGATGAAGATGTAGGCCAGGTTGAACTCGTTCTGCAGCCGCTCCAGCAGGTTGATCACCTGCGCCTGGATCGACACGTCGAGCGCGGAGACCGGCTCGTCACAGACGATGATCTCCGGCTGCAGCGCCAGGCCCCGGGCGATGCCGATGCGCTGCCGCTGGCCGCCGGAGAACTGGTGCGGGTAGCGGTTGATGTGGTCCGGGTTGAGCCCGACCACCTCGAGCAGCTCCTGCACCTTCTTGCGCCGGTCGCCCTTGGGCGCGACCTCCGTGTGGATCTCGTACGGCTCGCCGATGATGTCACCAACGGTCATCCGGGGGTTCAGCGAGGTGTAAGGGTCCTGCATCACCATCTGGATGTTGCGGCGCATGCGCTTGAGCTCGCCGCCCCTGGCCTTGGCGATGTCCCGGCCGTTGATCACCACGGAGCCGGAGGTGGGCCGTTCGAGCGCCATCAGCACCTTGGCGAGCGTGGACTTGCCGCAGCCCGACTCGCCCACGATGCCCAGCGTCTCGCCCCTGTTCAGGTCGAACGAGACGCCGTCGACGGCCTTGATCGCGCCGATCTGCTTCTTGAAGAGGATGCCCTGGGTCAGCGGGAAGTGCTTGACCAGGTCACGCACTTCCAGGATGCGCTCACTGCTGTTCGCCATCGAGGACCTCCCTCCAGTAGTGGCAGGCGCTGCCGCGCGTGCCGCTGATCTCGTAGAGCGGGGGGACGTCGGTCACGCAGTTGTCCTGCTTGTACGGGCACCGGGGGTGGAACGCGCACCCCGTCGGCAGGTCCAGCAGGTTCGGTGGCAGGCCCTTGATCGCGTACAGGTCCTGGCCCTTCTGGTCGACCCTGGGGATCGAGTCCAGCAGGCCCTTCGTGTACGGGTGCGCGGGCGCCCTGTAGATGTCGTGCACGGGGGCCTTCTCGACGATGCGGCCCCCGTACATGACCGCGATCTTGTCGGCCACGTCGGCCACGACCCCGAGGTCGTGGGTGATGAGGATCAGGCCCATCTGGCTCTCGCGCTGCAGCTCGGCCAGCAGTTCCATGATCTGCGCCTGGACGGTCACGTCCAGCGCCGTGGTCGGCTCGTCCGCGATCAGCACCTCGGGGTCCAGCGCGATCGACATGGCGATCATGATGCGCTGGCGCATGCCCCCGGAGAACTGGTGCGGGTAGTCGTGCACGCGCTGCCTGGCGGCCGGGATGCGGACCCGGTCCATCAGCTCGACGGCCTTCTTCATGGCGTCGGACTTCGACATGCCCCGGTGGACCCGGAACATCTCGCTGATCTGCCAGCCCACGGTGAAGACCGGGTTGAGCGCGGACAGCGCGTCCTGGAAGATCATCGCGATCCGCTGGCCGCGCACCTGCGTGCGGGCCTCCTCCGAGAGCTTGAGCAGGTCGGTGCCCCTGAAGCGGATCTCCCCCTTGGGGATGACCGCGGGAGGCATGTCCAGGATGCCCATGATGGCCTGCGCCGTCACGGACTTGCCCGACCCCGACTCGCCCAGCACCGCCAGCGTCTCGCCGGGCCCGACCGTGTAGCTCACGCCGTTGACGGCGCGGACGACCCCTGCTCGCGTGCGGAACTCCACGTGCAGGTCGTCGACCGCGAGCAGCGGCTCGTCGCCCAGCCCTCCCTCGGCGGGCAACAGGTTTGTGGAGGTTTTCTTCACTGAGTCCCCTTCTACCTGAGCTTCGGGTCGAGCGCGTCGCGCACGGCGTCGCCCATCATGATGAACGCGAGCACGGTGACGCTCAGGAACACCGCCGGGAACACCAGGGGCAGTGGCGCCTCGAGGAACCTGTTGCGCGCGTCGGCGATCATCAGACCCCACGAGATGTCCGGCGACTGCACGCCGACGCCCAGGAACGACAGCGCGGCCTCGGCCGCGATGAAGGTGCCCAGGTTGATGGTGGCGACCACGATGACCGGGGCCAGCGAGTTCGGCAGCAGGTGCCGGAACATGATCCGGCCCGCTCCCGCGCCCAGCGCCCTGGCCGCGACCACGAAGTCCTGGCTCTTCGCCGTGATCACGGCGGCCCGCATGATGCGGAACACCATCGGCCAGCCGAGCACCGTCAGGGCCACGATGACCAGCAGGATGCTGTTGGCCCTGCCACGGAACGTGGCCGCGATCAGCAGCGCGCCCAGGATCGAGGGGATGGCGAAGAAGATCTCCGTGACCCGCGAGGCGACCGTGTCGACCACGCCGCCGCGGAAGCCGGCGACGATGCCGAGCAGACCGCCGATGATCGTGGTCATGAGCGTGGTGAAGACGCCGATCACGATGGAGTTGCGGGCTCCGTAGATGGTCCTGGCGAAGACGTCACAGCCCAGGTTGTCACGCCCGAACAGGTGGCCGGGGCTGGGCCCCTGCCGCGCCGTGGACAGGTCGCAGGTCCTGGCGTTGTACGGGTCGATCGCGCTGAACAGCGACGGCCAGAGCGACATGACCAGCAGGATCAGGATGATGACCACCGAGATGATGAACATCGGCCTGCGTCTGAGGTCGTACCAGGCGTCGGTCCACAGGCTGGCGGGCTTGCCGCCCTTGGCCTTCTTGCCCTCACGCTCGGGCGCCGGAGCGGGCACCGTGTCCGGGACCAGCGTCTGCGTCTCCGGGAGTCCCGGCCCGACCGGCGGGGTTGGGTTACTCATAGCGGATCCTCGGGTCGAGCACGGCGTACAACAGGTCGACGACCAGGTTGGCCAGGATGTAGATCAGCACGAGCACCGTGATGGTGCCCACCACAACCGGCTGTTCTCGCAAGTAAACCGATGTGAAGAGCTGATTGCCAATTCCCGGGAGATTGAAGATCGTCTCCGTGATCACCGCGCCGCCCATCAGGTTGCCGAGGTCGGCGCCCAGATAGGTGATGAGCGGGATCAGCGCGTTGCGCAGGCCGTGCCTGCCGATGACGCGCCGTCTGGACAGTCCCTTGGCCGTGGCCGTGCGGATGTAGTCGGCCCTGAGGGTCTCCACCAGGCTGGTCCTGGTGAGCCTGGTCAGGTACGCGACCGACACCCCGGCCAGCACGAAGCCCGGCAGCAGATAGCTGCGCAGGCCCGCGAACACGCCGGCCACGGGGAATATGTCCAGACCGGTCCACTGCTTGAGCTTCACGCCCAGGACCAGCTGCAGCACGAAGCCCGTCACCAGCGTGGGGATCGAGATCAGCAGCAGCGTCGAGGCCAGGATCATGGTGTCGGTGGCCCTGCCGCGGCGCAGCGCCGCCCACAGGCCGAGGCCGACGCCGAGGATGGCCTCCATGATCAGGGCGGTCAGGGCGAGGTTCAGCGTGACCTGGAACTTGCCCGCCAGGATCTCGGACACCGGCACCTGGGCGAAGTTCACGCCGAAGTCGCCGCGGAAGAGCACGCCGCTGATGTAGTACCAGTACTGCAGCAGCAGCGGATCGTTGAGGTGATACTGCTCGCGCAGGACCTCGGCCACCGCCGGGTCCGGGCGCTTGTCTCCGAACAGTGCCGCGACGGGATCCCCGGGCAGGGCGAAGACGATGCAGAAGATGAGTAGCGTGGCACCGATCAGGACGGGTATCGCCTGGATCAGTCGCCTGATTACATATCGGCCCATTTCAAGCCCTCCGGTACGCACATGGAGGCAGCCCCTCGGAAACCGTGATTTACCCGGCCCGAGTGACTGCCTCCAAGCTCAGTCCTCCGACGGGCGGACGGCAAGTACCGTCCGCCAGACGAATGACGTCAGGCCTTCTCGACGTCCGCCCAGTTGATCTGGTTGAGCAGGTTGAGCTTGACGTTCTTGACCTTGGTGGAGTGCCCGAAGTTGCTGCGGTAGAAGTACACCGGGATGTACGGCAGCTCCTTGATCAGGATGTCGCTGGCCTGCTGGTAGAACTTCAGGCCCTCGGCTGCGTCGGTGGCCTGGTCGCCCTTGGCCACCAGGTCGTCGAACTCCTTGTTGGAGTAGCCGCCGTAGTTCGAGCCGGTGCCGATGGCTCCGGTGCCGAAGATCGGCGTCAGGTAGTTCTCGGCCGCCGGGTAGTCGATGGACCAGCCCATGCGGAACAGGCCCTTGTACTCCTTGGCGTCCAGGGCGTCCAGGATGCCCTGGAACTTCTCGAACGGCTTCGGCGTGACCTCGATGCCGAGGTTGGCACGGAGGTTGTTGGCGACGGCCTCGATCCACTCCTTGTGGCCGCCGTCGGCGTTGTAGCCGAGCTCGATGGTCTTGGGACCATTGGCGCTCTCGTACAGCTTCTTGGCCTCGGCCGGGTTGTACGTGCACGCCGTGCAGGCGCCCTGGCGGTAGCCGGGGATGGCCGGGTTGATGAAGTCGTCGGCCGGGGAGCGGGTGCCCGAGAAGACCGTGTCGGAGATGGTCTTCCGGTCGATGGCCATCGAGATGGCCTTGCGGACGTCGACGTTCTCGAATTCCTTGTTGTACTTCAGCGGGACGCCGATGTAACCGATGGAGGCGTCGGGCTCGTCGAAGTACCGGTCACCCAGCACCTGCTTGGCCGTGGAGATGGCCGTGGCCGGCAGGGAGTCGTGGATGTCGAGGTTCTCGGCCTGGAGGTCGTTCCACGCGGTCTCGGAGCTCGTGTAGACCTTGAACTGGAGCTTCGTCCAGCCGGCCGGCTTCTTGCCGGGGAACTTGTCGTACACCGACATCTCGATGGTCTGGTCGGTGCCCTTCTTGTAGGGCTTGTCGACCTTGAACAGGCCCTGCCCGATCGGCTTCTCACCGTAGGTCGGGCTGAGCTTGCCGTCGGAACCGATCGCCGAGGCGGGCAGCGGGTAGAACGCGGTGTAGCCCAGCATCGTCTTGAACTGCGAGAACGGTGCGGAGAGCGTGACCTCGAGCGTCGTGTCGTCCACGACCTTGAGGCCCTTCATCTCCTTGGCCGTCGGAGTCTTGCCCTCACCCGGGTGCACATCGGTGTAACCGTCGATGCGCCCGAAGAAGTAGGACGAGCTCATGGCGTTGTCCTGGAGGGCGGCGAAGTTCCACGCGCGGGCGTAGTCCTCGGCCTTCACCGGGGTGCCGTCGTGCCACGTGTAGCTCGACTTCAGCTTGATCGTCCAGACCTTGCTGTCCGTCGTGGTGATGGACTCGGCGGCCTCCTCGACCGGCTGCTTGTTCTCGTCGTAACGCACGAGCGGCGAGAACACCGCAGCGAGCACCTCGGCACCTTCGGTCTCCGTGGTGTCCTGCGGGTACAGCATCTTCTGGGGCTCACCGACCTCCATGCGGACCGGCGTTTCACCGCCCGCGGCAGTGCCACCGTTGTCCGTGGCACCGCCGCCACACGCGGCAACCGCGAGGGCGAGCAGCGCGGTACCGGCGACGATCCGTGCGCCCTTAGTAACACGCATGGTGAAAGAAATCCTCCCTCTACAGGTGGGCGCCTAGCGCTGAGCTGCAGTGATCAAGAGCAGCCTGACGGGGAGTTCCTGGTATCCCCCCGGATTTGGCTGACATGGTCAAACCAGCCGACGCCCTGCCAGTCGATCGCGACTATCCCTCACTACTTGCCACCAGCGAGTCTCTGGTGCGTTGCAGTTCGGTCACACGTGTGCCAATCCAGCGTCACAGACATTTGACCCGATGTGGAGCAATCAGTACAAATCCACCTCAACGGGCAGAGCCTGGACGTGAACAGTCGATGAAAAATACCCCCTACACGACCCTGCTCGTGCCTCTGCCACCACGCCCCGGCTCGCTGGGCTACGGTTGAGCAGGTCTTGACGACGCCTTGGAACCCCAGCGTCCGAAGACTCCGTCCAACAGTCTGTCCAACTGTCTGCCGTCAACCCGTACGACAGGCACCCCACCGACCGGGATCCAATAGAGTCCTTGCCATGAGCCAGCCGGAATCCGCTGTCGCGGACGCCCAGGCGGGCGGCCGGAGCGGGCAGGAGCCGCTGGCCAAGCTCGCCAAGAGATACGGGCTTCGCCGTGCCATCGCGCGGCCGAGGTTCCCTGTCTACCTGCGCATGCTGTGGCAGCGCCGACACTTCATCCTGACGTACGCGACCTCGCGCAACGTCACGAAATACTCCAGCTCCGCGCTCGGCCAGCTGTGGCAGGTGCTCACGCCCCTGCTCAACGCCGCCATCTACTTCGTGATGTTCGGCGTCATCCTGGGCGGCGGCAAGGATGTGCAGAACTACCCGGCGTTCCTGCTGACCGGGATGTTCATCTTCACCTTCACCCAGCGCACGGTCACCGCGGGCGCGAAGTCGATCTCCGGCAACCTGTCGATGATCAGGGCCCTGCACTTCCCCAGGGCCTCGCTCCCGCTGGCGTACACGATCCAGGAGCTCCAGCAACTCGCCATCTCCATGGGCGTGCTGCTGGTCCTCGTGGTGGCCACGGGCGAGTGGCCCACCTGGTACTGGCTCATGATCCCGGTGGTGCTGCTGCTCCAGACGCTGTTCAACATCGGGGCCGGTCTGGTGATGGCCAGGCTGGGCGCCCAGATGCGCGACCTCAACCAGTTGCTGCCGTTCATCACCCGCACCTGGCTCTACGCCTCCGGCGTCTTCTTCGTGATCCAGGCCAAGGTCGTCGGGTCCGCGGGGCTGCCCCAGTGGGTGGCCGACCTGATGTACCTCAACCCGGCGGCCTCCTACATCGAGTGGATGCGCGAGATTCTCATCCCGAGCTACAACACCGCCTACGGACACCACCCGCCGACGATGGTCTTGGTGTCTTGCGTATTCTGGGCGGTGTTCGCACTCGGCTTCGGCTTCTGGTACTTCTGGCGGTCCGAGGAGAGGTACGGGCGTGGCTGAACTGACCAAGGAGCTGTCACAGGTGAAGGGCGACAAGCCCGCCGACCCCGGCAAGGATGTGAGAGTGCATCCCAACCCGGAGCCCCCGGGCAAGCGGCCCCTCGACGTCCCCACAGGCACTCCCACCGTCATCGTCGACGATCTGCACATCGTCTACCGCGTCTACGGGGCCGCCTCCGACGCCGAGAAGGGCAACGCGGTCAACGCCCTCACGCGCATCCTGAAGCGCCAGGGCCGGCCGCAGATGAAGGAGGTGCACGCCGTCAAGGGCGTGACCTTCGTGGCCTACCATGGCGACGCCATCGGCATCGTGGGACGCAACGGGTCGGGCAAGTCCACTCTGCTGCGCGCCATCGCTGGCCTCCTGCCCCCGCACAAGGGCGCCGTCTACACCGACGGCCAGCCCTCGCTGCTGGGCGTCAACGCGGCCCTGATGCGCGAGCTGACCGGCGAGCGCAACATCGTCCTCGGCTGCTACGCCATGGGCATGACGCCCGCCGAGGTCAAGGAGAAGTACCAGGAGATCGTCGACTTCTCCGGCATCGACGAGTTCGTCCAGCTCCCGATGTCCACCTACTCCTCCGGCATGGGCGCCCGCCTCCGCTTCGCCATCTCCTCCGCCAAGACCCACGACGTCCTGCTCATCGACGAGGCGCTGGCGACGGGTGACCGGGAGTTCCGCAAGAAGAGCGAGGAGCGCATCCGGCAGATCCGCGAGTCGGCGGGCACGGTGTTCCTCGTCGCCCATGATCTGCGGGTGATCGAGCAGACGTGCAACCGGGTGATCTGGCTCCACAAGGGCAAGATCAAGATGGACGGTGACCCGAAGGAAGTCATCGCCGCCTACAACAAGGGCTGATTTCCCGTCCTTCCTCGGTCCGCACTCTCGTAGAGGCCTCCGACCGGCCCGGCCGCCCCCCAGGCCCGGGCCGATGGCGGCGGCTCCTCCCCACCAGCGACCACCGACTTGGCGCTGCTTCAGCCGCCCTCCCCACCTCTCCTGTTTCGGCTGCTGCCTCCAGCCAGGCCGCCCGCTTCGGCTGATCTCTCAGCCAGCCTCCCGCCGACCCGGCCCCCACCCTTCCCTTACGCGCTGCCGTGGCCAGCCACCCACCGCACTCCGGCTGATGGCCCTCCAGGGAAACGGCCTCTGACCCTTCAGTGGTGACCCGCCGTTACGCGAGCCCACGTTGCCCGGCTGCGTGGCAGGGCGTCGGCCGTCGCGCTATTCGATCTTGCGTGCGAAACGGCGGCGACTGGAGGGGCAAATGACTGACACCGAGCCACCCGTTCCGATAGGATTCGAACGTCAATTCGATCCGAGGAACGGTGATGGAGTGGGGGCGCGCGATGGGAGAGCTTGCGGCCGCGATTGACCACCTGGCCACCGAGGACGTGTCCGAGGTCCCGCGGGTGCAGCTCGTTGAGCAGCTTCTCGAGTTGCACTGGCAGATGGCGAGGCTGCAGGCCCAGATAGCCCGCCGCACGGGCGTCCGTCTGCCCTGAGACCCTTTCACAGCGGCCGAGGGGCCGCCAGGGCGCCGGGGGGCGCCTGTGACGATCTACGGCCTCTACGGCCCTGCTCCGGTCGCGGGGGGCGGTCGCGGGAGCTCGGTCCGGGATGGCGTTCGGGTCCGGCATGACGGCCGGCGCAAGCTTCGTGGCGTGGATGGGCAACACGTCCAGCCTTGGACGGTCAAAGTGTGCGCGCGTAACGGCGGCCGGCCACGTGCGGGTTCAGCGGGCGTATTCCTGGAGGCCCTCAGCCACGTGCGGCGGGTGGCGGTTACCTCGGCTGTGCCGTAATGGATGGGCGGGGGTTGTAAGAGCCGCAAGAACAGCGGGGCCGCGAAGAGCATCGTCACCGGCCCCGGGGTGGGGCCGGTGACGATGCGGGGCGTCGGCGCCGCTGCCCTGCAGTGGCGGCGCCTTGCGTGCCCCGAGGCGAGGGCGCGTCCGCCCAGGCCCGACGTGAGCCCGCCCGTTCGTGGCGGCGGACTCGCAACCTACGCGCGCCAGTGCCACGAGCGCCCGGCACCTGAGGGCGGCTCGTGGCCTGCCGCGTCAGTGCGACGGCGTCCCGATCGAAGGGACCGGCCCAGCACTCCGGCCAAGGGGCCGATCAGAGAACCCGGGCCTCCGCCGAGGTCCTGTACCAAGAGAACCTGGCCCTCCCGGCCACAGCCCGGGGGCAAGAAATCCCCGAACCTCCAGCGAAAGGACCTGGGGGCAAGCGAGCCCCAGACCTGACGAAGGAGAGCCCAGGGGCAAGCGAGCCCCGGACCTCTGGCGAAAGAAGGCGCCGGGGCAAGCGAGCCCCGGACCTCCAGTGGAAGGGGGCCAGGTCAAGCGGTTCCCGGACCTTCGGTGACGCGGCCCGGGCTCAGCGATCCCCGGATCTCCAGTGGAAGGGCCCAGATCAGGGGATCCCGGAGCGGCCCCGGTTGAGGGAGCATGCCGTCAGGGGACTGCTGGGGCGAGCGAGCGAGCCGCCCGGTCACCGCCAGGGCCGGTGCCCGGGTGTCGGCACCTGGGACACCCGCGAACCGTCCTGCCGGGTTCCTCGGCCGGCCGCGCTCGTCAGCGCCTCCATCGCGGCCCTGTCGCGAACCTGGGGGTCGCGCCTAGGAGCCGCGCCCGGCCACGAGCCCGGGGGTCGCGGCCGAGGTCACCCGCCCAGAAGTCGCGCCTAGCCACGAATCAGGGAAGTGCCTGGCCACGAACCCAGGAGTGTCCAGCCGCGCCTCTAGGAGTGCCTAGTCGCGAGCCCAGAAAGGCGACTAGTCGCGGGCCGCGGTGCCCCGCACCGAGCTCGTCAGCGCGTCGGTGGTCCAGCCGAGGGCGGTGATCAGGTCGCTGTAGGCGCCGGCGGCCTGCACGCCGCGGCCCTCGACGAAGGCCGAGGTGTCCTGGACGAGCGGGGCGAGCTCGTCCATGGCGGCGGCCTGGGAGGTGGCGGGCAGCGCCTCGACGACCGGGGCCATCTCGGCGGGCGTCACCTGCCCGAGCGCCGGGGCCAGCTGGCGGCCGGCGCCGTGCGGCAGGGCGAGCCACGTGGCCTGGGTGACGCCGCCCAGCAGGGCGTCGGCGGAGAGGGTGCCGAGGCCGGAGGAGCTGCTCGCCATGCTCTTGGCCGTGGCTCCACTGTTCGAGCCCGGCAGCAGGCTCGATCCGGTCAGCGTGCCGACCGTGCGCTCGACGGACGAGCCGACCGTGCCGGTCACCCCGCTGGACACGGAGCCGTCCCGGGCGGCGGGCGCGTTCTGGCCCTGCTTGCCGGCCTTGACGGAGGGCGTGGCCGGCTTGGCCATGCGCGCCGCGCCGAGGAGCGGCAGGGACTCGGTCAGGCCGCCCCCGCCGAGCGGGATGCTGCCGATGCTGCTGACGATGGGCATCAGCTCGGGCACCGGTCCGCCGCGGGCGGTGATGTCCTCGGCCGCGTTGCCCGTGGCGCCGGCCTCCGCCAGCTTCTCGCTGGCGAGGTCGCGCTCGACCTCGGACATCTGGCCCTTCGGCTGGGCGCCGGACTTGGCGGCTCCGCCGAGCGCGCCGAGCAGGCCGCCGCCGCCACCGATGAGGCTGCTCAGCAGCCCTCCCAGCGGGTCGGCGCCGGCAATGGTGCCTCCGCCCAGGCCGTCGACCGGTGCGTGCTTGGCGGTGTTGTATTGAACTTCCGCTTGGGCAGGCACGGCCAATGCCGCCGCCGCCAAGCCGAATGCTGTGACGGCCAGCGCCGTCTTGACTACTCGATTCATGATTGCCTTCCCGGCTCGTGATCGATCGCTCTCGAATGCGGTGGAAATGCGAATCGATAACCCCCGTATGCCGTTGCGGACGCGCTATGGGCACCACACGAAGCGTGTCGCTACGGCTGAGCTACGCAAGCAGTTCTATCACTCGGCCTGATCGACCGCAGGCGCATGAATGCCCATGTAGCAGGGGTTTGCAGCTCGGTTACCGAGTAAAGGGGGAGCGTTGAGCGGACAGACAAAACGGGAAATAGGAGGGTCTTTTTTCCGATAGTGCGCGCGTCTTGCGCAGGAACGCAAGAGGGCCCCGACGGCCCGTGAACAATGGGTCGCGAAAACAAATGTTCACGGGCCGTGGGGCCACTTTTTCCGGTCGCGGTGGACGCCCGCGGCCGGGATCAGACGGTCAGCAGGGCATCGGCCGGCTCGAACGGAAAACGTTCGGCGAAGGCCGGGCGCAGATCAGTCAGCCAGACGGCGGACGGGTCGTAGCGCGCGAAGAACGGCCGCCCCACCAGCGACGGGTCGCGGGCCTGGATGAAGTGGAGCACGAACACCTGCTCCCCGGCGATTTCCATGACACCGTCCACGCACACCTTGCCCGGCGTGGCCGACATGGAGGGCCCGCGCACCGTGCGGCAGAGCCCGGAGACGCTCGCATAGGCGTCCCTGAAGATCTCGTACGCCCGCGCCAGCGGGACCGCGAAGTAGTCCTGCGGCCCGGTGTCGCGCTCGACGAACATGTAGTAGGGGATCAGTCCCATCCTGAGCTGGCGCCGCCACATGCCCGACCACACGGCCGGGTCGTCGTTGATGAACCTGATCAGCGGCGCCTGGGTCCTGATCGTGGCCCCGCTGCCGAGGATGCGCTGGACGGCCGACTCGACCAGCGGCGACTCCAGCTCGCGCGGGTGCGAGAAGTGCGCCATGAACGCGAGGTTCTTGCCCGACTCGACCACCCGCTCGAACAGGCGGAGCGTGTCGTCGGCGTCGGGGTCGGAGGTGAAACGCTGCGGCCAGTAGGCCAGCGCCTTGGTGCCGATCCTGATGGACTCGAGCTGGTCGAGCTCCAGCAGCGGCTCGATATATCGCCGGATCACCGGCTCACCCATGATCATGGCGTCGCCGCCGGTGATCAGCACGCTGGTGACCTCGGGATGCCGGCGGATGTAACCGACCATCTGGTCGATGTCGTCGGAGGCGAACTTCAGGTCGGCGTCGCCGACGAACTGCGCCCACCGGAAGCAGTAGGTGCAGTAGGCGTGACAGGTTTGCCCCTGTTTAGGGAAGATCAGTACGGTTTCCGCGTATTTGTGCTGCATGCCAGGGACGGGCTCGTCGCCGAGCCTCGGGACGTTGAGCTCCTTCTGGCCGGCGGGATGCGGGTTGAGCTGTGCGCGTACGCGGTTCGCCTCGGCCTGGACCTCGGCGTTCGGCGCTTCCGCCTTCAGCAGGTCGGCCAGCCTGGCCACGTCTGCCGCGGGCAGCATGTCCTCCTGCGGGAAGACGAGCCGGTATATGGGGTCGTCGGGCGCGGCCGACCAATCTATGAGTTCATCCACGACGTAGGCGTTCGTCCGGAAAGGCAGCACCGTGGCGACGGCGCGCACCTTGAGGCGCTCGTCGTCCCCCAGCCCCGCACGCTGCAGGAGCTGGTCAAGGTGCTTGGACGTGTACGCCCGGAAACGCCGTGTGCCTGCCTGGTTCAAGATCACTAGGCCTTTCCCATCTTTTTTGTTCGATCGGGTGTAAACCTCACGACCCTGTCGCGCGTCTACGGTTCTTAATACCCGGACGCGGCTACCTGCGTTCGTGGTTCCGCTGGGCTCCAAGTTTTCCTTGAGGTTCATGGACACTCGCGACATATCGTGTCCGGGCGTAGACTGACATATCGTGACCGACCATCCGGACCTGCGCGCCTCAGACGCCGACCGCGACCGCGTGGCCGCCGTGCTGTCCGAGGCACTCGCCACGGGAAGACTCACCACCATCGAGCACGCCGACCGCCTCGACGTCGCCTACACGGCCAAGACGGTGGGCGAGCTCGTCCCCCTCACCCGGGATCTGCCCGAGGTGTCCGCGTCCAGCAGGCCCGCCGCGATCGAGCGGCAGGTCATCCACTCCAAGTTCAGCAAGGTCGTGCGCAAGGGGCGCTGGGTCGCCTCCCGGACCACCGCCCTGTCGGCCTGGTTCGGCGCGCTCATCATCGACCTCTCGGACGCCGTGCTGCCGGGCCGTGAGATCACGATCCACGCCGACGCCATGTTCAGCAAGGTCATCGTGCGGGTGCCGGAGAACGCGCAGGTGGTCGACGAGGGCAGCTCGCTCTTCGGCAAGCGGAACGTGACGGCGGGATCCACGGGGGACGGGCCCCTGATCAGGGTCCTGGGAGCGTCGAGGTTCTCCAAGGTGATCGTCACCCGGGGCAAGGACGACTGGAACCTGCAGTAGAAGCAGGTGAGCGGCCAGGACTGGAACGGCCGTGGCAGGGAACCAAGAGGTCCCACCAGCCGGTTAACCTGACACCTGCCTTGCCTGCGATGCGGACATACCGAGCCCGCGTACCGGCCAAGCCGTGGCGGCGGGCTCGATGCCGTACGAGGTGAGCATTGTCCGAGAGCAGGCCAGTCGCGCTCGACGCCATGGGCGGCGACCACGCGCCGCACGAGATCGTGGCGGGGGCGGTGCACGCGGTACGGGAACGCGGCCTGCCCGTCGTGCTCGTGGGCTCCCCGCGCGTGCTCTACGAGGCGCTGGCCGACCACGACGCCACCAAAGAGATCCCGATCGTCCGGGCCGAGGAGGCGCTGGAGATGGACGAGGGCGCGCTGGCCAGCCTGCGCCGTCCCCGCTCCAGCATCGCGATCGCCTGCCACCTCGTACGCCGCGGCGACGCCTGCGCGGTCGTGTCCGCGGGATCGACGGCGGGCATCGTGACCACCGGTCGGCTGCGGCTCAAGGGCCAGCAGGGCGTGCTCAGGCCGGCCATCGCCGTCGACCTCCCCACGCTGCCCGCCCCCGCCGTGCTCCTCGACGCGGGCGCGAACGCCGAGGTCAAGCCGGAGATGCTGGTGCAGTTCGCGCATCTCGGAGCCACCTACGCCGAGCTCGCCCACGGCATCGAGGACCCCAAGGTCGGCCTGCTCACGATCGGCAGCGAGGCCGAGAAGGGCGACAAGCTGGTCAGGCGCGCGCACGAGCTGCTGCAGGGCTCCCCCGGCATCACCTTCGCCGGCAACGTCGAGGGCCACGACCTGCTGACCGGCAA
The DNA here is from genome assembly GCF_040656115.1 of Nonomuraea sp. NPDC050202. Taxonomy (NCBI): domain Bacteria; kingdom Bacillati; phylum Actinomycetota; class Actinomycetes; order Streptosporangiales; family Streptosporangiaceae; genus Nonomuraea; species Nonomuraea sp. NPDC050202. Next base: position 9,094 of record NZ_JBFALF010000062.1, on the reverse strand, counting down.
GGTGGACGTCATCACCACCGACGGGTTCACCGGCAACGTGGCGCTGAAGACCATGGAGGGCGCGGTCCGCTACGCGTTCGCCGAGCTCAGGCAGGCCATCAGCGACAGCAGGCTGGCCCGGCTGGGCGCCGCCATGCAGCGCTCGCGCCTGCGCGAGCTGCACCGCCGCCTCGACTCCGAGGCACACGGCGGCGCAGTGCTGCTCGGCCTGAACGGCACGGTCGTCATCGCCCACGGCGCCTCCAGGGCTCAGGGCATCAGCGCGGCCTGCCGGCTCGCCGCGGACCTGTCGGCCGCCGGCGTGGTGACCGCGATCGGCGAGCGGATGGCCGCCTCCAGCCGCTCCCACAGGCTGTGGTGGTCGAGCCACGGTGGAGATCGACTGGAGTGAAGACCCAAGTCGCTCCCCCGAAGCCGGGTGAACCCTTAGGGTGTGAGACCGATCCACAGAAACGGGGGCTTATGTGGACGGGCTCATCTCGGTGGCACACGGGCTGACGTCGGAGCAGGTGGCGCGCGCGAAGTCGAACCACATCCCGCGCCGATCCAGCCGCTCCCTGAGCGCGATCCTCAGAGCGAACGTGTTCACCCTGTTCAACCTCGTCATCGGCGTGCTCTGGGCGCTGATCCTGATCTTCGGCGAGTGGCAGGACAGCCTGTTCGGGCTGGTCATCGTGGCCAATGCGCTGATCGGCATCATCCAGGAGCTGCGGGCCAAGCGCACGCTCGACCGCCTGGCGGTGATCAACGAGGCGCCCGTACGCGTGCGCCGCGACGGCGCGGAACGCGAGATCCACCCCCGGGACGTGGTCCTCGGCGACCTGATCCTGCTCGGCCCCGGCGACCGCCTCCTCGTGGACGGCGAGGTCGTGCACTCCGACGGCCTGGAGATCGACGAGTCGCTGCTCACCGGCGAGGCCGACCCCGTGCACAAGCAGCCCGGCGACCAGGTGCTGTCGGGCAGCTTCGCGGTGGCCGGTTCCGGCACGTTCGTCTCCACCCGGGTCGGCACCGACGCGTACGCGGCGAAGCTGGCCGAGGAGGCCAGCAAGTTCCACCTGGCCCACTCCGAGCTGCGCGCGGGCGTGGCGAACTTCATCAAGTACATCACCTGGCTGGTCATCCCGATCGGCGCCCTGCTCATCTACAGCCAGCTGCACAACTCCGCCGACCTGCGCACCGCCGTCACCGGCGCGGTCGCGGGCATCGTCACCATGATCCCCGAGGGCCTGGTGCTGATGACCTCCATCGCGTTCGCCGTCGGCGTCGTACGCCTGGGCCGGCGCCAGTGCCTGGTCCAGGAGCTGCCCGCGATCGAGGGCCTGGCCCGGGTGGACGTGCTCTGCCTGGACAAGACGGGCACGCTCACCGCGGGCGGGATGGACCTCGACGAGGTGCTGCCCGTCAGCGACGACCGCCGGCTCGTCGACGAGGCCCTGGCCGCGCTCGCCAACCTCGACGACCGCCCGAACGCCACCGCCGAGGCCATCAGGGCCCGCTACCCCGCCGCCCCCGGCGGGTGGGCCGCCCGCTCGAGCGTGCCGTTCTCCTCGGCGCGCAAGTGGAGCGGGGCCGACTTCGGCGAGCACGGCGCCTGGGTGCTGGGCGCGCCCGACGTGCTGCTGCACGGCGGCGCCTGCCTCGACAGGGCCACCGAGCTGGCCGCCACCGGCACGCGCGTGCTGGCGCTGTGCCGTACCGGGTCGCTGGCCGGCACCGAGAGCGGCGAGGCGGCGGCAGAGCCGGTCGCGCTCGTCACGCTCAAGCAGCGCATCAGGCCCGACGCCCGCGAGACCCTCGGGTACTTCGCCAAGCAGGGCGTCACACTGAAGATCATCTCAGGTGACAACCCGCTGGCGGTCTCCGCCATCGCGACCGGCCTCGGCATCCCCGGCGGCGAGCGGTCGATCGACGCGCGCGCCCTCCCGCACGACGACCCGGCCAAGCTCGGCGAGCTGCTGGACACCCACACCGTCTTCGGCCGGGTCAGCCCGCAGCAGAAGCGCGAGTTCGTGACCGCCCTGCAGGCCCGCGGCCACACCGTGGCCATGACCGGCGACGGCGTCAACGACGTGCTCGCCCTGAAGGACGCCGACCTGGGCATCGCGATGGGCGCCGGCAGCCCCGCCACCAAGGCGGTCGCCCAGGTGGTGCTGCTCGACGACAAGTTCGCCACGCTGCCGTACGTCGTGGGCGAGGGCCGGCGGGTGCTGGCCAACATCGAACGGGTCTCCAACCTGTTCCTCACCAAGACGTTCTACGCGATCGTGCTGTCGCTGACGGTCGGGCTCGCCGGGATGCAGTTCCCGTTCGCACCGCGCCACTCGACCCTGACCAACGCGCTGGTCATCGGCATCCCGGCGTTCTTCCTGGCGCTGGCGCCCACGCTGGAGCGCTCCCTGCCCGGCTTCGTGCCACGGGTGCTGCGCTTCGCCGTGCCGGCGGGGGTGTTGTGCGCGGTGGCGGTGCTGGTGTCGTTCTGGGCCGCGCACAGCGGCACCTCCACCCTCCTCGAGGACCAGACGGCCGCCGTGATCACCCTCTTCCTCACCACCTGGTGGGTGCTCGTGCTCATCGCCAGGCCGCTCAACTGGTGGCGGGCGGCGCTCGTCGGGGCCATGGCGGTGCTGTTCGCGGTCGGCATGGCGCTGCCGTTCGTCAGGGAGTTCTTCGCCCTCGAACCCGGCGATCTCAGCAACGATCTGACCGCCGTCGGCATCTCGATCCTGGCGGCGCTCATGATAAGCGTGGCGGTCAAGCTCGCCGGTACCCTTAGACCATGACCGACCCGCAGATTGTGCTCACCGAGCGCGTCCAGCAGGCGCTGGCCCGCGCGTTCGGTCCGGAGCACGCCGACGCAGATCCGCTGATCCGGCCCTCCCAGTTCGCCGACTTCCAGGCGAACGTCGCGATGAGCCTGGCCAAGCGCCTGCGACGGTCCCCGCGGGAGGTCGCGGAAGCGATCACTGCGGAGCTGTCCGACTTCCCCGGCACGATCGAGGTCAGCGGCCCGGGCTTCCTCAACATCACGCTCGACAACGCGTGGATCGAGTCCGAGGCCCGGCGGATGCTGGCCGACCCGCGCCTCGGCGTCGGCACGATCACCCCGTCGCAGACCGTCGTGATCGACTACTCCGCGCCCAACGCGGCCAAGGAGATGCACGTCGGCCACCTGCGCACCACGATCGTGGGCGACTCGCTGGCCCGCCTGCACGAGCACCTCGGCAACAAGGTCATCAGGCAGAACCACCTGGGCGACTGGGGCACCCCGTTCGGCATGCTCATCGAGCACCTGCTCGACATCGGCGAGCAGGCCGCGGTCGAGCAGCTCGAGGCCGGTCAGGGCACCGAGTTCTACCAGGCGGCGCGGGCCAAGTTCGACGGCGACGAGGCGTTCAAGACACGCGCGCGGGCGCGGGTGAGCACCCTGCAGTCGGGCGACCCCGACACGCTGCGGCTCTGGCACGTGTTCATGGACGCCACCGTGCGCTTCTTCAACAAGGTCTACGAGCTGCTCGGCGTCACGCTCACCGACGCCGACATCGCCGGCGAGAGCATGTACAACCCCATGCTCCAGAAGACCTGCGACGACCTGGAGGGCTCGGGCACGGCGGTGATCAGCGAGGGCGCGCTGTGCGTGTTCCCGCCCGGCTTCACCGGCTCCGACGACAAGCCGCTGCCGCTCATCATCAGGAAGAGCGACGGCGGCTACGGCTACGCCACCACCGACATGGCGGCCATCCGCTACCGGGTCCACGACCTCAAGGCCGACCGCATCCTCTACGTCGTCGGCAACGAGCAGGCGCTGCACTTCCAGATGGTGTTCGCCGCGGCGAAGCAGGCGGGCTGGCTGCCGGAGACCACCTCGGCCGAGCACGTACGCATCGGCATGATGCTGGGCAAGGACGGCCGCCGCTTCAAGACCCGCTCCGGCGAGTCCGTCAAGCTGATGGACCTGCTGCAGGAGGCCGTCGACCGGGCCGCCAAGCTGATCGAGGAGCGCGGTTACGACGAGGCGACCCAGCGGGAGATCGCCCACTCCGTCGGCATGGCCGCCGTGAAGTACGCCGACCTGTCGGTCAGCCACGACAGCGAGTACGTCTTCGACCTCGACCGCATGGTGGCCACGACCGGCAACACCGGCCCCTACATGCAGTACGCGACGGCCCGGATCCGCTCCATCTTCCGCAGGGCGGGCATCGCCCCGGCCGACGCGAGCGCGCCCATCGTGCTCGCGGCCCCGGCCGAGCGCGCGCTGGGTCTCCACCTGCTGGGCTTCGGCGAGCTCGTCGCCCAGGTCACCACCGACTCCGAGCCGCACCGGCTGTGCGCGTTCCTCTTCCAGACGGCCAGCCTGCTGAGCACGTTCTACGAGGAGTGCCCGGTGATCAAGGAGGGCGTCGACCCCGAGACCAGGGACCACCGGCTGGCCCTGTGCGCACTGACGTTGCGGGTGCTGGAGACGGGGCTCGACCTTCTGGGCGTCCCTGTCCCCGAGCGCATGTAACAGGCAGTTGGCTCAAAGTCTCCCGTTCCGTCGTGGGCGCGCCTCCACCGGGTTGGCGCGCCCCAACGGCTAGGCTTTACGCGGTCATGAACTGAGGCCGAAATGGGGAGTTCTCTGCCTTGAGCACGGACCTGACTGCGAGCCCCCCAGCAGCGACCGAACTGCATCGCTACGCCGAGGCGCTGCTGGCGCACCTCGCCGCCAAGGGCACCGCGCCTCCGGCCGCACCGAGCTTTCGCGACGTACCGGGTTACTGGCTGCCCCCGGCCCTCGAAGCGCTGGTCGCCATCCTGGCCGGTGACGACCCGCTGGAGCCGCTGAGCCGGGCCGCCGGCCGCGACCAGCAACAGACCGCGCTCTTCCTCTGCCTGGCGCTGGCGGTGTCCGGGCAGGGCAGCCGCATCCACGCCTCCTGGCTGGGCACCGCGTTCGGCGAGCTGTCGCTCGACCGCCCGGTCTCCCACGGCCAGCGCTCGCTGTGGCTGGCCGCCGCCAGGGGCGCGTACGGGCCCGCCGGCAAGATCTTCGTGCTGCGCAAGCTCGACGCGCTGGCCGTCCAGGAGCACGCCGACCCGCAGCAGTGGGTGCAGGCGCTCGTGCCCGGCGAGCCGTCGGTCGTCGTGCCGCCGTCGCTGGCCGACTTCCCGGAGATGGCCGAGATCCCCGAGCTGGCCAGGCCCGCCGTGGCGGCCGCCCGGCTGGCCAGGCTGCGCGGGCGGTGCGTGGAGATCACCTCGGCGCGGCAGTCGGAGCACGACTCCCCCGCCCCGCTCGACAACAGCCCCGCCGCCCCTGCCCCGGCCTGGGCCGAGGACGAGCCGCTCGCCGTCCTGCGCGCCCTGATCGGCCAGGGCGGCCCCGCCGGGCCGATGGCCTCGCTCAGCACGTACCTGCTCGACGACCTGCGCCCCGGCGCGGACCCGCACCTGGCTGCGATCGCGCTGCACGTGGCCGCGCCGATCCTGCGCGGGGTGGCCGAGGAGCTCGAGGCCGACAGCCGCCTCGAACCCCCTGCCACGCTCACGGTCCCGCTGCTCGGCCACCGCATCCACCTGCGCCCCGAGGGCCCCGACCAGGCCTCGCTCGCCGCCGCCGAGGAGTCGATCCTCACGGAGGGCATGGTCCCGCGCGGCCGGCCGTGGGCCGCGCTGGTGCTGATCGTCGCGGGCGTCGCCTGCCTCGTCGGTGCCGCGCTCGGCACCCGCCTGCTCGCCGCGGCCGCGGTCGCCATGATCGGCCTCGCCGGCTGGCAGCTCTGGCAGCGCCGCAAGCTCGTCGAGGCCGACGCCCGGTACGTCACCGGCCAGGTGAACGAGCTGAAGGAGCTGGCGGAGGGGGCCGTCTGGGCGCTGCACGCGTACGCCCGCGAGGCGGAGACCCGGGCGAAGCAGGCCGCCGAGGACGCGGCCGAGCTCACCCGCCTCATCCGCCGCGGCCCCCGCGCCGCCCACTGACCCCACCACGCCCACCCCGTGCGGCTGCTGGGGGCGGCGATGAAGAGCCGTACCAGGCCGTGACGAGCCGCCCGCCCCACGTGTCACGCTCCGCGCGTGCTGCCCGCACGTCACAACGCGGCGCGTGGCAGCCGGGACGGCAGGCGGCGCGTCCCAACGCGAGCGTGACGGGTGAGGACGGCAGGCGGACGTCTCATCGCGCGAGACTGACGAGTGAATGCGGCACGCCGGGCGCACCACCGAGCGGGGACGGCGCCGCCGACACGGACGGCCCTCAACGCCCGCTCCGGAGGAACTACCCGATCCGGGGAGCCCCGGCCCAGGACCCCTCGCCAGCAGGCCACCACCGAGCCTGTAGCCGCCGCTCAACCCACACCAGACCTTTGGAACGCCCCGCCACTCCCGACGGGCGCCGGAAGTGGGTGCCCGGACGGCGGCCGGCCCCCGGGCCGCCAGTGGGGCAAACAACGAGGAACCCGCCCGCGTCGGGCAGGTTCCCCATGCTCAGCTCGTACTACGGGCTCAGGTGGTCTCGATCTCCACGTGAGCCGGGGCGAGGAGGAAGACGCGCTCGGCGATGCGCTCGATCCGCCCCTCACAGCCGAAGGCCAGCCCGGCGGCGAAGTCCACCATCCGCGTCGCCTCAGGCATCGACATGCCCGTAACGTCCATGATCACCGTCTGACCGTCTCGGAAGTGCTGGCCGATCACCGGCGCGTCGTTGTACTTGAGCGGCTGGACCATAACGATCCGTGACGAGTCGACGTTCGCGCGCCACCGCCGGGCAGCCCGCTCCGTGGCCGGGACGTACTCGTCCTCGTACTGCTCGTCGTCGTCATAGCCCTCGTCGTAGTGATCGACCCCGCTCAGGCCAAGGTAGCTCACCACCTTGCGCACTGCCCCCATCGGCTTGTCCTTTCCTCAGGAACTCACCGTAATCGGCACGTCCCTACACATTGGACGGTAACCGACGATTCCGCATTCGCCACGCGACACGCCCAGCCCTAATTCCATTTTGTACGGCTTGCAGCCTGCTTGCAGCTGGATATCCGACCCCCGTATACCATCGGCCACATGCGCCTCTTCACGGTCGACGCCTTCACCGACTCAGCTTTCCAGGGTAATCCCGCAGCCGTCTGCCTGTTGGACACTCCGGTTACTGAGCAATGGATGCAGAGCGTAGCCGCGGAGATGAACCTCTCCGAGACCGCCTTCCTGCTCGGGGATTCGCTCCGGTGGTTCACCCCGGCCGTAGAGGTGACGCTGTGTGGTCATGCCACGCTGGCGACCGCACACGTCCTCTATTCGACCGGTGCGGCGGACGGGCAGCTCGAATTCGACACCGCCAGCGGAACGCTCACCGTGAATCGCCATGCCGACGGCATGATCACAATGGATTTCCCCGCCATGGAGGTGACCCCCACAGAGGCTCCTCCCGGCCTGGAGAAAGCCCTCGGTGTCACCCCGGTACGGGTCGGCAAAAGCCGGCTCGACCTGCTGGTGGAGCTGGAGTCAGAGGAAGCGGTAATCGGTATTACCCCAGACATCGCCGCTCTAAACACAGTAGACGCAAGAGGAATCATCATCACAGCGCCCGGCACCGAAACCGACTTCGTCTCCCGCTTCTTCGCCCCCAGGGTCGGGGTGCCGGAGGACCCGGTGACGGGCTCGGCACACTGCGCCCTGTCCCCGTACTGGTCGGCCCGCTTCGGCCGGCCCTCGCTGGTGGGCGCTCAGCTCTCAGCCCGGGGCGGTCTCGTCCACGTGACGCACGCCGCCGACCGGGTCCACCTCGCCGGCCGGGCCGTCACCGTGATGTCGGGCACCCTGCACGTCAGCTAGGGCTCTTCCGCTCCTCCTCCACGCGAGCCGCGACCGTAGTCGCGGAAGACCGGGTGGAGATAGCGGTAACCGCGGCCATCCCGCGACACCAGACCACGGCCGGTCATCACCCGCACGAAGCGGCGCCGCCGCAACGGCAGGAGCCCGAGCCCTGCCAGGACCCATCCGGCGCTCCCCAGCGCCACGAAGGGGAGGATGCCGAACGCCATGAGCCAGATGGCCGGCCATGAGCCAGATGGCCGGCATCGCGATGTACAGCAGCACGAACGCTTATGGACCAACGCCGGCGAAGGCACCCGGGCGTGCAGCAAGCATCATCCGGGCCGTCACCACCGCGACTGCGCCGAACACCCGGCCGTAGACCGCCCTCATGGCAAGCCTTCGCCGGGTGTCCGCCCCGCCCCTCTTCGGAGAGGGGAGGCCAACGGCCATGCGACGCGACCAGGCCGAAAGCCGCGGTAGCCGCCTGCCCCGATCCCTGAGCCGCGGTAGCCGCCTGCCCCGATCCCTGAGCCGTGGCAGCCGCCGGCACCGTTCCCATCACGTACGCCGAGGTCTCGGTCAGCCTAAAGACGCGGCAACCCCGCTAGCCCCACGAGCCCGAAGACGGCCAAGGACACCATGCTCCCCACCGCCGACGGCTCCCACGACGACAGGACCCTGCTGAAGGGCCCTGATCGAACGCAGGCCACGCAGTCTCCGATCAGGGGTACATCGACCCGCCGATCTCCAGCAACAGGGGGAGGAGCCAGCGATGCCCCTGCAGCTGCTCTCACCCAGCCATGGGCCGGCGGGACCGCCTTTGGTCGTACGGGCGCGGCGCCAGAATCGAGCTCAGCGACAGAGGCCCACCACTCCGCCACTCTGGGACCAGCACCATCGGTGCCGCGCCGAGCACCCCTGAAACGGCCAATTTACGAACGGTACGGTTCGAGCGCCACGGGCAGGCTGCCGCCGGTTGCGATGTCGATGGCGAAGGGAGAAGAACAGCCGAGTTGAGGATGGCGCAGGAGGCGGCGAAGACTCTTCGCTCCTTCTGGTGCGGTGGGGCGCAGACATAAGACCTGCCGATCTGCCGCGTCCTGCCGGTCAACAAGCAGGACGCCATCACCATCCCGGGTTCGCTGGCCGACGCCGCCATGGAGACAGCTCGACAACGCAGAGAGGGCCCCGACCAGTGCTGGTCGGGGCCCTTTCCTATAAAGATTGTCCGGCGGTGACCTACTCTCCCACACCCTCCCGAGTGCAGTACCATCGGCGCAGGGAAGCTTAACTTCCGGGTTCGGAATGT
>NZ_JBFALF010000061.1:0-43238 GCF_040656115.1 Nonomuraea sp. NPDC050202 | reverse complement strand
GCGCTCGGCCAGGTCGTCGCCACCGTCGCCAACATCACCGGGCCCGAGCTCGTCGTCCTGTCCGGCGAGTCGGTCCACATGTACGACGTGTGCGCGCAGGCGTTCCACACCGCCCTTGCCGCGCACACGCACTGGACGGCCGGCCCCGTACGGGTCGCCGTCAAGGGCCTCGGCGGCAAGCGCTCGATCGCCTGGACGGTCCCAGAGCGCCCTGGTCTTGGAGTCGTTCGATGTCAGCGGCAGGTTTCGCCCGCAGAACCGCTGGCCGCGCCCTGCTGGCCTGGGACTGTTCCTGCCATCTCGATCGTCCGCCTCGGTCGCCTTGTTGCTGGCCCCGTTTGACGAGATGGCGCACCGGATGGTGAGGTCGTGCGCCGCCTCACACGTCCCACCGCTGTGTCGTCGTACTGGTGAACAGGGACGCTGACAAAGGAGGACGACGGCCGCGTCGCCTGACCCGGCAAGGGGCACCTGCAGGGCCGGCACCCCGCCGCGCACGCCACTGGTTCGGCCGGCGCGCCGCCCGAGCGCGAGAGCCGGGCTGGCCACGTGACGGATTCGCTCCTGCCAGTGGTGGGAGATCATGAGGTGAAGGACCACCGGGAGGCTGATCGACATGCTGGGACGCAGGCCGTCCCCGAGCAGGAGGAGGCGCGAGGCAGGCGGGCGTCTGATGACGGAGCCGCACGGGTCGCGGGACTGGCGTGGCAGGGCGGCGTTGCTGTACCCGCTGGCCGTTAACGCGGTGACTCTCCGTCCGGATCCCGCCGGCAGGTTCGTCTGGGAGTTCGTGTACTTCCCCGCAGTCGCCAGAGGAGGCCGGGTTGCCGTGCTGCTCGGTGTGGCCTTCCCCGTGGCGTGTGCCGTGGCGGGCTTAGCGCTGCCGTTCACCAGTGACCTGCCGGCGGCGGTCGTCCTGCCGCTCATGCTGGTTGGCGGTTTCGGGCTGACGTTGGGCTGCTCGCTGGCCGGCGCGTATGTGATGCGCCGTCCGTACTGGCAGCCCGGGGTCGTGAGCCTGCTGCTGCTCGCGGTGGCCACGGGGGTGCCGCTCATGCTGGTGGCACGGGCTCTGAACGCCGGCACCCGGACGGCCGTGCTTGAGCACGTCCTGGAATGGGTGGCGATGCAGGGAGCCCTCATGGGCGTGGGATGCGCGGTGGCCGCGGTGTTGTGGCTGCCGGTGGCCTGGTGGCTGTATCGGCGTCGCGGAGTGGGACGCGCCCCGCTGTGAATCTCCGTTCGCTGGATCACAGGCCCGCCGCGGACGGTCCGCGGCGGCCTCGTCGCCGACTTCGAAGACCGACAGGGAGATGTCATGCGGTTATCAAGGATGTTCGGCGCAGCAGTGGTGGCGATGAGCCTCACCGTGACGCCCGCCGTGGCCGCGCAGGCGCCAACGTACCTGTTTCACCAGCAGACCTTGTGGCGGCAGTACACCACGATCGACGTGGCTACCGGAGCGCGGCAGACGACCTGTTTCCGGCTCCCCGCGGTCGTGAGGACCAAGCGGAACGTGCTACTCGCCTTCGCCGAGCGGCGTAACAGGAGCTGCGCGGACCACGGCGTGTTCGACGTGGTCATGCGGCGCTCGGCCGATCACGGCCGTACGTGGGAGCCCAACCGGGTGATCGTGCCCAGCCGGCCCGGTGAGGTTTTGCAGGGTCACGCGACGGTCGTGGCCGACCTGGCCGACCTGGCCGACGATGCTCAGGAAGGCAAGGTGTTCCTGTTCACCACGTCTGAGCCGGCCGTGGACCAGACCATGCCTCGCAGGCCCGCGCTGCGGGTCAGCAGCGACGATGGCAGGACCTGGGGACCGCCGACGGATCTGTCGGATGTCGTCAAGGCTCCGGCCGGGGCCGGGGACTGGTTCGCCACCGGGCCGGGCCACGGGATCCAGAAGACGCGCGAACCGCACAAGGGGCGGCTCGTGGTGCCGGTCTACTTCGCCACGGCCACGCACCAGAGCATTCGGCTCATCTACAGCGACGACCACGGCAGCAGCTGGAAGACCGGCGCCACCGCCACCTACGACAAGACCGTGCTCAAGCTCAGCGAGCAGACCCTGGTCGAGCGTGAGGACGGCGGCATCCTGGTGATCGCCCGCAACGGCGCGGTGCCCGAGTTCACCTCTTTGACAGGCATGGCCAGCGGCGTGAGCCGGGATGGCGGCGGCACCTTTGACGGCGATTTCCGCGCCGACACCTCCATCACCGCCCCGCCCACCCATCCGGCCCTGCTCCGTCAGCGCTGGGGCGGCTCCTCCTACAGCCGCATCCTGCTCTCGGCTCCGGCCACCCAGAAAACCGACAACAACGCGCGGGGCATGAGCGTCCGCTCTTCCTACGACGACGGCGTGACCTGGCGCGACGACAACGGCACCGTCGATGCGAAGGGCGTGCTGATCGACAGCGACCACGCTGGATACTCGGACATGACGGTGATCGGTAACGGCGCGATCGGTGTCCTCTACGAGGCGGGCCCGAGGCGCTTTCGCGAGGAGATCCGCTGGAACTGGTTCTGGGAGAGCGCCATCGGCTTGCCCGAACGCTGACAGGTGCCACCCTGCAGGCCGTCAGGTGGGGCGCATCACCAGTTTCGGCGGCGAGTGCCGTGGGCCGGTTGGAGTCCGATCTCGCCTCAAGACCGCGCGGGTGAGGAGAGACATGGTCGTGGCAGGCAGGTCAACACCCGTGAAGCCCAGCGTGAGGCGGGAGTCCGACGGCCGGCATCGGGCCTGGTCGACCTACAGATTCGGGTCCTGCCTGCTATCCCTATCATGATGGGGCTTTCCCCGGGGGGCCGGTCGCCGCACACGTGCAGGTCCGCGGCGCCCCCCTGACCTCATGGAAAAGGAGGAGCGATGACCACGTTCCACGTCGGTGCCCCCGTCGCGCCCGCAGAGCTGTGCCGGCCGCCTTCTCAGAAGGCCGTATCCGACGACGTGCCGGCGGGGGTGGCGTGATGCGGATCGCGGTCGTCGGCGCCGGGGGAGTAGGAGGGTTCTTCGGCGCGCTGCTGGCCCGTGGGGGTGCGGAGGTGGTGTTCATCGCCCGGGGGGCGCACCTGGAGGCGATGTTGCGCCACGGCTTGCGCATCGAGGGAGGAGGTCATCGCGTCCATCTTCCGGGGGTGCGGGCGACCGCTGACCCGCGCGAGGTCGGCGTGGTGGACGTGGTGATGGTGTGCGTCAAGCTGTGGGATCTCGAAACCGCTCTGGAGCAGATCCGCCCGCTTGTCGGGCCGCGCACTGTGGTGGTGTCGTTCCAGAACGGCGTTCTCAAGGACGAGCGCCTCATGGCAGCGTTCGGTGAAGAGAGGGTGATCGGCGGGGTCAGCTATGTCGCCACTCGCATCGTGCGTCCGGGGGTGATCGGGCAGACTGGGTCGCTGCAGCGGCTGATCTTCGGCGAGTTCGATGGACGGGACTCCGAACGGGTCGGGGCGTTGCACCAGGCTTGCGCGGCGGGTGGAATCAGCGCCGAGGTCAGTCCGGACATCAGGCAGGAAACCTGGCGGAAGTTCGTCTTCCTCGTCGGACTTTCGGCCACGACCGCCACCACCCGCCTGCCCATCGGCGCCGTGCGGGAGAACGCCAGGAGCAGGGCCCTGCTGCTGGACATCATGCGTGAGGTCGTGACGGTCGCCCAGGCGCTGGGCGTGGCCCTTCCCGACGGCTACGCGCAGGAGTGCATGACGCTGATGGACGGTCTCGCCTACGACATGGCCTCCTCGCTCTACCACGACCTCGAACGCGGACAGCGACTGGAGGTGCCCTGGCTGTCCGGCGGCGTGGTCGAACTGGGCCACAAGGCTGGGGTGGACACGCCGTTGAATCGGGCCGTCGCGGACATCCTCGCCCCGCACGCCGATGGCCGGCCGCGGGCATGAAGGGACCCGAGCCGCACAGGCGACCCGCAGTGACGGATTGGCGTCCGGCCGACCTCGGGCGCGTCCCTTCCTCGACAACGTCCCGTTCCAGGAGGTGGACGCCTGCCGTCACCTCGACACCGCATCACGAAATCCGTGAGCGAGGACGCGTCGGAGAGCGGATGACCGTCGTGACCACAGCCGTGGGTCCATCCCATTGAAAGTCCTCATGTGAAGACTTAATCTGCTGGCAGGAGCGAGCACGATCGGTACGGGGGCATATTGGGCGAGGCGCATGCGGACGGAGCCCGGCCGGCACGGCGTGGCCGGCGAGGACCGGCCGGGGCGACGAGGCAAGACATCCTGAACGCGGCGCTGCGGTTGGTCACCGCCCGCGGAGCGGCGGTGACGATCCGGGAGATCGGCAGTGAGGCCGGCGTCGACCCCGCCATGGTGATCTACTACTTCAAGAGTAAGAAGAACCTGCTGGCCGCGCTTGCCCTGGCCGCGCGGGACACGATGCGCCAGCTGAGCCGGCTGATCGACGCGGGCGACCGGCGAACGCTGGGTGTGCGCTTGGTCCAGGGCTTCGTGGACCTGTGGGAACGCCCCGATACGGGCGGCCAGATGCGCTACCTGCTGCACGGCGCCTACGACGAGCCGGATCTTTCTGAGATCTTGTCGGATGTCATCGATGAGACCATCGTGCAGCCGCTCGTGACGGCCTGCCCGAGCCCTCGTGCCGCGATGACGGCCGGCGTGATCACCGCTCAACTGGCCGGGCTCGCCGCGACCCGGTATGTCCTGCGCATCGAGCCGTTCGCCTCCGCCGACCGGGACGCGCTGGCCACCTTGCTCGGACCTGTCTTGCAGGACCTTATCGACGGCCGGAGCACACCTTGCTCGCCGGCCTGCCTTGTACCACAGGCTTCCGGCGCTCTCCATGAACACCCCCGAGCGGGCTCGCGGGGCGATCACCTGACATTTCATCCGGATGCGTCGTCGTACTGGTGAGACCGACGCCTCAGCAGGATCGCGATCGGAGAGCGCCCGAGCGCCGCGCCTGGGAGGCGGCTGGCGCGTGATGAAACCCCGGCCAGAAAGACAGACTAATGACACATCTGCTGCACAACACCGACCGCGTCCACATCGAGGCGCTGCGCGGCGAGTTCACCGATGCAGGCAAGATACGCGACACACGAGCGCTATCAGCGCACCCGGGAGGGCTGGAAATTCGCCGAGCGTGTCGATGAGGTCGGAATGCCGACGCCACGCCGCTGGCGAGCTCCGTACCCGAAACCGGCACGCTCCTCATCACCGGCCCGGCGTTCGACGCCTGACCATTCTTCCCAAGGAGTAATCGCATGACCACCATGACCCGTCTGGACGAGCTGACCGGCGAATACGTCGTCGACCCCGACCGCTCGAAGATCGGTTTCATAGCCCGGCACTCGATGGCCACCCGAGTTCACGGGTACTTCGGCGAATTCCAAGGCAGCGCACACCTGGATGGTGACGAACCATCCAAGTCCGCAGCCCGGCTCACGATCGTGGCAAAGAGCCTACGGACTCACGACCAGCGGCGCGACGAGCACCTGCGGGGCAAGTTTCTGGACACCGCCACCCACCCGGTCATTACCTTCGCCTCGACCAAGGTCGAGCAGACTGCGCAGGCCACCTTTACCGTCACCGGCGACCTGGCCCTCCGCGGCGTGACCAAGCCGGTGAGCGTTGACTTCGAGCTGACCGGCACGGAGAACGACTCCCGGGGTGAGCTGCGGGTCCGCTTCACCGGCAGTGTCACGATCAACCGCCGGGACTGGGGGGTGAACTGGAACGCCGCGACCGCGCTTCTCATCAGCGAAAAGGTGGCGCTCCAGTTCGACGTCACCGCGATCCGGCACCCCTGACCTCGTGCGGGCACTCGGCCGGAAACGGGGGCGGTCGCCGATGCCTGCCCACGGCACCGCCTCCGCGGCGAGCCCACCCGCGCCGCAGCCCTGTCCATGGCTCTGTCCATGGCCCTGCTCCTACGCCGTGGCCTGCCCCGGCGGTGTCGCTCGCGATCGAGGCGTTCAGTCAGCGGCCTGCCCGGGCAGCCGGATGCATGCCGTCACCTCTGGAGGTTGTCGATGCATCTACATTCAGGCGAGACCAGGGCCGTTGGCTGGCGGGTGGTGACCGTGCTCGACGTCGTCCGGCAGCTGCGCGATGCATCACCCGAGGTCATCGGACGTCCGCGGGTGACCGCGATCGACGGCTGGGGCGGCGCCGGCAAGACGACCCTGGCCGAGCGGCTACGAACGCGCGAATGCGCGAAGCCGGACGAGGGCCGCTACAGTTCCCCCTCACGACGACATGAAGGTGGTGAATCCGCTGGCTCTGCCCGTACCCGTTGAGGACCCGCTGGTGGAGCGCCGCATGCAGCGTCTATCCCCGAGCCATACCGAGGAACTGCTTTCGCGTGTCGGCTTCGAGCTGCAGGTCGCGCGCGACCGTCCTCATCCGCGGCCTCGTCGCGGGCACGGTGCGCGATCAGGTGACCGGTGGTACCGACGCGGCGGCACGCAGCCGCCCATGCGGCAGGCTCGTCGCGCCGGCCGATGCCATGGGGATCTCGATGATAACGGCCGGCCCCAGGACGATCATGCCTCTGTTGGCGACGCGCCGGAAAACCCCTCAGCCTTCAGTTCCCCATGGCGCTGGTGATGACGTACCTGCTGCGCCGTAGGCCTGAAGCGGTTCTTCGGTGTGGGGAAGTCCTCCCCATGCTTCCTGGGCCAACCCGATCGAGGCCCACTTCGGCCCGTTGCGCCAGCTCACCCTGGCCAACTCCCACCATCCCAGCCACACCGTCCAGACCTGAGCGTTGCACGCCGACCTGCGCTGGCGCAACGCTCACGCCCGGCACCCGGACCTACTGGCCGCTCAACGCCGCGAGCGCGTCCGCGTCCGCAGCGAGAAGGGCATCCGCTGGGGCGGACGGCCTCTGCAATCCGCAGCCCGAAGCTCACCCGCCCCCGTGATCGTTGCCGGTCACAGCATTAGGCATTTGCTCGGCGGAGGCGTTCAGCCGCTTGTGCCCTGAGCGCATCGCCGGACCTCGGGATGTCGCCGTGCAGTGCTTCCCATCGGGCGTTGTGCGCTGCCGTCCACAAGCTGGCAGCCCAAGCGACCTCCTGCTCCTCGGCCGTGAACACGCGCCCCCGAACGTCCTGATAAGCCGTCAGGAACGCCTCGGAGCTGTCGATCGGCGCCAGCGTGGGCTGCGCGGCGCTGGCGAACGCGCCACTCGCCGCTCCTACCAGCGCCGCCTCCGGTTGCCACGCCAGGCTGTCCCAGTCGTGCACCGCCCACACCAGCCCACCGTGCCATCGCAGGTTCTGCGCCTCGAAGTCGGCGTGACCGAGCACGCACGGCAGGCCGGCGGCCAACATCCGCCTGCGGATCCGGTCGGCCGTGTCGATGACGTACGCGGGTACCGCGCTCTGGTCCTGGTCGTCGAGGAACTCGATCGCCGGCCACACCCCGCAATCTGCGTGGTCCCAACGCACCCAGCGCGGATTCGGCAGCGGCGGCGCAACGGTCACGCCGGTCAGCTCGGCCATCAACCGGGCGAACACCTCCGCGTAACGCACGGCCACGTCCGGCGAGTCCCCGTGCAGCACCTCACCGCCGGGCCGGTATTCCTCGGCGTGCACGGCCAGCGCACCGACACCTACCGCCGGTGTGAGCGGCCGGGCACAGGGAAACCCGCGCTCGGCCAACCGAGCCTGCGCCGCGACACACGACACGGCCCGACCGTCATCAGGGCGCGTCTTGACCACGACGTCCCTACCATCGGCCAACCGGAGACCGAACACCATCGACGTCTGCTGTTGCTGCAACAGCACGTCGGCGGGTTCACAGCCCAGATAGTCCAGACACCAAGCAGGCAACCAGCCCGGCAGATCACCCAACAGCACACTGAGGACTGTGCCATGTGCACCGAACCCAGCGGAAGCGAGGGGCTATGAACACAGGCCCTGGAGCCAACCTCCGCCCCACGAGGCGCCGCCACCCGCGTCGACGACCAGGCAGGCGCGCGTGCCGGCGATGACGCCGTTGTTGTCCTTCTGCGCGGTGTTGGCCAGCGCGTGGACGCCGCTTCCGAGCGGATGGGGGTCAGGTTGGGGCCGAAGTGCCCGGCAGGGCCTACGTTGATCTCCTGATCGAGGAGGTGAGCGGTCCCATCCGTCATGTCTGTCCTCAGGTGAGAAGGGTGGGGGCGCCGGTACGCACGGGCGTGCGGGTGACGCAGGAGACCGCCTGCGCGATCCGGCGGCGTAGGAAAGGCAGGCGGCCTGCGCCCGCGAGGGCCATGGAGCGCAGGAGATGAATGCCGGCGTCGTCGAGGGTGACCAACCGCATGATGCGATCGGTGAAGGCCACCACCTCGCGTGCGGCGCGCAGCCGGCGCTCGCGGTAGCCCGCCAGCGCGGTCGCGGCGTCAGCTCCGCGATGGATGGCGGCGAGGGTGAGGGCGGCGTCATAACCGTCCTGGATGCCGGTGTTCATGCCCATGCCGCCGGCCGGGCTGTGCACGTGGGCGGCGTCGCCTGCCAGGATCGCCCGGCCGGCGCCGAAGGCGTCGGCGACGCCGTGGTGCAGCAGGACGCCGGCGGCCCGGTCCAGGCAGACGACGGTGACACCCTGTCCGCCGCGTTCGTCCAGATAGCGCTGGACCTGCGGAAGGGTGGGCGGTGTCGGGCGCCGGCCGCCGGGAGCGGGCACGGAGATGATCAGCCGCCAGCGGTCGCCGGACAGCGGCGCCATGAAGAGCAACCCATGACGGCTGGGGTGGATGTGTGCCTGCGCGGAGCTGGGGCCATTGTCGAGCTGCACATCCGCTGACAGGAACGCCGTGTCGTAGGTGTGCTGGGGGAACCGGATGCCCAGTGCCGGGCGGACGGTGCTGCGCAGGCCGTCGGCGCCGACCAGGTAGCGCGCCCGTACCCGGAAGGGGGTCCCTGCGGCATCCGTCCCCTCCACGACGTGGCCATCACCGCTGGAGATGATGGTGTTCACGTGATGCCGGGCGAGCGGGGCGTGCCCGACGGCGGTCAGCCGCCGGTAGAGCAGGGCCTCCGTGGTCGCCTGGGGGACCAGCAGGATGTAGGGGAACGGCGTGGCCACCTGGTGTATAGGGATGCGCATGGCGGTGTGCCCGGCGACGGTGATGCGGAACTCCGGCACGTGCAGGCCTGCCGCTACCAGCTCCTGGGCCAGTCCGAGCTCGTCGAGCACTTCCAGGGCGCCGGCGTGGACCACCAGGCCGCGTGATTCGGCTACCGGGCCGTCGTCCTGGTCGAGGTGGACGAAGGGGACGCCCAGGCGTGCCAGGCCCAGCGCGGTGATCAGGCCGGCGGGTCCGGCTCCGACGATGCAGATCGTGCTGTCGTAGCTGTTCACCGCCACTCCTTCGGGTCGCCGGCGACGAGGGCGGCCATCTCGCGCGCCAGCTCGGCGGGGTCGCCCTGGGTGGGGCGGCTGTCGCGGACGGCCACGGTCCCGTTCACCAGGACCAGGTGGGCGGCGTCTGTCAGGCCGGTGAACAGCAGCGCCGCCACCGGGTCGTGGGCGCCTGCCCGGTCGATGCCGGTCAGGTCCCAGCAGGCGATGTCGGCGGCCTTGCCGACCGCCAGAGAGCCGAGGTCGGGGCGGCCCAGGCACGCGGCCGAACCGCGGGTGGCCATGGCGAGCAGCTCGCGGGCCGAGGGCCATTCGGCGGGGTCGCTGCGGGTGGCGCGGTGGGCGAGGGCGGCTATGCGCAGGTCGCCGAGGAGGTTGGCGCCGTCGTTGGTCATCGAGCCGGTGGTGCCGGCTCCCACGGGGATGCCGGCGTTGAGGTATCGGCGCAGCGGGGCGAGTCCCCAGCCGAGCTTGAGGTCGGCGGCGGGGATGTGGGCGATGGCGATGCCGGCGGCGGCGTACTCGTCGATCTCCTCCGGCGGCGGCGTGACCGCGTGGGCCACCCACAGCCGATCGCCGGCGAAACCGTGCCCGGCCAGGATCTTCCACGGGGAGGTGCCGTAGCGGGACTGGGCGAAGCGGGTGTCCTCGTGATGGTGCAGGTGCGTGTGCAGGCGCACGCCGTCGTGTGCCGCGGCCAGGGCGGCGAACGCCTCGAACATCTCCGGCACGTCGGAGACCACGCCGGACGGGGCGAGCGTGATGCGCACCATGGCGAACGGCTCGGGGTCGTGGTGGGTGGCGATGAGGTGCTCGGCGTGGCGGATGACGTCGCCGACGTCCTCGACGAAGACGTCCTCGACCAGGCCGCCGCGGGCGCGGCCGAAGGTCACGCTGCCGCGCCCGGCATGCAGGCGGATCCCGGTCTGGCCGGCCGCGTCGATGATCGCCTCCACGTACGGCTCCGGGCGGTCGCCCGGGAAGATGGTGTGATGGTCGGCCACGGTGGTGATGCCCCCCAGCAACGACTCGGTCAGCACGGCGCGGGCGGTGGCCCGCACGTCGTCCGCTCCGAAGCGGCCACGCTGCCAGCGGTGCAGGACGAGCTCGTTCTGCAGGCCGAGAAACGGCAGCATTCCGGAGCGCTCCAGCGGGGGAAGGGTCCGCATGGATGCCTGGAACAGGTGCTGGTGTGCGTTGATCAGGCCGGGTAGTGCGATCAGGCCGGAACAGTCGATGACCTGGTCGGCGTCCTCGGCCGGCAGGCCGGCGCCGATCGCGGCGATTCGCGGTCCGTCGATGAGGATGTCGGTGTCGGTCAGCTCGCGATCGTCGTCGTCGAAGGTCAGCACGTACGACAGTCGCCTGAGAAGGGTCTTCATGGACCACCCCAATTGCGAACGCTTGATTGCTAACAAGCGTACGCACAAGATGGAAGTAAGGTCAACGATCGTTAGCAAACGCCTGTTGATAGGGTGGGGACGCTATGACGCACAGCGACGTCCGCGGGCCGGCCCCGCGCTTCAGCGAACGCTCGGCACCCACCCGGCAGGCGATCCTCGACGCGGCGCGCGCAAGGTTCGCCTCCGACGGCTACGACAAGACCACCGTGCGGTCCATCGCCGCCGATGCCGGGGTCGCCGCCGCCATGGTGATGCGGTACTACGGCAGCAAGGCCGATCTGTTCGCGGCCACCACGCGGGCGGGGTTCACCGCCCTCGACCTGACCCAGGTGCCCAGGCACGAGATCGGCGAGCGGTTCGCCCGGGCATCACTGGAGCCGTGGGAGCGGGGCGACAGCGCCGCCATGGCGGCGCTGCACCGCTCCGCCGTCACCCACCCGGACGCCGCCGCCGCGGTGCAGCGGCTGATCGACACCCAGCTGCTGCCGGCACTCAAGGACGCCTTCCCTGACGATCCCGACATCGAGGTGAAGGCCGGGCTGATGCACAGCCAGGGCCTGGGCGTGATCGTCGGACGCTACCTGCTTCGCCTTGAGCCGTTGGCCTCCCTGGACTTCGAAGACCTGGTCCGGTCAGTCGGCCGGACTCTGCAACATCACCTGGACCACCCGATGCGGTGAGCGGCCGGGGCGTTCGGACACCAGCCAGACGACAGATTCGGCGAGCGCCGCCGTTGCCTAACGTCGAAGGCAGTCCGACGCGGCGTAAGGAGCACCATGCCAGTTAGACCCGATCAAGCCGACGCTCCCACCTTCCCGATGGCGCGCACCTGCCCGTTCGATCCCCCTCCCCGCTACGCCGAACTCCGCGACGAGAAACCCGTCTCCCGCGTGAGCCTGCCCGATGGGAGGAGCGCCTGGCTGGTCGCCGGGCACGAGCTCATCCGCGCCGTCCTGGCTGACGAGCGCGTCAGCTCCGACCGATCACATCCCGGCTTTCCCCTGGTCATGCCAGGCTTCGGCGCGAAGCTCAAGGGCGCCTTCCTCGTCAAGGACCCACCGGAACATTCCATCCACCGCAAGATGGTCACCGCCGAGTTCACCGTCAAGCGCGTCAAGACGATGCGGCCGCGCATCCAGCAGATCGTGAACGACCAGATCGACCAGATGCTGGCAGGAGAGCGGCCCACGGATCTCGTGCAGGAGCTGTCCCTGCCGGTTCCGACGCTAGTGATCTGCGAACTGCTCGGCGTACCGTACCGGGACCGCATGCTCTTCCACGGGTGGACCCGGCAGATCGTCAGCACCACGGCCACCGCCGAGCAGCGGGCGGCGGTGATGGGCGGGCTGAGGGACTACGTCATGCGCCTGGTCGCGGCCAAGGCCGACTATCCAGGCGACGACCTGCTGAGCAGGCTCGTGGCCCGATACCAGCAGGCCGGCCTGTTCGACCGCGAGACTCTCGCCGGCGTCGCGCTGACCTTGCTGATCGCCGGGCACGAGACGACGGCGAACATGATCGCCCTAGGTGTCGTGGGGCTTCTGGAAAACCCCGGCCAACTCGCCGCGCTGCTGTCCGATCCGTCGCTGATGCACGGAGCGGTGGAGGAACTCGTGCGTTACTTCCCTGTCGTGGACTACGCCACCTCCCGCGTGGCCGCTGACGACATCGAAGTCGCCGGCGTCCTCATCCGTCGGGGGGAGGGCATCATCGCGCCGGTGGGCTCGGCCAACCGAGACCCGCGCGCCTTCCCGGACCCGGACATCCTCGACATCCACCGCAACGCCCACGGCCATCTGTCGTTCGGCTACGGCATCCACCAGTGCCTGGGTCAGAACTTGGCCAGGCTCGAACTGGAGATTGTCTACAGCACGCTGTTCGCCCGCATCCCTGGGCTGCGTCTGGCCGTGCCGGTGGACGAGCTTCCGTTCAAACACGACGCCAACGTCTATGGCGTCCACCGCCTGCCCGTCACCTGGTGATCGGTGCACCCGTCAAGGCGGCCATGAGGACATCTCGCACGCCGGTCCGGGTGAGCAGCTCCGGATGGAGGCACTCGCCGGCCACGAGATGAACGACCGGCGGCCACGTTGGCCAGCGGCTCCTCCGCCCGCATGACTCCGCGACCAGCGCTGTGGACGGTGGCGAGCGCTGATCCTGTGCGAAGTGCGTCCCGTGGCGGGAACATCCCGGCGAATGGCTGTCACCGCCTTCCCGCGATTGCTTGGCCGGCCACTGCCAGGCCATCTGCGGACCGGTGTGTGGCGCACCAGACGTCTGGTGCGCCACACACCCGTGTCACCCCTCGGCCGGCCACTGCGGAGGCAACATCCTCCGCCAGCCTGCGGACGCAAACCTATCCGAGGCGCCGCAGGAGCAAATCCGTCAATCGACTGGTGATCCCTCGCACAACCTGTGCCGATGCCAGGTCGTGCGCTGCGCGGTTTCACGCTCACAGCACCCAGGGGGTTGACTGCGCGGGTGGGTGAAGCCATATGCGCGGCGGTTGGTTGCCGGTGTGAGAGCCCAGCTGATCATGGAGCGTGAGCTGCCCCCGGAACGGTTGCCCGGTCGATCCGCCGGCGGCGCCTTGCAGGTGTGCACCACCGATCGTCAGCTACTGGTCTTCGACGCGTGTTTCCGGACGCTTCGCCAGGTCTTCAGATCTGCCACGGGAGGGCAGGTGTGCGGTTCGCGCGGATATGGAACGCGTTGCGGTGGCCAGCTTGGACCAGCTCGCGATGATCGCCCTGGACGGCCGCATCATGTGGCGGGTGCCCCACCCTTCGTGGGGGGCGCGCCTGGGGGCCGTAGGTTCGGCGGGCTCTGCGCCTTCAGCCCGGACGGCAGCCAGGTCTGGGCAGGGGTGGCCGGGCCGGCGGACGATGCCGGTGGTGACCAGTGCTGGGTACTCGACGCTGCCACGGGACAGGTGTTGGACCGTGTGCCGCTGCACCGCTCCACCACCGGCTCATCGGTGCTGCCTCATCCCGATGGGCGTCACCTGGTGTTGAGCCTTGACGCATCGTGCGAGGCTGGCTGGATCGGCTCGGGCCGATGGGGCAGCCGGCGAGCCTGGATCTCCATCGACAGAAGAGACCGCGAGGTTCTGGCCGATCTGCAGCCGAGTGGAGGGCCGCTATCTGACGACGCCGGTCGAGGTCGACATGCTCACCGTACGCCGATTCCCGGACGGGGCCGTGCAAGCGGTCCGCCGGGGTGCGGAGGTCTTCGGCGGCGGCGCCGGATTCGATGTATCGGGCGGGTTCCTGGATGCCCGGCGGGTCCTCGCCAAGGAGTTCGACGGCAGGACTGCCCTGTTCACGGCCGATACTCTCGTCATGATCGATGTCATCGACTACCCACCCGATGCTGTGACGGAGTTACCGCTGCCGCACGGCAGGGGCGTGTGGAGCACCTTCGACTTCTTCGCCGGCCGCCTTCAGGTCTGGAAGGATCCGTCCGTGCCTCTGTGCGACCCCTGATCAACCGCCACGTCCACGATGCGGCTTGTCGCAGCCGCCACAAACCCTTTCAAGAGCTGGGCCACGTCACCTCGTTCGCCTTGTGCTACGCCTCTAAGCTGGGATTATGCGCTTCGGTGTGCTGGGCCAGGTGCAGGCGTGGGCGGCCGGCGACCTTCCGGTGCCGGTGCCTGAGTTCAAGGTGCGCGCGCTGCTGGCAGATCTCCTGGTCCATCACAAGCGGCTGGTGCCGGCCGACCGGCTGATAGACGATCTGTGGGGCGATGAGCTGCCGGCCAACCCCACGAGCGCTCTGCAGTTGAAGGTGTCGCGACTTCGGCACGCGCTGGAGCAGGCCGAGGCGGGCGCGGGGAAGCTGGTGGTCTCCCAGCGACCGGGATATCTGCTGCAGGGCGTCAGCGACGCTGACACGTTCGCCGAGTTGACCTCCCAGGCGCTGAAGCTCGAAGACCCACGCGCGAGAGCGGCGGCGTTGGACGAAGCGCTGGGCCTGTGGCGCGGGCCCGCGTTCGCCGATTTCGCCGAGGAGGACTTCGCGCGTCAGGCGGCGCAGCGGCTGGAGGAGCAGCGTCTTGGTGCCCTGGAGGCACAGGCCGAGGCCCGGCTGGAGCTGGGAGAGCACACCTTGCTGATCGCAGAGCTGAGCGAGCTGGTCGAACGCCACCCGCTGAGGGAGCGTCTGCGCGCCTTGCAGATGCGTGCCCTCTACCGTGCGGGCCGGCAGGGCGAGGCTCTCGCCGGCTTTCTCGCGCTGCGCGAGCGGCTGGCCGAAGATCTGGGCGTGGACCCCTCTCCGGAGCTGATCGCGCTCCATCAGTCGATCCTGGAGCAGGACCCCGCCCTGAGCCCGCCGCCTGCGCAGGTCACACCGGCTCCGCCGAGGACCAACCTGCCGTCCCCGCTGACCGGCTTGATCGGCAGGCGACAGGCGATGAACTCCGTCCGGGAACTGCTGCGCGAAGGGCGGCTGATCACGCTGACCGGAGTGGGCGGGGTGGGCAAGACCCGCTTGGCGCTGGAGGTCGCCCATCAAGCGATCGGGTACCACCCCGACGGAGTGTGGCTCATTGAGTTGGCGGGACATTTCCAAGATCGCGGCCTACCGGACGTGAACCTGGTGGCACAGCGGATCGCGGCGGTCCTCGGAGTTCGCGACGACAGGATGGCAGGCGCAGCCGCCACCTCGTCAGCCGATGTGCTCGCCGACGCCTTGCGCGCCAAGCGGCTGCTCCTGGTTCTGGACAACTGCGAACACATCGTCGATCCCGTGGCCAAGCTGGTCGAGCAGCTTCTCCGGGCGGCGCCGGACCTGCGGATACTGGCGACCAGCCGCGAACCTCTCGCCGTGCCGGGCGAGGCGGTATGGCCCGTGGCGCCGCTGGCACCGCCCGACCCGCCGATGGGCCCGGACCCCGCGCTCATGGCGCACAACGACGCCGTACGCTTGTTCGTCGAACGTGTCGGCGCCGTGCTGCCAGGCTTCGCGCTGGACGGGCTCAACGCCTCGCATGTCGCCGAGTTGTGCCGGCGGCTCGATGGGCTTCCTCTCGCCCTGGAGCTGGCCGCCACGCGTGTGCCGGCTCTCGGCATACGGGAGCTCGTCAACCGCCTCGATGACCGGTTCCGGATCCTGGCCGCCGGCCGCCGCAACGCCCCGCAGCGTCAGCGAACCCTTCAGGCGGTGCTGGACTGGAGCTGGGATCTACTCACCGAACTCGATCGCACCGTGTTGCGCCGCCTGGCCGTGCACGCCGGTGGCTGCGACATCACCGCCGCCGAGGTGGTCTGCGGCGGCACGGACATCGGGCCGGAGAACGTGCTCGACGTGCTGGGACGGCTCGTCGACCGCTCACTGGTGAGGATGGAGGAGACGGCGCAGGGCCCCCGATACAGCCTCCTGGAGACAGTGGCCCACTATTGCCGCATGCGGCTGCGCGAGTCGGGCGAGCTCGACGAGGTGAGCCGGCGCTTCCAGGATCACTACCTCTCGCTGGCACGTACCGCGGCTACTCGCCTGCGGACCGCCGAGCAGCGCGCCTGGCTCGACCGCCTGGACCGGGAGAACGCCAACCTGTGGAGCGCGCTGGACGGTTTGGTACGCCAGGGCGACGCCGCCGGGTCGCTCGAACTGATCAACGCGCTGCTGTGGTACTGGTTCCTGCGGGGCCGGCTGCATCACGCCCGTGACTGGCTGGATCGTGCGCCGGCCGACAGCGGCGAAACGCAGCCGGATCTGCGCGCGGCCGCCGTCGTCTGGAGGACCTGCCTGGGACTGCTGGTCGAGCGGAGCCGCGACCCGGTCCGGCTGCGACAAGCCGAGCAGGCCTTGCATGACATGGAGGACCCCCGCGAACGCGCCCGCGCCCAGTGGATCCTCGGGCACGCCCTGCACACCGGCATCGAAGACCTGTCCGCCGGCGAAACACACGTGAGCCGCGCCCTGGCGGCCTTCGGCGAGGTCGACGACCCCTGGGGCAGAGCCGCAGCGCTGAGCACCGCCAGCCGGCAGGCCATGGTCCGCGGTGACCTGAGAGCGATCGAGGAGTACGGCGAACACGCCAGGCGGCTGTTTGGAGAGCTCGGCGACGACTGGGGGCGGCTGCAGACCATGCGTCCGCTCGCCCACCGTGCCGAAGCGCTCGGAGATCACGAGCGTGCCGTGCGGCTGCACCGTGAAGGACTGCAGACAGCTGAGACCCTCCGCTTGTGGTCCGACGTCGTTGAGCACACCCTGGCACTCGGGCGTCTCACCATGCTGGCAGGCGACTTCTCTAACGCTCGTGGACTGTACGAGCGGGGCAGAAGGCTGGCCGTCGAGCAGCGCGACGATCTTGGGCTGTGCCACTACGAACTGGAGATGGCCCTGCTGGAACGGCGGGAAGGCCGATCGGATCTCGCCGAAGAACGGCTGCGTGAGCTGCTGCAAGGTCGCCGGACGCTAGTCGACATACGCGACAGAGCACTCATTCTCCGTGAGTTCGGTTTGGCCGCCGAGCAACGCGGCGACGGCGAAGCCGCCCTGGCGCGGCACCGTGAGGGCCTCCTCGCCGCCCGGGTCACCGGCGATCCTCTGGCCATGGCGCTCTCACTGGAGGGACTGGCCGGTGCGCTGACCTTGCTGGAGCGCCACGATGACGCCGCCATGCTCCTAGGAGCCGCGCAGGCGGCAAGAAGATCCATCGGGGCATCACTGCTGCCCGCAGAAGACGCCGACACCGGCCGGGTCACCGCACGTGCGCGATCGGCACTGGGGGAGGACGCCTTCGCTGCTGGTGTCCGGCAGGGCGGCGAATTGGGTATGGATGAGGTTCTGGCCCTCTGCGATTGCGCTGGGTTCGATCGGCGGTCGTGACGCCGTCACCGGTCTGCCGCCTCCCGTCGTTTGGAGCCGTCGCCACTCCTGTCCTTGCGTCGGCCGTGGCCAGGCGCGCCGCCCGGGGCCGCGCCTACGGGCTGACGGCCGACCGGTCTGGCTCCGACGGTAGCCGGAGGATGAAACGCGCACCGCCGAGACAGGAATCCTCCACGGTGAGCGTTCCGCCATGGGCGAAGGCGATTTCACGGGCGATCGCCAGCCCGAGCCCGCTGCCACCGCTGTGACGGTCGCGAGCGGTATCCAGCCGGAGGAACGGCTCGAAGACACGTTCACGGTCGGCTGGTGCGATGCCCGGCCCGTCGTCCTCCACGGACACCTCCACCATGCCGCCGCTCCCGCGGACCTGGATGTGCACGGCGTGCTCGGCATGCCGCTGAGCATTGCCGAGCAGGTCCTCCAGCAAGCGGACGATGTGGGTACGGACCGCCATGGCCGTGACGCGGTGCCGGAGCCGCAGGACGATATTCCCCCCTCGAGCGGATGCCGCGGCTCGCGCCAGTTCCGCCAGGTCCACCGGTTCCCGCTCTTCAGGCAGATGGGATCGTACCCCGGCCAGCAAGAGCAAGTCGGAAATGACAGCCTGTAGCCTGTCGATATCGCGCAGCACATGATCGAGCAGATCGGGCAGGTCGATCTGGTCCATGTGCAACCGGGCGTCCTCCACTTGCACTCTGAGCCCGGCCAAGGGCGTGCGCAGCTCATGCGAGGCGTCTGCGGTGAGCTGCTTGATCCGATCGAAGACAGGGTCGTGCCCGCAGGTTGCGGCCAGGGTTTCGCCAGGGCTGTGGTGGTGGTCTGCCGCCGATGCTCCTGGCGTGGCGCCGGGCGACGTCGCAGCGGACGCCTTCTCTGGCGTGCGATTCCTGCTCATCTGTCCCATCCTTCCCACTATCTACGTTCCTCACTTTGCCGGGCCGGGCTGTCGATTTGTTGTCCGCTCGCTGTCGCCTGATGGCCGACACTCGGCCGACAGGGAAACGACAAGCAGCAGCGCCAGCATGAGGACATGAGGAATCTCGATCGGACCTGTGTAAGGAGGCGATCCCGATGCGGACCCTCACCTCGAAGACCACCCGCGACTTTCCCGCACGCCTGGAGCAGGTAGGCCGGGTTCGTCGCTTCGCACGCGAGATGACGGCCGGTCACCCCTGCGCGGACGACGTCATCCTGGTCGTCTCGGAGCTGGCGGCCAACGCGATCGAGCACTGCGGCCAACGAGATTGCGGCCGCATCGCCGTGCAGTTGGCTCACCTCGACGATGTCGTGCAGATCGACGTGCGCGACGGCGGAGGAGCGGGCATGCCGCAGCTGCGTCATGCGGGCGAGGACGCCACCACAGGGCGAGGTCTTTTCCTGGTCGACAGCCTCGCGCTCACCTGGGGCTCGAGCCGAGATGAATCTGGCACCCACGTCTGGTGCACGATCAGCTGTTCCTGCCACGGCTCGTCCATGGCGGGCCCGGCTGCGGCCTGACGTCCCTCGAACCCTGCTTCGCAGGCCCCGTCACGTCCCGGCTTCCGTCCTGCAGGGTCAGCGGCTTGGCCGTCAGTCGCTGGTCGGAAAAGCGCGGGTGCGTCCAGTAGTAAGAACCATACATGCCAGATGATCTTGCCAGGGATGCCTTACGGACCGCAGCCGCTTGATGCGCAGCACTCGTCCGCCGAGAGCACCAGGCCCCGGTCAAGAGGATGGGACCCGGCCAACGGCCCAGACCACAACCGCCCAGCTCAGAGGCTCGCTCGAGGAGAGCCACATCCAAGTTCGCTTCGGGATACTGCAGCGCGCACGCCCGTGGCGGCCGGGCACTTCCACCCACGTACGGCGGCGGAGCCGAAGACGCACGAGGCCGGCGAGCGCGCGTGCGCAGCAGCTTGCTGCGGAAGTTCGTCTCGCCCTTGGTCGACTGCCGACCGGCAGGCCCCCACGCTGCCCGGGCTTGGGTCACCGAACCCCCTCACGACCAGTCATCAGACGGATGCATCCGCTCATCGCCATGCCCGATGGTGCAGGCATGCGAATTGCTGGACACACGGGAGGACCGATGCGCGTTCGCCAGAGACTCGCTGCCCTTGCCGGCATGGCGCTGGCCGGCAGCTGGTTGGTGTTGGGTAGCGCCCCCGCCGAGGCGGCAGGCCCCTGCGGCAACGGCTACAAGTGGCTGGACCGCTACCCGATCGGACAGGTGGGATCCATCCAGCTCTACTACAACCCCGCATCGGGAAAGAACTGCGCACTCACCTATGCCAAGGCGCAGGGCAAGAAGCAGTCCATGGCAATCAAGATCGGGCTCGCCCGGGCACGCACGTGGGCCGACTTCGACCACGGCATCTACCGGTACTACGCAGGACCGGTCTATGTGGCCGCGCGCGACAAATGCATCACGCTGCACGGTCTTGTCGGCCAGAGCACCCGTTATGTGAAACGCGACCACTGTGACTGACCCCAGTTCGTGCCCGGTCATGTGCCGCCGAGTGGTGTAGCTCGGTTCTCGTGTGAGGCTCTGCTGGTCGCCATTGCCGTCATGAGCTCGGTGTGTGCCGCCTCCTACTCCGGACCGGTGTTGAACGGGGCGAGCAGGGCCATGGAGCCTCCGGAAAGTAGCGACAGGAGGCAACCTGCCGATCGTCGTGGGCTTCAACCAGGACACGCTGCCATCCGGATCAGGACTTCGGGATGGGGCAGACGCCGAACACATCGCTCGATGCCGGATTGACGGACCAGAACTTCGTCCAGAGCGCCGGCCGCGAACCTCTTGGGTGAACTGGGAGAGGATGGTGGGAATGGCGCCGGCGCTCTGCAAGGGGGCCGCCACACCTTCCCCGAAGTCTCGGCCGCCTCGGCGCTGGCCGTGACCGGTGGTGTACATGCCGGGTCTCAGGTGCATTTCTTGTTCGCGCTGACACTGGGCTGTCGCGGGCACGGGTAGCTTTCGGTCTGGCGATCGGGGCTGCGGTCAGTTTCCTCATGGCCGGCATGGTCATCGGCGTTCGCGTCCGCGAGGCGGGGCGTGCTGAGCTGCGCTGGCCGCTCCTCGCCGCTGAACATGGGGACCGGGCGTGGAGTACACCATCAAGCACGAGGTAGCTCCCGTCGCGGTCAGCCGCCCCGGACGGGGATGCTCCACGACGTGCGATTTCGGCCCCCGTGTAGGCCACCGGGCGACGTGGCGCGGCGGCACGGAGGTCACCGCCGGCTACCAGAGCAGGCGAACGCTCGCGCTGCACCTCACTGGCCGGAAGGCGCGGCTGCCCATCTCTTACGGCACCGTTGAGGTGTTCAGTCCGACGCTGTCGGGGATGCGGCGGGCCTTCACCCATGAACGTCGCCCGCCGGCGCCTGCGTCGGCGGGCGACACCTCACCAAGTGAGTGGGGTGACGGGTCACATCACCTCGAACAGTACTGGGTCGAGGTTGTGGATCAGCTCGGACAGTCGTGCCCTGTCGTGATAGAGATCGTGCAACAGGGCGCCGAGTCTGCGTAGCTCACCGAGATCGGCCTCGTGGGCAAGCACCGCGAAGTAGTTGTTCCACAATCCGTGGTCATCGCCGGCCCAGGAGCCGAACTCCAGCCGGCCTGACTCCAGCTGATCTGCCACATCAGGAGCCATCGCCTTGGCCGCCTGCGATGCCACGGTGCACCAGTGCGCAGCGCTGCCTGTGAGTCCCTGGGCGGTGAACACGTCCGCCGCAGCCGCAACAGCCCTTTCGTCCAGCTCAAGCACGTAGCAGGGTGGATCGACGGCATAGAGAAAAAGCGAGAACGGAACGAACGGACTTTCAGGGATCCGGCTGCAGGGGCACGTTCGACCGGTCTGACATTCGCGCACGAACCGGTGTCGACTGCCGAACGTGGCGATTTCGTCACCTGTCATCTACGGCCGGTCAAACTGGGCTTCTCCACCAATGGGGCATCCGAACTGGAAGGTCTGGCGGGGGCAGCAGCCACGTCGGCGCGTCCGGATCCGGGTTCCGGGCGGGGGGACGGCGCCTACCGTGAGGCGGGACGGCAAACCCTCGGTACGTAGGGGCCGCAAGCGTTGGATGTGCCGGCGTTCACGCGATGTCCCGGTGGCCAAGGTGGTCTGGGCCACCGCACGGGGATGCGGTCCGCATGCTCGTGTTTCGGCCCGCCGGCCGATGCCCTGCGCCACACGTGGTTGCGTTCCATGCCCGTCACTCCACGCTGGATGGGTGAGCAGAGCCTCTGGTCGCGGATGTGCCAGCCGGGCTTGGCCAACAGCCGAGAAGTCGCACCAGCCACGTGACAGATGCCGGCAGGCATCGTGTCTTCCTAGCGTTGCCCCATGAGCGATACCGCTTGGCATGCGACCGGACCGGCTGAGGTGGCAAGGAGCTTCGGTACGGACCTCAACGAGGGATTGGGCAGCGCGCAAGCCGTCCTACGGCGCGAGCAGAGCGGACCGAACCGGCTACCCGAGGCGCCACGCGAGCCGCGATGGCGTGCCTACGTGCGGCAGTTCCGCGACATGCTGATCCTTACGTTGCTCGGCGCGGCGGTCGTGAGTCTGCTGGTCTCTGGCGAATGGGAGACGCCGGTCATCATCGTCGTGGTGATTCTGCTCAATGCGACCATCGGATTCGTGCAGGAGGCCAAAGCCGAAGCGTCCCTCGAAACGCTGCAACGGATGTTGCGGACTGAGGCCACCGTGATTCGAGACGGCTCCACCGTACGCCTGGACGCTGCTGACCTCGTGCCCGGGGACGTGGTTGTCCTCGAGGCAGGCGATCGGGTGCCCGCCGACGGCCGGTTGATCTTTTCGGCCTCGTTGGAGGTCCAGGAGGCGGCGCTGACCGGTGAGGCGGAGCCTGCCGCCAAGGCGGCTGATGCCGTAGTGGCGCCCGACGCGCCGTTGGCCGAGCGCGCCACCTCGGCCTTCATGAACACCAGCGTCACGCGCGGGCACGCCCGGATGATTGTGACGGCGACTGGTGCGACCACCGAAATCGGGCGGGTCGCCGGCCTTCTCCAGGAGACCAAGCCGGCGCCGACTCCGCTGCAGCGCCAGATCGACACTCTGGGCCGCACGCTGGCGATGATCGCCGGAGCGGTGATCGTGATCGTGTTCATCTTGGGGATGCTGCGCGGTCAGCCTGCCGGCGAGCTCCTCACCACCGCCGTTTCGCTCGCGGTGGCGACCGTACCGGAAGGGATGCCCGCCGTGGTGGCCTTCACTCTGGCCATGGGAACGGCACGGCTTGCGAAGAGAGGGGCGATCGTCAAGCGGCTGGCCTCTGTGGAGACGCTGGGTAGCACCTCTCATATCTGCACCGACAAGACGGGGACGCTGACGCTCAACCGGATGACCGCACGCGAGCTGTATCTGGCCGACCACCGCTTCACGGTGTCCGGGCAGGGCTATTCCACCCAAGGGGTGATCCGCAGCATGGACGGCGTCCCAGCGGATGGCCCCGCGCTGCATGCGGCGCTGGCCGGCATGGCGCTGTGCACGGACGCCGTGGTGCACAGCGAGAATGACGTGGTCGGCGATCCCACCGAGATCGCTCTGGTGGTGCTGGCCGAGAAGGGCGGGGTCGACGTGGCCGCGCTGCGCCGCCGTCATCCACGCATTGCCGAGGTGCCCTTCGACTCCGATGAGAAGTTCATGGCGACCTTCCATCGTGTGGACGGCGCGATCCGGTGCTTTGTCAAGGGTGCGCCCGACGTGCTGGCCGCTCGCGCCGACCGCTACCTGACCGTTGAGGGCGCCTTTCGCCCCTTCGACGACGACGCCCGGGAGCGATACGCCGAAGACAACCGAGAGCTGGCCGCGCAGGGTCTTCGGGTCCTGGCGATCGGTGTTCAGGACTTCCCGAACCTCGACTCAGACGCTGACCCGAGGACGCTGATCGGCGATATCGCCGTGTTGGCGCTGGTGGGCATCGTCGACCCGCCGCGCCTGGAAACGGCCGCGGCCATCGAGCAGTGCCATCAGGCGGGCATCCAGGTCCAGATGATCACTGGCGATCATGCGGTCACCGCCGCGGCCATCGCACGCCAGCTCAACATCCCCGGCAAGGCGGTCACCGGCGCCGAGCTCGACCTGATCTCCGACGAGGAACTGGCCCGGCAGCTCCCGGACATCGGCGTTTTCGCCAGGATGACACCGCAACACAAGATCCGCATCGTGCGCGTGCTCCAGGACGGCGGCAAGGTGGCGGCCATGACCGGCGACGGTGTCAACGACGCTCCCGCTCTGCGCCAGGCCGACATCGGCGTCGCCATGGGAATCACGGGAACGGAGGTCAGCAAGGAAGCCGCCACGATGGTCCTCACTGACGACAATTTCGCCACAGTGGTGGAGGCGGTACGTGAAGGGCGCGGCATCTACGCCAACATCGTGAAGTTCACCCGCTTCCAGATGTCGACCGCCTTCGGGTTCGTGCTGACCTTTCTGGCCACCTCCATCACCGGACTGGCGGGGGGTGCGCCGTTCACCGCAGTGCAGATCCTCTTCGTCAACCTCGTCATGGACGGGCCGCCCGCCCTCTCACTGGGCGTCGACCCGGCCGGCCCCGACACCATGAAACGCCCACCACGGTCACATGACGAGCGCATTCTCACCACGGCTCGCCTCCTGCGGATCCTGTTGGCCGGGCTGATCATGGCTGGCGGAACGCTCGCCGTGCTCGCGCTCGCGCCGGGAGGGCCGGCGCTGGCGGGGCAGGGCTCGGTTGCCAGCACGATGGCCTTCGTCACCTTTGTCTTCTTCCAAGTGTTCAACCTGGTCAATGTGCGTGACGACCTGCGCAGCGCCTTCCACCGCGACACCTTCGCCAACCGGACCACCTTCGCCGCGGTAGGCGTCGTGATCGTTCTTCTGGTCGCCATGGTGGAGTGGCCGGGCCTGCATCCTTTCTTCACCGTCGTCGATCTGACGTCTGGACAGTGGCTGGCGTGCACCGCGGCGGGATCTACGATCCTGTGGGTGGGAGAGCTGGTCAAGCTGATACTCAGAAGCCGCTTGAGGAGCGCGGTGTGACTCTCTCGCAGCTGCCGCGCTCACGGGACCCGCTTGGCCGCCTGGGTTGGGGCATCACTGTTTCCCGATCAGTGCTCACCCAGCGGCTGATTCGGACTCTCTGGACCCCGCGACGGCCAGGAGCGCAGAGATGCAGAGCACCTAGCCTGCCAAGGCCCGCTTTCATCATGGGGCCTCAGGATAAGTTCCGGCACGCTCCCACAAATTGCTCCATATCAGTGCTGTCCGGATCTGCCCGATGCCGCGGACGGAGGAAGCGAGGCCGCCGGGCAGGTGGCGTGATGAAGCAAGGCCTGGCTCACCGAGCCAAGAGGTCCGACAAGTCCACCGTGCCGGCGTGCACCTACCACAGGCCCCACCGACCTGAGCCCGCTCGAACTCCTCACCGAGGAACGCCGGGCAGTTGCGCGAGGGTCACGCGTCTTCCGGCCAGGTTCCAACCATGGCTCGAAAACACCAGGGTAGTTCGGTGTGGCGCTTCGCGCTGGAGCCGAGATGCAGACCAAGTGGGGCGGCTGGCAGCTCAACGATCCTCCATGACGGACACGGCCTCGGCTCAGTGCAGCCCTACTTGATCGCGGCCAGGTCCAGGACGTACATCTCGTTCTTGATCGGGTAGGCCATCAGCCGGTCGAGGCCGCCGTCCGGGATCGCCATGGTGCCCGCCGCGTCCGGCCGGATGCGGAGGTCGGCGGACCTGCCGGTATCGGCGTCGTACAGGGTCAGGACGGATCGGTCTTCCGGGCCGGTCAACGTGACCTTGAAGAAGCGCTCCAGGCCGGCGTCGTCGCCCATTTGGAAGCCGGTCGGCAGCTCGCGTTCCTGAGAGCCGTCGCGGTCGCGGACGAACCTGCGCAGAATGGTCTGGGCCCGCACCGTGTCCGGGCACCGGCGGGTGCCGCACTTGATCTCCTTGCCGGAACTGTCGCGGCGGCGTTCGATCTTGACGGTCCGGTACTGCACTGCCACGCCGGCGCACCGGTCGACGCCGCACCTGACCTGCTCATCGGCCTTGACCACGGCGTCGCGCCGCTCACCGGTCTCGGCGTTGTGCAGGTCGCGGAAGACCGCCTCTTTGCGGTGGACGCCCACCCACGGCCACCGTAGGATGTGGTGCCGCTCGGCGCCCTTCACCGGCTGCGGTGTCCCCCCGCTCAGCGGCACCCGGTAGACCCCACCCTTCTCGTAGGCGAAGACCACGTCCGAGCCGGTGACCGTCAGCCCGTTGATGTGCCCTTCCTTCATGACGTTTCCCAGCGGGACGTCGGTCACCGGCCGAGGCCGGCCGCCGGTGGCCGGCACTGTCCAGATCCGGGCGACCCGCGGGGCTCCCGCCTCCTTGTAAGACGCCCACCAGACGATGTGACCGCCACCGCCGGTGATACCTTCGGCGGAGATCGCCGACCCCTTCGTCGCGGGGATCTCGGCGATCCGCCTGGGCTGGCCGCTGCGCAGGTCGTAGCTCCACAGGAACTGGCGTTTCCCGTCCTGGACGCCCGTCATGACCAGCAACGTGTGGTCGTCGAGGAGCAACTGCGG
The DNA here is from genome assembly GCF_040656115.1 of Nonomuraea sp. NPDC050202. NCBI lineage: Bacteria > Bacillati > Actinomycetota > Actinomycetes > Streptosporangiales > Streptosporangiaceae > Nonomuraea > Nonomuraea sp. NPDC050202. The sequence goes on along the minus strand of NZ_JBFALF010000061.1, from coordinate 17,110 downwards.
GTAGTACGCGCGGCCGTCGGGCAGCTTGGCCGGGATCTTGCGTACCGCCTGCGGCCACACCTTCTCGATTGGCGGTGGGATCTGGTCCGCCGGTTGGGCCTGGCCGGTCGTGTGGACCGCGGGGTGCGGCGCCGTCCGAGTGCCGAGGGCGTTCACTGCCACGCCCGCCCCGCCTGCCACCAGGACCACGGCCACGGCCGCGTACGCGGCGGCAGTCCGCGCCCGCCTCCGGCGATGGCGCGTCTTAACCGTCGCCAGCAGCCCGTCCGGCGCCTCCGGCGCACGGTGCGCCGCCCCGGACAGGACGCGGCTGAGCTTGTCTTCCAGGTCGGTCATCGCATGCTCCTGTGAGGCGCGGGTGAGGAGGAGAGGGAGGAGCGCAACTTGTCCAGGCCCCGGGACGCCTGGCTGCGTACGGTTCCGGGGGAGATGCCGAGCACCTTGGCGATTTCGCCGTCGCTGAGCTGTTCGTAGTGGCGCAGCACCAGCACGGCCCGCTGCTTGCGGGGCAGCGCGGCCAGTTCCTGCCAGAGCCCCTGATCCTCATCAGGGGGGAAGCTCTCGTGGTGGACCCGGTCCGGCGGCTCTCCGGTGAGGTGTTCACGCCGGCGCCGCCGCCAGACGCTGATGTGCAACCGTGCCATCGTGGTCCGGGTGTAGCTGTGCGGGTTGTCCTTGCGTCTCACCCTCGGCCAGGCGCCGCACAGCCGCACCAGCGCCTCCTGGACCAGATCGGCGGCGTCATGAGGGTTTCCGGACAGGACGTATCCATAGCGGAGCAACGCGTCCGTGTGCTCTGCCACGAAGTCGTCGAAGCCGGGTTCGTCGTCCACTTGTCGTCCCTTCGGTAGTCACGTCCCAGACGGCCGAAGGGGCCAAGATGTTGCATCGCTCGGCGATAGTTTTCTCGGTCTTGGGACTACCCGGCGGGAATTGAACGATAAGCCTCCGCTGGAGGCCAGGCAGCGGTGGAGGTGGGAGGGGCCTGCTTCCGACTCGTGCCCGGCATGACCAAGGCGCTCAACGTCCCGGCCGTCCGTATCGGTCTGGGTCAAGCTGCCGCGTCCGGTGGTCGCAACGGCGCCGGCCGGGTACCTGCACATCGGCTTACCGCGCCTCCATCCTGCGCCAATCGCTGAACACCCAGCTCGACGCCCTGACCGAAGCGGGCGGCACTCGGAGCTCCAAGAGGAACGCAGCCCGCGCAAAGAAGCGATCCGAACTCGAGGGCACCGTCGGCATCCGCCCGTGATCCGCGGATCTCAGGCGTGCAGTCATCGTGGTGTCCACGAACACGAGCGGCTGGGCCGTCCCTCGAAGCCGGGTCGTGGGAACGGTGGGGACGCAGACTGACGCGGTGAGAAAGCCATAGAGGTCCGTATCAATCCAGGTCAGAGGGCAACTTCGTTGGAAATTTCTTCATTGCTACTGGGACCCCCGAGCGGCATGGAGACGCCCAGGCCGGCGGCAGCCGCCCCACCCGGGGGCACCCGCGAGCCGTCAGCGGAACTCGACGGAACTGGCGGTGTTGCGCCCGATCATGTCGGGGTCACCGAGGTCGACGAATGTGGCGCCGGAGGGGAAGCTCTGGCCGCTACCCGCGTATCCGGGCTCCGTCCACAAGATCACGTATCGTGTGGTGTCGTTGAACGCCGAGTCGGCGCCGTTGTCGACCGAGATGGCGGTGCCGTCCCACTCGTCGTTCGCGAACCTCGGGTCGCTGCCGCTGTAGGACTTCTTGTAGCCCGACTGCTCCGCTTCTCCATAGATCCAGAACCGGTTCGTTCTCGCCGCGGCCGTAGCCCCGCCGGAGACCTCCGCGGCATTTTCGACGGATCCGGCCGCAGGGATGGCCTCTGGCGGCTCCACAGTGGCGCCGGCGCCGGCCGGTGCGGCGAGTGCGGCCGCGATCGACATCGTCGCGGCCGTCGTAACGAGGGTCGTAAGGCGCTTCGCGATGAACATGAATTCCCCAGGGGATGGCAGGATCTCCAACAGCCGGGACGCTAGGAGCCGCGGGCATCAGCCGCATCCGTCTTCCGACTGGCAGTGATCAGGCGTGACGAAACTCACCGGGAGCTCGATTCCGATCACGTCGCTCACGGCCGTCCGGTAAGCCGCCTGTCGGTAATCCGGCCGGTCGGGCGATGGACACGCATGCCGCTCCTGACCGGCTCTGCCCCCGTGACCAACCGCATTCGCCAGGTGAGCATAGTCATCCCTCAGCCGGATGACAGATGCCGTCGATCTTGATCAGCTCATAGGGTTGCGGCGCCGGAGAGTCTGGGCGAGCAGCCGACGGCCGCCACAGGGTGGTCCGGCCTCTCGTGCCGGACACCGTCCTCCGCTTGTGCCCGAGGAGTCCCCTGTGCCGATCTCACGCCCCGTCGTCGTCACGTTGGCCGCGCTGTCAGCGATATGCGTGGCCGCTCTCTGCCACGGCGTCCGGAACAGCGAGCCGGCCCCGGCCGTCACGACAGCGCCCGCCGAGCCGGTCCTGCCCCTCGACTCCTACCAGCTCTCACGACGGGACGTCCATACCATCGAGGCCGCCGAAGACATCCTCATTCTCGCCTGCATGCGCAAACAGGGTCTGGCGTGGCGGATGTTGCCGGAACCGGGGGCCGAAGAGGCGGACTCGCGTCATACCCGCCGCTACGGGATCATGGACGCCGGCGCCGCCGCGCGCCACGGCTACCACCTTCCCCCGCTCAGTCCGAATCAGGCACGCCGTGAAGCGGTGTGGCAGGCGCGCGAGAAGCTGCCGTCCCGGGAGAGGCTGGCCGCCTACGGCGCGAAAGGCGTCTCAGGCGGCTGCCGCGGCCAAGCCCGGCCCCGGGCGACCGGCGGTGTTCCGCCGAATTGGATGAACGTGCTCAACAAGCATTCGTCACAGGCGTTCGCCGCGGCACAGAGGGCGCCCGAGGTCGTCGCGGTGATTCAGAAGTGGAGCGCCTGCATGGCCGAGGCCGGTCATCGTTATCGCGACCCGTTCGCGGCAAGCGGCGACCCCACCTGGTGGAGGTCCGAGCGACCCTCGGCCCGCGAGAGGTCCGTGGCGCAGACGGACGTGCGCTGTAAGGAGAAGGTCGGTCTCGTTTCGGTCTGGGTCCAGGCCGACCGCCGCGCCCAGCTCGACACCATCCGCGAGCATCCCGAGGACTTCCGCATGCTGGCGGCGTCCAAATCGGCATCACTCAACGCCGCGCACACCATTCTGCGCTCCTCCCGGTCTTCCGCTGCCGATCGCAGCCCGCAGGCACAACGCTGATGGGTGGCAGGATCTCTCGTCGGCCGGGCCGGTCTCATCCCCGGAGCGTGCCGGAGCTGATCATCACCAGTCGGCCGACGGAGACGATCCGCTCATCTGGCCGATCGCGGTCGCAGGCGAAGGGGACGACCCGGGGGCGGCATCAGGCGCTGGCCGCTGCTCGCCAGCGGCTCAGGATGGCGTCGTCGTCGGCATCCCCGTGCCAGGACTGCGCCTCATCGATGGCATGCGGCAGCCACGCCTTGTAGTCGGGGTCATCGGGGGTGATGTCCCGGGTGCTGTCGACATGGGTGCCGTCAGACAGCACGGTGAAGACGGGGACGCGAAGGACACCACCAGCCAGCTTGATCGCGGTCATGTGCTTCATCCCTTCCGTCTCATCTGCCACCATCTCTTGCCCAGCATAGCGGCCCAGCGTGCTTCCGGCAGGGGCTGATTCTGTCAGCCGATCCCGTATCGTTCCGCCAGCCAGGTGTAGGCCTGCTGGGCGGTGTGTTCGTCGGCCAGGAGGTTGATCAGGCGTCGGGCTCGCCGTACCAGCACACAGGCGAAGGCCTCAGCGTACAGTTCGGTGACCATGTCGCGGTAAGGCGGTGCGAGCCGCCCGGCGCTCGCGGCGTGCAGGGCTGTCCAGAACGGGCCTTGGGAGGGCATGCCGTCCAGGTCGTCGGTCGCGTGCCCCAGCTCATGGCCGGCCACGCTGACTGATGGTGACGGCACGCTGCCCACCCCGATCGCGCGCCGCGTCGGATCGTACACGCCCGCGCTGCGCTCCCACCCGCCCTGTTGGACAGGCAGCGGGACACCACGCAGCTGCTCGAAGCCCGGTAAATCTGGTACGGCGCCCGGCCCCACGACGATGCCGCCGTCCAGGTGCGTGGCCAGCCGGGTGCCCAGGGCACGCGGCACTGCGGCCAAGGTCATGATCGCAAGCAGGGTCTCGGCAGCAGGGAGCGTGCCCGGGGCCCACGCTCGATACAGGCGCGCTTCCAGCGCCCCCACATGAAGCCAACCTGGCCGTCCTCTGCTGTGGCTGGCCACACACGTCCTCGGGTCGTAGCTTCCCATCGGTTGGCGCGCTCGTGCACGAGCATGAGCAGCCCACGCAGGTATGGAGACACGTCGTCGATCGCGAACTCTAACCGGCTTCGGCAGGCATCGCATCCTCGCCGCTCGAGCGGCGCCGCCGGGCCGCTCCCGCAAACCGGCGATGGTGACGCCGCCGCCCGCGATTCCGGCGGCGCGTGAGCCCGCGCGGCGCTGCCCGCCGGCTGGGCCCACGACGAACTCGCTTTGCTGGCAGAGGCGAGGCTCAGCCCCATGGCGGCGCTACGCTGCATCACGAGCGACGCGGTACGGTTCCTCGGCATGCGCGACAGAGCCCGGCAGCATCGTCCCGGGCAGGGCGGCCGACCCGGTGGTGCCGGCGGGCGGCCCGCTCCGGGGCATCCGCCAGCACCCAGAGGATGCACACCGTGGTGACACGCGGCCGCGTCCTCGGCCGGCGTGCCCTCGACACCATGCTGGCCACCACCGAGACCACCGTGGGGCAGACACCGCCGCCGGCGCGCCTGGAGCGTGCTGCTGACCCGTGCCGGTGCTTCCTGCCAGGTCATCGCGTCTGTGCCGGGCGAGCACTAGTCATATGACAGATACGAGCCGATCAACGCCGCTCCATAGTGAGTGGGTCGTCCGAAGAACCCACATCCCACAAGGGGGCATGACATGTCCGTGAGCAGGCGTTTCGCAGCCGTTCTCTCCATGGCGGCGGTGGCCTCGGCCTCTGCCGCGCTGATCGCCGCACCGGCCGGCGCCGTCACCGCCTCGTCCACGGCGCTGGGCGCCTGCGCGGAATTGGTGGCGAGCGGTCCGCAACAGGCGACCACGACCACTGTCAACTGGGCGGTTCTGCGCAACGACTGCGGCGAGGAGATCAGAGGCTCGGTCAGCCTGAGCCATGGTGACAGTCCCGCCTGTGTGCCCATCGCGCCACACGGCTACAACATCGTCCTGTGGAAGGGCACAGGACGGGCGGAGTACGCGATCGACTGCCGCTGATGTGCGGTCGCCGGTCAGCCGTCATGTGTCCGGCGTGACGGCTGACCGGCGTGCCGTTCGCCGGCAGGCACGTTGACCAATTTGTGTTTTGGAACGCGCTGTTCTGCCTCGGTACGCGGGCCGCGAGATACACGCGCGAAACCGTCGCTTCCGGACCTGCTCAGAAATTGGCCGTGGCGAAATCCGGCCGCGACGAGGTTCGTTTTCTGCGGGCGCTGCCACCGACGACTGCGCCTCCGGCCCGGCCGAGGGCAGGATCGGCGGGGGGGCCGTACGCGGTCGGCTATGCCTACGGCGCCGCGGGCAACCGGGGCGAGGAGACGGTGACCGAGGCGGGCAAGACGACGTCGTTCAGCTACCGACGCCGACGGCGAACGCCTGCTGCGCAAGACCCCCACCGGCGCCGCCCTCACATCGACGACATGGAGCTGCGGCTCGACTACGCCAAGGACACCGTCGAGCAGACCCGCTACGACACCCTCACCAACCCGGCCGTGACCGTGCGCACCCCGGACGACCGGGTGTGCTTCCTGGCAGGCGACCACCAGAGCACCGGGCAGGCGGCGGTCAACACCAGGCACCAGCGAGCCTGCCATCCGCAGCCGGCGTCTTCAGGACGAACGAAAGGGGAATGCCGGGGGTCGGCGCGCCGATCTACGACGTAAAGGCGTCGCGATCGACGTGCCGCTCCTGGTCTCCTTCAGCGTCGGCGTCAGCCTCCCCTTGCTCGTACGGCGGGTGCACCCGTTGACCGCCGCGATGACGTCCGCGGTGATCGCGACCGCCCGGCTACTGCCCCGCCCGCTGAACGGCCGCACGCGTGGGCCGGCGTTCCTGGCCGACCGGCGCGCTCCCGCCTCCGGGCCACGCGCCTGCGGCCGCCGACATCTGCCCCGTCACCAGGCGAGGCCGCCTGTCCTGCTCACGTGCCGAATACCTGTTCAAGACCGCCTCCGCGGAGCGGGCCCCGCACGGCCAGGGCTGGACAGTGCACCAGCTCCGCCACAGCGCGCTCCAACATCTGGCCCAGGCCGGGCGCACCGCGCCGGAGTTGCAGGCCAAGAGCCGCCATCAGCACCTGGCCAGCCTCGGCCGGTACGTTCGCCTGGGCGAGGAGACCTCCGCCCGCATCACCGCCGAACACGCTCCAGCAGCACGCCGACGCTCCCGCTGAGGACCTCGTTCGCTCGGAAACCGATCCGCTGAACAGGGCTAACGACCTTCGCGCGTACTTCGTGTCATGTCGTCAACGACAGGTCTCACTCCGGCTTGGTGTCATGGTGCACATCGTAAGCGGAACGAGATCTTAACCAAGCGGATCTCCATTACCGCAGGTCAAGCGACACTTCGTTGGAAATTGCTTCATTGCTACTGGGACCCCAGAAAGTCGCATGCCTGCACCCCTGGGGCATGGCGATGGGGTGATGCATCTGCCTGGTGACTGGTCGAGGGGCCGGGGCGCGTGCCGTGGCACGTTGGAGCGGGCCTCCTTGGCCATGTCCGATCCTCGTTCGGCCTGAACCCTTTCGCCTGCGGCCGATAGGCCGTCGCTAAGATGCTGCACGCCGTGCGACAGCGGGCTTCCGGCGTCGATGCGAGTCTTCGATCCTGCTACGCCTACGACGATGGCCAGCTTGCGGATCATGGCGGTGCGCCTCGGCTCGCATGGCCTTGCGGCCCGGGATGGAGCCGCCAGTGTCGGCGGTGATCGCCGACGCCGTTTGTGCCCAGGCGACGGCATAGCCGCAGAGCGTTCGGCGGCATGGGTGAGGGGGAGCTTCGTGAACGTGCGATCCAACCGTTGTGTGATCTTCTGGCGTCGGCTGTCGATGATCGTCCTGCAGGCGGCGCTGCGCGTGGCCATCCGGCGGCGCTATGCCGGCCTCGAACACATCCCCTGTGACGGAGGGGCGATCGTCGTGGCCAATCATGTGTCGAAGCTGGATTCACTCGCCATCGCCGGCTTCGTGGGCGCGGCGGGGCGTTGGCCCCGTTTCCTGGCCAAGGCGCCCCTGTTCGGCATTCCTGTCGTGGGGCGGTTTCTGGTCAGCATGCGGCAGATTCCCGTCAACCGTGGCGGCGCGGACGCCGCTGACGCGCTCGTGGTGGCTGCGGAGGCGGTGCGAGCAGGCGATGTCGTGATCATCTACCCCGAAGGTGGCACGCCCAAGCCGTGGGAGACTCCGCTGAGCAAGGGCAAGACGGGGGCGGCCCGCCTGTGGCTGAGCACAGGCGCGCCGGTCGTGCCGGTCGCGAGCTGGGGCCCGCAGAATATCCTCGACCCGGCGACGGGCCGGCTCCGGCTGAGGCCGCGCACGCCGGTGATCGTTGTGGCTGGGCCGCCCCTCGAGCTGTCCCCCGGTTCGGTGGGAGATGTGAGCGGTGCGGATCCGCGCGAGATCACAGAAGAGATCATGCGGGCGTTGCGCGCGCTGGCGGACGGGGCGGCCGAGGCCGGGCGCGGGGTTGTCCCGCGACGGTCGTCTGCGGGCCGGGGCGCGGGGAACCGGCGCTGACCGGTGCGTCGCCTGGCCGTATATCCGTCATCTGACCGGTCCTGCGGGGCGTGGTTCCGGCGGCCACCGGGGTCCTTCCGAAGGCCGGTCCGGCGCAGTGGGGCGGGTTCGTGGCGACCCACCGCTGCCCGCCGTAGGCCGCTCGCCTGGAAGACCTGGAGCGGCGCTGCCCACGTCATCATCGAGGTCGAACTGCTCGCAGGCCAACCGGTGGTCCTGGGGGCGCGATGTGCCTGGTGCTGATCGTGCGGGTCACCTGGCTTGATTGACCGGCCGCCCCGCCTCATCGTTCTCGGACGTGAAGCAGCGATGAATGGCGGCGGCGACCTGGCTGTGTTCACGCGCCGGGCGCGGCGACGGCGTCGGCCGGCAGGCGGAGGGCGAGCGGGAGCAGCGTGAGCGCGGCCAGCCCCACCAGGGCCGCCAGCATCAGCCAGAGCAGCGGCGGCGCGGCGCCGAGCAGCGCGGAGAAGCCGGCGGGTGCGAGCACCGCCGCCACCGCCCACGTCTGCTGGTACATGGCCAGGTAGCGGCCGCGCAGCGCGGCCGACGCGGTGCCGGCGGCGAGCGCCGGTCAGGCCCGGTTCCAGGCCGCGGTCGATGCGGTCTTGGCGTCGCCAGGTGTAGATCGTCTGCGTGCTGATGTCCAGGTCATGCGCCAGCTCGGTGGCCGTGCGGCCTGTTTCGAGCAGGTCCAGTACCTTGCGCCGGAACTCCGGCGGATAGCCCCGTCGTCCCATGCCCCTTTCCTCTCATCAAGCGGCACAAGAATCCAGAAATCCACCTCCACTCAACCCGGGGCACACCACCCTGGTGTGCCATTCGAACCCCGGGCGGTTCAGGGGGGAAGCCATGTGAGCAGTGTGGTCAGACGGGGTGGGAAGGGCATCGGCCGATGATCTTAGGACTTCAGTCCTGCCCGATCGTCGAGCCCCGGCCCGAGGCGCGCCCCACGGCGGCGATGAGCTGCTGCACGACGTCCCCTTCCGCGGACGGCCTCGTCCGTCTCCGCGTCGACGGCCTGGCGGAGCAACTGGGCGGCCTCGATCAGGGCATCCGTCCGGCCAGTGGACGCCGCCTCGGTTTCGCCATCGCCCGGGGTGCCGAACTGATCGAGCAGGACGTGGGCGTCGAGCAGGGCCCGGGTCCGTGAATCATCGCGCGGGTCGAAGCCCGTCGCGGCGGTTAGGTCCGGCCACAGGGGTTCCGGGACGCAGCGGTGATCGGCCAAGAACAGCGCGGCGTACCACTGCATTACCCTGCGCCACTCGGCGTCGGCCTTCCTGCCGCCTTTCAGCACGCTCGGCCTCAGGACGCCGAACTCGGCCAGGGCGGCGAGGACGTCGGCATCGCCGTGATCAACGCCCTACCAGCCTCCTCAGGCAGCGGGCTGCAGGACGGCTCGTGGTCTTCAGGAGGCCAGTCGCTTGACTGATACGCGCCCAGCTCCGAAAGGTTTACCGTCCAGTTCATAGCGAGCAACATTCGGCGTTTCTCAGAAGGCGAAGAATCATGTGCAAGCGCAAAGTAGCCGTGACGCTGCTGGCCGCCTCGTTCCTGGCGATGACGAGTGGCACGGGGACGGCGTCCGCAAAGGACATTCCCGGATTCGTGAACAAGGTGAAGGTCGGCGGTGGCTCGAGAACGGTGTCTTCAGGGCAGGTCCAGGAGGACAATACCGATCTGTCCGGCTGTAAAAGCAACGCATGGCTCATCGGCAGCGCCAAATGGACGCTCGGTGCGGTGTCGAAGACGTCGATCTACGTCAAGACGATCCAGCTCACCTATCGCGCGGGTGTGGACAGCACTGTCGCCGGACAGTTCATGATCCGCGGCAACGGCGGGAGTGTGTGGTCAAGCCGATGGACCGCTGCTCAGATCAAGGGCGATGGCACGAATCGGAGCCAGACCTTCACCATCAACAAGAGCGTCCCTCTCGACGGGCGATCGCAAATCTGGTTTCAGTCCAATGTCTCCATGACGCGCACGGGTGGGGCGTACGACTGCGGCCCTGACACCTCCTTCACTTACCGGCTTCAACCGGTCAGCTGATGCTCCAGCCGCGCCCTCCCCGCAGAGGCATGCCGGGACAATGCCTGGAAACGCCTAAGAAACCACCTGGTTGGCCCGGGTATGGCCTGGACGCAGAAGGAACGGCCACCGCTGTGATCATCAGATGTGATGGAACTAAAGATCATGCGGTGGCCGCGTTGGCCATCCTGCCAACCAGCTGATCGTGGGTCCGATCACGGATTGTGTGCCTGATCCAGGAGGGTCCGGCTGTCGTTGACACAGCGAAAACACGTCACTTGTCAGATTCATCGGGAAGCCCTCGGTGCAACCATGATCCCTCATGAAGATCAAAGAATTGGCCACCATCCTGGCCATGGCGGCAGCTGTTGCCCTCACTCCCGGCGTGGCCCACGCCGACCCTCCACCGACCGACTGCCACGTCGGGGCCTCCGCCGAGGTGAATTGGGTCTTCGCGTACTGCTTCAGGGGAACCGGCTTTGTCCGGGCCGTCGCCTATTGCGGCACCAAGAAGAGACAGGTCCTCGGCCCCTGGAAGCCGGTACCCACTCCTGCGGGCCAGGACTCGATTGCCAAATGCAAAAATACTGAGGCCGTTTACGGCATCGACTACGACATCAAGACGTACTGAAGGTCGCGTCCTCCCTCCGCTGCCGTGGCTTTCCTGATGTCCGGGCACTCAAGCCGACCATGAAACGGGTCATGCTCGGCAACGCGAAGCTGCACGGCTCCGGCCGCCATCGGCGGTGGCGGTAGGGTGATCTTTAGACCGTGGTCCATTCGCGATCGGTCGTTGAGCATCTGTGGGAGCTGTTCGAGCGGACGGTCCCGCCACCGGCACTGTCCCGGCCGCAAGGTGGTGACCGACCACGGGGGGACGAGGACGATTGTCACCAGACAGAATTTTTCTGTTTGGTTATCGCATGTTCTTCACAAGCCTCACGAATTCGGCGGCAGCCCGCTCCCCCTCACGTCGGCTCCCGCCGTAGGAGCAGGTTCTCCCGGCGGGTTTGCTCCAGTGCGCGGCGCAGCTCGGCCACCTGCAGCCGGTGGGTGGTCTTGAGCCGGGTGATTTCGGCGGTGAAGGGAGCACCACGTTGTCCGCGGCGCCGCTGGTGTCGCCATCCACGCCGCCGGCCTCCCCCTAGCCAGGAATGCTGGCGCAGTTGTTCGATACGCCGCCGCAGAATTTCGTGCCCATACAGGAAGGAGTGTGACACCCGGCCTCGGCCTGCACCGCCTTAAAGTCGCGGCCGCGCCGCTTTCGATGAGGGCGCTTGATGGCCTGACCCGCCGCTAGATCGCTGTGCCGGCCTTGCGCTGAGCCGCGGGGAACCCGCGTCGTGAGCCTGGCTCCCCGATTCTCCCGATGGATGGCTGACGGCGTCGCGTGGCGCGCCGCTGACCTCGATATTTCCATGAGGCCCGTACGGACCTCGACGTCCCGGGTCTCGTCCGGGGCGTACTCGACCCGCACCCGCACCCGCGCCCGCCCGTCCGTCCGTCGACGTGGTCACCGCGGTCACTGGCACGACCAGCACCGGCTCCTCGGTCGCCCCCACGGTCACCGCCTGCCCGGCCCGCAACCGCTTGCCCGAGGATGGCGTGAGCAGGGCCGGCGTGGAGCCGACCGGAACTACCTCTGCGCCCCGGCACCCTGGCAGAATGTTACGGCGCCCAGGACCTTGCCGGTCTGCTGGTCGAAGAGCACCTCCCTCTGGGTCTCCCCACGGCCGTCGATGCTCTCGAATGGGGCCGACCGCCGGCCAAGGGACACGTTCTGGCTGGAAAACGTCTGATCGCTAGAGGCTAAGATGCGGCTTCTTGTCGAGACAGAAGCGCCTCCTACCAGGTAGGGTGAAGGTGTGGCCCAGAAGTTCTCGATGAGCCTGCCTGACGAAGTGTACGAGCTCGTCAAGGAGATGGCTGACCAGGAAGGCACCACGGTCTCCGGCTACCTTGCTGGGTTGGCCAAGGAGCGCGCCGATGCCGATCGGGCTTCTCGCGAGCGGCTCGCCCGTCTCACCGCCAAGGACCGCACAGCCGACCCCGAAGGCTACGATCGCCGCAAGATAGAGATGCGCGAGCGCATGCACGCCGCTCAGCGAGCGGCAGCGGAGAAGAAGGCCAGCATCGCGTGATCGCCGGATACGTCGCCGACCTCACAGCCATTCTGCGACTCCTGGCCGACGACGAGCACGGCGCCGACGCCCGAACCGCCTTGGAGGTCTTGACAGAGGACGGCCACACTTTGTTGCTGCCGGTCACCACTTTCGCGCAGGCAGCGATCGTCGCCGACCCGGATCCCGCGCAGCTCATGTGGCTGTTCGGCTTCCGGTCCTGCGTCATCGAGAACCTGTCCCGGCAAGAGATCTTCCGCGTCGTCCGCCAGGCCCGGCACGCGCCACGCCCTCTGGATGTGCCTCTTCATCATGCGCACACGGCCTACCTCGCCATGGACCGCGGCTGGCCCATCCTCACCGGAGACGCCGCGAGCTGGGCGGGATACGGCCATGTGGAGTTCTTTCAGGTGTAGAGCCACTCGAGACGGATGCTCGCAACGCCGAGAAACGGCGGCAGTCGCCCGCTGTGGCGGCACGGTTCTTCTTCGCGATCTGCAGCACGGCGCCTTGCTTGTCTTGGCTCCGCCGAGCGAAGTTGTGTCCGGACCAGCGCGACTCTCTGGTCCAGCGGTAACGTACTTCAAGGGGCGGGAGACCACGCTGATCGGGGATGATAGCGCGCGAACGCGGCACCTGTTATTGATCATCTGGCTTGGGCAGCTGGCGATCATCTGGCGTCGCGTTTGCTGTTGGTGACGTTGGGTCCCCCATCCGCCCCTCCTTGGCTCATGCGTGCCTCGCCAGCCAAGGGCGCCCCGCCCTGCTAGCCCCTGTAGCAGGAGTATCCGTAGTGAGCCAGACCTCCCTGGACCGGATGTCCCAGAGGTAGAGGGGTACCGGTCAGCGGAGGGATCAACACGTTCCCCAGGTCGAAGGCGCCTTCGAGCTTGATGAATGGCCCTGCCTCACCGCCGACGTGCAGTTGCAGGGTGGGATCGGTGGGAGGATTGAGGATATAGGGCCGCAGCATCTGCTTGTGGGCCCACCGTAGTTCGTCCAGCCCAGTGGCGATGACGGTTTCGGAGTGGCAGGACGAGCCGGACCAAGGGTCGAGACGCAACTCATAGTAGCTGAACGGTTCGAGAAACTCGCCGGGATCGCCATCCTCGCCAGACGCGTCCAGCATCGCGATGCCGGCCGAGGCAGCCGGATCACCGGGAGCGGACCTTAGCGCGCGCTCGTACAGTTCCCTCGCCTCGTCCCGGCGCCGGGCCAGCGTGATCTCGTCCTCCCCATCGCCGGCAGATCGGCACGCCCAGCTACCCGGCAGTCAGCGAACTCCGGGTGCCGTCATGGACCTGCGTGCGAGGAGCTTCGCCTATCGCGGTGTGCGATGACGTCGAGAGGGAGAAGCGGCTTCATCCTCCTGTTCCTCGGGCGTGATGCCGCTGCGCCTGGCGAGCACCTTGGTGCCTGGCCCGTAGGCGGCGCCTGGGCCGGGCAGTGCCGTCACGTTGGTGGTGGTCACCGGATTCCCGCACGCCGAGCAGCAGACTTGCGGGGTGAATTCCGTATCGCATTCGTCGTGCACCAAGCGCACCGGACGGCCGCCCTCCGGTGTCGCCCATTTGTCACCCCAGGCCATCAGTGCCATCAGTACCGGCACGAGTTCGCGGCCGGCCTCGGTGAGGTGGTACTCGTGCCGCAGTGGCCGCTCCTGATACGCCCGGCGCTCCACGATGCCGTCGGCGACCAGCCTCTGAAGGCGGCGGGTGAGCAGGTTGCGAGCGATGCCGAGGTTCTCCGCGATGTCGTCGAACCGATGCAGCCCCAGGTGGATGTCCCGCACGATCAGCGGCGTCCACCACTCACCGATGCGCTCAAGGGACCGCCCTATCGAGCAGTGCATCTCCGCGAAGCTAGTCCGTTGCATGACTCCACTGTAGAGGGTTGATTCATTGAACTCACCACCGTACGGTATGCGCAAGCAAGTTTAATGAAAGGACTGACCCATGCCGTTCGTAGAGCTGTTCGTTCCCAAAGGATCGCTCGACCCGGAGCACCGCGAGAGGATCGGCGGGCAACTGGTGTCGGAGGTGATGATCGCCGAAGGCGCCCCTGACACCGAGGCGGCCAGATCCATCTCCTGGCTGGTGGTCAACGAGGTCGACGCCTGGTTCGTGGGCGGTCAGCAACTGTCCGCCGGAGAGAAGCCGAAGTACGTGGTGCGAGTCGGGGTTCCCGCCGGTTCGATGAACGATGACAAACGCCGCGACATCGTGCGGCGTGTCACGCAGGTGCTCGCGGACGCCGACACCGATCCAGGACGGTTCACCCAAGCCACCACCGCCTGGGTGCACATCAACGAAATCCCGGAGGGCAACTGGGGGGCGCGCGGGAAAATCGTACGCATCGAGGACATCGCGGCCTTTGTGGCCAGCGGTTGACAGGAAGCCCCGTCGCTGCGCCGAGGCCGGCATGACCGCCCCCGAGCGGGGCCGCACCGGAACCGCCTTCGCGCGCGCCTGCGGGCCGAACACACCGCGCCTCTGCCTGCTCTCAGGCGGAGTTCCTTCGGAGGCCGAGGGGTGGCCGTCTGTCATCTGGTTCCCCACGGGTCCCGCCGCCACCACACCGCTTTCGCCGCACCAAGCCGCAGGCCGCCATCGACGCCTCGGCCGGTGACGCTGTCTCGACGACGAACTCGGAGGACGCCCGTCCCGCCTCGGCTTGAGCAGAGGTGAGGCCCCTCGGAACCTGTCAATTTGATCAAGGCAGTTGAGCTGGGCTATTTGTGCGTCGTCTTCTCTGTGGTGTCCTTCGGCGCGTGGGTCTTGGGCTTGTTGATCCAGGCGGGGCCGGGCAGGTCGGGCGGGGTGGGCAGGCCGCCGCTGGCGAACCGTTCGGGGTGCGTGGCGTGGGCGGTGGCCAGGACGGCGGCGCGCCGGTCGCGGATGGCGGCCACACCGGGGCACCGTCCGGGGCGAGCGCGTCGACGCCCGGATACAGCCGCGCGTACTCCTGCCAGTTGGCGGCGTCATGGGCGCGGCCGGCGTCGGTGAGCCGCAGCAGCCACGGCCCCCATAGCCGAACGCGCTGTCACTGGAGTGGGCCGGAACCTGCTCCACGAACGGCTCCGGCTCGCGCTGGGTCAGGCGCGTCCACGCGCCGTCGGCACGCTCGCGGTGGAGCCCGTCCGGCCCGGCTTCGTGGACCTCGGCCAGCATCCCCCACAACGCCTCCGACAGCAGCCCCCGGCGTGGCGCCTTCGGCCGGTCCGGGTCCAGGTCACCGGCCCGGCACACCGCCCGCCCGAACGTCGTCAGCTGCACCTCCAGCCGGTAGCCGAGCAGCGCAGCCTTGCTCCGGGTGTTGATCAGCTCTCGCTGCTCCAACGCCTCCAGCGTCGACCCCGCGCCCGGGTCACGAACCCCCGTGTTCTGCAACGCCCGCTGCAAATTGCCCAAGCCGGCCAGGCTGTTGCCCACCGTCCCGTACTCCAGCCACCGCCACACGCTGGCCGGCAGCGACTCCTCTCCTCGTGCCCACGCGCTCTTCCAGAACTGCTCGGCGGTCTGGTCGGCCGCGTAGAACGCGGCCATGTAGATGCGTTGACGGGGATTCAGCGCTTCCCACGCCACCAGGGCACGCTTGGATGGGGCATGAGGGGACGGTACCCGACCGACGGGATCTTCCAGGGCGAGGACGGGATGGCTGTCCGTTCCCCCGCCATGGGCGGTAGCCGTCGCGAGCGAGGGGCGCCCAGTCTCACCACCCAATCCTTGTAGCGTCAGTTCAGGTGGCACTCGAGGAACTGAAGACGATGGCCGCCGCGGTGCCGAGCCGAGACCGGCAAGAATCCGGCATGCGCCGCAACTCGGGCTCGGAGCTGGGAATCGACCTGATGATGTCGGTCATCGTGCGCAGGGTCGCGGCGCGGGCGTCGGTCATCGCGCGCTGCTTCGCCGCGGCGTCGCAGAGCGCGAACTCGTGCGCCTTGTCGACCGGCAGGCGCAGCCTCATATCGAACTCGGCATATTCGTCTCCGATCCAGAAGGAGTCGTCGCCGTCGCTCCAGCTGATCAGAAGGGCTTGGATGAACGCGAGGCGTTGGTCCGGGCGGACCTTGGAGGCGGCGCGGACGACCGGCTCGATGCCGGGGACCGGCGCACATCCTGGACGGTCTGGAGGGAGGAGCGGCCACATCACGTGCCGTCCTGATGCGGGATGGTGAGGAGTCGCCCTTTCGGCCACCCACTGCGCGTAGGGACCGGGCATCGGCGCGGGAGCCGGGCGGCCGTGCCGGTGTGCGGGCAATCGCGTGGTCCAGCCCGGTGGCCGGATTGTCCGTTCAACCGGATGACCTGCCGATGCGTTGAGCATCCAGTACGCGAATTCCTGGGTTTCGACGACGCGTTCGGCTCGCCATACCGCGGTGGCGCCGCGCCCGACACCATCTGCCTCGATCACTCCGGCGCGGTAGAGGTTCTGTTCGGTGCCGCCGTCACGCAGCTCCTCAAGACGTTTTTCCACGGCTGACCTCGCTGGTGGTGCAGCATTTGCTCGTTCTGAGCGGCGTTGGGGCCGGTCAGTAGGTGACGGGGATGTTCGCGGCCACCTGAAGGCGCATTGACCCATGCCAGGCCACCTCCTGCTCCAGCGGCCCTTCGGTCTGCAGGCCGCCATCGCCGCCGCCCGCGCGTCGGCGCCGTCGGTCGAGGCGACCGACTGGGACCGGATCGTGCT
Source organism: Nonomuraea sp. NPDC050202 (assembly GCF_040656115.1). Taxonomy (NCBI): domain Bacteria; kingdom Bacillati; phylum Actinomycetota; class Actinomycetes; order Streptosporangiales; family Streptosporangiaceae; genus Nonomuraea; species Nonomuraea sp. NPDC050202. The sequence continues at coordinate 425 of NZ_JBFALF010000061.1, read as the reverse complement.
GCTCTACGAGGCGCTCGGCCGGGTCGCGCCCTCGCCGGTGGTCGAGCTCAACCGGGCCGTCGCCATGGCCTCGTGCCCGGCGCAGGGCCTGGCCATCGTGGACGAGCTGGTCGCCTGTGACCGGCTCCCCGGCTCGCATCTGGTCCCGACGGTGCGCGGTGAGCTGCTGACCCGGCTCGGACGGCGGCCGGAAGCGCGCGCTGAGGTGGAGCTGGCCGCTCTGCTCTGCGCCAACCGGCGTGAACGCTCGGTGCTGCTGCGCAAGGCCGCCGCGCTCGGGCCCGTGGCGAGCTGATGCACCGAGCCGGACCCGCTGAGAGTCCGGCAGCGCATGAGGAGGGGGACGTTCGGGCTGCCGAACGTCCCCCATCCAGCCATCAGTCATCCAGGTTGTAACTGTTGTGGTCGCACCCCCTCACCGGACA
>NZ_JBFALF010000060.1:0-43447 GCF_040656115.1 Nonomuraea sp. NPDC050202 | reverse complement strand
TACAAGATCCTGGCCGTTCTCCAGGTGTTGTTAGCCACCTGGAGTGGACGCTGTCCCACCTGCCATCAGCGCCCACCCTAACGAACTAACAAAGTCCTACTAGGGCTTGTGCGTGATAGGTGGCCGGGCCGGTCGGCTGGTTGGCGAAGAACGTGATCGTGAGCGAGTCCAAGGCGGCCAGGCGCAGCGGCACCGGGTCGGTGGCGAGGTCGGCCCCGGCCGGGACGGTGAAGGTGCGCTTGCCATGGACGGTCAGGTGGCGCAGCGATCCCGGTTCGATGGCGGCTCCGCGGTCCGTGCGGGCGAGGGTGGCTTGGTCGATGGTAAGCGGGATGGTGCCGTAGCGGTTGGACAGCCGGATCCGAGTGGCTTTCCCGCCAGCGCTGACCCGGACGATCTGGCGCACGGTCTGGCGGGTGAAGCCCTGCTGTGACCAGTTGGGGGCGAAGCTGGTGCTGGGACGCTGTGGCGCGGCGGTCCAGGTCGCGCTCCAGCCGGGCCCGGTGGCGGCTGAAGGCTGCCGGGCGGTGTCCGGAAATGCGGCAGCGGTGCCGGTCAGCAGGGCGCAGACGGTGATGGCCGTGACGGTCAACAGCCGTCGCGTGGCGGAGGACATGATTCTTCCCGGGTGGTTGGGTCAGCTGTTGGCGGCGTCGAAGAAGGCGTACAGGTGGCGGATGCGCCCGTCGGCGAAGACGGCGACGTCGGAGCCGGTCGCGGCGGTGGTGCCGGCTTCGGGATCGCCGAACCGCCAGAAGAAGCGGGCCTGACGATGGTGCACGTCGATCGGGGCGCTCAGGCCGAAGCGGAAACCAGGCGGGATCCCCTGCTGCAGGGCGGCGAACGCCGCATCCAGCGCGTCGTGTCCTTCGACGGCGATCTCCGGGTCGGTGTAGGTGCAGTCGGGGGTGAGGATCTCCTCGATGGTGGCGCGCCGGGAGGCGGCGTCGGTGTCGTTGATGGCCTCGATGAACCGGTGGATGAGCTCGGCGTAGTTCATGGGTTTCTCCTGGTCAGTGCCGGACGGTGACGACGATCTTGCCGACCTGGGTGTTGGATTCCATGTAGCGGTGGGCCTCGACGATGTCGGTCAGGTCGAAGGTGCGGTCAATGATCGGGGCGAGCGCTCCGGCGCGCAGGCCGTCGGTGATGAAGGTCTCGGCCCGGAGAAGCCGCTCCTCATCGGCGAACAGGTGGTAGATGGCGTAGCCGTAGACGTTGATCGGCCACCACATCGGCAGCGGGGTGGGCCGCCCGTCCAGGGAGCCGTAGACGATCAGCATGCCGTCGGGGGCCACGGCCTGCGCCAGGTCGGGCAGGTCGGGCCCGGCGACGCCGTCGAAGATCAGCCGCGCGCCGCGCTCGCCGGTGAGGGTGTGCACCTGCCCCGCCACGTTGCCGTCGTCGGCGGCGATCACGTGCTTGGCGCCTGCGGCCAGGAGCCGGTCGGTTTTGGCGCCGGCCCTGGTCACCGCGATGGGCGTGGCGCCCAGGTGGGCGGCGATCTGGACGGCGGCCAGGCCGACGCTGCTGGAGGCTGCCGTGACGACCACATCATCGCCGGGCTGCAGTCTGCCGACCTCGACCAGTGCGCCGTAGGAGGTGAACGCGGGCACCCAGATGGCCGCGCCGGTCACCGCGTCCATGTGTTCCGGACGGCGGATCAGCCGCTCGGCCGCCACGATGGCCCGGTCGGCGTAGATGCCGTGGACGGACATCCCCTCGTCGTTCGGCTTGGCCACGATGCTGACCGCTTCTCCGGCGGCGTAGCCGGTCACGCCGGGTCCGACGGCCTCCACCACACCGGCGGCCTCGGTTCCCAGGCGCGAGCCGGGCAGCACCGCGTCGTAGTAGTACCGGCCGGTGCGCAGGAACACCTCGCCCCGGTTGAGTCCGAAGGCGTCGATGCGCACCCGCACTTGGCCGGGGCCGGGTTCACCGATTTCCACGTCGGCGAGGTAGAGCACCTCGGGACCGCCGAGCTCGTCGAACAGGACTGTCCTGGCTTTCATCACGAACTCTTCTCTCAGTTACACGGATCCTGTCGCCGTTCAAAGTCAGAACGGCGTTCAAACTTGGTGCGCCGTACTCTAACGTAGCGGTGTAAGCTGTCAAGCGTGCAAGAGCAGACAGTGGGCCGGCGGGCACGGTTGCGGGCGCAGACCACCGCGGAGATCAAAGCCATCGCGCTCAAGCACCTCAGCGAGGGCGGCCCCGACGCGGTCTCGCTGCGGGCGATCGGCCGCGAGATGGGCATGAGCGGCAGCGCCATCTACAGCTACTTCGACACCCGCGACGCGTTGATCACCACGCTGATCAACGACATCTACACCTCGCTGCTGGACCAGGCGGAAACCGCACGCGACGCCGTCGCCCCCGACGACATCGCCGGCCGGATCCTGGCCTGGGGGCAGGCCCTACGCGTCTGGTCGCTGGCCAACCCCGAAGGCTTCCGGCTCATCTACGGCGATCCGGTCGCCGGCTACCACGCGCCGACCGGAGGACCGGCCCCCGAGGCCGCCAAACGTGCCTGCTTGGGACTTACCGAACTGGCCGCCGCCGCCTGGCCGCACGCGAAAGCCACCCAGGCATCCACTGACCACCAGTGGTCGGACTTCTCACCCGGCCTGGCCGACACCATCCGCGAACACTTCCCCGACCTGCCCCCGGCTGCCGTTGCCCTCGCCCTGCGCATGTGGGGCCGCATGCACGGCCTGATCTCCCTGGAGGTCTACGGCCATCTCGCCACGCAGACCGGCGACCCCGCCAAGCTCTACCACGCCGAACTGCTCGACCTGCTCAGATCCCTAGGGCTCGACGTGGAGCATGCGCGCCGCGCGAGGACGCCGCACTCCTCGGCCTGAACCTTTGGACGATGTGCCGCACAAGGAGATGTGGCACGCCACAGATAACGCCCTATTATCTGTGGGATCACTGATCGCGACCTGCGGCAATGAAGGCCAGCCGCTACGTGAAGCGGCTCTGTTATCTGCGGCAAGGAGGACGCCGTGCCCGCCGTGACGCCGCTGTCGGCCGCCCAGCGCTTGACGGTCCGCACCGCGGCCGACGCCTTCCTCGACACTCTGCCCAACCCCAACACTATGCGCGCCTACGCCGCAGGCGTCGGCAAGATCGCGCAATGGCTCGGCGAGCACCGCCCGCTCACAGCGATCGCCGACGACGAGATCGGCGAGGCCCTGGAAGCGCTGTGGGGAAGCGCGGCGGTCAACACCTGGAACGCCCGCCGCGCCGCCGTACTGTCCTGGCTGGCCTGGTGCCACGATCGCGGCCACGCCGCCCCGGCCGTGCCCGCCTGGGCCAAGCGACTGGCCGCACCCGACAGCCAGACCCCCGCCCGCTCCACGACCGCAATCGACCGACTGATCACCCGCCGCGACGTCGGCCTTCGGGAGAAGATCCTCTACCGCCTCCTGTTCGAGACCGCCGCCCGGGCCGAGGAAATCCTCACCCTCAACATCGAGGACCTGGACCTGACCGCCCGCCAGGCGCGAGTCAAGGCCAAGGGCGCCCGCGCCAAGACCCGCCGCCGCGGCCAGGCACGCGAGGACTTCGTGCTGGAAACCGTCTACTGGGACGCCGGCGCCGCCCGACTGCTACCCCGCCTGCTCAAAGGCCGAACCCGCGGCCCAGTCTTCGTCACCCACCGCCGCCCCGGCCCCGGCAAGGTCATCGGCCCCCGCGACGTCTGCCCCGACACAGGCCTGGCCCGCCTGGCCTACGGCCAAGCCCGCGCCCTGCTGGACGAGCACACCGCGCTGAACGGTCCCGGCACCGGGTGGGACCTGCACGAATTCCGCCACTCGGCGTTAACCCATCTCGGCGAGGCGGCGCGAGCCTGCTGATGCTGATGGCCAAATCCCGGCACAAGAAACCGGAGAACCTGCGGCGCTACTTCAAGCCCTCCCCAGACGCCATCGCCGAGCTCACCAGCCTGCTCGCCCCTCGAACCAGTGGCTGACCTACCTCGACTCGCTCTACCAAGATCGTGATTGTGGGTTTTGGCTTACCTTGGCTGAACCCCTGGCATGACCCCCCGACAACGCCAGCAGCCGAGCGCTCCCGCCCGTCGTCGGGCTGCGTGGTAGCTGGTTCGGTAGTCGATCACAGCAAGAGACCTGCCGCAGTGCAGGGCGAAGTCAGGATCTCGACTGTGGCCGCCGACATCTGCTCGCCACACAACACCACCGCGCCAGCGGCCCACAGGGCGTCGGCCAGCAGCGGATCAGTGGGTCGCTGCCAGGCGGCAAGTTCGGCGACGGTCACAGCGTCCCAGAAAAGAAAGTGCGCGGCGTATACCTGGTCGTGGGGGCCGGCGACCGCGTCGACCGCCTCGCGGCGAGCGGATCTCCAGCGCTGGTCGTCAATGCTGATGCGAGTGGTGAGCAAAGAGTCCAGGCGGGCGCGGGGCAGCCGTGCTGCGGTGGTCAGCAGGTGTCGTGCGGCGGGAGTGTGTGGTCCGTACACGGTGTCCACGGTGACCAGTGTGGGGAGCAAGACCTGTTTCCACGGCCCGGTCAGCAGCACCAGGTCGGCGGCCTCCTGCTCGTTCTGCTCCTTGGCGCTGGTGTGCAGGGCGTCGGAGCGGTGTTTCGGGCCGATGGTCTGGATAAGCGAAACCGGGTGCGGCGGCCACGCCGAGGACGGCGTCGAACAGCGCGAGCGCGCCGGTGACGCGATCATCAGCGGTCGCCGCGCCGACGAACGGCGCGGCGAGCCTGTGCTCCAAACCGATCATGGAGTGTGCCGGTGCGGGAACCGCGAACACATCGCACCAACGTTCCCAGCGGTTGGCCACCCAGTCCGCGGCCCGGGAGGTTCCCAGGCGGGCGATAACGCGGGCGCGTGCTTCGGCGCGGGCCTTGGCATTGGTACGCGCCGCGATTGCCAGTTGGTGCTGCTGGGTCAAGGTGAGAGTGACGGCGGTGAGGTCGAGCCGACGAAGCTGCTGGTCTTGGGTGAAGCTGACCGGCAGCATGATTTCCCCGTCCGCGGGCAGGCCCGGGTGTACCCTCACCGGCAGGGAGAGTGGATCGCGGGCTTCGGCGGCCGTTGCCACCTTCGGGTCCGCGTCGGACAAGAGCCGGCGTTGTAGCTCCGCGGGTGCCCAGCGGGAATGGGCGACCGCCGCGCGCACGGCCGGGTCGGGGTCCTCGGCCAGGCCAGCCCACACGAAGGAGGGCGTGAAGTAGGACCGCCGGTCAGTGGCCTTGGGCGGAGCAGTCGGCAGGTGGTAGGTCACGACCTGCTCGGCGGTGACGGCGATGCGCTCGAACTCCACTGCGGCGCCAGCCGCCGCCGCGAACGCCATGACGTCCTCGGCGAGCGAATGGAACAGATGTTCACCGCTAGGGTCATAGTCGCCCAGGTGAAGGATGCAGGTTTTGGGACCGCCTGCCGCCGCTCGGACGGCCGCGTCGTGCTTGCCGGCCAGGCCGTCGAACCCGCCCCCGGAGAAGCAGGAGATGCCGAACTCCTGGCCGATCCGCACCAGCTGAGGGACCATGCCGGCGGTCTCGCACCACAGCTCCAGCCGGACAGGCTGGCCCGCCTGCCGGTCAACGCGGTAGTCGTCGGCTGCTCTCGCCACGGCCGTCCAGAAGTTGTGCGGATCGGTGAAGGAGGGCGGGGCCTGCACGGCGATCTGGGTGTCGTCGCGGATCACGTCCCAGTCGATGCGGCCGGAGCGGCGGGCCATGCCGACGTACTCGCACATCCGTTTGTAGTCACGTTCAGACTTGGCCAGCACGCCGTCGCTCAGCAGGACGTAGAACAACTGCCTCAAGGAGACGGGCAGGTGATCGCGATAACGGTCGAGCACGGCGTCGACGGCTGTCAGGATCCGGAGTGTTTCCCGCTTGGGCCGCCAGTGCGGCTGCGGCCCGCGGGGGCGCTTGTTCGGCATCGCAAGCCTCCCTGTCCCCAACTCCAGAGTCCGCCCTGGTGTCCTTTTCCTCAAGAAGGCGGGAAGCTGCCGCTGACCTGCCTGTTTAGCTGGTGGGCGCGATGCTTATCTGGGTTGTCAAGCGTTCTGGCTGGTCAGCCGCTTGATGAGGTCAGTAAGCCACGTTAGGCAAGCAGGTGGGCCGCGGCCGCCGCGCCGGTGGATCGGTGAGGTCCGTCAGCCTGGCTGATGCGCGCGAGTCGGAACATGGGCTTCACGTGAAGATCATGTGCGTGACGATGGGGATCGAGGGCCGTAGCTCTGTCGGAGTCTCAACCGGGGGATCCTTCGGATGTTCACTACCTGCAATCAGTTGACTACTGGTATGTAGATGATGTGCGGCTGACTGCGGGAGGGGGAGTCAGTCTCGTGCGGGGCGGCATGGGCGACTGGACCTTCGCTCACGCGTTGGGCGCCCATGTCGTCCCCGCGGCGATTCGCTGATTGTGATCGGACGAATACAGGTATGTAAGGGGTGGGGGCGGGTTCGGATTCGGGGGGAGCCGAACCCGTGACAGGCGCGGGCGTCTGACTGAGCTGACGACGGACGCCCGCGCTCCCATGTCCTGCGGCCCAACCGGCGGTTTGGGCCCCCGGCAATCACATGATCGACGCGAATCCGGGCAGTGTGGGTCACGTGAGGTGATTCCGATGGAGGACCGCGGCCAAAGCCAGGACGGACTGGCAATCGGAATGTGGTACTCGGACGTGTGCCCGGTGATCGGCCTGCAGGGCGAGCTGCAGGCAGCAACGGTCGACGGATTCTTCGACCAGATGGGACGCGTCCTGGCCGACCGGCCTGACGTGGTCGTGGTGGACCTGTCGCGGGTGGCGTTCTGCGACTTCGACGGCGTGGCCGCGCTGGTCGGCGCGTATCGGCGAGCGCGACAGCTTGGAGCCCTGCTGGTGCTGGCCGGGGCGCAGGGCAGATGCGCTCAGATCTTGCACCGCACTGGCGTGGACCAGATCCTGCGTCCCGTTCCCGTCGAGGCCGAAGCGGCCGCGGCGATGCTGGCCTGACCTGCGGGAGCCGGAGGTCGCTCCCCCCGGCCCCTGGCTCCCGCAACCCATCGTCGAGTAAACTCGCACCAGGCAAAGGACCTTGGCGTGCCGGGCAAAGATCCGCTCTGGTCGGCGTGGAACGGCCGGACCGGGGCCGGGACGAATCTAGGCTCAGGCCAGTGAACCCATCGATAACGCCTGGCAGGCGGCTCGCGGAGCCATCGCAGTGATCACCGTCATCGTCTTCGCCCTGGCAGCGGTCTGCGCCGCGGAAGTCGTGCTGGGCCTGGTGCTGCTCGGCTGGGCTGCCGTCGAGCTCGGCTCCTTCCTGCGCCGGCACCCGGACGGCGCTGCGGGTGGCCTGCGCGAGCTGGCGACAAGCGCCCGGCACATTTGGCCTGCCGCCAGAGCGGCGTCGCAGCTTGCTGGTCGGCGCACCATCCGGCGTCGGCCAGGGCGGTGGGTTCTTCGGGCCGGCCGGTCGTCGGCCCGTGACGCATATGCCGCCGCAGTGGGTGGGCGGGTACGCCGGGATGGTCCAAGCGTGCCGCGTCGCAGAGCCGGTAGGTCCACCACAAGCCGCCCTCGCGCGGCGCGGCGGGAACGGGTTCGAGGGTGAGGCGGTCGTCGGCCGGAACCGAAGACGATCATCCGGAGTTGTTTGCCGCGCGTGCTGCTCAACAGGATCTGTCCCTGGCGCGGGTCACAGACCTGCGTCCTTTCCGGATGGTGGCCCCTGCAGCGGCAACCCAAGCGGGCCGGCGCTCAGCACGTCGATCAGGCACGCCGCCCACAGTTGTTTGGCCTGATCCATGTCCGCCTCGGTGAGCTGGTCGGCGTCGGCCAGCTTGCCGGAGGCGAGAAGGTTCAGCCAGGCGGCCCGGGCCGGACGATTCTGATCACAGGTACGGCACAGCTCAGCCAGGCCGCGCCCCCACCGGCTCATGTCCACCAGCATGGTCACGCGTTGCCCACAGCGCGAGCACGCCGGTAACTCGTCGCTCTCGACGGTGCGCATGTTGACCCTGGGCTGATTGTTCATCGTTGGACGGTAACACCGTGGTGGGCGGTTTGAGGAGGTCTGACTGCCCTCCAAGGCACTGGCGGCAGGTCCGGCTGTCCACCCGTTCCTCAACCCCCAGATCATCCGGGCAGGGTGTGCATGCGAAGATGACCTGTGTTCACCGGCGTGTCGCGGATCGTTGCCGAGAGTTGATCAGACAGGCAGGTCAGGGCACGGGCGTCCAACGCCACGGGCGCGGCCCCCGCTGGCCGCGCAGACACGCCAGCCTCAGTTCCATCTCGTCGCGCCGCGCGGGATTCTCGGCTGCGACCTGGGCGGCCATGCACGTCATCCGAAACTCGCGGATGTCCCGCAACGTCTCGAACCCGGCCCATGCGGTGACGTCGTTCCCGTACGCCTTGACGAAGGTGCCGTAGTCCTCGGCTGTGATGCCAGCAATGCTGAACGCCTTCACGGCCGTGGAGGTCAGGTCCCACTCCGGCGGCCCGATCGAGCAGCGCTCCAAGTCGAGCAGCACCACCTGGCCGTCGTCGGTGGAGACCACGTTGCCGATCCACGCGTCGCCGTGCACGACGCTCTCGGGCAGGCCCGGAGGCAGCTCCGCGTACCGGGCTTGCAGCTCGGCCAGGTGGCCGCGCATCCACGCCCTAGCCGCCTCGTCGAGCATCGCCGCCCGGGCGATGCGTTCGGCGAGCCGCACGAACGGGTCGAGGCGGCCGATGTCGAACGCGGTCGGTGGCCGAAGGTCGTGCAGGCGGCGCAACGCGGTTGCCACCTGCAGCGCCGTTCCGTGCCGGTGGGCAGGCAGCTCCCGCCACCACGTGACCGCACGCCCGTCCACCTCGATGGGCTGGTCAACGCCGGGCCATACCTTCACGGCGGGCACGTCGTTCGCCTCCAACCACCTGGCCACCGCCACTTCCCGCAGCGCCGCAGCGGCCTGGCCGGCGCGTGCGACGCGGGCGATGATCCCACCCGGGAGCCGGAAGAGGGCGTTCTCGCTGAGCCGGACCAACTCGGCCCCGGCAGGATCGAGCCCGGCGCGGCGGCTGGCCGCGCCGAGCACCGACCGCGCCGCCGCCTCGCTGTTGGACGTCTGCATCATCCCTGGACCGCCGCCCGGATGCGGTGCCGCAGTTCGGCCACCGAGGTCTGCTGAGCGTGGGGGCGGGCGAATCGGGAGAGCTCCCGCATGTCGTCCTGGGCGCGGCGGGACCGGACGGTGCCAGCGTCAGTGACCGCGCGCCGGCCGATGGCGGCGGCCTCTTCGGGGTCGCCGGCCGCCATGGTGAGGGAGGCGAGCTTGATGCCGCTGATCGCTCGGGACCGCACGTAGGCGGCGGTGTGCCCTTCCACCGCGGCCGCCAGCCTGGTGGATGCCTCTGAGACGTATTTGGCGTTGACCGCTTCGTCGATGACCTTTCCGTCGATCACCTTGCCCAGGGACCGGCCGTCGATCGCCAGGTCGAACACTGCGTGCCCGGTGTCCCCCTGGTGCTGGGCGGCGTCGTAGTACCGCATCCACGGTTTCTCCTCGCTGGGGTGGATGCGGTTGAACTCCTTGTCGGCCTCGTTGACGGCGTCCCAGGTCTCCGGCACGCGGCCGAGTTTGGCGAACGCGCGCGCCTGGGCGGACCGGAGCATGGCCCGCTCGCCGGCGGTGAGCCGGTCGGCTCGCACGAGAGCGAATTCCACGAGCGTGAGCCCGTTGTCGGCGTCTCCGACCCAGATGGCTTGCCGTGCCATGCTGGAGAGCACCTTGGCCCGCAGGTGCCAGTCGTTCGCCTCCTCGGCGCAGGTGAGCGCGAGGGCGAACATCTTTCGGGCGTCGTCGTGGGCGTAGGCGTCGAACGCCATGAACGCGGCCGCGTGCGCGAGCCACCCGACTGCGGAGTACAGCGGATCGTGCAGCTTGGTCGGGCACCGGGCTTGCTTGAGCAGGCTGACCGCGAAACGCAGTTGCCCGTTGACCGCCTCCCGGACCAGGCACCCGCCGTAGGTGTGATCCCACGTGGTGAAGACGTTGGCGATGTTGCGTAGTTCGGCGATGTCGGAGGCGTGGACGGCGGCGGGCGGGCTGATGGTCTGGCCAGGCATGGCGAGCTCGGCGAGGGGGACCGCCGCGGCGACCCCCATCGCGGTGCGGATGAACTGCTTACGATCCACATCTGCCACGGTAGCGGCCGGTTTGCGGCGCCGTGGGCGGGCAAATCCGAGGTCCTTGTCCTCATCTGCCCCGCAAATGGTGCGCAGCGCCTCCCGGTAGTCGGCGTTGGGCCAGCGCACGAGGCCGCGTTCGAGCTTGCCGATGTAGTTGGCCGTCAGGCCGCCCTCGCGCTTCTTCTCGTTCAGGATCCAGGCGTTGACCAGGTCCGCGAGGTCCTGCCGTGACGCGGACTCCCCGGGCGCTGACGGCGACGGTACCCGCTCGCGCGCTCGCTGCAGCAGCACGTTGGGTTCCGCCATGGCGCACCTCCTCGCGGGCATCGTCGCACAACAGGGCATCGGCAGGCCCGGTGAATCTGCCCCCAATCTGCCCTTGAGTGCCCTACTGAATGGCGTTCCCAAGCGCTCGACGCCGCTCCAAGGTGGAGGGGACCCTTCACCGCATGTGAGGAGCGGCACACGATGCAGGCTCTTGACGCGGATCTTCACCAGCTCCGCGCCCGCCCCGCCGGCGTCCCGGTGCTCCCCGGCGCGTCGACCTGGCTCACCCTCCTCGTGTCCATCGACCGGGGGAAAACATGGCAGGCAAGCGGCACGCTCAACCTGCCCACCGCGCGGTACGACGCTGCCGCGCGCCTGTTCCTCATAACCGCGATGACCACCGCGGCCGAGGATCACGACTCAGGCGTGGTGTGGCAGGCGCTCGCATGGCCCGCCAGCGAAGGCGAACAATGCCCGCCCTCCACGCCGCCCGTCGTATCGCTCCGCAGCGACGGCGAACCGCCCAGCTCGAACGCCCCGAATCAACTTCCGCCCCCCCTGACTTCTGCTTGAGGCTTCCCCATGACGACCGACGTACCTGCCAGCCCCATCCCCGGCAACAAGCCCACGGCGGCCAGCCCGGCGGGCTCAAGCCGCCGCAGGCCACGCCGCCGCTGCGACGACCCGGCGGCGCACCGGGCGTACGACGCCGGGTTGGGCGGCGAGGATCGCGCCAAAGAGGTGTTGAGCGACGAGAAGGCCAAGGTCCTGGCCGCGCAGTTGCAGAAGTCGTGGGGCAGCCGCTGGCAGGTGATGTGGGATCCCTGGGGCTGCAAGTTCCGAGCGGCCCCGGCCTACGCCGTGCACATCAACACCCCGGTAGAGGGTCGCAGCCTTCGCGAGCTGTGGCGGGCCGTTCTCGACGTCGACCAGGAGCTGTCGCTCGCGATGGCCGAGACCGTTTTGGCGAACCCGCCCACACTCGTCCACGTACCCCCCGGCTTCCTGCAGGAAGTGTTCGGGTGAACAAGCGAGACGTGGCAGGGCAGGCAGCCCCGCGCGCAGGCGGGGAAGCTACGCCACGTCTTGGCGCGGCCCGACTCGCCGATGGGGATGTTCCCCTTGTCGGCCGCGCACTACGGCGCGGGCTTATCCAACCATCGGAATCCATTCGCTCCTGGCCCGTGCCGCCCACCACTCGCAGCCCACGCCGGAGCCCCTGTCCAGCGTGGGCTGCGAGCTCCACCAGCGGCAACCAACCGAAGATCGCCACCGATGGACGCCTTCCTCATGGCCGCGCTCGCCGCGGCTATCTGTTTGCCAACCGCAGCCCAGCGCCCGCAGAAGAAGCATGTTCACCAGTTACCGCTCGATCGCCGGCGCCACCCGAATCGAGCGGGGAGACAGCAGATGAACCAGCGAGTCAGCCGCTCGCGACGACCTAACACGCAGACGGGCGACACGTTCGTATGGACACCGTATGCCCCCTCCGGCGGAATTCTCCGGGTCCGGCACACCTCGTGCTGCGGCCGGTACGAGCTCGCGTCCGAGGGCGGCCAGTTCTTCGTGCTGCGTCAGGCGGAGAACGGCGGCTACGAGGAGACCGGCCGAGGCCGCACTCACCGCAGCGCCGTCCGGACGTACGTCGCCCTGGTGATCGAGCATCGCCGCGAGCACGTCACCCGCGAGGAGCCGCTGGAGCCCGATCCGTACGTGAACGAGATGGATACGGGCTGATGCACGAGCGCCCCGAGAACCATTCCTCAGCCGTGGGTGGCGAACCCCTCGCTTCTTGCCTGAATTTTCTCCTCGCCCTTCTTTCATGCAGCAACCCGATTTCCCTGCACAGGTTCGTTCGCCGAGCTGTACCGGCGTAAGTAGCAGGCGGCCCGGCTCTTACCGATGCCTGCCCCGCGCCCCGCGGCTGCTGGGGAAGTGGCTCGCGACACATCCAGAGTGTCCCGGATGGAGCCGACCGCGGGCGCACTGGGAAGACCTACCAGTGAGCGAGAACCAAGAGCAGTCGAGCCCCCACAAGGGCACGTTGACGATTGGAGTGCACATGAGCACGACATCGCGCACCACCCTGCTGATCTTGGACTGCTACACCGTCGAACCCTCCGGCCTGGGGGTTCCGCCGTACCTGTCCACCTACGCCCGAGCCGCCTACGGTGCGCTGCGCACGGCGCAACCGCGCGCCCGCATCGCCTACCTCACCATCGATGACGTCCGCTGGTGCCTGAACGGCGGCCAGCCGTATGAGCGGCCTCCGCTGTCAGACCGGCTGACCTACTCGGCCACAGTCAACCGGGAGGATGCGCTGCGCCTGCTCGGCGACGCCGCCCTCACTGTGGTGATCGCCGGGGATGCCGTGCCTTCGGTGCATCTGCAGGCACAAAACGGCTCGGTCGAAGAGATCGCACGAGCCCTGGCCTGCACGCGCGGCCGTCGCGTCCTGCTCGGTCCGCTGGCCACCTACGCGCTGGCCGACCCGGCCGCCTACGGCGGGCTGTTCGACGCCGTCCACACGCACACACTCACCTCGGCCGACATCACCGCCGGGACCCGGCAGGCAGCCCCGTACGAGCGACTGGCCGCCGACCGCGTCGACTACCGAGACCTGGTCGACCAGTTGTGCTGGACGCCGGTCGCCGAGATCGAGCTGTATCGGGGTTGTACCCGGCGCCGCTTCTGCGACTTCTGCAACGAGCCCGTCAAAGCCCCGGTCGTGGACTTCCGGCCGGTCGAGGACGTCCTGGCCGAGGTGGCCATCCTGCACGCCGCCGGGGTACGACACTTCAGGCTCGGGCAGCAGACCTGCTTCTTCTCCTACCTGAACCGCGACGCCGGAGCCATCGAGAAGCTGCTGGCCGGCATCCGGGAGGCCGCTGCCCCCGACCTGGTGACACTGCACATCGACAACGCCGACCCGCTCGCCGTCGCCTCACCGGCAGGGGCGAAGATCGCCCGCCTGGTCGCCGCATACTGCACCGAGGGCAACTGCGCGCCGATGGGCATCGAGTCCTTCGACCTGGAGGTCATCAAGCGCAACACCCTCACCTGCACGCCCGACATCCTCCTCCGGGCCGTCGAGCACGTGAACCAGGCGGGCGCTCACGTCGGTTCCGGCGGGCTGAGCATCCTGCTGCCCGGCCTCAACCTGATCTACGGCCTACCAGGCGAGACGCACCGCACCCACTATGAGAACCTCGCGGGCCTGGTGCGCATCCTGGATGCCGGGCTGCTGTGCCACCGCATCAACGTCCGGCAGGCCCGTGCCTACCCCGGCACGCCACTGGCCGCGATACAGGAGCAGGAGGCGCTGCCTTCGGCCGAGCACTTCACGAGCTGGAAGGCCGACATCGACCACGTCTTCGACCAGCCGATGAAGCAGCGGGTCTATCCCAGGGGCCGCAAGATCCCCGGCCTGCACTCCTTCTTCGTCACCACCCGGGGCACCTGGCATCGGCGCCTCGGCTCCTACCCTATCCAGGTCGTGGAACGTGACGCCGTGCGCCCGCTGTATGAGGTCGCCGACATGACCGTCACCGCCCATGCGCCCCGCTACATCTACGGAGAACGGGATGACGCTCCAACAGGCCTCTGACCGCCGCCGCGCCTCTCCGCAGCCTTCCGTGTCGCACGTTGGGGTGCTGGTGCCCTGGGCCAACGCGGTCGTCGAGGCCGAGCTGCCGGAGTGGGGCCGCGGGCGGACGGTGTGGCACTATGCCCGTCTGGTGCCCGCGCACGGCGGTACGGCGCTGGATGAGGATTTCCTGTCCGGGCTGATCGAAGCCGTCCCAGGGGCGCTCTACCAGCTTTCCCGGCTATCGCTCGACCGGGTCTACCTGGCGTGCACGTCGGCGGCCTTCACCCAGCTCGGCCGCCTGGCCGAAGTCACGGCCGGTTCGCGGGTGCGCGTGGTCAGTGCGTTCGAGGCGATCGTGGCGCAGCTCCGGGAGTGCGGCGCGCGGAGGATCGCGTTGGTGACGCCGTACCCGAGCGAGGTCACGGAGGTCGAGGTCATCCAGTTCGCCGAGCGGGGCGTCCTTGTCACGGGCTCGGCGAGCCTCGGCCTGGCCGATGGGTACGCCGAAGTCACTCTCAATCAACAGGCTGCGCTCGTGAGTCAGTTGGGAAAGGAGGCAGTACGGCAAGCGGACGCGATTGTACTGTCCTGTACGGGCTGGCCCACCCGGGCCGCCATCAAGATGCTGCGGTGTCGGGTGGGACGGCTCGTGACCTCCTCGAACGCCGCCATCGCCCTGCACGCCCTCGGGAGCGCCCGTGAACCTCACTGATGAGATATCCGAACTCGCCCCCCGCCTTTACGGCCTGGTTTCGGTCGTCAGCGCGCAGGAGGAGGTGAAGGCGGCGGTCGAGGCCAACCACGACAACAACCAGTGGTGGCCCCTGCACGTGGACGACTGGCGGATACGGATGCTCGTGGCTGGATGGAGCACCCGGGTGTCCTACGCCATGGTGGACGTCTACGCCGAGGTGGTGAAGAAGGCCGATGCCTATGGCTGGGACGCCCTCATCGGCTTCCAGGACTCCGAGGTCGTCGAGCTCGTTCGCCCGCTCGGCTTGGTGGACGCCCGCGTCCGTTACCTGCGCTCGCTGGAGACCTTCGTCGCCGCCTCGGAGGTTCGCGGCCGGCGCCCGCTCGCCATGCCGGTTGGCGAGTTCATCGAGGATTTCGTCGCCGAGGTGAACGGCGCCTCCTACAAGGTCGCCCAGTGCGCCGCCCTCTACGCCCGTGGCTACCACTGCGGCATCATCCCGGTGGATTCCGGCATGGTCGGCAAGCTCGCTCCGCTTCTCGGCATCCAGGTGGGCGGTGGGACGTTCGCCCACGAGCGGATGCGGCTCCTGCTGGAGGCTTGTGCTGCCGCCGATGCCTCCCGCTACCGGGATCTCGTCACCGCACGCGGATACCGGGTCACGATTCCCGACCAGGTAACGCCCAGGTGGTGGCTGCACCTGGTCCTGATCTACTTCAAGCGCCTGTTCCTCAACCCTCCGGCCAGCCCGAGAGTGTGCGCCAACAGGCCCGTCTGCTCGGCCGTCCTCGATTGCGACCATTCACCCCGCCGGCGACGGAGGTAGCCAGGTGCCCTGTCTCGGCGTGATCGGCAACATCTCGATCGACACCACCCGGTACTCCGATGGCCGCACGTACACCCTGGTGGGCGGGGCTGCGTTATACGTCGCCCTGGCTGCCGCCCGAGCGGGGACGACCGTCCGCCCCGTCGCGGTCATCGGCGCTGATCTGCAACGTCTATATGTTCGCCCTTGGCCCGAGAGGCTCGACCTGTCCCATGTGGCCAGCGTTGCAGACGCATCCTGCCGGTTCGACATCGCCTACGACACGGATGGCGAGGTCGTCGGACTGACCGCCGCATACGGCTCGGCCGCAGCCCTCACAGCTCACGCGCTGGCCGTACTGAACCGATCAGACTGCGACCACTGGCACGTGTGCTGCCGCCGTCCCTTGAACGTTGGACAGGTCCTGGAGCGGCTGGTGATGGCGGGGCATGCGTTCAGCCTGGACTTCCACGTTGCCTCCGCCACCGAGCAGATCAGCGCAGCCAAGGCGGGCTTGCCGCACGCCGAGGTGGTGTTCGTCAACGCGGCCGAATACCGGCTCCTGGACGGCCTAGTCGCGGTGAACGAGCTGGCCACCGTGGTCGTCTCCGACGGGCCCGGCACGGTAATTCTGATGCGCCACGGTCGCGCGATCAGCACCGAATCACCGCAAGGCGGTCCAGTGGCGGAGGTGACCGGCGCCGGAGACACCCTCGCCGGCACCTTCCTCGCCAAAGTCCTCCAGGGCGCTGCGGAACAGGAAGCGCTGGCGTCGGCCGTGACTGCGGCCACCCACCAGGCTCGTGACCCAGGTCTGCCTTACGAACCCCCGTAATCGCAGGGAGGCTCCACTGTGGTGCTCTATTACGTGGCCCACCGTCTGTTCGCCGCCCATGACCGCGCGTTGGCTGCCTACGTCGCGCGCCACCTCGCCCGCCGCTTCGGGCCAGAGGCCGTGTTCCTTCCCTTCTGCGACACCGACGAGGAGAACCTCGACCACCCCTGCAAGGGCCGACGCCTGTTCGAGCTGGACAGCGAGCGCCTGGCCCGGATCGACGCCATGGTCGCCATCTTGCACGGGCCGAGCCTCGACGATGGCGTCTGCATGGAGATCGGTTACGCCGCCGGTCGAGGCGTTCCCGTCCTCGCTGTCACCACCGACTTCCAGGTCTACGGCCCCACCGCGGACACCGCGCTACGTTTGCCGTTCCCTGACCCGCTCCTCCAGCACGTGGTGAGCCGAGTCATCTCCGTGCCCCAACTCGGTCCCCCAGGCGGCGAGGATGGTCGATTCGAGCGCTTCCTCGCCCAGAACCTTCACGCCATCGCACGAGCGGCAACCGAGGTAGTCGACGCTCTGACAGGCTGGCTCACGCCCAGTCCGGCCATGCCGCATCCCAGCATCAACGGCCAGCGGTTGGCCTATCTGGAGCCGTCCCCGTACGGAGGTGACGGCTGGACGGCTCGGGTCTGTGACGGTCTCCGCGCCCACGGCTTCGCCACCCACCGCGCCGGGCGGTTCACCAACGCTGCGGCGGATCCGACCCTGATGGCCATTGAAGATTGGACTGCCCTGGCACATGCGAGCCTGGCCGTGGTGGACATCCGCGGGCCTGAAACACCTCCCGGCGCGGCGTTGGTCATCGGGGCGTGCGCGGCCACCGGCCGTCCCGTCTTCGCCCCCGAGCCCGGCTGCTGGTGGACGTTCGCTCATGGCCGCGAGCCCAACTACCGCAACCTCATGATCCAGTATGGCCTGACCAGCACCTTCAGCGATCTTGACGAACTCGCCAAGCACCTGGAGGTCTGATGGCAGCCGACCTCGCGATGTGGGCCGACCGCTATGAGGTAATCGTCCTGGAGGGCTGCGACGGGGTGGGCAAGACGACCTACGCCGTGGCGCTCGCCACCGGATATGGCTTTCAGCGGGTGCATGCCGATCGCACTCCCGAGGGAATGGATCTTTTCCAGCGCCACCAGGCCATCCTGGCCCTGGCCGGGCGCCTGGTTCTGGATCGCAGTTTCATCAGCGAACTGGTCTACGGCCCGCTGCTGCACGGCCGTTGCCGCCTTACCTCGTCGCAGACTGCCGAGTTGCTGGGCATGGTGGCCACCCGCCGAGGTGTCCTCATCCACCTGACCGCCAAGCCGGAACAGATCCATACCCGTCTTCTCGCTCGCGACGGGACGGCACCCACCCTCGACGAGCTTCGCGTGCTCATCGCCCGATATTTCGCGGTGTTCTCTGACCTGGCCCGATATACGGAAGTCCTCACCGTGGACAACGAACAAGCGGCCTGACGCGAGGTATAAGACAAGCCGTTCGCCTGACCCGCGAAACGATGGCCGATAGGCTCACAGCCGTCCGCCGTCCTCAGGGAGCGCATGAGGCTCCACGGCCACAGGAGAATCGGGTGCACCTCCGAGACGTCCAGAAGCGGGCCTGGGAGAACAAGCTGGCCAAGGGGTTCAACACCACCGACATGCCCCTGGAGTTCGCCCTCGCCCACGGTGAGTTGTCCGAAGCCTTCGAGGCGGCCCGCAAGCACCCTGAGACTCTTGGCGAGGAACTCGCCGACGTTCTGATTTTCCTGACCAGCATCGCAGAGATGTCCGGCATCGACCTCGACGCGGCCGTCGAAGCCAAGATGGCAAAGAACGAGGCCCGCCGCTACACGCGCGGCGCACACGGAGCATTGATCAAGGTGAACGACCAGCCCCAGCACGGCTGAGCGCAGCCGCCGATGCGAACGCTGCACACGCGAAGCATAGGTGTCGATGGTGCGCTCCACGTCCACGCTGAGTGACGCCCCCATGTGTCGAGCTCGTCGTTCGCAGGATCGCCATATCCGGGAAACCCAAGCGAACTAGCTGGTCAGCCACTTGGTCGCTAAGCCACGTAAGACAAGTCGGCTGGCTGCGGCCGAGTGGATCAAGGACCCGTAAGCGCGAAGATGCAGTGGTTGCGTGCCGGGCGGCCTGGCCCCGGCCAATACCGCATGACCGTGACACCCGGCGGCCGGGAGGTGTGGCTCACATGACGCCGTGCAACGGCAGCAGACCCACTCTGCCTCACCACGCACAGTGAGTCGGCGATCCTGCACCTGCAGCTCGGCCACGTGCGCCGGCGAGCACGCGGTGATGGGACGGCGGCGATGGTTATCTAGGGTTGTTGGACCCTTCCAGCAGGTCAGAGGATGATGATCTCTTCTTTCACGTAGGCCAAGTTGACGGTCTCCATGATCGCGTTCGCGGTGCCCTCGCTGCGATAGCGCACCGCAGCGCTCGGTTTGCGTGATCGCGACGGCATCGGCTCGTCCACCAGCCAGCGCATCATCGCCATCAGCTGCGGAAGGCTCGGGCTCGACCAGTCCAGCCCAGACCTCGGCAGTAGGACAAGTACAAGGCGATCCGGCCCGCGTACGTCTTCTCGGTGTTGAACGCCCGGCCCGATGGTTATCTAGGGTTGTCGGACCCTTCCGGCAGGTCAGAGGATGATGATCACTTCTTTCACGTAGGCCAAGTTGGCAGAGCTCAGCTCTGATTTTGCTGGTGAGTAGTAGCAGCGTTTGTCAGCGCCAGGCCCTGATCTCCTCGGCCAGCCCTCTGAGGGACTCGAGCGGGTGCTCGACTTCGATCCACGGCGGGGTGAGGTCGGTGGACTCAGAGGGCGGTTCGAGAGTTGATGCCCCTTTCGTCGTTGGGATTGGGTGAGGCTGGCTGGGTCAGGCGAAAATTCGACGGATATGCAGGTAAGCGTTTCCCGATAAGCATCGCCTGACAAGTGGGCAACTAACGGACATATCCGTCGTTTTACGCATGATCGCTACCGGAATCCTGGGCATTGCCTCCACAATCCTGGCGTCGTTATTCTGGATCGTTCCTACGAATGGGTGAGGTCGCCGGCAGACCGAGGAGGCCCCGTGCCCGTTCCCTGGTTGTCGGTCCTCCTCATCGGCATCGCCCTTGTCTGCTCGGTGATCCGGATGAGAGAGCAGGCCAGGCGCAGATCCGAGCAGAACATCGTGCTAGAGATCGCGTTACCGCCGCTCGCCGCGCTGCGGCTGCATCTCGTGGCGCTGGCCGCCCTGGTGTGGACCTGTCTCACGTTCGCGATCGACAAGCCGGTCGGTGCCCTGGTGGGTGTGGGAAGCGCGGGTGTCGCGGCAGTGATCTGTGCCGGTCTCGCGCTGGGCGCAGCCGGGATGCCGCAGATCGCCCTTGGAGCGGCCCTGTGCCAGGTGCTGTGGCTGCCGGACTCCGTCGTGACGGCGGTCTGGGCACTGCCGATCACCGTCGGCTACCTGCTCAGGCTGGTGCACATCGGGCCGCAGTACTGGCGGGGCTACCCCTGGTTGCTCCTCCTGCTGGACAAGCAGGGGACCGTCATCAGGGGGAGCATGCCCGCGGAATGGTTCTGGCGCGGCCTGCAGGCCGGGACGGCCGTCGTGCCGGTTTCGGCGGCGGCGCTGCTCCCGGCTCCGGGCCTCGGAACGGCCGACGTGGTCGCCCGGTGGACCGGCGCGCTGGTGGTGGCGGCCGAGCTCACCCTGAGCGGCTGGAACATGCGGGCGATCGCGAACCGCAAGTTCCGCCTGCTCACCCGCATCGGCGGAGTGCTCGGCGCGGTCACCTTATTCGCGGTCGCGGCCAGCCCCGCCGCGGCCTGGGTAGCTGCGCGGTGGGCAAGCGTCCCGTTCCTGACCGGACCTGTCGGCGGGGCATTGCTGGCGGGAGTCGCGACCGGACTGTGGGCGACGCTGGAGGCAGTGAAGAGCCGTAACGCGGTGAGCGGGCTGCCGCGATGGGCCCAACTGCTGCAAGTGGCGCGGACGCCATTCCACGGCGGACTCGCGGCAGTCTGCCTCGCCTTGCTCCATCCGCTGCCCGGGCTTGCCCTGGCCGCTGCTGTGCTGGCTGCCGCGGAGGCCGCTGGCTTGTTCGTAGGCCGCAACCGCCACTACTGGGACCACCAGCGTGTCCGCAACGCTGCATCCTTCCTTCGGGACGACGACCGGGAGGCGCTTCTCGGCGGCTGGCTGCACGACGCGTTCTTGAGTCGTCCGGCCCGTCCCGACTTCTCGCTGGCGCGCACTCTGGGCGGCCTGGCGACCCTGTCCGTACAAGGATGGATGGTCCCCGGGCAGGCGCCCGTCACCGGCGGCGCGCCCGAGCTGAAGCGGCCGCTGACCGGGATAGCCGCCTTACGGTGGACCGACCTCACCGCGCGGGCGCTCGACCTGGTCGAGGCCGAGGTCGTGCCACGCTGCCCGCCGGCGCATCTGGCGGCTCTGGAGCGGGGCGCGGCGGAGGCGCGGGCCGAGCTGTCCTGGAACAGGGCGATCGTGCTGCACCTGGCTGGGGAGACGGCGGCCGCTCTCGACCAGTGGCGCGACGCGGCGCTGCGCTACCGGCGTATCGGCGCTCCGGTCCACGAACTCGTCGCCCGCCTCGTCATGGTCTATCTGCTCGCACTGCCCCTGGCCAGGCCCGCCGACGCGCACCGCGAGCACGCCCGGCTCCGGCAGACGCGGAACCTCCCACCCGCCGTCCGGAAGCTGGCCCTGATCGCCGACGCCGCCACAGCGCTGGCAAGGGGAGACGCGGATGCGGCGCGGCCGGCGCTGGCGACAGCGTCCCGCGCCGAGGCCGGCACCCGGGTGGTTCGCGCCGCCCTCGCGGCCGACGCGGGGCTGCCGGACCCGGACCGGCGGCAATGCATGGCGCTGGCCGTGCTGACTAGCCAGGCGGAGGCGGCACTGCGGGAACGAGGAGGCGACGGCCGATGATCCCAGTCGAGCCACACGTACGGGCGACCCACCTGGCCTACCAAGTCACCGCGGCGATGCCGCTGCTCGCGGCGGCCTTCGCCGCGTACTCCGGTACTTCGTCGCCCGTGCTGCTGATCGCGGTGGCCGCCGGCGTCTCCTGCTCCTACGCCTTGCAGTACAGCGCCTACCGCGAGCTCAACCGCTACCTGGCCCTGCGCAGGCTGGCGTGGGAGCTCGCCATCACCTGGCTCGGCGTCCTCGCCGCCGCGCTCGCGGGCGGGTGGCTGGTGGAGCTATGGCGTGCCGTTCCCGGCCTGGCGGGCGGGGAGTTCTGGATGGCTCTGGCGATCGCCGTCCTGCTGCTGGTCATCTCCCCCTTGGCCTTCGCCAACCAGCACGGGTTCGTGCTCAGCCTGCTGGCCGGGCCGCTGCGGCTGCTGTTCGACAAGGGCCATTTTCTGTTCTGGACCGCGGGGCTGTTCCACCCGGATCCCGGGCTGCTCCGGCTGGCCGGCTGGCTGGCCCTGCTGGGGCTGACACTGTCGTGGGGGATGGCCCGCCAGTCGCGGTTACCGTACTGGCCCGCCCGCGTCAACGACGCGCACGTCCTCATCGACGCCCCGCCGGAGCACCGCGAGCAGATGCGGGGCGCCTGGTTGGCGGACTCGGTGCTGCACCGGGGCAGGCCGGACCTGTCCTTGGTGCACACGCTGCTGGACCAGGCCCAGCGGTCGGTGGTGCGCACGGAGAACCTCATCCTGAGGCTGGTGGGCCTCGACGCCAGCGCGTCCCGGCCAGGGGAGACTGCGCTGGAATGGATCGACGCGGCCAGTGACCTTCTGGAGGAGGCGCGGCGGGCCCTCGGCCCGGCCGTTGAGCAGCCGGCCGCCGTGCGGGCGTTCGACCTGGCCGAAGCCCATGCGGCGGTGGCCAGGGCCGAAATCCGATTCGTGATGGGCCGCCAGGAGGAGGCCATGGTGTCCTGGCGGCGCGCGCACGACCTGTGGACCCGGCATGGGCTGCACAACCTGCGCGCCAACCACCTCGTGTTCTTGGTGGGTCGTCAAGGAGACGGGCAGGCGATGCCAGTCATGAACGCCGAGGACGCCGTCATCGAGCTGGACCGCCTGATCGCCGATCCGGAGCTGACGCCTCTGAACCGCCGCCACGCCATGCTGGCCGCCTCGGTATGCCACGCTGCCCTGGGCCACGCCGCCAGGGCCGCAGAGCTGGCCGCCGCCGGCCGCCGGATCCCGGTGCGCCGCGCCGACATGCGCACGCACATCCGGGAGAGAGTGGCGGCCGGTCAGCGCCCGACGCTGATGCCCGCGCAGCGGCAACTGGACCTGGCCATGATCCTCAACACGAGCACGGCGATCAGGCCCGACGCCTTCGGCCCCACCAAGGTCCTCTTCCTGGAGACGCGCTCCTGGCCGGAGAGCCGGGCCAAGACCCTCATCGTCAGGGGGATGAACCTGTGGCGGGCGGGCCGCCGGGACGCGGCCGAGGACACCCTGCGCCAGGCTGCCGGGCTGCTGAAGGACACCGGACAGACGGCTTACGCGTACTGGGTGCTGCTACAGCTCGGCAGGGCCCAGTACGAGCCGGCGCCGGCCCGTGCCCACCGCAACCTGATGGAGGCGCTCGACCTGCAGGAGTTGCTGCGTGACCAGGTCCTGGACACGCGGCTGCGGATGACGGCGGGCGGCTCCTTTGAGGGCCTGTACGCCGCGATCGTGCGGCTGCTGGTCGAGAGCGCCCCCGGCGAGGACGTCAATAGCTGGCCGTCACGCGGGAACGCCGCAGCCTTCGAGCTGGTCGAGCGCAGCCGCTCCAGGACCATGCTCGAACTTCTCGGCCAGAACCTGCCGCCGCGCACCGGGCCTAAGCACGCCCGGCTCATGCGCGCCGAGAAGGCGGCCAGGCGCAGGCTGGCCGCCTGCCAGGCCGCGATCGGCCCGACCACCACGGGAGAGGAGACAATCATCCAGCTCAGGGCGGCGCGCGCGGAACTGAGAGACGTGCTGGAGCGCCTGGCGGCCGTCGACGAGCGGGGCGCCGAATACGCCCAGCTGCGCCGGGGCGATCCGCGCTCCTTCGACGAGATCCGCCGCGTGCTGGCCCCCCGGTGAACGCCACCGCTCTCGGCGCGCTGCCGCCGGTCCGGCTCGTCCACGCGGGCTATCTCATGGTCGCCCTGACGCCCGCGGGCCAGGCGGTGTTCGCCGCGATGCGCGGCTCTTCCGTGGACCCGGCGCAGCAGGTCGCCACGGGGTTCGCCGTCACGGCGCTGTTCCTGTGGTACTACCGCGTGACCCGGATCCTCACCCGGTTCCAGCGGGCCCGCACGTTGCAGGTGGAGGCCACGGTCGCCGTTCAGGGTCTGGTGCTGGTCGCGCTCACGGCCGAATGGCTGAGCGCGGCCTGGCACGCGCTCCCCTGGCTCGCCGGCCACCTGTTCCTGCCCGCCGCGCTGCTTGGGCTGCTGGAGGTGCTCCCGCTCGTCACGCGCGGCAGGTACACGCCGCCGGGATACACCCGGCTCCTGACCGACAAGGGCTTCCTGTTCTTCGCGCTCGGCGGCTTCTTCCAGCCCGATCGGGGCCTGCTCACGCTCGCGAGCTGGCTGGCGGCGGTCTCGGCCGTGCACCACTGGAAGATGGCCAGGACCGCGCGGCTGCCCCTGTGGCACCTGCGCGACCTCGACGCGCACCGGTTCCTCGACGGCACGCTGATCTCCCTCCCCCGGGCGCGGCAGGCCTGGCTGGAGGACAAGGTCCGGCCCGGCAGGCGGCCGGACCTTGCGCTGGTCCACACGATCGCCGAGCAGAGCACCCGGCTCGCCACCGACGTCAAGAGCGGCGCTGTCGTGGGCCTGCATCCAGGCACCGCCGCGCCGCGTACCGGGCGGGCCGCCCTGGACTGGCTCGACCACGCCGCCGCGCTCCTGGCGGCGGCCGAAGACCACCACGGCGACCGGTCGGCGCCGGCCGCGCGGGCGTTCGACCTGGCCCGCGCCCACTGCGCCGCTAGCAGGGCCGGGGTGCACTTCACCACCGGGGCATGGGAGCGGGCGGCCGCCGCCGCCAGAGAGGCGGCGGCGCTGTGGCAGGCCCACGGCCTGACCGATCTCGCGGCGGCGGAGCTGGCGAACAACGCGCTGGCCTGCGCGCCCGGGAACCTCGCCGTACGGACGCTTCCGCCCGTCGAGGCGCTGCGCGACCTCGTCCCGCTGACCTGCGAGCGCGGCCTGCTCCCGCTCGTCCGCCGATCTGTGCTGCTCGCCGCCGCCGCGTGCGCGACACTGCTCGGCGAGGCCGCCCGGGCGGATGCATGGTCAGCCCAGGCCGCGGCCTCGCTGCCCCGGCGGCGGGACTACCGGGCGCTCAACCGGCTGCGGCTGCGCGCGGGGCTGACCCTCACCTACGTGCCGCGCCTTCGGACGCACCACCGCCTGTTCGAGGAGCTGCCGCAGACGCTCGTCCAGCGTTCGGTGCCGCGCGGGCTGGAGCCCGTCCACCCGCTGCCGCTCCCGCTGATCATGGGCAGTGAGCAGTGGCCGGACAGCGAGGCCAAGCGCATCACCGACCGCGGCCTCACGTTTTGGACGGCGGGACATCGCGAGCGGGCGAGCGACGAGATCGAGCGGGCGGCGGCCCTGTTCGAGGAGACGCACCGGCCGCTGGACGCCCGCTGGGTCCGCTACACCCTCGGCCTGGCGCTCTACTGGACCGACCCGCCCCGCGCCTACCGGAACCTGGTCAAATCCCTCGACCTGCAGGAACGCATCCGCGACCAGGTGGCGGGCGAGGACCTGCGGATCGAGGCGGGCGGCCCGACCGAGCACCTGTCGGCGGTCATCGCCTGGCTCCTGATCCGCGACGGCGAGGTTGAGACGGCCCCTCTGCCCCTGTCCCGCGCCTTCGAGTTCGTCGAACGCTCCCGCTCCCGCGTCCTGCTGGAACTGCTCGGGCAGAACCTCCTCCTCAGGGCTGGGAAGGACCTGGACGAGCTCATCGCCGCCGAGCAGGAGGCGCAGGCCGAGCTGGCGCGCCACCGGGCGCTTCTCGGCGGGTCCGCCGACCCGCAGGCAGCTCTCGCCGCCGCCCTTGCCGCCCGGGAGAAGCTGAACGGTATCTGGGACGAGATCGCCGCCACCGGCCGTGACGGCGCCGAGTACGCCCAGTTCAGAAGAGGAGAACCCGTGTCTTTCGACGATGTCAGGCCGATGCTCGCACCGGACGGCCGCCCGTGACCACGATCCTGGCCGAATACCTGGTCACCGACCAGACCACGCTGCTGTTCGTTGTCCGGCACGAGGAGGAGCAGCCGCGGGTCGAGCAGATCCCCCTCACGCGCGCCCAGCTCAACGCCCACGTGGTCCGCAACCCGTCAGGCTCGGCCGCCGTCTCCCCGTCCGACCCGCTCAACGAGCTGATCGCGCCGCTGAGTCGACACTGCGAGCCGGGCGACACGATCTGGTTCGTGCCCCACGACGTGCTGCACTACCTGCCGCTGCACGCGCTGCTCCTTGGCGACCGGCACCTGATCGACCGCAACCCCGTCTGCTATACCCCAAGCGCGTCGGTCATGCGCTACTGCCAAGCCAAGCGCCGGCCGGGTAGCCGCCGCGTCCTGGTGTACGCCGACCCGCGCGCCGACATGCCCCTCGTGCACGCCCGGGAGCAGGCGCTGGCCATCACCCGCCTGTTCGGCCGCGACGCAGTCTTGCGCATGGGCGCGCAGGCAAGCGTGGCCAAGCTGGAGAAGGACCTCGCTGGCCTCGACGGCCATCTCCGCGTCCTGCACCTGGCCTGCCACGGCCGCTACGACCCCGAACGGCCGCTCCGCTCGGGCGTCTTCCTCGCCCGGGACGGGAGCGACGACGGCAACCTGTCCGCCGAGCGCATCCTGACCATGTCGCTGCCCGCCGACCTCGTGACGATCAGCGCCTGCGAGAGCGGCACGAACGCCCGCCACCCCGGCGACGAGTTGATCGGCCTCACTCGCGCGCTCATCTACGCGGGCGCAGCCTCGGTGCTGGTCAGCCTGTGGGCCGTGGACGAGGTCTCGACCGGCCTGCTCATGCAGCACTTCTACCGCGAGCTGCTGTCGGGCACCGACAAGGCCGAGGCGCTGCGCCGCGCGCAACGTCGGCTGCGCGACATGACGGCCGCCGAGGTCGTCGCCCAGTGCGAGCAGGCCGCTGCGGCGACCGGCGACGACGCGACCGGCGAGGACTGGATCGACGCGCGGCTGCTGCTGGAGGAAAGCGTGGCCGCCGTGCGGTTCAGGGCAGGCGACTACGCCGGCGCGCAGGTGGGCTACGAGCGGCTCCTGCCGCGGGCGTCCGGGCCGCGGCTCCTGCGGCTGGAGATGGGCGAGACCCGGTCGAGGTGGGCCGCGGCGGGCGCGATCGAACGCGCCGACTACAAGCGGAAGATCTACGAAGATCCCTATCATTGGGCTCCTTTCATCCTGGTGGGCGACTGGAGATGACGAGCTGGAGATGACGATGTCCGACACGTTGTTCGCACAGGCCGACGACTTATTTGCGCCGCTGTCGCCGGGTTCGTCCGTGGCGCGGGCCCGCGCCACGCTGGCTGACGGCCTCATCGGCGTGGTCCGGGACGACTCCGGGGAGGTGGTGGCGACGGTCACGGAGGCGGACCTCGCGCGGCTCGACGGCGCCGCCGACCTCCGGCCGGTCCTGGCCTCGCTGCCCCCGGCGATCGTGGCGGACTCTGACGTGACCTTCGCCGAATTCGGCGCATCCCCGGCGGTGACGCTGCTCGACGTCGGGGCGCGCGCGCTGGTGCTGCTCGAAGGCGCGGAGGTGACGGCCGTGCTGCCGGTCGGCGTGGTCGGCGCGTACTTCGCCTCGGAGTCGTACGTGCCGCCCTCCAGCGTCATGACGCCACACGGCGGCAGCACAGACGGCAGCCTAGGACGGCCGAGGACCGGCCTGGCCCACGTCGTTTGTGCCGAGCCGGGCTGCGGACACCTCAACGAGCTGGCCTCGTTCAACCGGCGGCGGTTACCCACATGCGCCAACCCCGACCCGCCGGAACATCCGCTGCGGATCGGAGGCTGAGTGCTCGGCACCGCGCTCAAGGAGACGACAGGGCTGTTCGAGCGCCGGTTCCTGCTCAACGCTCTGCTGCCCGCGCTCGTGCTCATCGGGCTCTGCGGCGCCGTCGTGGTCGGCTCGACGGTCGGGCCGCAGACTGGGCTCGCCGTGTGGAACCGGCAGGACCCCTTGCTGAAGGCCCTCTGCTCGGTCGCCTTCGCGGCGGTCGTGGTGCTGATCGCCACGTGGCTGTCCGGCCTGACCGCGCCGCTGCTGCGCTGGTACGAAGGCGACTGGAACCGCCGCCCGTGGCGCTGGCTCGCGGGGGCGGGCCGCCGCTGGCACACGGGCGTGTTCTCCCGGCTGCGCCCCGAGGACCTCGGCCACTACCAGCGCCTCTACGCCGGCTACCCACCGGACGCTGAGGAGGTCATGCCGACCAGGCTCGGTAACATCCTCAAGAACGCCGCCCTCTACCCGGAGGAGCGGTACGGGATCGACGCCGCGCTGGTCTGGCCGCGCCTATACCCCCTGATCCCAGCCGACCACCGCGCCACGCTAGCCGCCGCCCGCGCCGACCTGGAGTTCTTCCTCACCGTCTCCGGCTTGGCCGCCTTCTTCTCCACGGCCTCTGGCCTCTTCCTGCTGGCCGCCGGGGCACCGGCCGGGCTCTTCCTGCTCTGCCACGCCGGAGGGGCGGCCGTGGCGCTGCTCAGCTACGTGTGCGCCCTGGGCCCGGCACGCCTCTACGGCGAGCACGTCAAGGTCACCTTCGACGTCTACCGGGGCGACCTGCTCAAGCACCTGGGACACGAGGTCTCCTCCGAGGACGAGGAGTGGGTCATGTGGGAGGCGCTCGCCAAGCAGTGGTACCGAGGTGTGCCGGTCGCCGTGACCGTCCGGGCCGCCCATCTGCCGGCCGCCACCGCCCGGCCGCCCCGGGAGACGCCGCGGCGCAGGGTGCGCCTGCCCCTGACCGTCTGGTTCCTGCTCCTCACCGCGCTGACCAGCGCGATGGGCGCACTGCTGCTGGTGTGAGTCACCGCCGCCGTAGGAGAGCGAGAGCAAGTCCTGGTCGACCAGGGGGTTCAAGAGCTCGGTCGTCACCCACGGGGCCTGGCTCGGCATAGATGTGGAGATCGTCGAACGCCATCCCACAGACCACGGGTTCGTTCCCAGCCCAAGCGGTGGGTGGCCGAGCAGACCTACGGCATCCTCATGCTGCACGGCCGACTGGCGACTACGAGCATCGCCCCACCAGCTCCGAATCGCGCGTGTACTGGGCGATGGGCGACGTGATGACCAGACGCCTGACCGGCACCTCCATCGTTATCTTGGGTTGACGAGCGAAATGGCTGGTCAGCTGCTTTCAGGCGTGTCAGGCACGTAAGGCAAGCAGGTGCGCAGGAGTCAGGCGTGGCGGGCCATCTTGACGGCTGAGATCAGCAAGACGATGGCCGGGCAAGGATGAGGACCAGGGCCGGGTGACGCCAAGCAGCCGGCGGCCGCCTCTGGTCAAGCCGCGGGCCGCAGGTGCTGCTGAGCCCATTCCTCGAAGCTGGTGAGCGAGAGGCCGAGGTCCCTGGCGTACTGCGGGCGGGCCGGCTGGCCGGCTATGTTCATCCACTCGTGTGAGGCGCCCATCGCCGGCATTCCGGCGGCTATTGCCTGCTCCTCAGTCATGTCCGGCGCGGACAGGTGCGTGCCCAGCGCGCGGGAGAGAACCTCGGCGATCTCCGTCATCGACAGGTAGTCACTCGCCAGCTCCAGCTCGACCCCGTGGAACCGCTCCGGCTCGGCGATGGCTGCGGCGGCCGCCCTGCCGATGTCGTCCACCGCGGCGAGGGAGAGCCGGGTGTCCGGCTTCACGACGCTCACCAGACCGCCTTCAACGCCCCGCGGGAACAGGAAAGCCATGGACGGCAGGAAGTTCTCCATGAAGAAGCCCGGCTTGAGGATCGTCCAGCGGGAGAAGCCGGCCGCGCGAACCCGGTCCTGGATCGTGCTCTTGGCTCCCAGACTGGCGTCCAAGGAGCCCCAGCGGCCTGCGATCCAGCCAGGAGCCTCGGTGTGCTGACCCGCGCCGCTGGTGGACGTGTGTACGAACTGCGGCACTCCCGCAGCCTGCGCGCCCTCGATGAGGTTGACGGCCTGGGCCACCTCTCCGTCGAAATCGAAACCTTCGGCGGCCAGGGCGGGCATCTGAACAGAGAAGACGGCGCGGACACCCGTGGCGGCCCGCACCACCGCATCGCGATCGTGGAGGTCACCGGGGACCAGATCGGCGCCCAGCGCCTCGACGGCCTTGGCTCGCTCGGTGTCGAGGTAACGCACCAGAGCGCGTACGGGAACGCCTGCAGCGAGCAGGGCGCGGGCGGTGGCGCCGCCCTGCCTGCCGGTGGCGCCGGTGACCAGGACAGGTGCGGAATCTGCAGGCATGGTGCTCCTCAGGGCCATAAACGGCGGGGGCCGCCGTTTTCTGTGCGATACGATATGGCGGGCCCCGCCATTTAGCAACTCTGGAGATGACGCCCATGCCCGACCGCCAGCGCGTGGACGCCCGGCGCAACTACGCGCGCATCCTCGCCGTGGCCGAGGAGGAGGTCGCCGCGTACGGGGCCGGCGCCTCCCTGGAACAGATCGCGCGCATCGCGGGGGTCGGCTCGGCCACCGTGCGCCGCCACTTCCCGACCCGTCGGGCGCTGCTGGAGGCGGTCTCCCATCAACGCATCGAGGCCCTGGCCACCCGCGCCCGTGAGCTGACAGGCAAGGGTGACAGCCGTGACGCGCTCCTGGAATGGCTCAGTGACGTCGTCGCCTACTGCGTCGCGGCCCGAGGGCTGGCGGCGGCACTGGCCTACGACGGGGCCGAGCCCGACCCCGTACACGAGAACACCTGCTCGGCGAGGATGACAGAGGCGGGGCATCCCCTGCTGCAGCGCGCCGTGCAGGACGGGGCGGTGGCGGAAGATGTCACCGTCGCCGACCTGATCGCGCTGATCGTCGGCGTCGTCCTCGCGACGGAGCACCACCCTGACCCGGCGGCCCGCGCGGACCGGCTGTTCCGGCTGGCCGTGGCGGGCCTGAGCCCGCGGGGCTGAGAAGCCTGCTCGAAAAGACCGTCCCTCATCCTGCCTGCTTGATACGAGCCGTCAGGCGGCGAAGCGGCGGCGGGCGAACTCGAGTGGCCGATGGCTCCTACGCTGACCCACGGCATGGAACCCGATGGCCGGAGTTCCGCAGCTCCTGGCGGCGCTGGTGACATGGTTGTGGGCAACAGACCAGGTGAGCGGCGTTCGCGGTGGTGACACAAGGAAATCCGATCCGTGTCACCAGGAACGCTGAACGCCACCTTGATCCTTGACGTCGTCCGAGGCCAGGGTGGTGCGTGTCACCGGTGGCGACACGAACTGCCGAACCCGGGGATGACTGCGCCCGGGTTAGGGAGATGGTGGGGTGGGGGTCGACGCCGCCCTCATAGCGCTGGTCGACTACTGACCTGGGAGAACCCCGCTAACGCCGGATTCCGTTCCAAATCTCTTTCCGGCCGCAATTTCAGCCGACGAAGTCTCCGACTGGTTGACCTGCCCAACATGCCATACGGACCCCCAGATACTGTGCGTCAAGCAGCCGCTCACACTACTTGAAGTACTTGCCGAACGACTGAGAGCCACCAAAGATAACCGCAGAGCCCTGGGCTGAATGAAGCACTGAGGCGTCCGGCACAACTCCGTAGCGCTACTTCCCGTTCCTGATCATCATGCCGCACCAGTCGAACAGCTCAGCACGGGGCTCTTCCTCTTCCGGCCCACCGCAGTCTTGTTTCCTCGAGTGGCCGAAGGTCGCGTCGCCTGGCCGTAGCAGTCAGCCGCTCTGCTTCATCGTGCAGGGCCTCAATAAGGAGGAACTCAAGACACAATTCCTCCAGGCCGTTCGCTATTTCCACAAAGGCCTCCTCATAAACAGACGCCCCACGCGCCTCAATCGTTGACAACGTGAGCAGCCTCGATGGAGGAATCGACTGAGGAGTTTTCCCCATACCGGCCGCCGACCACGTTGACCACAACACCCAAAGTGGGCCTCTACCAGGCATGACGCCGCTATACCCGCGACTTTGGGAACCTCCCGGTTGTCGGCGCGACCGGTTACCGTCAAAGGACCAACCTCCCATCCCCCTGCATGGAAGGCCCCGCGGTGAAACAGCGCACCCAGGTCGAGCAGGACGCCTCCCAGGCGTGGATCTACGCCGCCAACTGCCTGCTGTATGAGAACGACCCCGGCCCGGCCGTGCTCAACGTCGGCAGCTTCGACGAGCCCCGCATGGTCCCCCGCTCCCAGGCGTGGCAGCACGCCTACGCCCTCAACGTGCTCGTCGACTGCGACGGCGATCATGCCCGGCTGTTAGCCGCCGCCCAACACTGCCGCGACGACGCCAACCGGGAGTCCGGCTTGTCCGCCCAGCGCGTACGGAAGCTGGTGCGCGCTGCCGACTTGTGCGAGCAGGCGGCCCGCATGGTCGAGCAGGCTGGCGCCGTGCACGATGACAAGGCACGGCGTCGCCTCGTGGCCGCCTGTAAGCACGAGACCATGGTGATAGCGCTGGGCGTGGTGCCCGGCGTCGCCGAAGACAGCGCGCAGGACCTGCTCGACCAGCTCGCCGAGATTGACGCCGAACCCGACCCACTGCCCGAGGAGGCCCGGCAGGCTGCCCGGCACCTGGCCGGCCAAGCCCACATGGTGGGGCGGGAGGGCGGCCCCCAACCATGGCGCGCGTTCTTAGGGTGGATCAGCCGGGGCCGGTTCGGCCGACGCCGTGGCTGGCCAGCCATCCCCCTCCTGGGCACGCCGTGGCAGGACACCGTCTCGGCCGAACGGACCGACTGGCGGACACGCGCCGCCAAGCTGGGCAGCGAGTCGGCATTCGCGGTCGACTATCGGATCTGCCGCCGGTGCCAGCTCGGCTGGGTGGAACATCCCTACACGATGCCCGAATACCAGCGCTGCGGACTGGCCAGCGCCGCCCTAACCCAACTGCGCGCCGAACACCCCGGCCTGTCCTGGCACACGCTCGGCGGCCACTTCCGCGAATCCCGGCCGTTCTGGGCGGCAGTCGGCCAGGGCGTGCGCGGCGGCTACCAGCAACGTGAGCTCTGTCGGCACGTCACGCCCGGATGACCATCGGCGCCGGATCGTCCAGACCCGAAGTCACATACATCAGCGAGCCGACCTTGTGACCACCTCATATGCCGTTCAGTCGAAAGGAACCTGCGGCCGCGCTGGACTTCCCATGGGACTTGTGGGTTGTGGTGAGGACATCCGCGTCGGTGGGATGTTCGGCGGCGGGGTTCGGTTGGGTAAGTCGTACGGGCGAAGCCCGTTCCCTTATAGAGGTGGTTGCGGGAGCGGCCGGCATCGCCGGCCGCTCCCGCCCTCAAGGAAATTTACTTTGTAAAGGCGGCCTCACCGGGTGCCATATTCATGCACCCGGTGACTCTCCTCGCGTGGTTTGTAAGGCACGGGCTTCGCCCGTACGTTCTTCAAAAACCGGGGCCGACCTCGGTGTTTGCCTCTACACGAATCGGGGGGCCTCAGTTATGCCCCGGCGGCGAGCTCGGGTGAGCGGCCTCGGATTGCTGGCGTGTCCGGCTACCGCCGCCAGTGTCCACCATCCTCAGAGCAGGCTGGCTGTGAGGCGTAGATACCTGGTGTGACCGATGTTCAGATTGTCCCCTCGGTTTGGGCAACGCTTGGCCCGCTCCCCATTGACAACGACACAACCGTGGCATTGTGACGGAATACTCACGAACTGTGATGTCTCATGCACCGATACAGGTCTTCGCCCACCTCGACACCGCTAACGCCATGCTCTATCGCCGGATCATGACGGTGTTCATGGCGAACAAGCGCCGCTTCGTGGTGCACCTACGCCCGGAGGACGTTGCCCAGGCGCTGCTGGATGACGGCGATGAACCAGTCACCCAGCAGCGGGTGGACAACGCGCTCGTGAGCCTGACCGGCTGGGACAACCTCAAGGCCGATCCGGATACCGGTCGCGTGATGACGGTGGAGGACTTCAACCGGCCCCGCTCCCTCTACCAGCTCACCCGCAAGGGCGAAGCGGCCGAACTAGCGCTGGAGGTGTTCGATCAGGAGCTGGGCCGCCGGGGTGAGTTGCAGGCGGTGGCATTGGAAGACATCCGCGTCCGGCTGCACGCCCTCGCTGCCCTCGGCGGCAACCCGGATCCTGCCGTCGTCCACAACCTGCTCCTGGAGATCATGAACCGGCTGACCAGCCTGGCGGCCAACGCCAGCGCGTTCATGAGCGGCATGCAGCGGACCATCGAGCTGCAGGACGTTGCGGAGGAGGCATTCCTTGGCTACAAGGACCGCCTGATCGCCTATCTGGAGCGGTTCGTCTCAGAACTGGTGGTCAAGGCCTTCGACATCGCCGAGCAGATCCGTAACCTGGACCAGGCGGATGCTCTGCTGACCCTGGCTGCCACCAGGGAGGCCGGCGATGTCGCACCCGAAGGGGAAGAGCAGCCGGTCCAGCTGAAGCTGGCCGAGTGGCGTGATCGCTGGTCAGGATTGCGGTCATGGTTCATCGGCGATCGCACGCGACCCTGCCAGGCCGACCTGTTGCGGGCCACGGCACGGCAGGCGATTCCGGATCTCCTGGCTACCATCAGCATCTTGCACGAACGCCGCACAGGACGCAGTGACCGCTCGGCGGACTTTCACACTCTCGCGCGGTGGTTTGCGCAGTGCCCGACCGAAGCCGACGCCCACCGCCTCTGGCGGGCCGCCTTCGGTCTCGCATCCGCACGTCACCTGGCTTGCGAACTCGGCGATGACGTCGAGGTGCCCGCTGCTACGAGCTGGGTAAACGCGCCGAAGGCGGAGATTTCGGCACGGCTGCGCGCCACCGGCTACTACGCCAAACGAGGCGCCCCGAGCAAGGTCATCGACCGCAGCAGGCAACGCGAAGAGCTAGCGGCGTTCGTGACCGCCGAGCGTGAGCAGACCGAGCTGGCTCGCAAGCGCCTGGCGACCGGCACCATCATCCGACTGAGTGCGCTGCATGTCCTGGATCAGGCGGAGTTCCGGCTCTTCCTCCGCCTCCTGAGGGAGACCTTGTCGCAAGGCCCAGGTGAGGTGGACGCCCTGACTGCGGACGGAAGCCTGGAGGTCCGCCTCAAACCGGTGGACGGCTACGCAGAGATCCATACCGAAGAGGGTGTCCTCCGCGGGCCCGACTACGAGATGAGGATCACCGACCGTGCGAAGTGAGCTCGGCGCTTTCAACGCACAGCAACGAGAGGAACAGCGCCGCAAGGCGGTTCGTGCGCTGCTCCGACGACCCCTGCTGACACCCGAGCTGGAGGAATTCCGGCTCATTCGCATCCATCAGGGCTGGCTGGCCGACTGGTTCGCCAGGGAGACCGGCTGGACGTTGTACGCCGACGCGTCGGTAGCTCGCCTGCGCAAGGTTCCGCTGCGCCATGCTGACGGTACACGGCCAGCGCAAGCCAAGGGCAAGTCGGCGTTCACGCGCCGCCGATATGTGCTGACCTGCCTGGCCCTGGCCGTGCTGGAGCGGGCCGACAGCCAGATCACGCTGGGCCGGCTAGCCGAGCGGACGCTTGCCTTCGCTGCCGATCCAGAGCTGACAACGTGCGGGATTGTCTTCACGCTGGGCAATCGGGAAGAACGAGGTGACCTGGCGGCGGTGGCGTGGCTTCTGCTGGAGCTCGGGGTACTGCGCAAGGTCGTGGGCGACGAAGGCGCCTACATCGGCGGCTCAGGTGACGTTCTCTACGATGTGGACCGCCGGGTCCTCGCGGTTCTGCTCGCGGTCCGGCGCGGCCCCTCCACCGTCGACGCCCACGATCCCGGCACACGACTCAAAGCGATCACTGAGGAGCTGCTTCCGGAGACCGACGAGGGCCGCGACCAGCTGATCCAGCACGCGCTGGCCCGCAGACTGCTGGATGACCCAGTGCTCTACTACCGCGAGCTGACCGAGACCGAACGTCTCTATCTGGATCGCCACCGTGAGCCGCTGCTGCAGCGGCTCCTCGATGCGACGGGGTTTGTCGCCGAGGTGCGAGCCGAGGGCATCGCACTGCTCGACCCCACCAGGGAGGCCACCGACCTGGGCATGCCGGATGAGGGCACCGATGGGCACGCCACCTTGTTGCTGGCTGAATACCTCGCACGGCAGATGCGGATATACCCGGATACGCCGGTGGAGGTCGCCGAGGCACGCACGGAGATGGAACGACTCGCCGCACGGCACCGAGGGCCGTGGCGGCGAAGGAAGGCGTCGGTGCCGGAATTGACGTCCGGGGCCACTGATCGTCTGGCGGCGTTGGGCCTCATTCAGGTCAGAGGCGATGTGCTTATCCCGCTGCCGGCGCTGGCCCGATTCGCCTTCGGCGAGGCCGTCATCATGGAACGGAAGGGCGCATGAGCACGCGATGGCAACCGGTCCGGCTGGGACTGGTGGACCTGTTCTACTACGACCAGCAGGAGTTCCGTTTCCGCGACGGCCGGATCATGTTCTTGGGTAACAACGGGACAGGCAAGTCGAAGGTGCTGGCGATGACGCTGCCTTTCCTGCTGGATGGTGAGCTCACGCCGAGCCGGGTGGAGCCCGACGGTGACCCGGGCAAGCGCATGGAATGGAACCTGCTACTCGGCGGCCGTTACGGGGAGCGTCTAGGGTACACGTGGCTGGAGTTCAGCCGCGTGAACGAAGACAGCGAAACGATGTATTTCACTGTGGGATGCGGACTGAAGGCGGTGAAGGGCAAGGGCATCGCCGACCGATGGTTCTTCGTCACCTCCCAGCGCATTGGTGAGGATCTGCGCCTCATTGGCGCGAGCGGTGCTGCCCTGCCACGTGATCAGCTCACCAAGGCGATCGGATCGTCCGGACAGGTCGTCGGGAAGGTATTGGATTATCAACGGCTGCTCGATGAGAACCTGTTCCATCTGGGCCAGGAGCGTTACGAGGCCCTGGTCAGCCTGCTCATTCAGCTGCGCCAGCCACAGCTGTCCAAGAAGCCGGACGAAAAGAGCCTGTCGCGGGCGCTGTCCCAGGCGCTGGTACCGGTCGACCAAAATCTCATCACCGACGTAGCCGCCGCCTTCCACGACCTAGAGCAGCAGCGGCAAGAGCTGAACGGGCTGCGGGAGACACATGACGAAGTCCACCGCTTCCTGACCTGCTATCGCCGCTACGCGTCGGTGGCGGCCCGCAGGACTAGCGCCGCCCTGCGGGCGGCCCAGGTGGTC
Source organism: Nonomuraea sp. NPDC050202 (assembly GCF_040656115.1). NCBI lineage: Bacteria > Bacillati > Actinomycetota > Actinomycetes > Streptosporangiales > Streptosporangiaceae > Nonomuraea > Nonomuraea sp. NPDC050202. The sequence continues at coordinate 6,803 of NZ_JBFALF010000060.1, read as the reverse complement.
CACCGGCGCCTTCACCAGGAGAGCGGCGCGGTCGCTGAGCTGATCAAGAAGTCGTGCCGGCTGGAGACTCAAGCCGAAGCCAGCCGCGAGAGCGTGGAGCTCGAACTGGCCGAGCGGCAGGCAGCCAGAGAGGAACTGGCCGGAGACACGCGGATCAAGAATCTCGACAGCGCGGAGCGCTACGCCGAGGAGGCCGACCAGGCCGCCACAGACGCGGTGGAGGCGACCGAGCGGGCCGAAGCCGCGCTGGCCCAGCGCACCGCCAAACACATCGAGGCTGAACGGGCCGCCGAGGTGACAGGCAGGAACCTCGATAGCCGCAAGGAGAGTGCGGCCGCGCTGGCCGAGGCGGCCGGGCTGAGTACGCCACACGAAAGCTTCCTGGCGGACCCGATGGCAGAGACGGCCATCAGGTGCGCGATCCACGCACGCGGGCAGGCGCTCGCGCACGTCGCCACGCTGGCCGACACCGCCGCCGCCCGTGAACGGGACCTTCAAGCCGCTCTCACTTTGCTGAGCAAGGACGAGACAGCACGCGACAGCGCGGCAGACAAGCTGGCCACCGCCCACGAGAACCTAGTCACCGTTACCGCGGCTCACGTCACCAACTGGCGGCGGTACGGCATGAGCATGCGTGAACTGACCATGCCTGATCCGCAAGAGTACGACCTGGCCGGTTGGCTGGAATCGCTAAGCGGACCCCACCCGGGTGAGTCTGCGCTTCGCGAGGCCGGAAGACGCGCCGGGCAGGCCCTCGCCCGCTCGCTGGCCGACGCCTCGCGCGCCCTGGAGGCCCGCCGCGCCGAGCACGCCACACTCCTCGCCGAGCGCGACCGGCTGGCCAGAGGCGAACCCACTCGGCCGCCCGTGCCGCACACCAGAGAAGCAGCCGTCCGCGAGGGGCGCGCGGGCGGCCCGCTATGGGCGCTGGTCGACTTCCGAGCAGAGGTTTCGCAGGACGAGCGCGCCGGAGTGGAGGCAGCGCTGGAGGCGGCCGGCCTGCTGGACGCCTGGATCGCCCCGGACGGGCGACTGCTCGACCCCGGTACTCATGACGTGATCGCCCTGCCCGACCAACCGGCGGCAACTCCCCTGAGCCGAGCGCTGCGCAGCGACGACCCAGCGGCGCGAGCAATCCTGGACAGCATTGGGTTGGGCGTGCAGCCAGGCCCATACGTCTGCTTCGACGGACGGTGGCGGCTGGGACCGCTCCACGGCGCATGGGCCAAACCCAGCGCCGAGTACGTCGGTGCCACCGCCCGCGAGCAGGCTCGGCAGCGCCGGCTGGCCGAGCTGGCGACGCTCGTCGAGCAAGCCCTGGCGGAGGTGAGCCAGGCCGAAACGGCGGTCGCAGGGATCGAGGCACGTCAGCGGGTCGTTGACGCCGAACTGAGCGGTCCCCCAGCCGACAGCGAGGTGCGCGAGGCACACGCGGACCTTGCCGCGGCCACGATGCGTTATCACGACGCCGCCGCCAGAGTAGAGGAGCAGGAGAACGAAGCCGTCTGGGCGCGGGAGGACCTCACCGCGGCGTTGGCCGAACGCGACCGAGCAGCTGCGGACACTGGCCTACCCGCCGATCATGCCGGTCTGGGGCACGTTCGTGAGGCGTTGACCGGCTATCGGCAAGCAGTCACCGAGCTTGTCGCCGCCGCCCATCTGCATACCGGCCGCCTGACCGAGCTCGCGACCTGGGCTGCCGAACTGGTCCAGGCAGAGCGCGAGCGGGACCGGAAGCGGGAGGCGGAACGCGCGATGGTCGTTCGTGCCAAGCAGGAGAACTCCCGGCTGGCCACGCTTCGTGAAGCCATCGGCGCCTCTGTGGAGGAACTGCGGTTGCGGCTGGAGCACACCAAGACCCGCATCGCCGCGCTGACCAAGGAGCTCAAGCGCCTTCATCTTGAGCAACGCAAGGCCGCCGATCAACGGGCCAGGGCCGAGGGCAGGCAGGAACAGCTGACGGAGAACCTGGCCGAGGCGGTCGCCACACGCGAAACCGCGGTCGAAGGTCTGCGCCGCTTCGCCGGGACCGGCCTGCTCCCCCTGGCCTGCGAGGTAGAGCTCCCGAGCTCCTGGACGCCCGACCCTGCGGTACGGCTGGCGCAGCGAATCGAACAGACCCTGTCTGAGGTCGAGGCATCCGACGAGGCCTGGCAGCGGGTACAGGACGACACCACCCGCCGGTACAACGAGCTGGCGGAGGCACTCACCCGCCACGGTCATCACGCCGTGGCCGGGCTGTCGGACTGGTTCGTCGTCACTATCCAGTTCCAGGGCAGGGAACGTCCCCCTGGCCAGCTGACCGCGCTCCTGGAAGCCGAACTCGACCACCGCGAACGCACCCTCACCGCACGCCAGCGGGAGATCGTCGAAGAGCATCTGGTCAACGACGTGGCCGCCCACCTGCAACAGCTCATCGCCGAGGCCGATGAGCAGGTGGAGCAGATGAACGCCGAACTGCAGGAGCGGCCCACCTCCACGGGTATGCGGCTGCGCATGTCATGGGTCCCCGCCAAGGACGCCCCCGCTGGGCTGCCCGAAGCCCGTAAACGACTGCTGCGCCAGGGCAAGGACATGTGGTCCCCGGAGGACCGGGTCGCCGTCGCCGATTTCCTGCAAGCGCAGATCGAGACGGAACGCCACAAGGACAAGCACGGCACCTGGACCGATCATCTACGTCGAGCCCTGGACTACCGCGCCTGGCACACCTTCGTCATCAAGCGCTACCAGGACGGGGACTGGCGAGCGGCCACCGGCCCCGCCTCCACCGGCGAACGCGTACTGACCGTATCGCTGCCGCTGTTCGCGGCGGCCTCCGCCCACTACCGCTCTGCCCATCCGCACGCGCCACGCCTAGTCATGCTGGACGAGGCCTTCGCCGGAGTCGACGACAAGGCCCGAGCCGCCTCCCTGGGCCTGCTGACTACCTTCGACCTGGACGTAGCGATGACCAGCGAACGCGAATGGGGCTTCTACGCCACCGTCCCAGGCATCGCCACCCACCAACTCGTCCGCCGCGACGGGATCGATGCAGTCCACGTCACCACCTGGGAATGGGACGGCATCCAAGCTCGCCGGGTCAACCCCCATGCATGATCTGGTACGGCTGCGCCGCACGCTCGGTGTGCCAGGTCTGACACGGCTGGTTTCGCAACTCGTGGCCCGGATCGAGCACGGCAGGCCGTTCGACGCGCCCGTGATTCTGCGCGCGCCTTCCACAGAGGAGCGCCGAGCGGTATCCGAACTACTCGGCCGCCTTGACCGCGGGGGCACCAACCTGACCGTAACCCCGCAGGCCATCACGCAGGCGCTGCGACGGGCAGGCATCAGTGACGATCTGCGCGCGGCCGTGCTGACCCTGAGTGGACCGGTCACCATCCGCTCTGATGAGCGGGAACGTGAGGACCGAGCGCGCGTAGAGGCGCTGAGGCTGCTGACGCAGTCCCCTCATGCCGGCGAAGCCTGGTTCTCCCAGTGGATCGCAGGGCTAGCGACCGACGGCACGTTGACCCGACTGGTACGGCAGGGCGGCGACCTAGTTCAGCAGGCGCGTGCCGTCATCGACCTGCTACCTGTGGACGAGTTGCCGATCAGTGTGTTCGCCGAGCAGGCCACTGGCGATACCAAGGCCCTGGCCGGGACACCGTTGGCCAGGTTCATGCTCCGCGCGCTTGCGATCCGCGCAGAGTTGCCTGTTCCAGAGTCGGCAGCCTCGCGCCGGATGGTGTGGGAGTCGGTGGGCGTGATTGAAGATGACCTGGCCAGCCAGGTGCTGGTACTCGGGCTACGCGCAAAAGGTTCGCCGCTGGGTGAGTGGCTGTCCACCGCGGCGGAAGCGTCCGTCCCCTTCCGAATTACCTTGCACCAGCTCACCACGCTGCCACTGCAGATCACCTCGCCACAGGTCTACGTTTGCGAGAACCCCGCCGTACTGCGTGCAGCGGTGAGCTTGGGGCCAAGCCAGACGGCTCTGATCTGCACGGAAGGCGTTCCTTCGCTGGCCTGTCACCGGCTGCTCGCTGCATGCGCTGGCCGCACAGTGCACTGGCGTGGCGATTTCGACTGGACGGGGCTACGGACCACCGCGTACGCCGTGACCTCCATTGAGGCAAAGCCATGGCGTATGGACACGGCCACCTACGAGCAGGCGCTGTCTCGAGGCGGGTCTGAACCCTTGAAGGGAAGTCCAGTGGCCAGTTCTTGGGCACCTGATCTGGCGGGGCGGATGCTGGCGGCTGGGCGCGCTGTCATGGAGGAACGGATCGTCGCCGAGTTGATCACCGATCTGGCGCGATAAGATCCGGCCGCTCACCGATTGGCCACGTCGCCGCACGCACGGGGCTGTCGGCGGTCAACACCGGCATGCAGCTGTGATGGCGGTGCTCTGGTTGTAGGCCGTCACGATGGCGCTTGTGGGTGCGCTGCTCGCGATGATCCGTAGGGCACCAGTGCGCATGTCAGCAGGCCGGAACGGCCTGCGAGCCGGCGCTGCCTCTCGGCTGGGCAGGGCTGGCCAGGTGCCGAGCTACTTAGCAGAACCGGCGGCACCAGTGGGTGCGCCTGAGGACGGACTTGCTACGGCGATCGTTGTTGTCCGGTCTTCCCCGCGATCGGGGCGCTGTGGTGGTTGATCTTCGGCGTTGACGGGCCCTGGGCTTGAGACAAAGCCCTAGCGAGTGAGCGAATCTCCGACTTACACGCCTGCCAGGACCGAGGAGTTTGTCGCCGACGTCCGTCAGTAGAGGCGACGACCCACCCCGAAGGAGATCTCAATGATCAACGACCCGGCACTGCAGGCCCTGGACAGGCTCGTCGGCACCTGGAAGATCACCGGAGGGCATGAGGGAACGGTGACCTATCGCTGGCTGAACGACTTCTTCCTGCAGCAGAACGTCCAGCTGGGCGACACGCACGGCTTCGAGATCTCGGCCGGGAGCGGAGGTTGATGGCCGAGCCCAGCGCCGACCTCAAGTCCGCTACTACGGCGATGACGGCAGCACCCTCGACTACACCTATGAACTCCAGGGCGACACCCTCACCATCTGGGCGGGTGAGCGGGGTTCTCCCGCCTACTTCCAGGGCGTCTTCAGCGCCGACGGCCGCGCCCTCACCGGAGCCTGGGTGTACCCGGGCGGGGGCGGCTACGACTCCAACGCCGAACGCGTCGACTAGGTCGTGCTTCATAAGGAACTGAGCCACTCGTTGATCGCGGCGATGGTGAGTGTGGCCTCGAAGCGGACAGCGAGCTTGTCGTACCGGGTGGCCATGGCGCGGTTGCGTTTGAGCTGGTTGATGCCGCATTCCACCGCGTGCCGCTGACGGTAAAGGCCGGGATCGAAGGCGGAAGGTCGCCCGCCCCTGGAACCTTTGGCGCGCCTGCTGGCGTCCGGGTCGGCCTTGCTCGGAATGCACGCCTTGATCCCACGCCGGCGTAAATGAGCCCGGTTGGCCTTGCTGGGGTAGGCCTTGCCGGCCAGGACTCGATCGGGCGGGTCCGGGGCCGAGACATACACCCTACAGTGCATTCTGTACGATTACCCATTGGTAACCGCCTGGCGGTCGTTGCAGACCGTTGTGACACCAGATCATTGCGTCGCTACCTCGACCCCAGTAGCGTCATGGAAGTGCTCGCGAGTCTCCTGCCAGGCATACGGGACCTGCGCACGCCTCTGACGGTGGGGTACCTGTGGCTGATATGCGGCTGGCTCTGGTTCCGCGATGTGCTGCCGCAGCGGGCCACGGCTCGCGGACCGATTGCCGACCTTTACGACCTCGATGGGATCCTGCCATCGGGGACCTACTTAGCCGCGCTGACGTTCATTGCCTACTTCTTAGGCTCAATCGTCGAGCTCGACATTGCCGCAGCGCGGTGGCTCGACCAGGTCAGGCCCAACCGGTCAGCCTGGGAGGCGGTCGCTGACCGGTTCCGTATCCGCCTCGACGACACCGAGGGCGTGACACCCGAGCGTTACACGGCGGCGGTAGCGGCGTGGCAACGCGCGACGCCCGCCCGGACCACCAAGCGCGTCACGCTGCGGGCCAACGTCACCACAGACAAGGCGCGGCTAGAGCTCGGTGACCGGGACGACGGCTTAGCGCAGATACGGGCGGAGCAGGCGCGGATACGGGCAGAGGCGGATGCTCGAGGCCTGGGCCTCCCACTGCCCGAGAAGAGCAGGATCGTGCACCAGCATGAGACGTGGACCCACGAGTCCCGCGTCGACGGCGTCTGGAGACGCATGCATCGGAGCGGGTCTCCGACAGGCGGGGCGCTCGTGGAATGGCGTGGCCCTCAGTTGCCCGTTGCCCATGACACTGTCACAGGGCTGCCAGCCCTAGCGATCGCCGCGCTCTACTCTCTGTGGGACGAGCTGCCCGACCTCGCGACTCGACTGCTCGTCGAACGGCCAGAGGTCTTTGACCGGTACGACCGGCTGCTTGCGGAGGCATCACTCCGTATCAACATGTTCCTGCCTTTGGCCGCGCTTGTGGGCACACTGGCGCTTCGCGTGCACTGGCTGTGGTGGTTCGGGCTGGTTGCGTGTGCCGCACTGCTCTACCAGGGGTTCGTGCAGCGATCCCGGGCCCTCGCGGTGGTACTGGACTCAGTTGCTATCCGGCTGATCGAGTCACCCACGATGGTGGCGGTAGCTGCCGCTCAGCACGGCGAGACCGACAGCGACCCCACCGCGGCGGCCTCTAGGGCGAACTAGGAATGTCCTGAAGATCTTGGTGGGCTGGCCAGGTGGGGTTTCGGGATTCAGACTCGGGTCATGATGGGTCGTCGGAGGGTTCCGGCTGGG
>NZ_JBFALF010000059.1:0-44573 GCF_040656115.1 Nonomuraea sp. NPDC050202 | reverse complement strand
GCGGGTCGCGGCGACCAGCACCCCGGCGCCCAGCACGGCGACCACCGACGGCTCGTAGTGCAGCACCGGATGCAGCACGAACGCCGCCATGACCAACGCCAGCACGGCCAGTGACTGCCACAGCAGCCGCCGGTCGGCGATGGCCTCCCGTTCGTTCAGTGCCATGACCTCCGCTGCCCGTTCCGGGTCGTAGACGAAGGACTTGCGGAACAGGAAACGACACATACCGATATATACGATCATCAGCACGACGACCATCGGCGCCATGTGCACGAGGAAGTCGTTGAAGCTCAGCCCGCCCCGGCTGGCGATGATGATGTTCGGCGGGTCGCCGACCAGGGTGGCGGCGCCGCCGATGTTCGAGGCCATCGCTTCGGCGATGAGGAACGGCGCCGCCGGCAGCGCCAGCCGCTCGCACACCAGGAACGTCACCGGCGCGATCAGCAGCACCGTAGTGACATTGTCCAGCAGCGCCGAGGCCAGCGCGGTGATCACGACCAGCAGCACCATCAGCCGATAGGGCCGGCCCCTGGCACGCTTGGCCGCCCAGATCGCCAGATATTCGAAGACGCCGGTCTGTTTCAGCACACCGACGATCACCATCATGCCGAGCAGCAGGAAGATGACGTTCCAGTCGATGCCGGTCTCTTCGGAGAAGAACGCGGCGTGCGCGTCGGTGGCGTGGATCAGCAGCATGATCCCGGCCCCGCCGAGCGCCGCCGCGACGCGGTGGATCTTCTCGCTGGCGATCAGCGCGTAGGCGCCGAGGAAGACCGCCACCGCCACCCAGGCAGTGACCGTCACGCGGACACCGCCCGGTCCAGCAGCGCCTGCAGCGTCACGGCGCCGATGAGCTGCCCGTCGTCCACCACGGCCACCAGCGGGCTGCGCGTTCGGGCCATCAACGCAGCCATCTCGAGCAGCGTGGCATCGGGATCGGTGATGGGAAGCTCCCGAGGCCGTGGCGGCAGCGCTTCGCGGACAGTACGGTCGGCCACCGACCGCAGGAACCGGTCGGCGTGCTCCTCGTCCACCACCCGTGCCAGCGCCGGATCTTCCTGGCAGTAGTCCGGCACCGCCAGGCGCAGCACCTGCGTGCCGGGCAGGACGCTCAAGGGCATCCCCTGCTCGTCGACCACGATCAGCCCGGGCAACCGCTGCTGGGCCAGCAGACGTGCCGCCGCCGCAATGGATGTGTCCAGGGTAACGGTCGGAAAATCGGTGACCAGGTCGCGCGCACGCATCAGGAGGCCTCGCTTGGGAACGACGACATCAACTCGCCGACCAGGCTTCCCGGCACACCTGCCGACAACGTATCAGCAACCGCCTGCACCGGGCTGCTCGGCCTTGCCCATGGCGTATGTACCGCCCCTGTGGCACTCGAACAGACAGGAGCAGGCAGGACCAACAAGGCTGACTGGCTGCGGCCGAGGCGCGTGCCGGCCGCCGAGAGAAATCCCGGCGGTAACGCTGATGGCGGCCATGCTCACCACGGCGGCCGGGGCCACGGCCGGTGCTCGATGGGTGATCAGGGCGGCGAGCACACAGCGTGAGGACCAACACGGGAAGCCTGAGACCGAACGCCACCGCAGCGAATCCGACCAGGTCCGCCGAAGCGCCCGTCTTCGTGCCGATTCCGAAGGCGCTCATCACCAGCAGGCCCGCCCCCACTGCTACGCCCCAGGCTGCCGGCGACTCGCGCCGCCTCGCGCCCCAGCCATAACGACGCTGACTTGCGCGACCCCGGCCGCGTGGATCTCGGAGGCCTCAGACCCGGGCGTCCATGAACACGAAGCGAACGCGGATCTCACGCTCGTCCAGGTCGACTACGCTCGCGGGCCCACGTGCTTGATCCCCGCTGCTTCGCTCCGCCGCACGTTCGCCAGGCATCCCAAGGAGAGAACTCAAGCCCATCAGCCGCCCTGCACGTCACGCCGCTGAAAGGCCGCCATCCCCGCCAGCAGGAGCACGGCTGTGACGAAGCCGAGCCAAAGCAGCGGTCCGACATCCACGGGCTGGCCCAGCGCCCGCGGCACGTGGGCGAAGGGGGACAGGTCTCGCACCCAGTCGTCCAGCTGGAGCAGCTCGCCGAGCTGGCCGAGCAGGGCGAAGGCCAGCAGCGCCGCCCACGCGAGCACGGTCAGCCGGGGCAGCAGCCCGAACAGCAACATCGCGATCCCCACGAGCGTCCACGTGGCCGGCACCTGGATCAGCGCCGCGCCGAGCATGCGGACGCCCTGCCCGACCGGGTCGCCGATCCTGAAACCGTGCGCGATCCCGGCGGTCAACCCGCCCGCCGCGAGGACCACGGCGCTGCCACCGAGCGCCGTGCCCAGATGGCTGAGACTCCAACGCCGGCGGGCCACGGCCGTGGCCAGGACGGGTTCGGCCCGGAGCGCCGACTCCTCGTCCCGCAACCGCAGCGTGGCCTGAACGGCATAAGCTCCCGCGACCAAGCCGAGCAGGCCCATTTCGGCGGCCAGGAACGTGTCGGTCAGCGCTCCCGCGCCGCCCATCGCCGCCAAGATGGCGGCCAGCTGCGGATTGTCACCGACGATGTCGCCGACGCTGTGGGCCAGCGCGCCGAACAGCAGGCCCACGACGGCGAAGCCGACGCTCCAGCCGAGCAGGCTGCCGCGCTGCAGCCGCCACGCCAGGGCCATCGGGCTTCTGAGATACGGTGCGGCATCCGGAACGCCCGGGCGCGCGGGCACGAGTCCCGAGCCGAGGTCTCGCCGCCTGGCCAGCAGCGCCGCCCCGGCTACCAGCGCCGCGCCGGCGACGGCGAACAGAGTTATCAGCCACCATCGCTCGTCGGCGAACGCCCGCACCCGCTGCGCCCAGCCCAGGGGAGACATCCATGCGAGCGTTTCCACCTTCGCAGCGTCGCCGAGGGCGCGCAGTAGGAAGGCCAGGCCAAGGACGGCGGCGGCGATGGCGTTGGCGGTCCTGGCATACGCCGTGAGCTGGGCGGCGAGGACCGCGACCCCGGTGAACACCCAGCCCGTGCCGCCCACGGCCAGGCCGAAGGCGAGCGCACCCGCCAGGGGGAGCCCCTGCCCGGCCAGGCTCACCGTGATCAGCAACGCTATGAGCATGTTCGCGCCCGCGGCCAGGAGCACCGCCGCGGCAGGCACTGCCTGGCGGCCGACCGCGCATGCGCCGATCAGCTCGGCCCGGCCGGTCTCCTCTTCGGCCCGCGTGTGCCGGGTCACCGTCAACATGCTCATCAAGGCGGCCAGCACCGAGGTCATGGTGGTGGCTCGCCACGCGGTCAGCCCCCCGACCGAGGCCGCGTCGAAGACCGGCCCGGTGAGCGCTTGCAGCGCGGGCGCCGCGCCGATCGTGACGCCCAGCGCGATGCGCTGGCCCGCCTGCGGGTACAGCTCGGCGATGGCCGCGCCGCTGGCGGCGATGACGCCGACGATCACGGTGATCCAGACGGGCAGCAGGATGCGGTCGCGGCGCAGCGCCAGCCGCAGCAACGTCAGCGTGCCGGTCATGCCGCGACCTGGTAGTGCCGCAGGAACAGCTCCTCCAAGGTGGCCGGTTGGCAGGTCAGCGTGCGCACGCCCGAGTCGGTGAGCACGCGCAGCACTGTCTGGAGGTGCTCGCCGTCGACCTGGAAGCGTACGCGCGGGCCGTCGACGACCAGGTCGTGCACACCCGTCAGGCCGGTCAGGCCGTCAGGGCCGCGCTCCAGTTCGGCGCTGATCGTGGTACGGGTGAGATGGCGTAGCTCGGCCAGAGTGCCGGTCTCCGCCGTCCGCCCGTCTCGGATGATCGTGACCTTGTCACAGAGCGCCTCGACCTCGGACAGGACATGGCTGGACAGCAGCACGGTCCGCCCGCGGGCGCGTTCCTCGCCGATGACCTCACGGAACGCGGCCTCCATCAGCGGGTCCAGGCCTGAAGTGGGTTCGTCGAGCAGCAGCAGCTCGACGTCCGAGGCCAGCGCGGCGATCAACGCCACCTTCTGGCGGTTGCCCTTGGAGTAGGCGCGGCCCTTCCTGCTGGGGTCGAGGTCGAAGCGCTCCAGCAGCGCCGCCTTGCGCCGCCGATCGAGCCCGCCGCGCAACCGGCCGAGCAGGTCGATGGCCTCGCCGCCGGACAGGGCAGGCCACAGCACGACGTCGCCGGGCACGTACGCCAGCCGCCGGTGCAGCTCGACCGCGTCCCGCCACGGGTCGCCGCCGAGCAGTTCGGCGTGACCGGAGTCGGCCCGCAGCAGGCCGAGCAGGATCCGTAGCGTGGTGGTCTTGCCCGAGCCGTTCGGGCCGAGAAATCCGTGCACCTCGCCGGCCTGCACGGTGAGATCGAACCCGTCCAGGGCACGGACCTTGCCGAAGTGTTTGGTCAAGCCGCTGATGAGGACGGCAGGAAGGTTCTCCATGAGGCGCCTCCATGAGGCTGGTCCGATTTGACATTGCCGACCAGACTTCCCGGCGCTCCACGAGCGACAGTAACAGCGTCGCTGACGCTCCGCCAGACGGGCCGGCCTTGATCACGGCCCTCTATGACGCTCAGCACCAGCCCCAACCGGCGACCCCACCAAACCCAGGGCACACCAGAGTCTCCACCGACCCCGGAGCGGTTCAGCTCAGCCCACCGGCGAACTCTGGGCTCCCGCCTCGTCAGCCGAGGATCACCTTCTCCTCGGGCAGTTCGTAACGGCGGGTGCGCTGTTTCAGGGCGAGCGCCGAGCCCAGGGTGAGCGGGCCGATGCGGCCGATGAACATCAGCACGCTCAAGAGCACGTGCCCGGCCAGTGAGGTGTCGGCGGTGATGCCGGTGGACAGGCCGTTGGTGGCGAAGGCTGAGATCACCTCGAACAGCACCTGGTCGAGGCTGTGTGAGGTGATGATGAGCAGCAGCCAGGTGGAGATCGCGACCAGGATGACTCCGAGCAGGCTGATGGACAGCGCCTGACGCTGGCTGGCTGAGGGCAGCCGCCGATGGCCGATGTTGACCTGATGCTCGCCCCGCATCTCGGACCAGATGATGAAGAGCAGGAAGCCGAATGTGGTGACCTTGATGCCGCCCGCGGTTCCCGCGCTACCGCCGCCGATGAACATCAGCACGTCGGTGACCAGCCAGGAGGAGGGGTACATCTGGCTGATGTCGAGGGTGTTGAAGCCGCCGGAGCGCGGCATGACGGCTGCGAAGAAGGCGGCCAGCAGCTTGTGGGAGTCGTCCAGGGGGCCCATCGTCGCCGGATTGCGCCACTCGGTCACCAGGAACGCGAGAGTGCCGGCGCCGAGGAGTAAGGCGCTCACGCCGACGGTGATGCGGGTCAGTATCGACCAGCGGCGCGGGTGGCGCCAGGTGCGCAGCAGCTCGAAGACGACGGGATAACCAAGGCCGCCGACGATGACCGCCAGGGCGATGGTGAGGCAGATCCACGGATCGGTGACGAAACGCATCAGATTGTCCGGCCAGAGCGCGAAGCCGGCGTTGTTGAACGCTGATACCCCGTGGAAGACGCCGAGGTAGAGGGCCCGGCCCAGCGGCTCACCGTACCCGGTGACGAAGCGTACGGCGAGGACGGCGGCGATGGCAGCCTCGCAGATCAGGCTGAACGTCACCACCTTGCGCAGCACGTGACGCAGGTCGGCCGCCACCACCGACTTGGTCTCCAACTGGGCGGACAGCCTGGCCCGCAGGCCGATCCGGCCGGCGACGATGACCATGACGAGCGTGGCGAGCGTCATGATGCCCAGCCCACCTGCCTGGATGAGCATGAGGATCACCACCTCACCGAACACCGACCAGTGCGTCTCGGTGTCGACCACGACCAGGCCGGTCACGCAGACGGCGGAGGTGGCGGTGAACAGCGCGGTGAGCCAGTGGGAGCTGTCTCCCTCCGTCGTAGCGAGCGGGGTGCCGAGCAGCAGTGTCCCGATCAGCACTGCCGAGCCGAACCCGGCCGCGATGACCACGGCCGGATGCCGGCCGCGCCCCGGCACTGCCGGCTGACGCCGCTTCACTGGGTTCCCTGGCAACGCAGCTTGCCGGGCGAGCTGGAACCACCGTCATCCATCGCGGAGCCTCCGTTCAGTCGCGCGGCTGTAGACCTCGCCGACCAGACTTCCCGGCACTCCGGGCCATACCGTAGCGCACCGCGGCGCGCGACCAGAACAAGTCGGCCCGTGCCGAACACAGGTGGTTGATGTTCGGCCGCGTCGCAGTGGTGGTCCAGTGCGCCTTCGGATCCTCGATCGCGGTTCGCTGCTGGCGCGGCGTCCTTTGCTGGTATCCAATGATCACCCGTGCACGGATCGATCACCTGCTTGCACAGCAGCCTGGCTGGAAGCTGCGCGTGTTCGGGAGATCGGGCGCGTGACACCGGCGGCGGTTCCGGACGTGTACGCCGAGGCAGTCTTCGAGTAGCTCAGGACGCCAGCCTGTCAGGCCCCGCAAGAAGACGTGCCTGCCTACGTGCTGCCAGGCACCGTGTGTAGCGTGACCGTGCCGCGATGCAAACCGACATGATCAGGCCGACAGCACCGGCTTCCCTCTCCGCTGACCATATGGTTAGCATGCTGTCCATGCGATCAGCCGAGGATGATTGACCGCACGAGCCCGGGTCAGGAACGCGGCGCTGGAGTTGTTCGGCGCCGAAGGAGTCGGCCCGGTGAGTCTTCGCGCGGTGGCCCGGCGGGCCGGCGTCTCGCACGTCCTGATCCTGCATCACTTCGGCACCAAGGAGGGCCTGCGCCAGGCGTGTGACGGCTACGTGATCTCGCTGGTGCGTGATGCTCCGGACGCCCGACCTGGGCGACACGGCAGGACTGGCCGCCATGCTGGAGGCGGGTACGGCGGTACGCCGCTACCTGGGACGGGGTTCCTGGACAGCACCCCGGAGGCGGCGGCGCTGTTCGACGAGCTCGTCGCCTCCACCAGTCAATGGCTGGAGCAGGGGGTACGTGAGGGCTGGGTGCAGCCCAGCGACGACCCGCCCGCGCGGGCCGCGATGCACGTGACGTGGCTGCCGGCGCCGCTGGCGTTCGGTGAACATCTGGCACGCTCGCTGGGCGTGACGGACGTGCACGACATGCGGACGTTGCTGCGCTTCTCCCGCGCCGGCATCGAAATCTTCACCCGGGGCGTGTTCGCCGACGAGCGCGCCCTGGAGGCGTGGAAGGCCGTGCGTGACGAACGCGGGCCACAGTGCGGCTCGCGATGAACGCTGCGCCTCTGCCAGGAAGGGAACATCTGTCATGAGCATCGCCGCCAGAGTGCTGGCCAAAAGGGCGAAACTGGCCCCGGCCGAGACCGAGAACGTGACCATCGACAAGGACCTGCCTGTCCCGATGCCGGACGGCGTCGTGCTGCTGGCCGACCACTACGCCCCCCAAGGGCTCGGCGACCGGCCGACCGTGCTGATCCGCTAGGTCTGCACCGACAGGACCAAAGGCGCCATGGTCAGTCTGTGCGCGAGCTTCGGCGGTGCTAACGTCCGGAATGGAGCGCCGGGAAGCCTGGTCGGCATTGTTGCGAATGATGCTGGCCTTGGGAAAGAAGGCGCGATGGACCTGATCCGGCTGCCTGACATCGATGGCTCCATGCTCGGCCTCGTGGGCGGTAAGGCCGCCGGGCTCGGGGAGATGATCAAGGCGGGGGAGCGAGTTCCCGACGGCTTCTGCCTGACCGTCGAGTCCTACCGGTCGGGGCGTCTGCCAGAGAAGGAGCTGGTCGAGGCGTACGAGCGGCTCGGCGGCGGGCGGGTGGCGGTGCGCTCCAGCGCCACCGCCGAGGACCTGCCGGAGGCCAGCTTCGCCGGCCAGCAGGACACCTATCTCAACGTCGAAGGCCCAGGTGCGCTGATCGACGCGGTTCGCCGCTGCTGGGACTCCCTGTTCACCGAGCGCGCCGTCGCCTACCGCGCCGCCGCAGGCGTCGATGACGCGGCCATGGCCGTGGTGGTCCAGCGGATGGTCGACCCGGTCGCGGCCGGTGTGATGTTCACCGCCAACCCGATCACCGGCTGCCGTACCGAGATGGTCGTCGACGCGGCCCCCGGCCTGGGCACCGCCATCGTCGAGGGCACCGTCGTGCCCGACCTCGTCCGGCGGTGGCTGGCCGTCTCACGAGGCCAGCGGGTAGGGCCGCCACCACAGGCGCGTTCCGGGGTCCGCACCCACGCGCTGCTCATGGCGGTCATCCGGCACGCCGAACTCGGCCACGGCCGCCGGGACATCCTCAACGAACTGGCCGCCGCCGCGCTGCGCCGTTCCTGGTACGCCGGAAGCGAAGAGGAACTGCTGCCCCTGCGTGCGCTCCGACCCGGGCGGCGCCATCCCCCTCGCGCTCATCAGTGCCGTCCTGCTGGTGTCGCCACGGTTGTGGAAACGCCTGGCAGGCTCCGGCATGCCCGCCCACGCCCTCACCTCGGAGGGCTGGCAACAACTCGCCGGACACTAGAGAGCCGCCCATGTGACTCCCACGGCGCTGACCGTGCCTCTTCCTGACCCCGCTTCCGCGGCTTCTGAAGATGATGGGCGTGCGGCGTGTCGTGTGGGGCTTTTGTGGCGATCGTTGATGACGTTACGTCCAAACAAAAGCGGCCACTTGTCTTGAGAGGGCCAAAGAAATGCGAACGCGATATGCGGCAATTGCCGCATATCGCTGGAGGCTTGATAGTGCGCGGTGACATGGTCACCTCGTCCTCAAGTGGGCCGGTGGCGCGCCGGCCGTCCTCGCTGCAGCTCGTCGCCACCAGGACCGTGTACCCCTGTAGCCGGGACGAGAAGGGAGGAAACGCCCGCTCAACCCGTTATCAGGGTTCTGGCCTTCCTGAGCGGCTCGAAGAGGGCCAGGTCCTGGTTGGTGAGGATGACGATGGTGTAGCCCTTGGTGGGGAACATGTCCAGCTCGCTCCAGTAGCCGGGGATGCCGCCGTTGTGGCCGACCACGCGCACGCCGTTGCGCAGTTCGTCGCTGAAGCCGTAGCCGTACTGGCTGTCCTTGTTCAGGCCCTGCACCTTGCCCTCCATGACGGTCCGGGTGAGCTTGGCGTTGAGCAGCCGGTGCCCCTGCAGGTCCGCCGGCAGCAGCCGGCCCTGGTTGAGCGCGCGGTAGAAGGCGCTGAGATCGCCGGAGGTGGAGACCACCCCTCCGGCCGCGCCGCCGAAGCTCGCGTTCTGCCGGTCGACGTCGCGGGCCTGCCCTTGGCGTCGGGGTGGTAGCCGTGCGCGTGCGGGCCCTTGATCCCCTGAGGAGGCCTGCTGGTCACATAGGTGTGCCTCATCCCCAGAGGTACGAAAAGACGCCGCTCCAGCTCGGCGGACAGGCCGCGGCCGGTCACCTTCTCGACGATCAGGCCGAGGAGAACGTAGTTGGTGTTGGAGTAGACGAACCCCGCGCCCGGCTCCCCGACGCGGGAGACCTCGCGGGAGGCCTTCACCAGATCGATCGGGGAGTGGTAGGTCGTGAAGTCGAAGGTGTCGCCGAACTTGCCCGAAGCGAAGAAGTCAGGGATGCCGGAGCTGTGGCGGAGCAGTTGCTGGACGGTGATCTCGCCGGCCCGCTCGACCAGATCCTGCTGCGCCACCTGCGGCAGAACGGAGGCCAGCGTGTCCCCCAGGCCGAGCTTGCCCTCCTCGACCAGTTGCAGGACCACCGTGGCCGTCATCAGCTTGGTCTGGGACCCCACCCGGTAACGGGAAGCCGCAGGAATGTGCCCACCCTTGCCGCCAAACAGGCGCGTCCCCGCGCTTCCCTGCCCCTTGCGCCGGCCATCAACGTACAGCTCGCCGATGGCCCCCACCACGCCATCGGTCTTCGCCAGGTCCTCCATCGCCTGCTGGACGTCTCCCGGCTTGACCTCCACGGCGGCGGTGGCGGATGTGTGGAGACTCAACGCTGGCATGGCCGATGCCAGCCCGGTCATGCCGGACGCTCGTGCACGGCTCATCTCGTCGTGATCCTTTTCATGAGGTTCTTCGAGGGTGATCACATCTACCGGCCGCTGCTTATCGGCGGGCGATCGGCGGACCATATGTGGCCCATAGGTGGACGCCTGCGATACTGCCCGGATGCGTGTGCTCCTGGTCGAAGACGAGCAGCCCCTGGCCGGCTACATCGAGGCCGGGCTGCGCAAGCACGGTTTCACCGTCGACGTCGCCCTGGACGGTCGAAGCGCGCTGGACAAGTGCGAGCTCACCCCGTACGAGGTGGTGGTCCTGGACCGGGACCTGCCCGTCGTGCACGGCGACGCGGTCTGCCGCCGGCTGGCCCAGCGGGGCGAGTCGCGGGTGCTGATGCTGACCGCCTCCGACGCGGTGGAGGACCGGGTCGGCGGGTTGATGCTGGGGGCGGACGACTATCTGGGCAAGCCGTTCGCGTTCTCCGAGCTGGTGGCCCGGGTGCACGCCCTGGTGCGGCGCAGCGCGCCGGCCCGCCCGCCGGTGCTGCGCGCGGGCGGGGTGAGCCTGGATCCGGCCCGGCGCAGCGCCGAGCGGGACGGGCGGCTGCTGCGGCTGACGCCCAAGGAGTTCGGCGTGCTGCAGCAGCTGCTGGCCGCCGGCGGCGACGTGGTCAGCGCCGAGACGCTGCTGGAGCGGGTGTGGGACGAGCACGCCGACCCGTTCACCAACGCGGTCCGGATCACCGTCGGCACGCTGCGCCGCAAGCTCGGCGACCCGCCGCTGGTCGAGACCGTCATAGGCGCCGGCTACCGGATCGGCCCGTGCGGCTGACGGCCCGCGCCCGGCTCGCCCTGCTGCAGACCGCGCTGGTGCTGGCCGCCGGTGCCGCGCTGACCGGGCTGACCTACCTGCTGATGAAGCGCCGCCCGGCGCTCGTCACCCACCTGGACCCGAACGGCCCCGACCCGCGCAGCACGCTCCGGCTGATGCCGCCGCAGCCGCAGGACCTGCGCGATCTCGCCGACCGGGTGCAGGCCGACACGCTGTCCGCGCTGTTGCCCCAGGCCGCTCTGGCGCTCGTCGTGGTGACCGTCCTGGCCGCCGTGCTGGCCTGGCTGGTGGCCGGCCGGGTGCTGCGGCCGATCCGGGTGATCTCCTCGGCCGCCCGGCGGCTGTCGGCCGAGAACCTCACCGAACGGGTCCCGGTCACCGCCCCGGCCGACGAGCTGTCCGCTTTGGCGGGCACGGTCAACGACATGCTCGACCGCATCCAGCGTGGCGTCACCGAACGCGACCGGATCCTGGACAGCCAGCGGCTGTTCACCGCCAACGCCGCCCACGAGCTGCGCACCCCGCTGACCACCGCCCGCACCGCCATCGACGTCACCCTGGACGGGCAGCCCGGCCGGGACGAACTGCTCACCATGGCCGGTGACGTCCGCGACGCCGTCGAGCACATGCAGCGCGTTCTGAACGGGCTGCTGCTGCTGGCCCGCAGCCAGGCCGGAGCCGGCACGCAGGAGACGACCGACCTGGCCGCCATCACGGCAGCCACCCTGGGCACGGCCGAGGAACAAGCGGCAGCCGCCGGCATAGCCATCCGCGCACGGCTGCGGCCCGCACTGGTCACCGGCGAGCCCGTCCTGCTGGAACGCCTGGTCGGCAACCTGGTCGACAACGCGCTCCGCTACAACCACACCGACGGGCACCTCACCGTCGAGACGTCCACCGTCGAGACGCGCACAGCGGGCGCACGCGCCGTGCTGCGGATCAGCAACACCGGCCGCGAGATCCCGCCCGAGCAAGCGCAGACGCTGCTGGAACCGTTCGTGCACGGGCACGGCACCCGCGTCCGCACCGACGGCCCGGGCCTGGGCCTGGGACTGTCCATCGTGCACGCGATCACCCATGCCCACCAGGGACACATCACGATCACAGCCCGCCCAGGCGGCGGCCTCGACATCACCATCGACCTCCCGCATCACTCACGGGCCGCAGAGCGGCCGGCACGACGACCCGCTGCGGTCACCGCACAGCCGGCGTCCGTGATGCGTGCGGCACCACCGGGGAGCCGTCCCGCTGAATGAACGCAGTGAACCACGTGATGAGGCGGAACGCCGATCATGGCGGGAAGCGCGAAGCGGTGGCACCGCAGGTGATCTTCGGGGTCCTGGGACCGGTGCAGGCCGGCAGGGCTGGAGCAGCGTGCGGAACTGCACCGAGGCAGGCTGGCCGACGGACGCTACCTGGTGGTGTTGGACGACGCGGCCGACGAGCGGCACCTGGCGGCGCTGCTGCCCGGTACGCCGGGCAACGCAGTGCTGATCACCAGCCGGCGCCGGCTGACCGCCAATGCGTACCCCCGTCCCTGACCCGGCACGCGCACACGCGACTGTGCGGCCGGGCTACCGGCTGCCGCGCGGCCGTAGGCGGACTGGGTGGCCACCCACGCCCGTCCGGAGACCCGCACGCGCGGCCGGCCGATCCGCGTTGCGCAGCCCTGCCTGGATGTATCCGGCGAGAGGCTGCTCGTCTTCGGCCAGGAGCACACGTATCCGGGGAGTATCGCAGGCACTCCCTATGGACCGCCTATGGTGCGTCGATCGCCTGCCGATATGCGCCGGTGGATAGAAGTGATCACTCTCGAAGTTCCGTAGAGAGGATCACAGGAGATGAGCCGTGCACGAGCGGCCGGCATGACCGGGCTGGCCTTCGCCTCTGATGGAGGCCACGGTCATCCTGCGGCTGGGCGGGGAGGGCAAGCTCAAGCTGGAGGACAAGCTCGGCGACCTCCTGCCCGAAACGGCCGATCGACCTGGTCGAAGCCGCACGTGCTCAGCCTCAGGGCGAGCTGGGGCGGTATTGCTACTCCACCACCAACTACGTGCTGCTCGGCGTGATCATCGAGAGGGTGACCGGCCCCGACCGGGCCGCCGAGTTCAGGCGGGTCATCCGCCCTTCCCTTCGACAAGGAATGCTTTCATGAGACGACGAATCCTCAGCACGCTGGTCACGGCACCGATCGCGCTCACCCTGCTCCTGACCGGCTGCGGCTCCGGTGATGGGGGTGGAGCGGAGGTGGCCTCGGCCAGCGGCCCCGGCAAGCAGACCGCGGCAGGCGCGCAGCCGAGCGCGGACTCGCAGGAAAGGGCGCTGAAGTTCGCCCAGTGCATGCGCGACAACGGCGTGGAGTCCTACCCCGACCCCGAGGGCAGCATGATGCGCATCACCCAGGAGGCCGGTGAGGACCCCGACTTCGAGGCCGCGCAGGAGAAGTGCCAGAAGGAGTCGGCTGCCGCCAGCCCGGGAGGTTCTTGATGGGTATGGCCACCATCGACGGAAGGGCGGAGCCGGAGGCACGCCTGGCCGGCAGCGCCGCCGCCGCGGCAGGGGCAAGCTGGTGGCCGGGCTCCTGGTCGCAGTGGCGGCGGCGGGTGGCGGGTTCGTCGCGGTCAGCAGCACGGGCGTGCTGGAGGGCGGCGCCGGCCCGACCAGGTCGGCCGGCGCCCTGCCCCCGGCCACCGCCACGGTGGCCAGGCAGACCCTGAACGACACCAGGGACGCCGACGGCGAGCTCGGCTACGGCCCCGTGACCTCGGCCCTGGCCCGGCAACCCGGCACGATCACCTGGCTGCCCGGCAGCGGCGCGACGATCACGCGTGGCAGGTCGCTGTACCGGGTGGACAACAAGCCGATCATGCTCTTGTACGGAAACGTGCCCGCCTACCGCGACCTGAAGATCGGTGTGGAGGGCAAGGACGTGGAGAACCCGGAGCGCAACCTCAGCAAGCTCGGCTACAACGGCTTCACGGTGGACGAGGAGTTCACCTACGACACCTGCTGCCGGCGGCCGGCTGACCTCGGCGGCGGGCGCCGAACTCCTCCTGAGGTCTCCCGCGCCGCCGACACCCAGGCGAAGATGCCAATCGCAGCCGCCGGGGGAGCGGGCTTGTGTGCGGCGATGACGAGCTGCGGTTCGCGGTCGACGTGCTGATGGACGGGACGGCAACAACTGCCCGTAGCGACAGTGTGATCGTCGGCGATATCGATAGGTGACGGCTGACTTCCGGCGGTGTGCCGTCCTCGCGGTGTCCTGCGTTCCCACCCCGGAGGCGGCTCATGCTGAGCGAGACGGTACGGCTGCGGCTACGCGTGATCGACGCGGCCGCCGATCCCCAGGAGCTGGACGAGGCCACCGCCAGGCTGAGGGAGGAGTTGCTCGAACTGGACGTGGTGTCCGGCGCCGCCGAGGCGGGGGAGATCCCGGAAGGCGCCAGGGCGGTTCTGTCGTTCACGCTCGGTGGCCTGGTGATCGCGCTGGCCGGTACGGAACTGCTCGCCTCGATCGTGAACGCCGTGATCGCCTGGCTCAATCGCCATCAGCACCGTTCGGTCAAGCTGGAGATCGACGGCGACGTGCTGGAGTTGACCGGCATCCCGTCAAAGGAGCAACGCGAGTTCGCCGACGTTTGGTTGCGCCGCCGCGGGCGACCGGAGGCATCCACCCAGCCCGGGCGCCGTCTCGCGCTGATCGTGGCCAGTGACGAGTTCGGCGATCCCGGGTTGCGGCGGCTGAGGGCGCCGGCAGTGGACGCCGAGGCCCTGGCGAGGGTGCTGGGTGACGAGGCCATCGGTGGCTTCGACGTACGCACGATGCTCAACGAGTCCACCGCTGTCGTCAACGAGGCCGTGGAGGAGTTCTTCGCCGATCGCCATCCTGACGATCTGCTGTTGCTGCACTTCTCCGGCCACGGGGTCAAGGACGACAACGGCGAACTGTACCTCGCCACGCCCAGCACCAAGCTCAACAGGCTGGGAGCCACCGCGGTGTCGGCGGAGTTCGTCAACCGGCGGATGGGCCGCAGTCGCTGCCGGCGCATCGTCCTGTTGCTCGACTGCTGCTACGCGGGCGCCTTCGCACGCGGCGCGCTGCCGAGGGCGGGGACGGACGTGCACGTCGAGGAGCAGTTCGGCGGGCGCGGGCGAGTGGTCATCACGGCCTCCAACGCCCTGGAGTACGCCTTCGACGGGACCGACCTCGCCGATGCGCAGGAGACGACCTCGCCTTCGGTGTTCACCAGAGCGCTGGTGGAAGGGCTCGAGACCGGCGAGGCCGACCGGGACCAGGACGGCTATGTGGGCATCCATGAGCTGTACGACTTCGTCTACGACAAGGTACGGGCGGTCATGCCCAGCCAGACGCCGGGCAAGTGGACGTTCGACGTTCAGGGAGACCTGATCATCGCACGGCGCGGCCGTCCCGTGGATCGGCCCGCGCCGTTGCCGACCGAACTGCAGGAGGCCATCGACCACCCGATCGCCAAGATCAGGGAGGGCGCGATCGGTGAGCTGGCGCGGTTGCGGCACAGCCGCCACGCCGGGCTCGCGCTTGCGGCGCGGCTGGCCCTGCAGGAGCTGGCTGACGACGACAGCCGATCCGTCTCGGCGGCGGCGTCACGCGCCCTCGCCCGGCACGACGTCGTGCCCGCCGTCTCGCCCGCCGCTCCGTCGGAGGTCGTGCCCGTCGTCTCGCCCGATGATGCCCGCGGTGCGACATCCGCGGACGGCGTCCGTCGTATGCCCTCGGACGTCAGCCGCGCCGCGCCGGCCGCTGACGCACCAGCAGCCGATGAGAGGCCCGCCGACGACGTGCGGGCCGACGACGTGCGGGCCGACGACGTGCGGGCCGACCACGTGCGGGCCGACCACGTTCGCGCGGCGCCGGACGACAGTGCTCGCGCCGCCGTGTCGGCTCCCGGCTCCTGGACCAGCCCTGGAGCGAGGAGCGCCGCACCGCCGGCCGCCGGCGCATCGCCTGGCGGGGATCCCGGCACGCCGGGCGGAAGCGCGTGGCTGCTCCTCGCATTGCGCGGGCTGGCGCTGCTGGCGGGCCTGCTGCTGCTGGTCGGCCCTGGAAACACGCCCGAGTTCTCCCTCATGCTCAGCAGGGTGGTGGTCGCGGACTACAGAATTTGGCTGTGGCTCCTGATCGCAGCGGCATTTGGGGCCGGCCTGTTGCCACAGGGCCGATGGCGCACTGCGAGCCTTGGCGCGGCCGCCGGTCTGGCGGCTGTGCACCTGGGCGTGTTCGCCCATTTCGAGGCGGCCTTCAGCCGCGACGAACTGATCTTCATCACGGTATCCGGGCTGCTTCTCCTGCTGATCGCGTGCACTGAGACGACCCTGGCCCAGCCAGGCAGCCGGCTGTGGAGAGCCGCCGGGGCCGTTGGCGGGGCACTCGCGCTGGTCGTGATCGTCATCAACCTGCGGTTCCCTCAGGACATGAGGGACGATCCCGGCGAGGAGACCCCGTGGCTGGTGGTGTTCTCGGCGGTCGCCCTCTTGCTCGGGTTCTTCCTGACGCGCGTGGTTCTGCGCTGGCGAGCGGGCCAGACGCGGCCGCCGCTGGTCTTGGGCACGGTGGCCACGCTCCTGGTCGTCGTGGACGTGTGCGGCATCTACCTGTGGGAGAGCGGCTCCGACTACCCGCAGATCCCTGTGTACCTGCCCGCCCTGCTGGTGCTGCTGCTCGTGGCCGCCCAGACGATAGAGGACCGGCCGGAGCTGCTGGCGGCGGTCCAGCTCACCGTCATCGCGGGACTGGTGCACAACCTGGCCATGGTCCGGAGCTGGCCGACTTTCGTGGCGGTGCTCTTCGTCGCCGCCGCTTGCTCCGCGGCAGCGGTCTACCTTCCCGGCAGACGCTCGCGGCCAGGACAGTGAACGCCGGTTGCGAGACGCGTGCGGAGCTGCGGGGGAGCAGCAGCGAACGCCGGATGGAGGTCGGCGCCCATGAACACGGCCGGCCGGGCCCGCGCTCGCCGTCCACCACAGTTGCGGGTGCCTTGTGCTACGCAGCTTCTCCAGCACTTGTGACTCTTCGTGTTCCGGGATATGCCTAACCGAATCTAGCGGGCAGTGGCGAGCCATCGGCTGACTGCGGCCATGGCAGTCCTTTCGCTGTCGGAGTCGATGCGGGCGGCGAGGTCGGGGATCGTGACCTGGTGCAGAGGGTCCGCCCAGGCGTACCGTCGTCGAACCCGATGCACAGGTTCGTCCAGTCGCCAGCGAGCTTGTCCCAGGCGGGAACGGCGAGGCGGGCGTCATGCTCGCCTGGCGCGGCGAAGAAATGACGACTGGACGTCAGCAGGGGGCCTGGTGCCGGTGTGGGGCGGCTATGTGATGCGGCAGCGTGCAGCTGCGGCGCGAGCCTCGGCCGCGATTCGTTCTGCGGACTCTCGGCGGATGCCACCAACGGGCCAGGCGGTGCCCGACACCTCCACGGCCATCAAATGCCGGTGCAGCCGCCGCCCGCCGGCGCGCACGGCCTTGGCGGCGGCAGGGTCGACGAGGTCGATCATCGCAGCGGCGAGCATCCACCGCGACCTCCACCGGGCGATCGCGATGCCCCGATCGGCGCTGGTCATGGCCTTGCGCATGTCCGCCCGCAACTGGGGGAGTGTGGTGATCAGGCTTGCTGCCGCCTGATGCGCCAGCCGCCGGCCCGGCCACGCTTTGACCCGGAGCCTTCCCCATCGCCTGGCGCCGCCGGTGATGGCCGCGGCCACCTCAGCCCAGGTGATGCTTGCACGCATGTCCCGGACCCTACGCGCGAGCGCCCCAACAGAAGATCAAAAACGGCTCCCGCCACCATCAAGACGACGTTCCCGTCTTACAGACGTTCCAGTCCGGTCGACCCTGCCGGGTTGTGTTTGGAGCGCACCGGGGCAACGAGGACTGGCAGAACACGGCCCATCGGCTGGCCGCTGGGGGTGGCCTCAGTGCACAGGCCGGCTGCGGTGCGGCGCGTACGAGCTCTGCGGGGAGACAGTGCCGACGCAGGTCCAGTGCGGCCGCCACTCGGTAGGCGCGTGGCGCCTCCGCTCCGGGGGCAATCCGAGCACGCCGGCTGGCTGTGCCTGATCTGTGCAGGAGCCTGGCCTGCTGCGGAGCCCTGATGATCTGGGAGGCCAGCAGGTGGTGGTCGGCGACCTGGCCCGATGGTTCGCTAGGCTCGGCGCATCACCCTGCTGGCCCCCGATCGACCAGGAGAAGCATGCACCTTGCCCACGACGGCGATGAAGGCCTTCCTGCGGAGGTGTCCGCGGACCTGTTTCGGCTTCTTACGGGAGGCTGGGCCATCACCGGCCTGCAGCTCGCCAGCGGAGAGACGGGCCCGGCGTACCTGGTCAGCGCCTCAGCGGGGGAGTGGTCACTGCTGTCCAGCTATTCTCGCGACGCCGGGATCGCCGCCGCATGGACGGCCAGCTTGTACCGTGGCCTGGATGAGTACATCGTGCTTGATCGGCAAGAGTTCATCACCATCGTCGGTGGAACGCACAAGGACCTGATGCGTGCTTGGGCGAACAAGGAGCACCAGCTCGAGGTGCCGGAAGAGCACGAGGACGGGCCGGCAGGCGATGAGCCAGCCGGGGCCGACGGCTTGGAGCGGCTGAGCTTCACCGGCTTCATGACCATTCGAGGCAACAGCGCCGTCTACGCCGAACTGCTCGGCCGTAAACAGCAGTTCGGCCGTTTCGTCATCAACGCTGACGCTCTGCTCGGCCTTGATGAGGGTTCGTTCATCGAGGTCAGCTGAGCTGCGTTGATGCTCACGCGCAGATCCAGCGCATGCCGCCTGCCCGGTGGCGACGCTTCCGAACGGCCCGGGCCGGACGCGTCGACCTGGTGGCGGGAACGTGGGGCACCGGCGGAGCAGGCGACTGCAGCGCGAGGTCCAGCGGAGAACAGCGACGGGTGACGGCGGAGTGCCGGGCTCGTGTGTATCGGCTCGGCCTGCCCTGTTGGATCGCTTCTTCTGGCGAGCCGCACGTTCGGCCCCCACCACGGTGCCGTGGGCCGCAGGGGCCGCAGGGGCCGCGTGTGGCGGCAGGGCGGACGCCGCTCCTCAGGGCAGGAAGAAGATCACGCGCGCAGGCGTTCGACGGTACGTTCGTCGAGCTGTTGGGCGCTGCCCACGCCACGCGCGCGGAAGCGCGCGAGGTCGCGACGCATCCGGGCGACGGCCTTGCGGGTGCGCGCGGAGGTGACGCCGTCCATCTAGTCCAGGGCCCGTGACCAGGTAACACAGGCTTGTTTCGATGCTGCCTTGAGCGAGAAGGGGCTCAGCTTCCGCGACCAAGTCCAGGGCGATGATGCGCGCGTAGGTGGTGGCGGGGCGGCAGGCCGCTGCGCGGGCGAAGTGCTCGGCCGTGTTGCGCAGGTCGCCGAGAATCTGGAACGCCTTGGCCGAGCGCGACCACACAGTGCCTTGCGGCGGTCCCCACGCTTGTGCCCAAAACGGCAGGTCGGTGTCCTGGTCGCGAGTGAGAAGGTCATGGGCTCGCTGGATTTCGTCCATGGCCCTGCGCCGCTGTCCGCTCGTGGCCAAGGCGCTGGCGTGAGTGATGCGAAACAGCGCCTCGGTGGCGGGATCGACCTTGCCGCCGGCGCGGTCCAGCCCCTCTTTCGGCCAGGCCGAGGCAGTGTTCGGGGTGCCGAGCTTGAGGCCCTGCATGGCCATCGTGCGCAAGATGAACCCGTCGTGGCCGCTCACGCCGGATTCGACGGCCAGCGCGTACGAGTGCAGGTAGTAGCGCTGAGCCAGGCCCTGCTGCCGGCGTCGTAGCTTTCCAGCCGGCCAGGTGTACGGCTCGAGCGGCGGCTGAGAGCAACTGCCGGCGGGCTTGTTCGGTGCGGAAGCGAGCTCGGCACAGTGGGGCCACGTCGTCGCGGAGATATTGGATCCATGCGGTGCGGCCGTGCTGTCCGCCGTGACGTTCGTCCATGGCGGTGAAGGCGGTCACCATGTCGCGTACGGCGGTGACTTCTGCCATGCCGACGGTCAGGCCACCGTGAGCCGCCGCCGGTGGTGCGGGTGGCGATCTCATGTACCTGCTGGAGGGGGAGCGCGGCGGCGGCGACCGAGTAGGCGGAAGCGCTCAGGAAGTGTCGTCGGTCCACATCGCCTCTCCGCAGCGGCGTCAGTGCGTCGATCGGGTCGATGTCGAGGGTCAACCCGATCGTGTCATCGATGTGCCCGTCGGCGGGAGCCCATCCGAGTCCATCTTCGGTGATGATGCGGCCCAGACGGCGCGACAGGGCCGCAGCGAGATGATGGCGAGTCTTCTCGGCCGGGCGGCTGCCACTGATCCAGCGCTCCACGGCGGACTTGTTGGCGCGCTCGGCCGCGGCCTCGACCTGGCCGCCCTGGCCGCGCAGTTGCGCGCCGCTGGCGCCGGCCTGGAGTTCCTCACCGGTGAGGTGCAGGGCTCCCGCGATCCGGCCGGCGCGGTGCTACCCAAGCAGCGAGGCAGGTACAGAGCCCTGACGATCATGGAGTTGCGACGCTCTTTGATCACGGATGGTGCCTTTCTTAAGTACACCCGCTCACTCGGCGGCCACCGTCGCCTGCCACGCGCCCGGGCGCATGCCTGTCGCCTTCCGGAAGAACACCGAGAAGTTGGACGCGTCGGAGAAGCCGAGCGTGTTGGCGCAGGCGGCCGCGGTGAGGCGGTCGTGTGCGAGGAGCCGTTTGGCTTCCAGGACGATCCGATCGACGATGTACGCCTTCGCGCTGCGGCCGGTGACCTGCTGCACCGCTCTTGTGAGGGTGCGGGGCGCGTATCCCAGTGTCCGGGCGTAGTAGCCGGCGTCGTGATGTTCCCGGAAGTGCGCGTCGACGCTGGACCGGAACAGTCGGAACACCGGATTGATCGACCGTGCTTCGGCGTGGGGGGGCCGTAGCCGGGCGATGAGCGCGGAGAGCAGGATCTCGGGCAGCTCCGTCGAGATATCCCCGGGTGGGGCGGATGCTTCGAGGAGGAGATGGTCGCGCGCGGTGTCGACGAACGGCCAGTCCGCGTCGGAAATGCACCAGTGTGCGACCAGGTCCGGGGACGCGACGAGCTCCCGGGTGGCGTGGGTGACCGGCGCGGTCGGCACGAACAGCACGACGTGCCCAGCCACGCCAGCGATGTCATCCCATCGGTGCACAGCCCCAGGAGCGACCCACACCGCGGACCGCTCCTGGAGCGGGTGTCGGAGGAAGTCCACGGTGACGGATCCGTGCCCGGCATCGACGACGGCGAGGACGTGGAAGTCGGCACGCTGTGTCCCGCCGTCATTCAGCTCGCGAAGGCGGTCGAACGTCATGGTTTCGACAGTGGCGGCATGGCGCCCGACGGGCTGGTAGGTCATCTGCCGGATCACGGTCATCTGTCCAGTTTCCACCATCAGGTGACCGGTCGTGCCGATGCCCTGGCACAGCGGAAGAGATTGGATGAACACACAGAACAACCACCTCAGCACCTTGATCAAGAGAGTCTCGATGAACACGACGCAGCAGCCGCTACTGCCCGCTTATGACCACCGGCCGGGGACCGGACCGACCCTGGTGTTTCTGCACTACTGGGGTGGATCCGCCCGCACCTGGGACCTCGTCGTCGACCGCCTCGCGGGACGCGACATGCTCACTGTCGACTTCCGCGGGTGGAGCCGCTCGAGCAACCTGGCCGGCCCCTACACCCTCCGCCAACTCGCCGACGACACGCTCGCCGTGATCGCCGACGCGGGCGTCACCGAATACGTCCTCGTCGGACATTCCATGGGTGGCAAGATCGCGCAGCTCATGGCGGCGACCCGGCCCGCCGGCCTTCGCGCGATCATCCTCGTCGGTTCCGCTCCGGCGAAGCCCGCCGTAGAGATCACTCCCGAGTACCGGGAAGGCCTTTCCCACTCCTACGACTCCGACGAGTCCGTCGCTGACGCACGGGATCACATCCTCACCGCGACAGAGCTGCCCGAAGCGATCAAGTCGCAGATCGCGACCGACTCGCGGGCCAGCACCGACGCCGCCCGCACGGAGTGGCCGCTGCGCGGCATCGCGGAGGACGTCTGCGAGCACACCCGCATGATCAGCGTCCCCGCCCTCGTCGTCGCCGGGGAGAACGACCATGTCGAGCCCGTCGACGTGCTCGCCAACAACCTGGTGCCCTACCTCCCCGGAGCCGACTTCATGGTGATTCCGAACACGGGTCACCTGATCCCGCTGGAAGCTCCGGCCGACCTCGTCGACGCAATCACAGCCTTCGCACCAGCCTGAAAATCGACTTCGTCCACGATCACCCGCGGGACGCCCCGCCCCGTGACAGCGCGAGGCCGAGGCCCGGCCCTCCCGCGGTGATACGCACCCCGCCAGACCTGCTTGCCGCGGCCGACCGGGGCGACAAGCAGGTCGGCCTCACCGCCCGGCGCCGTGCCGAGACACCTCAGCAGGTGGGGCCCGTGTTCATGGACTACCTGCAGGCCGGTGACGTTGAGGATCTACTGTCGCTCCACGAGCCGACAGCGGCGGCTCCACCGCCTCGCGGACCGGGAACGTCTGCGGACCAAGGGCGAACCCGCGGCATGGCCATATGGCCTCTGACCTGATGGTCGTGGACACCAGCCGACGACCAGCGCGAATAGTTCTCCTGCCCCTCACATCAGAGCCGTGACCAGCAACTTCACAATGCACACCACTCATTGGGGAGACCTGTGCCTGTGCTGCCATCATGGCTGACCGAACCGCTTTGGGACCAATCCGCGTCCCTGCTGCTGTATGCGGCCGCAGTACCACCCGGACGATCCGCTGGGCTGCCACCGCCCACGCATCAGCGACCGGATCATCTTCGACAGAATGCTGCAACTCCTGCGCTTCGGCTGCTCCTACCAGGCGATCGCCGACACGACCTGCTCGGCCACCACGATCCGCAACCGCCGCAACGAGCGGATCCGTCTCGGCGTCTTCGCCAGGTTCAAGCAGATCGCGCTGGAGTCCTACGACCGGATCGTCGGCCTCGTCCTCGACCAGATCGCTGTCGACGGCTCCATCGCCAAGGCGCCCGGAGGCGGCGAGGTGGCCGGTCGCTCGCCGGTCGACCGCGGCAAACAGGGCCTGAAACGCTCAGGCATGACGGACGGGTACGGCATTCCACTGGGCCGCCTCCTGGCCGGAGCCAACCGCCACGACTCCCCATTGCTCGCCCCGACCCTGGACCGCTTGGACAACCTCCGGCCGTTACCCGACGACATCACCGTGCACCTGGACGCCGACTACGACTCGGACAAGACCCGCGCGCTGCCCCATCCGATGACGATGCCATCGTCTCTTTCGGGCTGTTGGCCTCTTTCCGCAGGTGAGAGCGAGATGCGTGGCCCCGGAGCACATGGAACCCGAGATACCGATTGGTCTCCGTGGCCGCCAGTCCCCGGTCAGCGTGACTGTGCGGCCAGCGCCCGGCGAACAGCGCGTGTGTCTTCGCGAACTGCCGCCAGGCGCTCCTTTTCTGCCCGGTTCACGGCAAGCACCTGCTCGATCACCTCGGGCGACTCGGCGACCGCGAAGGTCCACGGCGGCGGCGCGGTACCTCTGCCGTGTTGCCGCCTGATAGTGATCGACGTGCGTGGTCGCCATCCATGCCGGCACGCGCGGCATCGCGACGATGTCGGCGTGGGTGCGGTAGTCCGGCGCAGGATGTCGAGCAGCCACGCGGTGGCCGACCGCACCCGTTCCGGGTCGTCGGGTGGCAGCACCTGCGACGGCCACCCGGGCGGCGCCAAGCGAGCGGGACCGGTTCCCTCGGCGGCGCTCTCGGGGGTGTGCTCGACGTGCTCCACGACCGCTTCGATCGCGGTGTAGTCCGTGCCGGGCATGCGCCGGATTCGAGCTTCGGGAAGCCGCGCAGGTTCGTGATCGACGAGTCTGCGTTTGAGGCCGGTCTCGGTCTTGACCCAGGAGACGAGGGCTTCGCGGGTTCGCCCGGCAGGACACGGAGGCCATGCAACCAGCCGGCCCGGGTCCGGGAGAATCTTCACCGGTTGCGGTGCGGGCGCCGCCATCAATCCCGCCCCTTCTAATCGAAAACTGGTTCGATCAGGGTGGCGCGAGGATCCCCTTGGGGTTGTCGGGTCCGGGCGTGATCTTGCCATGCGTGCGAGAGGCGCCTCACCGGCTCGACTCGGCGTCTCGGCGGCCCGCGAATTCAACCGAAGACCGCCCATACGTCTATGCAAAGCCAACTACCCACGTATTTCTGCAAGCTGACCGTTTCGGCGCGATAGCGTTCAGCAGAGGGGGTTGCTCATGCAGCAGGATGGGGCGGGGCTGGTCAGCGTACTCAGCATGGTCGCTACCGTTATTGCCGTCATCGGCCTCGGAAACTTGGCGGTGTCCTTCTTCAAGGAACGCAAACGGGACCAGGCGACCTCAGTTGCCCTCAGGGATGCCTTGAGAAAGGCTGAACAAGCCTTGGCCGACAGGCAAGAGGATCGGCTTTCGCTTCCTCAGCTTTGGGAGGTTACCCATAGACGCCTTGACTACTACCACCAAATCGCTACGAGCCAGGCCAGGCAGAGCTTCAGGAATGCCCAAGTTGTCATGGGCATCGGTTTCCTCATCCTCGTCGTGTTCGCTGGTTTGGCGATAGGCGCGCCCGATCCCACCAGCAGCATCGTTACGGGTGTCCTCGGCGCAGCCTCCACCGCCTTCGCCGCCTACCTCAGCCGCACATTCGTGCGCTCGCAGGAGAGCGCTGCCAGCCATCTGCGCGCCTACTTCGGCCAGCCACTGGAGTTTTCTCGCTATCTCGCGGCTGAACGCCTTGTCTCAGAACTACAGACCCTGGAGGAGGGTGAGCATGCCAAGCTCACGGCCGACCTCGCGCGAGCAATAATGACGTCCACACCAGCTGAGGGCAACACGGCGGACCTCTCTGACCATCGGAGGTGAGGCGCTGAGATCGACTCCCGGCGCCTCACTTTGCGAGTGACATGGCCATCAGACCAGGTCAGTTAGGCCGCGAGCCCGGCCACCATGATGAGCGTTCCGCGCGTGCCGACAGGTCCTACATGCTGCCATCAGGCGATGATCATTTATGTTGGCGGAGATCATCAGCGGTGGTCTCCGCACGCCGTTCCAACTGAGATGGAGGAGTCGGGCTCGGTCGGGGGTGGCGTGTGAGCGACACCATGAAGCTGTCCGACCGGGAAGTGCGAGGTGAAGCATGACCACGCGTGGAGACAGCGGCCGGATGCGGTGGGTGGGCGACGGCTGTGTGGTTGGTGCGTGTTACTCGCTGTCGTGGGGCTTCGTGGACGGCATCGTGGAGGACTACGACCTCAACCCGGACGATCATCCGAAGATGATGGATGTCATGCAGCAGAGCGTGGGCGAGGCCATCATCGACACCATCCTCCAGGTGCTCGATGACAACGCCCACGACCCGGGCCAAAACGAACGCCTCCAAGTTCGCACTGGGCACGAACCGCATCTCACCGTCCGGGAAGCACTCGCCGACAGCGGGCACGCCGCAGCGTCCCAGCCGCCGGTGCCGTCAGGGTACGAGCTGCCAGTCTCGTCGGTCTGGGCCAGCGCCGTGACCACGATGTCCGGGTGAATCTCGGCTTGTAGCCGAGCGGCGGCCTCAGCGCGCGGTCGCCGATGAACACCGGGCAGTCGTTGTTCGTCCGCCACAGCACGTAGCATCGCGGTCGGGCGCGGTCCTGTAGACGATGAGGCTCATCCGGCCTCAGCCTCTTCGTCGTCCCCGCCCCGAGAGCGAGCCGGCCGCCGGAGTCCACCTCAACTCGGCTCGCCAGCATGGCCAGAACTGGGGCATGGACAATCTCCAGATCGGTGGCGGCGCGCTCCAGGTTGTCGGCCGCGTCCTTGGTCGAGCACCACGGCAAACGCGAGGTCGTTCTCGGGCTCCTCCTCTTGCTCCCGGGCGGAGCACTCCGGGTAGTGGCCAAACACCACGTCGCGCGGCGACACGGTGTTGTTCGACTCCAAGAGGAGATTGAACGCCATGGGGGTGCGCATCCCGCACGGCTTGTGGATCAGGTCTTCCCGGTCAGCTCGTCAAGGCCTCCGGGATGGGCCTTTCCAGGGCCTCGACGGCGCACGAGGGCGTCGGACAGGCGGCGGTGGTACGAGATCTGACCGGTGACGGTGCTGTCCTTGTCCGCCAGCTGGCCGGCGAGCTTGTCGCGTGTGCGGCAAGATCGACTCAAGCTTCGCAGCCGGCATCTCCACGCTCTCCGCCGACATGCTCATACCAGAGCATCGGCCGCGAACCCGGGATGCTACGCGTTATTTCTCTGCAGGTCCTTAGGCATTCGCCCGGCGGAGGCGTTCGGCTGCCTGTGCCCGCAGCGCATCGCCGCCCGCCGGGGGGCCACCGCACAGTGCCA
Source organism: Nonomuraea sp. NPDC050202 (assembly GCF_040656115.1). Taxonomy (NCBI): domain Bacteria; kingdom Bacillati; phylum Actinomycetota; class Actinomycetes; order Streptosporangiales; family Streptosporangiaceae; genus Nonomuraea; species Nonomuraea sp. NPDC050202. The sequence continues at coordinate 18,471 of NZ_JBFALF010000059.1, read as the reverse complement.
TCTCCCGGGCATTGTAGGCAGCCATCCACACGCTGGCCGCCCATGCGATCTCCAGCTCCACGGGCGTGAACAAGCGCCCCCGAAAGTCCTGATAGGCCGCCAGGAAGGCCGCGGAGCTCTCGATCGGCGCCAGCGTCGGCGACCCGGCACTGGCGAACGACCCGCTCGCCGCACCCACGAGCGCCGCCTCCGGCTGCCACGCCAGGCTGTCCCAGTCATGCACCGCCCACACCTGCCGCCCCTGCCACCGCAGGTTCTGCGCCTCGAAATCGGCGTGGCCGAGCACGCACGGCAGACCAGCGGTCAGCAGCCGCCCCCGGGCCCGCTCAGCCGCCTGGACAATGTGCTCGGACACGACACTCTGGTCCAGGTCGTCGAGGAAGTCCATCGCCGGCCACGTCCCAGAACCGGTCTCGTCCCAGCGCACCCAGGGCGGATTTGGCAACGGCGGCGCGACGATCACACCGGCGAGTTCGGCCATCAGCCGAGCGAACACCTCCGCGCAACGCACGGCCAGGTCCGGCGAGTCCCCGTGCAGCACCTCGCCGCCGGGCCGGAACTCCTCAGCGTGCACGGCCAGCGCACCGACACCGACCACCGGCGTCAGCGGCCGGGCACACGGAAACCCGCGCTCGGCCAGCCGGGCCTGCGCCGCGACACACGACGCCGCCCGGCCTTCGTCGGCGCGCGCCTTGACCACGACGTCCCGGCCACCGGCCAACCGCAGACCGAACACCATCGAGACCTGCTGCGACCGGAACAACACGTCGGAGGGTCCGCTGCCCAGATGGTCAAGACACCAAGCCGGCAACCAGTGCGGCAACTCGTTCAGGGGCACGCTCATGACTGTGCCAAAGACGCCGAACCAGCGGCCAGGACTGCCGGGCAGAAAGGCATCGCAGGGCTTGTCCACGCCGATGTCGTGGGAGACAACCAGGGCCGTGAACAGGTCCTCTATCCCGGCCGGCCGCAGCGCCAGGGGGCGGTCCTGGTGGGCTCCCGCGTTGGAGGCCAGCACCAGGCTCCACCCTTCCATGCGGAGCTCACGTACGGCCGCGACCGCGCCAGTGTCGACTGGTTGTTGCATGTGCTCTGGTGGGAAGCGATCCGAGTGGGTGAGGGCGCCGCCGTAGTTGATGGCAAGGGCCGAGAACCGTACGGCTCCGTCCTTGTTCACGCCGGTAGAAACGAAAGTGCAGGGCCGAGCCGTGATCCGCGGCCCGGCCCTGGCCACGTGATGGCGACTGCTCTTGGAGACGGCTCTCGGCTGAAGCCGTCTCCGTCAGGTGGGCTACGAACAGAGACCGGCCTTGGCCGGCGCCTCCTCCGTCGGCTCCGGCTTCACCGGCTCGGCGCGCGGCATGCTGTCGATGTCGAAGCCGCTCTCCTGAACCTGCATGACGAAGGCCTGCCACGCCTCCTCCGGGACCACCAGGGGGCCCTTCTTGCCCGTCCGTGGTCCACAGCGACGCCTCACCGCGGACGATCTCCACTGGATGTCTCCCGTGGGCCGCTCCTCGCTGGCCGTGAGGTCGGCCCCCAGGCACTGCCAGGGTCCTTGGACACCTGCAGCGCGTCGGCGCCGAAGCGGATCTCCACGTGATCGTTGGCGCGTTGCGCGATGAGCTCGAGGTTATCGCTCTGTCGTGACGTCATGATCATGCCCTCTGTGCGGGCTTGCCGGATGACGAAACCGTGAACGACCGATCCCTCCGAGCGGTGGGGCCGTGACGTGCACGGATGGAATTGTCGGCAGGCGCAGACTCAGGGCCGAGCATCGCGTGCGCCCACGGGGCCACGCATCAGGCCCGTGGACGGCCGGTCCGAGATTACGGCCAGCCTTCCCGCCTGACGAGCGCACGCGGCCTTTCTCACTGCACGGAGCATCGACTCAAGCTCATGCTCGCTTCGTGAACTGCGCGCGTACCCACAGGTAGCCGAGCAACGAGAGCCCGACGCACCCAGCGATGGCCATGATGACCTGGCCCGCCGACGGCGGGCCGGTCAGCAGGCCGCGCAGGGTCTCGATGAGCGGGGTGAACGCGGCCGCCTCCTGTGCCGTCCGACCGCTCAGTCACCTACCTGGCAACGGGCAGCCCGCTGACCCGTCGGTCCGTCTCCCACACGGAGATGCCTCATGACCACGTATCGGCACCGGCCTTCTCGCGCCCATGCCGCGCCGCTGCTCTTGCCCGGCTCCTGCCGGGCACCCCTGCTTCCCGTAGCCGGCTGGATGGTGGCCCGCGGCAGCCACAGGAGCTCCGAGCCGTGAGGCTCCCTGGCTCATGGCGGTCGCTCTACGTTCCTTACGTACCTGACAACATCATCTTGCTTTGACCTGCGGAAAGAGGCCAGACCAAAGATGACGATGGCTGCTTCGGCGGTGATGCGTGCGGAGGTCTGCTCGCCCAGGCGCACATGGCGGCCGAGGCCGGCAAGGTGCTGGTGGCGGCTCTTGGCCTGCAACTCCGGGGCGGTACGCCTGGCCTGGGCGAGATGCTGCAGCGCGCTGTGGCGAAGCTGGTGGGTGGACTACGTGGCCGGCCACGGCGACCCCATCGGGCTTTGTCAGCGCGGGCGATCGTCCGCGCGCAGGATGTCGATGATCTCGTCCACCGCAGGACCTCGCCCCGGTGTCGCCTTGGGCGCGGTGATGGAGACCTTGGCCTGCCAGTCCCAGAACCGCGTGGCCAGGCGCACCGAGCGGATCCGGTTGTCCCCCAGCCCGATGGAGTCGGCCTTCGTGGTCGTCCGGAAGTGCCAGACGAGCCGGTCCGGCAGGCCACGGTCGTCGTACAGGTATTGCCACCAGATCTCGTCCGTGCCAACGGCCGAGGTGCCCGCCGCCTCGCGGAAGGTGGGGGAGACCCGGTAGAGCTCCTTGAGGGTGATCGTGCCGCTACGGGTGTAGATGCGCTGGTTGCGGCCGCTGGTGCGGTTCTTGTGCCAGGGCGTGACCGATGAGCGGTCCGCGGTGGACAGCAGCTTGGTCAGAGTGGCCGGCTCCAGCACGTTGATGATCTGGTCGCCGTACGCTGCGGCGCCCCCGCCGGCGCGGCCGGTGCGGAGCCACGTGCGGGCTTTCGGTGGCAGGTGGTAGAGCCAGCCCCTTGTGCTGATCATGCGGGTCGTCCCAGCGGATTTGAGCAGGCCGGCGAAATAGGCGTCTCCCTTGGCCGCCTCCTGCTTCATCAAGGACTGTCCGCTCAACTGCACCACGCGGGTGATTTCGGAGGCCGTCACGCCGGTGGGGCCCAGTTGGAGCTTGCCGGTGCCCTTCAGGCCGACACCGCCGGATATCTGCTCACGAGTGGCGTCGTTCTGCCAGAACAGATCGGTGCCGGTGCTGCCGAGAAACTCCAGCGTGACCCCGGCATTGCGGGCCAGAAGGGCCCGTACGGCGGCCACCGGGTCGGGAGCGGCGGCGGCGGCATGGGCGGTCGCGGGGACCGCGGTGGCGAGAGCCAAGGTTGCTATGAGGGCTTTCATGTCCTGTCCAGGGAGGGGCGCCAAGATCGCCGCCCATTGTGGCGGAGTGTGGAAGGGCTGTCGATTTCTTGACTGCCGGTCGACGTTTGATCTGAGCTCTCGAGCGTTTCGCCAGGCCGCCGAAAAGGAGTGATCGCCCAGTGAGAGCCTCTCCGTGGCGGTGGTGGGCGCGGGCCGGTCGGACTGATCACCGCTCGCTGGACACCAAGGCTTGGGACGATCCTCACCCGCACTCTGGAGGGGGTCAGCCCACATGGGGTCGAACCCACATTCACGATCTTGTAGGGCGGCGACCGGCCAGGCGCGCGTAGACATGAGCACGTCCCGCAACTGCGTGCGATCACGCGAGGGGAACCGCCGATCGAGGACGGCCACGCGGGCGCGTCGGACGTGACCGGGCTGGGGATCGCCTGGGACCGGGACGTCCTGGACGATCTCTGGGTGGCCATGGAAGATGTCCGGCCAATGTCCGGTCGCCGCCCTGGGACGCGCGCGGGCGCCAAGGCAGGTTGAAGGAGAGAGCCGAACCCGCCCTGAGAGGAAACACATGCGCGTTCGCACAGCCCTCGCCGCCGCCAGCATGGCCGCCCTCACACTGGCCGCCTCCGCCCTCCCCGCGCAGGCCGCAGGGTGGATCTACGTCGGAACGTTCGACACACAGGCGAAGTGCAATTTCGACCGGTCGGTGAGACACGCACAGGGATATCCCACCGACCCCACCACTGGCTGCTATCGCTTCAGCACCGGCTATTACTTCTTCTATTACGCCTGATCGGAGAGGACTCATCGTGTACGCCAAAACCACCTTCGTTAGGACCGCGCTCCTGGCCGGGGGCCTCATCGCGGCAGTTCTCGCCCCCACGGCGGCCACCGCGGCCACCACCACGGCGTCAGGCGCCCAGGCGGCCTTCGCCTGCGCCACCCCCTGCGACTGGTACTCCGGGTCGGTATCTGCCAGGATCACCGCCCTGAAACTGGCGGAGCAGCAGGCCGTGTATCTCATGCAGATCGGCTACACGATCATGACCACCGAGGCGCAGATGCAGGCGGACGCCTCCTCCTGGAAAGGACACGTGCGCTACCACGGCTGATCCGAGGTCAGCCCTTGGCGAAGCCCCGGGCCTGCAGGCGGGGCCTATCTGGAGCCATGACGTCATCGCGGTGAACTGCCGCAGGTGCGTGCGCCTGTTCGCGGACGCCGGGAACGAGCCGTGCGCGCCGGCTCCGATGCCGTGACCTGTCGACGATCTGATGGTCCGATGTTGGAGCGGACGTTGGCGATGGCGTCGCCGATGACAGTGAGGTTTCGCAGGCCGAGGAAGTCCATTTTCAGCAGCAGGAGGTGACGCTGAGTGAGGCCGGTGCCGGGGCTCAGCGCAACAACGTGACCACCGTGGCGATGGACGGTGGGATGGCGATGATCACGGCCATCCACGCCGGGCCGATGAGGCGGATGCGGCGCGCGAGCCGTCGAGCCGGGCGATGCCACCAGACGTTGCATGAACAGCGAGGGCAGTGGGCGGGAACGAGTGCGTGCACCAAGGTCTCCTATACCTTTGGCCCGGGTCACTCATCCGGCCTGCTGCCACCAGCCTGCCTCGCACGCCTCGGAACGGTCGCCAGCGCGGCATGCTCTTCCATCACGCCTTCTGGGTACGCCACGTACCTCGGCTCGTGCTGTGGTGCCGGGTCCGTGGTCACAAGCCAGTGTTCGACGGACACGGCCCGATCGGGTACGGCCGCCGCACGGCACGCTGGTTGACCTGTGACCGAGGGCGGCGGGGATCAGCCGCGACAACGCCGCCAGCCAGAGCCGGTCGGCGTGACCCCGTTGCGGCCGGCCGCCGAGCTGACGGCGGAGCACCTGGTTCTCGTGACGGAGCACCAACAGCTCAACGTCCTTGGGCAGGTCAGCGCGGACCAGTGCCGCCAGCAGTTCGAACACGCCCCTCAGCAACCGGTTGGCAAACGATAACAACACCCTGGGACGGTCGCAGCAGCCGTTCCGAGCGCGCAGCGAACTGCCCGCTCACAGTACGAAACCGGGTTTCCGAGCGGGACAGCATGCCAGCACCGTGATGACCGCCGACACCTACGTCTCGGTGCTGCCGCAGCTGTATCACGACAGTGCTCGGGCGACGGCGCGGCTGGTGCTGAAGGCGGTCCGGGCGACCAACCGGAAGATCAGCGAGGCCCGGGAGACGACGTGACTCACATGCCGCTCACCGTGACTCACGATCAGACGACGCGACTACAGACTCGGGTAAAAGCCGCAGGTCGGCGTGGTAGGGCGGGTGGGACTTGAACCCGCGACCCACGATTATGAGCGACATTACATGTCATTTATTCCCCTGCAACACGGCTGCTCACGCCAGGCTTTCAAGGACGAGTTCGAGCAGCCGCTCCATCCAGTAAGAAGATCAGCAGCACATCCCGGCCACAGACGACGGCCCAGGGCACAGGGAACAACAAATCGTCGCCCACCTATCGTGCCCCCGGTAACTCCACAATTGCCTACGACTACGGCGCAATGACGAGATACGCCCTGCAGTACTGGGACAATTACAACCCGAACTATCGAACCTACGGCGGTGAAGGTGGCGACTGCACCAACTTCCTGTCGCAGATAGTCAAGGCCGGAGGCTGGGCGGAGACGGGATCCTGGCCAGGTGAGAACCGGCCCCTCCCCGACCTGTGGTACTACGGGCACGAAGGGAACTGGAGCTCCACCTGCACCTGGGCAGCGGCCGAAAACTGGTACTGGTTCGCCTCTCCCTTCAATTCTGGCAGGACAGAAGTTCTCGGCCACATCTGGGAGATGGGTGTCAGCGACGTTCTGCAAATTGACTTCGACCGGAACGACAACATCAGCCACTCCATGCTCGTCACCGGCCGCGACGGTGCAGGACAGAATGCCGACGAGCTGTACATGACCACCACAGCGTCAATACTTACAATAAGAGACTGAGCAGTATCACCGCGGCGACCCCCGATGCATGGTTCTACGCACATCGGACGTGACACGGCAGACATGAGCATCATCTCGGACATCCGGTGGAGGCCGACCTTGGCTTTGGCCTGGGCTTTGACCTTCGCCGGATGCACGCAGCTGTTCGGGTGCGGCATCGCGGAGGCTCCTGGAGTGCCGCCACTCCCCGGGCCGCGGTGGACGCCTATGTGCTCGGGCTGAACGCATGATGCGCAGAGGCTCGCTCTGCTGGCTCCGATCGGGAACGACCCGGCAGCCGATATCCGGCGGCGGCTGGACACGCATGGCGGCCGGCAGATCCGGCTGGAGAATGTCGACATCAGCAGCGAGATCTCGCCGAAGATGGCGACTGCCCGGCTCGTGGGGCGCAGCACCTCTGGGCGCTATCACGAGACCCTGGTGCTCACTCGCCAGGAGCGGCGCTGGTATGTCGCCCTGGGAGCGCATCCCCATCCGGCAATGACCCCGGCCTCGACGGCTCGCCCTACAGGCTATGTGCAATGAGGTGCTGGTCATGGCACGAATGTGGTCGTAGCAGATCATAGATCGTTTACGGGTTGCACTGCAGGCCCAGTTGCGCCAGATCGCCACGTCGAGGGCCAGTAGGGTTGCGTCCACGGGAGCGGTGTATGAGTTTGGCCTGGTCACAGGCATGGCGTGGTGAAATGACGTGATCCTTCGAGTAGCAAGATCAAGATTCGAAGGAGAACCAGGCGATGGCCGTGGATCCCAGTGTGACGTCCGAGCAGTGGTCGGCGAAGCAGATCGAGACCGACGACGCGGATCTGTTGCGATCCATGGTGAAAACCATGGCCGGTCGGCAGATGCAAGAACCGGCCCTCACCGACGGACCCCCGCTCCTCACGTTCAGGAACTCACGCGAGCCGTCGCAGACCGTTTCTCCAGCGCGGGCTGTGCGATGGAGGCGAGATGGCGCTGAATCTCGACATTGCGGAACTGGTAGACGGATCCTGATCTGCGCAACACGCCCAGCCGGTGCGCCTCTTCGAGGAAGGTCATCAATTTCCACGGGAAGTCCCACTTGAAGAATAGCCATATCCGGGCGAGGTTGAACGTCAGCCAGGCCCCGCCGACGCGCGCCGCCGCGCAGATGACCACGCAGTAGAACAGGGTCTCCGCGAGCTCGATCATCAAGGAGAACATTCCGTGCGGGGTCTGGATCAGAGCGCGTATCAGACCCATGAGGACGATGGCCAGCAGCGCTGCGCGCTGGACGCCGAGCATGGTCCGGGGCCTGCTCGGATCGGACCGACGAGGCGGGTGCGCGCTGAGCAGCAGGGCCGCCCAGCCGGCCGTAGGGAGGCCGATCACGGCTGCGGCGAACCATCGCAGGTCCGGCGGAGCCAGCGCGAACGCTCCCATCCCGGCGGCGATGCCGGCAAGGCCGGCGAGCAGCAGGCGCTGGTGGTGGAGCCCCAGGTGCCGGGGCTCGCCGCCTAGCGTGATGGACATGGCTAGCCAGTAGGCCACAAAGCCTGCCATCAGGCTAAAAGGCCGGAAAGGACCGTATTGAAGGGCGAACGCGGCAAACGTCGCGAGGGCGATGGTGACCCCGACCCGCTTGTGCACGTTGGGAATCTGCAGGTGCAGGCGCCACCACGCCAGAGCCACCTCCTGCCTGCTCTCCAGGAGCCTGGCCAGAACCCCGAGTTGCTTGGTCGCTCGCTGCGCGTCGCCGCCGTACAGGGCGGGAAGGTAATGCTCGAACAGGTAGCGGCGAATGTCAGCTTCCTCTTCGAGGGCGGCCAGTTCGTCCGGCTCCTTGCCGCCGTCCCGAACGGCCACATTCGCGAGATGAGCCATCAGAGGATTACGCAGTACGTTGAACAGCGCTCCCTTCCTGTCCCGCATGCGGGCCCGCACCTGTTCCCACCGATCGCTCTCGTGCGTGAAGGACGCGGCGGTCAGAAATTTCATGATCTCTTTGGGGTCGCCGATCGGCTGCAGCTCCGCCACGGCGGCTCGCCCGAGCGCACGCCGGGACGTTTCGACGGCTTGCTGGTACGGCTCGAGCCGGCAGGTCACGATGAAGGGCAGACCTTCGGTTCCCGAACAGGTCAGCTCTTGCAGGGCAAGGGCGCCCACGTCCGGTGCCAGCTCGTCGAACCCGTCGAGGATGATCGGAATGCGCCCGCCGTCCACCAGTGCGGCCGCATCTCTGCGGTTGAAGTCGGCCTGCGAATCAAGAAAATCCTGGTCGATCTGGGCCGCTATCCACTCTCGCAACGGTTGCCGCGCGGGCCTGCCGTCACCGCGTTCGCGGGCGAGGCGCCAGTCGGAGAACGAGACGAGCACCGGCAGCCACCGCCGCTCGGCCTCCTCGTCCGACAGAAGCTCCTCGGCGAGCAGCAGGGCTGTCACGCTCTTGCCGCATCCTGGCGGCCCGACGATGACCATCTGGGGAGACTTCAGCCTGGTGAACGCGCGGGCGAGTGCCGCCACGTCACGGCCCTGGCTGTCATCGAGTCTCTGCGATTCTCTCGCGGTGACCTGACGCTCCTTGCTGATGGGACGCCATTCCACCTTCAACGGCGTCGTGAGCTGCAACTCACCCTTCCGGTCGCCGTAACGCCGCCGGAGCTGCCTGCGCAGCTGTGTTTCCAGGGGCGTGAGATCGAGAGCGGCCAGGCGCGCGGCCCGCCTGCCGTAGAGCGTGCCGAGCACGGTCAAGGGCAGGCCCACCGCCGTCAACGCCAGACTGGCCACGCCTGCTCGGCTGTTCCAAACCGCCAGCGGCGCATCGCTGGCGGCTCCGTCCAGGCCGAACAACCACCACAGGTAACCTGCGACCCCCGCCAGGAACGCCGCCAAGCCGAGCACGGCCAGCAGGCGCCCCCGCTGACGACGTCTACCCGCCCACATCATCATGATCGCGCTGCTCCGCTGTCCCGTTTCGACGAGCGTCCCACAACCTTGCCGACCCCATGGATCGATTCATGGGAAATGGTTGATGAGAGTGGTTTAGGCGTTCATGGCCGTACAACGCGCGGAAGGTCCGCTCCGGGGTCAGTCAGCTGAGAGCGCGTCGGCCGATGGCGGCAGGCACCTCTGCGGCCGTCGCAGACACCGCCGGCACCGGCGGCACCGGCGAGGCGGAGGTTGTCACCGCGCTCGACTCCGTGGCCAAGCCGCTGACCCGCGACCTGGACGCCTTCGGCGCGATGGTGGGTGACGCGCAGGTGGTCGGCGTCGGCGAGGTCACGCACAGCACCGCCGAGTTCTACGCCCTTGGGAATGGCAGAGGAAGTACGGCGCCGGCACGTCGTTCTCCAGGCCGATGTAAGGGCTGGAACCCCCTGGCTTGACCTCCCAGCGCCACTCCCATGTGGAGTTCGCCGGTTTCCACGAAATGAGATAGCCGTAATTGACGTGCTGGTACATGCAGTACGTTTTGTTGGTCCGGTTCCAGAACGACGTCGTCATGTCGTTGATCCAGTCCCCTACGTTGGGTGCGTCCCCGCTGCTCGTGAGCCGGCGTCCCTCGTAGTTCATATCGCCCCAGATGCAGAACCTGCCGGGGCGCAGATCTCGCTCCCAATGGCCGCGGCGTCCCCCTGTTTCACGTCGTCGCCTTTCGCCGGACCGGGCGCCGTGGGTATCGGGCTCGGCTCGGGCGAGGCGGCCTCGGCGTGCTGGACCGGCACGCCCCATGACGCCGAGGCCGTGAAGATCGCGGCACCGGCGACGAGCGCGGTGATAACCCGCCGACGACCACGGGTGTCAGGTCTGGTCAACAATGTGCTCACCTCTCTTGAACCGGCCCGGTGGGCAGGTTTTCCGCCGGAACCCGTTCGAAAGCCCGGTGAGAAGAACCGCCCTACGGCGGCTCGATCAAATTAAGCCCAGATCCTGACCGATCGCCGACCACCTCGCCGGCGACCGGGAGGAGGCGTCACGCCGGGTGACCGGGCGTACCCGGCTCCGAGACGGCCGCATTCTTGGCTATGGCCGGCCCCTATTCACCCGGGTGAGTAGAGCGTTACTTTCTCCGCCCGTGATCCCGGGGGATCGTGGGGTGCCCGCACCAAGGCAGGTGAGAATTCCTCAAGGAGGCCGCCGTGTCGTACCTCGATGTCCTGGACCCGGACTTCGACTTCGATACTCCGGAGGTCTATGCCGCCCAGGCGGAGAGCTGGTACGCCGACAGCCCCATCGGCCTGCTCGTGCTCCGCTACCACGAGGCCAGCGAACTCCTGCGCGACCGCAGGATGGAGCACGACGGCAAACGCTACATGGAGACGCACGGCATCGTCGACGGCCCGATCTACGACTGGTTCGTACCGATGATCGTCAACCACGAAGGAGAGCACCACCGCCGCCTCCGTGGCCTGTCGAACAAGGCGTTCACCGCCCGCCGCCTGGCCGCGCTGCGGCCGTTCGTACGGGAGCAGTCCGAGCGGTTGGCCGGCCGCCTGACCGGCGACGAGACGCGCGACTTCGTCACCGAGTTCGGCAACCGGCTGCCGCTGACGGTCATGTGCCGGCTGCTCGGCGTACGGCCCGAGGACTACGACCTCATCGGCACCTGGACCGCCGACCTCGGCCTGGTCTTCACCCTGTCCGGGGGCGGCGACGTGGTGGCCCGGCTGGAGAGGGCAGTCGTCGGCCTCTACGACTACGTCGGTCACCTCATCGACGAGAAGGCCGCCCGGCCGGGCGACGATCTCAGCTCCGACCTGGTCGCCGCCCACCTCGCCGACGAGAGCCAGATCAGCCGGGATGAGCTGAGCAACCTCCTGGTCACCCTCGTGTTCGCCGCCCACGACACGACCCGGCACCAGCTCGACAACGCCATGCTCGCCTTCGCGGGGCATCCCGATCAGTGGACGCTGCTCGGGCGGCAGCCGGAACTCGCGGTCCAGGCCGCCGAAGAGGTGATCCGCTGGCAGCCCTCGGTGCCCACCGTCTACCGGTACGCCGTCGAGGACTTCGACTACCAGGGGCTGCCCATCGCGAAGGGGGCGTACCTCACGATGTGCGTGAAGGTCGCCCAGCGGGATCCGCGCGCGTACAAGGCCGCCGACCGGTTCGACATCACCGCCGTCAGGGACGTGCCGCCGCTGCAGTTCGGCGCGGGCCCGCACCACTGCCTGGGCGCCGCGCTCGCCCGCGTCGAGGTCAGCGAGGCGCTGGCCGCCCTCGCCACCCGGCTGGGCCCGCCGTCCCTCGCGTGCCCGGTGCCCCGGATGACCCCCATCGGCATCCAGGGCCCCGAGGTTCTGCCCCTGCGCTTCGGCTGATCATTCCTTGCCTGACCGGCCGCTCGGAGGGCAGCGGCGCCACGGGGTGGGCTTGCGACCGACAGGTCAGTCGTGTCCGGGTGCTGGGCGGCGTGCGTTCGCCGCTCTCGCGGGTGCTTCAGGGCGGTGCGCCCTGGGTTTGGTGGAGTCGCGTTCTTGGGTTGTCATGCCACGGTGAACGTGTCCTCGAACTGGATCGGGGCCGGCGGCGGCTCCTGCGGGAGTCGTGTCCTGTTCAGGCGCCGTCCGACGGTGGTGGCCTTGGCGCCGCCGGCGAAGCGCACGCCGAAGCGCAGCAGCTGGTCCGGCAGGGGTCGTTCGGCCTTCACCCCGGTGATCATGTGGGGGAACACCGCCCGTCGCCACGCCGTGCGGTCTTGGCGACCTTGCCGGCAGCGGTAGCACACGGGTTCCTGTCCCTTGCCACCGCTTCGGCCTCGCGGCGGTCGGCGAGGAACGCCTTCAGATCGCGGTCGAGGGCCGCGGCGCCCGCGCAGGACTTCCCCTTGAAGCCGGAAGGCTTGCAGGACCGGTAACGGGCCCGCGACACCCCCGGCGTGCTCCCCGACGCGCCACCGGTGTGGCACCGGACCTCTTCGGCCGCGGCCTGCCGATGTGCCGGAGTCTCTGCGGGCATCAGGGCGAGAAACTCGATGCCCAGCAGGGCGAGTAGCGTGACGCCAGCGCACAGTCCTGCCCGCGTCCACGTGGACTGTCGAACGGGCTCAAGGAAGCCCGCCCGTTCAGGGAGTGCAAGTGGAGCCTATATCGCTGGGCGACATAAAGGCCTGCTCACGCATCACGCCGAAAGGTTTGCCTCCGGGAGGGAGACCGGGCTCGCGCATCGGGGCAGGGTGGTGGGGGAGAGCGAGGGTGTTTCATCGGCGCCCCGGTCAGTGCTCCGTCAGCCCGCATCGTCTGGGCGAACGTCTACATCATGAGGTGATCTCTGATGGTCGGACATCTACTGGTAGCGGCAAGTCTGGTAAGCACTTCGGCTGTGCCCGCGGCACAAGCCGCCGACGGGGCCACCACCGTGGCGCAGGCACCTTCCGGGCCCGTTCCCGTTCCTCCCGAGCCCCTGCCTCCGGGGGTTCCGGACGATGAATGACCGGTGACCGAATCGCCTGCCGCGGGGGTGGATGTCACCGGGGGCGGGGGATGGGGTGCACCTGGATGACGTCGTGGTGGCCGACCAGCAATGATGTCTCATCGTTGACGTCCGCTGCCGCGGCAGCGGACGTCACAGCCACCATTTCTTGCGGCAGCCCGTGAACCGGGCGGCGCATGACCACGTCGTCCAGGGTGTGAAGCGAATCGTCGCGCTCCTGCTCCTCGCCTCCGGCTGCGGAACGCCGCTGGCGGACGCCGCCGAGCCGACCTACACCTGCCACGACCGGCCGATCCCGCTGGACGTGATGAGCACCGCACGCCCGGCGACGCAGCTCGGCCCCGACGGCCGGGCCGCCCTCAAGGGGCACGAGGTCCGCCCGGTTGAAGACCTGGACAAGTGGCGCATCGTCGAGGAGACCGGCGAGCGCGTCGCCATCATGAAGAGGTTCGACGAACCGGAAGAACGCGGGAGGGCGACGGCCACCCACGACTTCCTGGTGGTCGAGCGCTTCGGCCCGCCGGCTGCGGACGGCCGCCCGAGCTGGCACCTGCGCAGCCGCGGCGGCTGCAGCCTGCGGCAGGACCTGGGCGACCTGGGCGTCGCCGAACTCGCCCTCGACCCGGCGAAGCCCGCCACGGGCAACAGCCTCCACCTGCTGGTGACCGAACGGGATTGCGCCAGCGGGCAGTCGGCCGCCGGGCGGATCCGGGTGGTCGGGCTGGAGGAGACCGACCGGGACGTGCGCCTGGTCATCGGCGTCGAACGCGCCCCTGGCAACTTCCACAACTGCATGGGCAACCCGGCGACGCCGTACACGGTCGAGCTGAGCCGCCCGCTTGGCGACCGCGTCCCGCTCGACGCCAGCCTGCACCCCACGCGCGAGATCATCACTCCCTAGGACGGCGCTACCTCCGGGAAGGGTTCGCGGCGAGAGCGCGTTGAGGCGGGATCGGGACACGATGACGACGGGGTGGAACCCGCTCCACCAGGGAGGGTCGGGAGCCGATCAGCCTTCGCCAGTTCGAGTACGCCCTGACGGTCGCGACGGAGGGCTCGGTGACGGCGGCGGCGGAGTCGTTGCGCGTCGCCCAGCCGTCGATGGCTTGCCACCGCGGTCGGCGTGCTGGGCGCTGCTCGCCACGGTTGCACCTGCCTGCACCCCGATGATCACCGGTCGGGCTCTGTGGTGCAGGACAGGTGAGCAGGGGTGGTGGCAGGACCGGTGGCAAGGAAGCCGAAGGAGGTGGTTGCGCCGGGTCGGACGGCGGCGTTGTATCGGGTGTTGCCGGCTGTGATCCGGCCGCCGGAGACGGTGAGGGCAGTGTTCCAGTGCCGTGTGACGGCCTGGCCCGCGGGTGGACGCCAGCCGACGGTCCAGCCCTTGATGGTGGCCGCGCTGGTGTTCTTGACCTTCACCTCGCCGAGGAATCCGGTGTCCCAGGAACTGAGGACGCGATAGGCGGCGGTGCAGCCGGAGCCGTGGTTCTTGAAGTCGCCGAGCTCGTCGCGGGTGATGACGTGCGGGTCCTGGTAGACCCGCTTCAGGAACTCCAGCGAGTTGTGCTGACCGTCCTGGACGAACGATCCCGACCAGGTGACGAAGAAGCTCCAGTGCGCATGGTAGGCGCGGGCCAGGGCCGGGTCGGGGATGGAGCCGACCTCGCCGAGCGCGACGAGCTTGCGGTTGCCGCTCAGGTCGACCAGCTTCTCGTACTGGCCGCTGAGCGGACCATGGTCTCCGGCAGGCGGGTAGGAGTCGACGCTGACCACGTCGACCACGTCGTCGCCCGGGTACCAGGCGGGCGAGACCGAGTTCCAGACCCAGATGAGATTGTTCAGCCCGTGGTGGTCGGTCAGCCGCTCGTAGAGGATGCGCCACAGCTCCTTGGCCGCCTCCGGGCCCTTCGCGCCCCACCAGAACCAGCCGCCCTCGGCCTCGTGCAGGGGACGCCACAGCACCGGGACGTCCGCGTCGGCGAGCCTCTTGAGCTGGACGGCGATGGCGTCCATGTCGCGGATCAGCAGCCGGTAGTCCTGCGAGTCCTTATCGGCGAGGGCGGCGGCCACGTCGAAGGTGGTCGCGTCGGTGTAGAAGCCGCGCCACCACTCCTTGCCCGGTTCGTCGATCAGCCCGCTGGGGGCGTTCCAGTGCCACACGAACGTGGTGATGCCGCCCTCGGCGTCCCACTGAAGGGCCCGCTCGACCTCCTCACTGGTGGCGCCCCGTTCGACCCGGCTGGGCGAGTAGTCCATCATGTCCAGCCCGGCGATCGCGGGAGTCGCCCCGACGTTCTCCCGCACCCACTCGACGCTCGGCATGTCCTGCTGCCCGGAGATCAGGTTCTTGCCGAAGTTGGCGGTGAGGTAGCGCATCAGTCCCTTGGCCTCGGCCGCGGCGTGCGGGTTGACCAGTGTGCCGGTGACCTGGTGCGGCGGCGGAGGGTTCACGGGCTCGACGGTGATCGCGTCGATGTAGTACCAGCCCCAGTTGTTCACGATCGTCACCGTGTTGTCGCCCTCGAGCAACAGGACCTTGCCCGCCGCCGCGCTGGTGAAGGCCGTGCTCTCGGTCAGCACCACGTCACCATGGCCCGCACCGTTGAGCCGCAGGGTGGCGGTCTTCGTGCCGAACGGCGCGCTGTAGCGCACGGTAAGTGAGTGCAGGCCGCCAGGGCTGTCCGGGATCGTCATCGTGAGAGTGTCGGTGGCGGTGTCGAACCCGGCGACGTATCCGGTTCCCGAATAGCCGGCGGCGTCGGATTCGACGACGACGCCGTCCAGCACGCCGTCCTCCGCCTCGACCGTCTGCGCCGCCCGGACGGCGTTGGCTGCCGTCGCCGGTACGGCGAGCAACGCGGCGACCAGCGCGAGCAGTGCGACCAGCCTGACCTTCATGGCACCGCCTTGACGAAACGAGGAGACCGGGGGCGGCCCTCAACCTAGGGGCGCGGCGCCGGCCAAGGAAGATCACCAGCCGGTGGCGGGCCCCGCGCGCCGCCTGCCAGCACCGATCCGTGTCCCGCCGGTGAAACGTTCACACCATGCTCATGACACGCCACGGCGGCGTTGGTAGGACGCCGTGACGGCGGCGAGCAGCGGTGCCCACGCCACGAGGGGCAGGTAGACGAGCCCGACGAGCAGCCTTCCGGTCCCGGTCATGTCGGCGTGCGGCAGTGTCCACCAGAACAGGAACGGCGTCCACAGCAGGGTCAGTACCGCGACGCCGAGCGTGAGCAGGGCCGCACCTTCGGTCAGCCCGGCCAGAGCCACCAGGTACAGCGGTCCCCACATGGTCGTGCCGATGATGTCGCGCAGGCCCTGCTCGGTGTAGCCGAGCGGAAGTCCCGCGGCCAGGCCGACCCGCCACAGGCTCGACGGCAGCACGAGCAGGGGCACCGCGTGCGCCGCACCGACGGCCCATCATCTGCCACCATGACCCGCACGACCTGCCCGAACGGCTCGCCCAGTTCGCCTGCGCCGCGCTGCGGTCCAGCACCTCCACGCCGGCCATATCCGCGTGAACCTCCACTGTGCTTGTTCTTGACCCCCCGGTTTGTTGTCGGGCCACGAGGGCACGGCCGCGTTCGGCGGACTTGCTCACGTCGGAGCAAGACAAGCCGGCGCAGCGCCGGAGTTGTGCCCGGAGGCGGCGCTTGGGCCGGCGTCCGGGCCTGCACGTCCTGTCGCGGCGCCGCATGGACGCGCGTAGTGCTCGCGGATCGGCGGGCCGGTCTCCACGGCCTCGGCCGGCAGGATGATGAACAAGCGCGTACCCCGCAGCCGGATGAAGCCCATGATCTGGTTCGCGCCTTGCCGGCTCCGTCGGACGGGGGGAGCCGTGACTGACGCCCGTCTTGTCGGCGATGTCGATGAAGCTCCTCTGCCGGACCCCTTCTCGGCGAAGAATTCGGCCGACGGCTCTCTTGAGTCCTCTGATGCGTCGCGTGACCATGGATGCCATCCGATCAGGTATGCCGGATGGCAGATTGCATGCTGGCGGATATAACCTATGTCCGTCAACATAGAAACTGAGGAGGCTTCCATGCGTTGGGTGACCTACGCGACCGACATCGGTGACCGCGCCGGCGTGCTCGGCGATGACCTGATCCACCCCGTCCCGCCGGGTGTCGGTCTGATCGAGCTCATCAGGCGGGGCGCAAACGAACTGCGTGCCGCCGGGGAAGCAGCCTTAGCCTCGAACGAGCGCCCGGTCCCGCTGGCCGACGCCCGGCTGCGCGCGCCGATCCCACGCCCACCGTCCGTCCGCGACTGCCTGTGCTTCCTGGACCACATGCGCAACTGCCAGCAGGCCTCCGGCGCGCCCCCCACGCTCAAGGACGCCTGGTACGAGATCCCCGCCTTCTACTTCGCCTCCCCGGCGACGATCGTCGGCCCGTACGACGACGTACCGATCTCTCCCGGGAGCGCCTGGTTCGACTTCGAACTGGAGGTCGCCGCAGTCATCGGCCCCGGAGGCCGCGACCTCACTCCCGAGCAGGCCGAGCAGCACATCATCGGCTACACCATCTACAACGACTGGTCGGCCCGCGACCTGCAGTTGCGCGAGTCGCCGCTGGCGATCGGCCAGGCCAAGGGCAAGGACGGCGCCACCACCCTCGGCCCGTTCCTGGTCACCCCGGACGAGCTGGCGCCCTACCGCCGCGACGGCCGGCTCGCCCTGCGCGTCGAGGCCAAGGTCAACGGCCGCACCATCGGCTCGGGCCGTACCGACGCCATGGACTGGAGCTTCGGCGAGGTCGTCTCCTACGCCTCGCGCGGCGTCGACCTGCTGCCCGGTGACGTGTTCGGCTCGGGCACGGTGCCCGGCTGCTGCCTCATCGAGCACCTGTCGCTCGCCGACCCGGCCTCCTTCCCCGGCTGGCTGCGGGACGGCGACGTCGTCGAGCTGAGCGTGGAGGGGCTGGGCGAGACCCGGCAGAGCGTGCGCGCGTCGGCGGCGCCGTACCGGCTGGCGCCCCGGCCCAACCCCGACCGGCGGCCGCCTCGCCCGCGCGTCAACCGCGCCCCGTCGCGGCTGCCCTACACGCGCGGCCTGCACGAGGTCGGCGCCGGCGTGTGGGCGTGGCTGCTGCCCGACGGCGGGTACGGCTGGAGCAACGCCGGCCTGATCGCGGGTGACGGCGCGTCCCTCCTGGTGGACACCCTGTTCGACCTCCCGCTCACGGCCGAGATGCTCGCCGCCATGCGCGCCGTCACCGACCGGCACCCGCTCGCCCACGCCGTCATCACGCACGCCAACGGTGACCACACCCACGGCAACCAGCTGCTGGGGGAGAGCGTCGAGATCATCGCCGCGGCGGCGACCTGTACCGAGATGCGGCACGAGATGCCGCCGGAGATGCTGACCGCCACCCAGGTCGTGGACGTCGGCCCGGCGACGCCGTACTTCCGCGAGCGCTTCGGCGCCTTCGACTTCAGCGGCATCCGCCTGCGGCTGCCCGACCGCTCCTACGAAGGGGAGCTGATCCTGGACGTCGGCGGCCGGGAGGTGCGCGTGATGGACCTAGAGCCTGTACGAAGTTCGGATCTTTAGACTGGGCGGAGGCTTCGGATCCATAACACGGCTCCGCGTAGGTGCAGGCCGGCCAGATAGCTGT
>NZ_JBFALF010000058.1:0-50487 GCF_040656115.1 Nonomuraea sp. NPDC050202 | reverse complement strand
AGCCGCCCGAGGTTGACCGGGTGCAGGCCGTCGGCGTCCTTGGCCGGGTCGATGCGCTCCAGCAGCGCCATCGTGTCGAGGTGCTTGGGCAGGGGAAGCTGGACGATGTAACCGGTGCACGCCGGGGAGGCGTTGAGCTCGTCGATGGCCGCTTCGACGTCGGCCTGGGAGGCGGTCGCCGGGAGGTCGACGCGGATGGAGGCGATGCCCACCTCCGCGCAGTCGCGGTGCTTGCCCGCGACGTAGATCTGGCTGCCGGGGTCGTCGCCCACGAGCACGGTGCCGAGGCCGGGGGTGATGCCGCGTTCCTTGAGCGCTGCCACCCGGTTCGTGAGGTCTGCCTTGATCTTGGCGGCGGTCTCCCTGCCATCGAGTCTCACTACACCCATGCCGGCTCCTCCTGTCCTGTTTCCCGGCACGCCGCACCCCTGTGGCTCGGTCATCGCGCGGGGACGCCGCGCAGGGCCGCCTGCTTCAGGTCCCGGACGTGCTTGGCGTAGGGGGCGGGGTAGACCGTGGCGCGGACGTGCACCTGCTCGTGCTGTTCGACGTGCGGCTTCCTGGACCCGCCAGCCGGCTCGCCCCAGACGAGCGTGACTTCCGTGCCTGGGCTCGCGTACTCCTCCTCCAGCATGGCCAGGGACACGACCACGCCGTCGTTGTTGTTGTAGCCGCAGTGGCTGGACAGCCCCGCGAGCCGGCCGTCGTGCGCGCGGACCTCGTCGAACTGCGGGAACCCGTAGAAGGAGACCGGGAACTCCAGCGACTTGTACCGGGGGCCCGTGCCGAACTGCGAGGCGAGGATGCGCAGTACGTCCTCCTCGTGCCACACCAGGGTCACCTTCCTGCGGTGCGGCAGACCGGCCATGCCCTCGAGCGCCGCACGCCCGATGAAGTCGTGGTCGAACTTGAGCAGGCGGTCATAGCCAAGGTCCCACGGGGTGACGTAGTAGTCCTCGATGTCGGCCGAGTAGAAGCTGCCGCCCAGCTGCGCGTTGCCCTCCCAGCCGGAGGCGGGCAGCCATTGCCGGAAACCCCGCAGCTCCTCGCCGGTGTAGATGCCGGGCAGCGGGTAGGCCACCCAGCCGCTCTCGAAGATGGTGCTGAAATACGCCTGCGTGCCGCCCTGCACGAGCCCGTACTTCTCCCCCGCCGCCAGGATGGCCGACCGTACGGCGTCGAGTTCCTCATAAGGTCCCGACAGCTCCACCCCCTGGTGGCCGGCCATCCCGTGCCGCAACACCAGCACCTCGGCGCCGCCGATCCGCACCCGTGCCGTCCGGAAGAAGGCCAGCTCCGGCGTCGCCCCCTCCACGACGTCGTCGAAGATCCTCCCCGCGTTCGGGCCGTCCAGCTGGAAGCGGTAGCGCACCCGCCTGGCCCTCGGGTTGTACGGTGTCGGCGCGTCCCGCTCGATGGTGACGTCGTAGCCTCCCGTCTCGGCCTGATAGTGCACCCAGTTCAGCACGCTCATGCCGCTGACCAGCTCGAAGCTGTCCTCGCCGAGCCGGTAGCAGATGCAGTCGCCGATGACGTGCCCGCGTGGGGTGCACACGACGAGTTGCTTGGCCCGGTCGGCCGGGAAATCGGCGAAGCTGTTGATGCCGACACGAGTCAGCAGGCGCAGGGCGTCCGGCCCGGTCAGGAAGAGCTCGGGCATGTGGTGGGACTGGTCGAACAGGATCGCGCTCTGCCGCCACGCCCGCTGCTCATCGCGCCAGTTGGTGAACGCCGGCGGGATGTAGGCCGCCGTCAGGCTGGTACGCGCGCGGAAGTGGGGGGCGATGGTGTCGTGGTAGAAGTGGTCGACCAGGTTCGGAGTCTCGTCGATGAGAGCCTGGAGTGACTTGCCGTCTCCGTCGGCCATGGCTGATTCCCTTTCCTTCATCTCGCCTCAGAAGACGATCGTCCGGTTGTCTTGGCGGATCACGCGGTCCTGGCAGTGCCACAGCACGGCGCGGGACAGGACCTGACGCTCGATGTCGGCGCCGCGCCTGGTCAGTTCGGCGACGGTGTCCCGGTGCGAGACGCGGATCACGTCCTGCTCGATGATGGGCCCCTCGTCGAGATCTTCGGTGACGTAGTGCGCGGTGGCTCCCACGAGCTTGACGCCGCGATCCTTGGCCTTCTGGTACGGGCCCGCGCCGATGAACGCAGGCAGGAAGGAGTGATGGATGTTGATGATCGGCACCCCCACCTCCTCGATGAAGGAGCCCGACAGGATCTGCATGTAGCGGGCCAGCACGAGCAGGTCGACGTTGTCGGTGACCAGCTTGACGATCTCGGCCTCGGCGGCCGACTTGTCCTTGCCCTGCGAGGGCACGTGGAAGAACGGGATGCCGAAGAAGCGCACGTCCTCGGCGACATCGCTGTGGTTGGAGATCACCATGGGGATCGTCACCGGAAGCTCGCCGCGCCGTTGCCGCCACAACAGGTCCAGCAGGCAGTGGTCCGACTTGGAGGCGAGGATGGCGACCCTCAAGGGCACGGACAGGTCCCGCAGCCGCCAATGCAGTCCCAGTCCGTCGCCGACGGTGGCCGCCAGATCGGTCTCGAGCGCGGGTACCGCCGCGGCGAGGTCCTTGATGTGCGCCACCGTCCGCTGGAAGAAGGCACCGCCGTCCGGGTCGCTGTGCTGATCCAGCGCGACGATGTTCGCGCCGTGCCGCGCCAGCACGCCCGCCACGGCCGCGACGATCCCGGGCTTGTCGTCGCCGTGCACGACCAGGCTCGCGTGGTCGCGAAGCAGCGGCAGCCGGCCGGCGCTCATCGTGTCACCATCGCGTGGTCCCGGATCCACTGCGCTGTCGCCTGGATGCCGCCGAAGGTGTAGAAGTGCAGGAGCACGTCCCCGTGAACCACCGGGTCGAGGTGCTGGCCGAGGTTGTCCACGAAGCGTCCCGGGCCGGCGGTGCCCAGCAGGTTCGTCAGCGAGAAGCCGTACTTCTGGGCGATCCCGGCCGATGACTGCACGCCGAAGCGGCGCGCGTAGCGCAGGAGCCGCTTGACGCCGGCCGGGCCGGGCACGCCGATCCGCACGGGCGCGTCGATGCCGCGGTCACGGACTTCTTCCAGCCAGTGCAGGACCGGCGCCGGGTCGAAGCCGAACTGTGTGATCACGGTCATGCCGAGGGACTGCTGCTGGAGGGCGGCGCGTTTGTCCTCCAGCGCCCGCCAGAGCGTGGAGCGGTCGATGCGCGGATGGCCCTCCGGGTAGCCCGTGACGCTGACCTGGCGGACGCCGTGCTTGCCGAGCAGGCCGCTGCGGATGACCGCCAGCGAGTCGCCGTAGGGGCCCGCTGGTGCGTCGGGGTCGCCCGCGACGACACAGATGTCCTCGGCTGCTCCGACGTCGGCGAGGGCCGCGAGGAACTCGTCGAGTTCGGCCGTCGATCGAAGGCGGCGCGCCGACACATGGGGAACGGGGCGGAATCCGAGCCGCCGTACGGCACGTGCGGCGTGCACACGCATCGAGAAGTCCTCGTGGGCCAGGAACGTCACGTTGACGCGCGTCCCGGGGGGCAACACCGCGCTCGCCTCCTCCAGGGCGTCGGCGTCCTTGCCCGTCAACTCCAGCGAAAAATCGTCCAGCAGGCGCGTGCCGAGCACGCGCGCCGGGAGATCACCGCGATCCAGTCCCATCATTTCCGCCCTCCTCACTGGCGGCCCCGCACAGAAGATCCAGGCGGGCCCGATCCGGCGCCCGCCGTCCGCGGCCGATCGCCTGCGCGGCTGTTCGAGAGCCGATCCGGCTCGACGGTAGGGCGGCGGCAGGCGTCCGGCGGCGAGATTCGGTATCGCAGAATCGGCCCTGTCGTTCCGTGTCCTGAGTCGCCCGGGAAGTCAGGCGCCGGAGTCAGGAGCACGCGCCGCGAGCGCCGGACCCAGCCTCCGGCCTCGGCCTGGGGCGTTGACCATCGGTCTTCATCGAGATACGTTCGGCGATACGTATCAATTGGGGCATTTCGCCAGACGTAGCGGGCCAGGCGCCCCGTGAAGATCCGGCGCCGTCCACCGGTAGGGGGTGAAGATGTCTTCTCCGGAGAAAGTCCCTCCCGCATACCCCACGAACGCGCTCGACCGCGGCCTGCGGCTCATTCAGCTCGTCCGTGACGAGGGCAGCATCCGGGTGACCGACGCCGCCAAGGAACTGGGCGTGGCGGCTTCGAGCGCGCATCGGCTGCTGCAGGCCCTGGTGTACCGGGACTTCCTGGTCCAGGACGACACGCATGCCTACGTCGCGGGCCCGGCGATGTCCGCGCAGGTCGCCGATGTCGCCTGGAGCCGCGGCCTGCGCCGGGCCGCCACGCCCCACATGGCCCGGCTCAGCGAGCTCGTGGGCAACTCGACGAACTTGGCGATCCGGGTCAAGCAGGACATCCGTGTGCTGGCCAGCGTCATCGTCCCCGGCAGCACCGTCGACTGGCGTGGCTCGGTGCTGCCGGCGCACCGGACCGCCGGCGGCAAGGCCGTGCTCTCGATGCTGCCCGATCCGATCCTGGAAGGCATGTATCTCACCGCGGGCCGGGCCGCCACAGTCTCGGCCGCGGAGTTCGACCAGCTCATGGACGGCATCGCGTGGGCCCGGCGTACCGGCTGGTCAGTCTCGAGGGGAGAGTGCGAGAAGACGATCACCGCCATCGGCATCCCCCTGCGCGGCCGGTCGGGCGAGGCGCTCGGCGCGATGACCATCACGACCCACGGCCCTTCGAGCCTGGTCGGGCCGGGCTTGGAACGCACCGTCCGGCACCTGCTGGAAGCCCGGTCCCGCATCGAGACCGAGATCGAGGTGTGAGGGCGCCCGCGGCTCAGCCGTAGGTGCCGGCCTCGCGCCCGCCCTCGCCGGCGCCGTCCGGCGCGAGGGACCCTTCCAGCCGGTCGATGAGTTCCAGCCCGCGGCGCGCCCACGCGATCTCGTTGTCCGCGTGCGCCACTTGCCCCTCCAGGGCCAGTTCCTTGAAGGCCAGGATGCGGTCGTGCAGCTCGGGAGGGCTGTTGTCGAGCCTGGTTCTGAGCAGAGGGAAGTGGACCGCCCTGATCGTCTCGAGCAGCGTGCTCCACTGGTGCCGGCGCAGCGTGTAGTGGTCCAGATGCCGGGTGAGCACCATGCGGGTGTCGGACAGGTCGGCCAGCTCCGCGTAGGAGATCTGCAGCCGGTGGGCGTCACGCTGGGGCGGGTAGGGGATCGGCGAGCTCACCCAGGCCTTCAGCGCGGCCCGGCCGCGTGCGGTGATCGTGTAGAGCCGCTTGGCCGCACGTTCCCCGCGGGGGACCGTTTTCGCGCGGACCAGCCCGTCATCCTCCATGCGCCGCAGTTCGGGGTAGATCTGGCTGTCCTGCGCCGCCCACATGAGGCCCACGGTGTCGTCGAAGTAGCGGACGAGCTCATAGCCCGTCATCGGCTGTGCCGACAGAAGGGCCAGAGCGGCGTAGCGCAGTGACACGGACCCCTCGCTGTCGTGGTGGCGGACTTCCCCAACATACCGCCTGCGATCTCCGGAGGCCGACGGGAGAGATCAGGAAAATTCAGGTCTTGACACCGCACGGGCGATAGTGGCCTACTTCAGTAAAAGCTTACCTAAAGAGTGAGTGATATCCGGACGTTCCTGGAGGTGGAACGGCATGACCACAGAAACTCAGGCCCACGACAACGACGGCGCACAGGCTCGCGCCGGTCGGGCGATCACGACCGAGGAGTACCGGGAGCTGCTCGCCACGATGCCCTCGATCAGGACATCCAGCGAGGCGGCCTCGGTGCTGACGGCCGACGACTACTTCAAGGTCGTGCGCAAGCAGGACACCCGGCCCGCGTTCTGGAAGTTCCAGGACGTGCGCGAGACGCTCGACCGGCTCGCCGAGGAGCCCCTGCGCGAGGCCGAGCGGCGCTTTTGCACCACCGTCAACGCCGACACCGGCGAGCTGGTCGGCGCCTCCCCGTTCATCTTCATCGGCTGGCAGCTCATCCACCCCGGCGAAGAGGTGCCGCCGCACCGCCACAACTCCGTGGCGATCTACCACATCCTCGAGGGCAGCGGCTACACGGCCGTCCAGTCCACCGGCCAGACCTGGGCCAAGTACCACTGGGAGAAGGGCGACACCCTCGCCTGCCCGGCCTGGGCCTACCACGCGCACTACGCCGAGGGCGAGCAGGACACGCTCATGTACGTCGTCCAGGACATGCCGATGATGGCCGCCAGCCGGACGCTGTTCTGGGAGGAGCCGCTCGGCCAGGAGAACATCCGGCACATGGTCGTGGGCACCAGCCCCTCCTGGAGCGTCACCCGTCACGACGGCGCCGGCCAGGAGGGCTGAGCGCATGCGGCGCGACATCTCCCTGACCGGCGACGGCGCGGGCGGCATCCTCGTCGAGGCCGCACAGCCTCCGAGCGGGCGGCCGGCGGTGGTGCTCACCACCGCCATCGCCGGCGTCAACGACTACGTCCTGCGCCAGGCCGACCGCCTCGCCGCCGACGGCTACACCTGCCTGGTGCTCGACTACTACGCCCGGCAGGGCGGCCAGGCGCCCGACCTGAGCAGCATGGACAAGATCATGGCGGCGGTCACCGCGCTGCGCGACCCGGTGGTCATCGACGACATGGCGGCGGCCGTGCGCTGGCTGGGCGCGCAGGCCGGCGCCGAGCGGGTCGGCGCCGTAGGGTTCTGCATCGGCGGCACGTACTCCCTGCTGGCCGCCTCCCAGGTGCCCGGCCTGCACTGCGCCGTCACCTTCTACGGGATGCTGCGCTACACGCAGACGACCGACGCCAAGCCGGTCTCCCCGCTGGAGACCGTGGAGAAGGCGGCCTGCCCGGTGCTCGGTCACTTCGGCGAAGCCGACCACCTGGTGCCCGCCACCGACGCGGCGGAACTCAGCGAGCGGCTGCGCGGCAAGCCCGCGGAGATCTACACCTACCCGGGCGCCGGGCATGCCTTCCACGAGGACTTCCGGCCACAGGTGTACCGGCCGGTGGCGGCCACGACCGCGTGGGCGCGCACCCAGGAGTACCTGTCGTACTACCTGCGAGAGCCGGCATGACGGACGTGGACTGGGTCCGGCTGGCGCCCTCCACCGCGCTGCCCCGCGGCACTGCGGTCAACGTCGACATCGACGGCGAGCAGGTGGCTCTCTTCCACAGCGACGACGGCTTCCACGCGCTCGCCGAGGCGTGCCCGCATATGGGAGCCCCCCTGAGCCAGGGCGAGATCCACGGCGGACAGGTGAAGTGCCCCTGGCACGGCTGGCGCTACGACCTGGCGACCGGTATGCGGCAGGACCGGCGGGGCCAGCCCGCTCGGGTGTATCCCGTCGCAGTGCACGACGGGTGGCTGTCGCTGGGACTGCCTCGCAGGAAGGAACCGGCGTGAAGATCGACAAAGTGGTGACGCGGCAGGCCGTGGTGCCGCTGGGCGCGGCACGCGGCGGCTCTGGCGCCACGAGCCTGCAGGTGCTGCACGTCACCGTGCACGACATCGGCGGCGAGAGCGGCACCGGCTTCACCTACGCCCTCACCGGCGGCGTCGAGGGAGCCCGCGCGATCGTCGACAACCTCTACGGCCCGCGCGTCACCGGCGCCGATCCTCTGCAGTGGGACCGCCTGTGGCACGAACTGCAGGCGGCCACCCACCGCCTCGGCACCGGCGTCGCAACGGCGGCGCTGTCGGCCCTGGACATCGCCGTCTGGGACCTGCGCGCCCGCGCCGCCGGCCTGCCGCTCCACCGCTTCCTCGGCACTCATCGCGAGAGCGTGCCCATCTACGGCAGCGGCCGCGCCACCCACCAGATGAGCGATGAGGAGCTGATCGCCGGTGCGCTGTCCTATGTCGAGGAAGGCTACGGCGCGATCAAGCTGCGAGCAGGAGTCCTCGGCCTCGATCGCGACGTCGCCCGGGTCGCGGCGGTGCGCGGAGCGGTGGGCGCGGACGTGCAGATCATGGTCGACTGCAACGAACGGCTGGACCTGGCACAGGCCCAGCGGCTCGGGCAGCGGCTGAACGACCTCGACGTCGCCTGGCTGGAGGAGCCCCTGCCCTCCCACGACGTGGCCGCGCACGCGCTGCTGGCCTCGCGCTGCCCGGTGCCCATCGCCGCCGGCGAGCACCTGCAAGGCCGCTTCGCGTTCAAGCAGTACCTCGACCAGGGCGCCGCGGCGGTCCTCATGCCCGACGCGCCCCTGGCCGGAGGGATCACCGAATGGATGAGAATCGCCGTCCTCGCCGAAGCGTCCAGTGTCGCGATCAGCCCGCACTTCCTGCCGGAGCTGCACGTGCACCTGGCCGCCGCGACGAGGGCCGCCACCTGGGTCGAGCACTTCCCGCTGCTCGACGATCTCCTGCTGGAGACCCTCTCCCCCTCCGGCGGCGTCGTCTGCCCGCCGGACCGTCCCGGGCACGGCCTGCTCTGGGATCCCGACGCCCTCGACCGCTTTTCCGCCTCCTGACCGGACGGGTACGACGATGAAGCTGGCAATGTTCGACGACCACCGCATCGGCCTGGTCGATTCCGTCACGGCGACCATCCGCGACGTCACTGACGCCGTGCCGGGCGCGGGCGATCCCGACCCGCTCGGCGCGGGCTGGTGGGTACGGCTGTGCCGGGACTTCCCCGCGCTGCGCTCGCGGCTGGCCGAGGCCGGTCGGGCGGCCGCCCCCCGCCCGCTGGGAGCCGTGAAGCTGCGCGCGCCGGCGCTCAACCCCGGCAAGATCATCGCGTGCGCGTCCAACTACGCCGCCCACGTCGCCGAGATGCGCGAGGTGGTGGCGCCGCGACAGACGGCCGGCGCGGGGGCGTGGCTGCTCGACTTCGACGTCTTCCTCAAGGCGCCGAGCTCCATCAGCGGCCCCGACGACGAGGTGCTGCTGCCCAGGGCCACGCTCCAGGCCGGCCGCGAGATCCACCACGAGAGCGAGCTCAGCCTCGTCATCGGCCGCGGCGGCAGCGACATCGCCGAGCAGGACGCGCTTGAGCACGTGTTCGGCTACCTCATCGGCCTGGACATCACCGTCCGCGGACAGGGCGACCGCTCCCGCCGCAAGAGCCACGACACCTTCACACCGCTCGGACCGTGGATCACCACCTCCGAAGAGGTGGCCGATCCCCAGCTGCTCGACATCGAGCTGCGCGTCGGCGAGGAGGTGCGCCAGCGCGTGAACACCGCCGACATGATCACACCGGTGTCCCGGATCGTCGCGTACGCGTCCTCGATCATGACGTTGCAGCCCGGGGACATCATCATGACCGGAGCCCCGCCCGGTGTCGGTCCGATCCGCCCCGGCGACACCATCGACGTCGCCATCAGCGGGCTGGGCGAGATGACCCTCCCCGTCCGCGCCACCGGCTGACCCTCCGGCGGGCCCGACCGCGTTCCCCGCCGCATCACCACGGGCCGTCACCGGCCCGGGGCTCCCATCCGTGACCGTATCTCCCCCCAGTTCCCACCACGATCGCTGAGCCAAGGAGCCTGTGATGCGTCGTGCCCCCGTATCCCCGTCGCCAGGTGCCCACCGCCACGCAACAAGCAACAAGGCAGCCATTCTCGTCACCGTCCTGTGCTGGCTGGCCGTCGTCGCCGACGGCTTCGACCTGATCGTCTACGGCAGCGTGCTCCCCACCCTCGCCGACGAACCCGGCTGGCAAGTCGGGCCACAGAGCCTGAGCGTCATCGGCGCGCTGACCTTCCTCGGCATGCTGATCGGCGCGATCACGATCGGCCTGCTCAGCGACCGCGCCGGCCGGCGCCTGCCACTGCTGGGCTGTCTCATCTGGTTCTCCCTCTGCATGATCGGATGCGCGCTGGCCCCCTCCCCCGAAGTCCTGGGAGCCGCGCGCTTCCTGGCCGGGCTCGGCCTCGGCGGGCTGCTGCCGACGGCGTCCGCGCTGCTGATGGAGTACGCGCCGCCCCGGCATCGCGTGCTGGTCTACGCCCTGGCCATCAGCGGCATCCCCCTGGGAGGCGTGCTCGCCGCCCTGCTGTCGCTACCCCTGCTGCCCGAACCGGGCTGGCGTGTGCTGTTCTGGATCGGAGCGGCGCCCCTCGTCCTGATCGTCCCGCTCGCCTGGCGTTACCTGCCGGAATCGCTGGAGTTCCTGGTGAACCGCGGCCGCGCAGGGGAGGCCGCGGCGATCGCCGCCAGGTTCGGCGTCTCCCTGCCCCAGGCACCGGCCGCCGAGAGGCCTGCGCAGCCGGCGACGCCGCTGCTGCGCGGCCGCAACCTCGCCGCCTCGCTGTGCTTCTGGGGCGCCACGTTCCTGGCCCTGCTCACCTGGTACGGCCTGGGGACCTGGCTGCCGGGGATCATGCGCGACGCCGGCTACGAGCTCGGCTCGGCCATCGGGGCGCTGCTGGTCCTCAGCGTCGGGGGCGTGGTCGGCTCGTGGGCGATCGCGGCGCTGGGCGACCGCCTGGGATACCGCACGGTCGCCGTCGGCTCCTTCCTCACCGCCGCCTGCTCACTGTTCCTGCTCAGCATCCCCTCCGGAACCCTGATGCTGTATCTGCTGCTGGTCATCGCGGGCTCGGCCGCCGTCTCCACCCAGGTCCTCATCAACAGCTTCATCGGGATCTACTTCGAGGCCTCCCAGCGCGCCAGCGCACTGGGCTGGTCGCTGGGCATCGGCCGCACCGGCGCCATCGTCGGCCCGCTGACCATCGGCGCGCTCATCGGAGCCGGCCTGCCCTACCAGTGGAACTTCTACCTCTTCGCCGGCTGCGCCCTGCTGGGCGCGATCGCCGTCATGCTCGTGCCCGCCCACCGCTCGTGACCATCGTGTGGACGTCCGCGCTCACGGCGCGAGGTGACGGAACATCTCCTGAACCGAGACCGCACCCCGCCGCAGCGCCCGCCCAGCCGGCCTGCGTCCCTGTCCAGGTCCTCCAGCTCCGATCTGATGGCAGACCAGGTACGCGCGCCCGGCGTAGGCGGCGCGGGCCGGAGGCCGCCGGCGCGAACACCGGCGACATCGTGCCGCGCATGCCGGAGAACGGCTCTCGCAGCGAGAGGGTCAGCCCCGGCGCGTCTCAGCAGGACACACCAGCTCTCCTTGAGCCACCCGGGGGCATACACACGACCCTTTCGCAGGGCCCTCGACGACCGCATCTGCCGAATGACTGGTCCGCGGCCTCCCCGCACCGAGCGGCGAAGCGCGGGCCGATCAGTCGGCTACCGGCGGCCACGCGGCCGATCACCGGGGGCCGTCCACGGAGAACAGGACCATCATTGCGGCTATCGCCAGCACCCACACAACGAACAACGCGCACAACAAGGCTTCCAGCCACCGGCGCCAGTGCTGCTTCACACGACGCCATGGGGTCATGCCCGAGATCCCGTGTCCGCCAAGCAGCGCTTCAGCACACTCCTCACCAGCGCGACCCGCGACCGGGCGGCACCGGCAGCAGCGTCATGCCGGGTGTGAACGGCGAGAGGCGATGGGCCTGTACGGAACGCCACCTTGGTGAACGGCACGGCGAAGGCGGCATGTCGGTCCCTTCTCATCGGCTACGGCGACACGCTATTCGCACGCCACCAGCGGCGAATCCGTCGCACGACCTGCCGGTGCTCCCGCCCCGTCGCGCACGGTGTCGCCCACAAGGCTCCTCGCCGCTCACCCGTCATCGGACCTGTCCCATTCGGCACCGGTCACGTGACAGATTCGCCCACGCCGTCCCAGGCAATAGCGTGGCCTCGTCGTCGACGCCCGCGCGATTCGACGGCTCGTTCCGCCCCGGCCCGAACCGGTCCTTTCGCATCGGCGAGGCTCGCGGCGTCGCTCGCATTTCGACACCACAAGCGCGACCCGGATCTCCGATCGGCCGTCATGCGTGGTGGTGAGTGCGGTTCTCACAGGGAGTTCACCATCATGAAACTTGCTTCGCAAGACTCGATCGCCAGCCTGGACGCCGATTTCGGTGCGATGGCCGTCAAGCGTGGCCGCTACGCATGGGGGCTGCCACAGCTTTCGATGCGGGAGAAGGCGTTCGTGTTCGTCGCGGCGGACCTGTGCTGCCGTGCGCTGCAGTTCCCCCTGCAGACCCACGTGATGATGGCGCTGTCGAACGGCGTGAAACTGGAGGACATCCGCGAAGTGGTGCGTCATCTGGCGCCGTACGTCGGATACCCCACCGCGGCCGAGACCCTCATGCGGCTGATCGAGATCGAGAAGGCCGCCGGTGAGGCCGGTCTGGCGACCAACGATGAGAACTCCGGCACCCCCCAGGGCCAGCCGCAGGAGGCCCGCCTTCCCGACGGCGCCGTGCAGCAGCTGAAGGCGCTGGATGAGGACTTCGCCGCCTTCGTCCAGGAGCAGTTCGAAGAGCGGTGGGGCCGGCCCAACCTGACGGTGGCCGAGCGGGCGCTGGCCACGATCGCGACCGACGTGCTCAACGGAACGCTGGATCAGTCGTTCGCCCAGCACGTCGGGCTGGCGCTGGACAACGGCGCGGCAGAGGAGAAGGTGCGGGCGGTGCTGCTGCTCGTCGCCGAATTCGGCATGGCCAAGACGGGACGCGCGTTCGCCGCGCTGGCGGATGTCCTGGCCGCCAGACGATGACGCCCTGCCCGGCGCCCCTGCCTCAACTGATCCATCCCTTGTCCTTGAAGGAGAAACTTACATGACGCTCATGGCCGACAGCCGGACCCGATTCCTCGACCCGGACGCGTGGCGGGGAATGATCTACATCGACGGCGGCTGGACCGCCGGCTCGGGGCCCGCCTTGCAGGTCTTCGACAAGTCCACCGGTGAGCAGATCGCTGAGGTCGGGACCGGTACGCCGGACGATGTCGCGCGTGCGACGGCTTCTGCCAAGAAGGCACAGGCCGCATGGGCAAGTACGCCGGCCGCGCAGCGGCGGGCGATTTTCCTGCGTGCCGAAGCCCTGCTCACCGAGCACCACGACGAGCTGACCGAATGGCTGATCCGCGAGAGCGGCGGCATCCGCCCCAAGGTCGCCTTCGAGCTCGCCAAGAGCCATGAGAACCTGCTCCACGCCGCCGCCGTCACGACTCGCTCGACCGGCCAGATCCTCCCGTCCGAGCCGGGCGTGCTCAGCCTCGCGCGGCGTGTACCCCGGGGCGTCGTCGGCGTGATCACGCCGTGGAACTTCCCGTTCGTCCTCGCCCTGCGCATGCTGGGGCCGGCCCTGGCCACCGGCAACAGCGTGGTGCTCAAGCCCAACCCGCACACGCCCGTCACCGGCGGCATCCTGCTGGCGCGACTGTTTGAGGAGGCCGGGCTGCCGCCGGGGGTCCTGCAGGTCATTCCGGGTGGCGGCGACGTCGGCCAGGCCATCGTCACCGACCCCGGCACCGGCATGATCTCCTTCACCGGCTCGACCCAGGTCGGCCGCGCGATCGCCCAGGCCGCCGCGCCCTTGCTGAAGAAGTGCGTGCTCGAACTCGGCGGCAACAACCCGTACATCGTGCTGGAGGACGCCGACCTGGACGCCGCCGTCTCCGCGGCCGCGTTCGCCTCGTTCATGCACCAGGGTCAGGTGTGCATGACCGCCGGCAAGCACCTCGTGCACCACTCCGTCGCCGCCGCCTACGCCGACAAGCTCGCCGCCAAGGCCCAGTCCCTGCGCGTCGGCAACCCGGCGGAGGAAGAGGTTCACCTGGGACCGATCGTCAACAAGACGCAGATCGACCGCGTGCAGCGCATCGTCGACGACAGCGTCGCGGCCGGCGCGGTCGCGCTCACCGGCGGCCACCACAACGGGCCCTTCTTCGCCCCCACCGTGCTGACCCACGTGACCGAGGACATGCCCGCGTTCGACCAGGAGATCTTCGGCCCGGTCGCTCCCGTCATCGCGTTCGAGTCCGACGAGGAGGCCATCGCCCTGGCCAACGCCGGTGAGTACGGTCTGACCGCCGCGGTGCGCAGCGGCTCGGAGTCGCGGGCGGCCGCCATCGCCGAGCGGCTGCGCGCCGGCGTTGTCCACGTCAACGACCAGAACATCGCCTACGAGACGTGGGCGCCGATCGGCGGCATGGGCGCCTCCGGGGGCGGCGACGCCCTCGGCGGCCCGGCCGACGCCGACGCCTTCACCGAGTGGCAGTGGATGACCCGCCGCGCGGAGCAGACCGTTCACCACTTCTGATCCCGGGGAGGGGCCACCCATCAGCCCGCGGCCCCTTCCTGGCGTTCGCCGCCGGGGCGCTGTGCGCCCCGGCGGCGAACGTGCCTCACCGATGCCGGCCCGCCAGCTGAGCCGTACAGGAAGCCGACCACATGACGCGACATCTTCGGACGAGGCGAGAGCCCGACGACGGATTCACGGCAGCCACCGTGTCAGCCACCGTGTCAGCCACCGTGTCAGCCACCGTGTCAGCCACTGCAGCAGCCGCTGGGCCACCCGCTGTCCTACCCCGCACCGCATGACCTGGCCGCCCAGCCCCAGCCCGAGCGACCTGGAACACGACAGGAAACGGAACCTCGCCGACGTGGCCCTCGCGACCCTGGCCACCGAGGGCACACGGGGCCTGACGCACCGCGCCGTGGACCGTGCGGCCGGCCTGCCGTCAGGATCCACCTCGAACTGCTTCAGGACTCGCGCTGCGCTGCTTCAAGCAGCGGCCGAGCGACTCGGCGAGCGCATCAGCGCGGACCTGGCCGCCCTGCGCCTGCGGGAGGACGCCTCCCCGCAGGAAGCAGCCGACGCGGTGGCGTGGCTCGTCGACCAGTGGACGAGCGCCGACCGCGAGCGCCGGCTGGCCAGATATGAGCTGTCGCTGGAGGCGACCCGGCGGCCCGAGATCCGCAAGACCCTGCTGGACATCGACTCCCACGTGCGCACGACCGTCGCCGAACTGCTGCGCGGCGCGGGCGTGCCCGGCGCCGATTCGTGGGCGGACGGGCTCATCGCCTACTCCGACGCGCT
This sequence comes from Nonomuraea sp. NPDC050202, assembly GCF_040656115.1. Lineage (NCBI taxonomy): Bacteria > Bacillati > Actinomycetota > Actinomycetes > Streptosporangiales > Streptosporangiaceae > Nonomuraea > Nonomuraea sp. NPDC050202. The sequence continues at coordinate 35,617 of NZ_JBFALF010000058.1, read as the reverse complement.
ATTCCTGGCGCATCTGCTCAACCCGCGCCCCGGCGAGCCGGGCGACCTGCGCCCGAAGATCGACGCACTGCTGGCCATGGTGACGAGCGACGCCCGCCCGGCCGGCCCATGACCGGTCCGCCGGGCCCGAACAACGTCCCAAGCGACTTCGAACGAGGTGATGACGACGATGACAGGCGGTCGGTGGGCGGCGTGCGCGCTGGTCGTGCCTCCCGAGGCTCGCATCGACATCGGACTGCTCGACCGGCTCGGCGGTTTCGCCTGCCTCGGAAGGGGCGGCTTCGGCTCCGAAGTAGCCGCCACGGTCTACGCCGCGGGCGACGACCTCCTGGTCGAGGCCGCGATCCCGGAACTCGCCATCAAGGCGCTGCTGTTCCGCGCGGACCGCGCGGAACGGGTCGCCGCCTTCCGCGAGGCCATCGCGGCACGCTTTGCGGTCTGTACGGAGCAGATCCTGCGTGACATGCTGTACCAGACGCTTCCCCGCAGCCCCTGGACGCTGGTGGCGATGGCCATGGCGCTGGGCGGCGGCCCGGCCGAGCGCCAGACCCGTGATCTGCTGCGCGCGTGCCGCAATCATGACGACGCCGAGGTGCGAGCTGCCGCTCTGTACGCCGACACGGTCGCCGAGGAGCTCCGCCACCTTCCGGTCATCCGGCTCGAGGCGGATCCGCACAAGCCGGCACGGGTCCTTGGGGCCGACCAGCCCACGCTTGACGGGAGGGACCGGATCACGGTGCGCTCCCCGACCATGGAGCACGCCATGCCCGGCTGCGTCACCTGGCTCCGTCTGGTTCCCGGGTCCGGCTGCGCCGACGACGTGGCCCTGTGGGCCGAAGACGCCCACTGGGGTCTCGAACTCATCCACGACGACGCCGATTCCGCCTGGTCACAGTACATCTACTGCGACCCCGTCAGCCGTAGCGCCCTTCACATCCTCCGGCACCCGGCCTTGGAGCACGCATACGTCGCCGTACATGGTGCGAACAGCGAGCCGACGGTGGGCGCGTTGCGGACGGCTCTGGACGCCGAGGTCCTGACAGGCCCACCGGCCGGCTGGGGCCGCACGGCTGACTGACCCATCGGTCCGCAGGCGGGCCCGTCACGACCCAGGAAAGGTGCCGAAAGCAGCCGTGGCGCCCGGCTCGCGCAGCGCGGAGGTGCAGAACATGTCCCCATCGATTCCCTGGCTCCGTCACCTGGCCGAGGGACGGGTCTTCGTGTCCCGGACCGGCGGCCACGGCAACGCCGTCCTGGTTCTGCTCTGCACGCGCTTGCCGCCCGCAGCCCTGCGGCAGGAGATCGCCCGCGGCGCGCCAGCCCCGGCGACGGTGTTCGTCGACGTCGGCGATGGCGCTGCCCACGTGCACAACCGTCTGCTCGAAAGGCCTTTCGCCGGTCATCCGCTCCTGGGGGCGGCGGCGGTGCTGCACGAGCAGGGGTATGCGTTCGACCGTCTCACCGTGGCAGCGGGAACGGTCACGCTGTGGAGTGAAGACGCCCGCATGTGGCTGCGTGCCCCCGCGATCTGGTGCCCGGCCACGCGCCATCGCCGGCTGGACTCACCCCGGCACGTCGAGGCCCTGCCCGGACCGCCCGCCGACGAGCCCGTGCAGGTCTGGGCATGGCTGGACCGTCAGGCGGGGACGGTGCGCGCGCGGCAGTTCGCGCCCAGTGAGGGCAAGCCCGAGGACGAGGCATGCGGGTCGGCGTCCATGCTGCTGGCGCACACGCTCGGCCGGCCGCTGACGGTGATCCACGGGAAGGGGTCGATCATCCACGTCCGCCCGGAAGGCCCCATGGTGGCGCTCGGTGGTCGATGCCTGGCCGATGCCGTGCGGGCCGACGACGCGCTGGGCAGGCTCCCATGACAGGCCGGGCACCGCACGCCTCCGCCGCTGGTCTCGACCTGCACCTCGACCTGCCTGCCGACCTCCCCGGCACGGGCGGCGTGGGACGGGCGCTGGAATCAGCGCTGCGCGAGGCCGTGCGATCCGGCCGGCTGGCGGCGGGAACTCGGCTACCGGGGAGCCGTAGCCTCGCCACCGACCTCGGCATCGCCAGGGGCACCGTCGTGCAGGTGTACAACCGTCTGGTCACCGAGGGATGGCTGACGGCAGTGCACGGGTCGGGCACCCGCGTGGCCCGCATCTCATCCCAGCGAGCCGAGACGGAAACCGACCGGCATCGCCGCTTCCGCCCGGAGGGCACAGGCACGGTCGATCTACGACCCGGCCGGCCCGACGTCAGCTCGTTCCCGCGCGCGGCCTGGGCCTCCAGCGTCCGCGAAGCGGTCTCGACGCTGGAGGCGCGCTTGCTGGACTACCCCGAACCCGGCGGCGCGTCGGAGCTGCGGGCCGTCATCGCCGACTACGTCCGCCGCACCCGCGGGGTACGGGCCGCCGCCGACGATGTCGTGGTCGTGCCCGGCTTCGCCGCGGGACTGGCGCTGCTGGCCCGGGTGTTCACCCACCTCGGGATCCGGGAGGTCGCGACCGAGAACCCCGGTTTTCACCGCCATCGCGAGCTTCTCCGGCTCGCCGGCCTGGAGGTGGCGCCGCTGACGGTGGACGCCAGCGGCGCCGATCCGGCGGAGCTCACGTCGCAAGCTGGCGCCGTGCTGCTGACACCCGCCCACCAGTATCCGCTGGGGGTCGTGCTGGCGCAGGAGCGGCGGACGGCCTTCATCGACTGGGCTCGCCGCAACCATGCCTTCGTCATCGAGGACGACTACGACGGCGAATTCCGGTATGACGGGCGGGCCGTGGGCGCGATGCAGACCCTCGCACCCGACCGGGTGGTCTACGCGGGCACTACCAGCAAGGCGTTGGCGCCGGGAGTGCGGCTCGCGTGGCTGGTCGTCCCCCGCGTCCTGCGACGGCCGGTACTGGCGGCTCTGGAGGAGACCGGCGTCCAGGCGCCGGTGGTGGACCAGCTGGCTCTAGCGGACCTGATGCACGGCGGCGGCTACGACAGGCACGTCAGGGACCGGCGGCTCGCCTACCGCCGCCGTCGAAGCGAGCTCACCCGACGACTGGCCGCGATCGGCTGGGCGCACCCGGCGGGAGCCGCCGCGGGGCTGCATACGTTGCTGCCCGTCGACACCGAGCGGCAGGAACGGCATCTGGTCTGCGAAGCCGGGCGCACCGGTGTGCGGCTGCACGGCCTGCACACCGACCGGTACTGGCATCAGGGCAGTCGCGGCCCTGCGGCCCTTGTCCTGGGATATGCCACTCCCCCGTCCCATGACTGGCCGCGCTCACTGCAGGCGCTGGCCGCCTTGCTCGTGCGGCACGGGCGGTGACCGGTGTTCACTGCTTCGCCGTGGTCACAGGTGAGCGAATCCTTCGCGCCACGACGGATGGCGTGGCTGCCAGCGCAGGTCAGCTCGCGCATGGCGGTTGTCGGCGCCGCGCGCCCATCCGTTCCGGGGTCCGGGCGGAGCCTCGGCCGGCGGCGGCGCTCCGACGGACCGGCAGAAGGCGGGCACCCACTCGCGGGCCGGTGCCGGCTCGTCATCACAGACGTTGACCGTGCCGCTCGGCCATGACAGCGCCTGCGCCGCCGCCTCGGCGGCGTCCTCCACGTGGAGGAAGCTGGTGACGTTGTCGTCGGCACCGAGCTGGCCGGCGTGGGCCTCTCTGGCGTAGAGCCCATACCGGGCGTACCAGGTTCCGGGCCCGTACAGCAGCCCGTAGCGCAGCACCACCCACTCCGGCATCTCCGCCACGGCCGCTTCCAGCGCCGTGACCCCGCTCACCGTCGTGTGACGGGGTTCAGGAGCGTGCAGGTCCAGTGGCGTCTGTTCGCAGGCGGGAGCGGCGCCCGGCTCGTAGGCCCACGCGATGCTCTGCGCCACCATCCTGGGCACATGAGCGGCCATCGCGGCATCGACGAGGTTGCGCGTGCCTGCCTTGCGGAGCGCGGCGTTGGCGCGGGGGTCACCCGCGCTCAGGTCGGTGAGCTGGTGCACCACCACGTCCGGCGCCGCGTTCGCCACCTCCTTCATCACCGCCGCCCGATCATGGGCGTCAGCCACTGCCGGTACCGCACCGAGCGCGCGGAGCCAGGCGGCGCGTTCAGGGCTGCGGGTCAGGCCGACCACATGGTGTCCCTCGGCGACCAGCAGCCCTGCCAGCCTCCGCCCGATCAGTCCTGTGGCGCCGGCCACGAAGATCCGCATAGTCACCTCCTCCTGTCGTTCAGCTCGGCCTCGGTGCCCGGCGGGCCCGGCGCCGCGCCAGTTCGGCGTCGTCGACGAGGGTGAGCATCGGCTCGCCCGGCACGCCGAACATGACCACCACGAAACGGCTGCACGCATCGGTGAGGTGGTTGCCCGCCTGGTAGTGGATGACGTCGCCGCCCGGTTCCCAGAACGCCTCGCCGGCGCGGATGATCCGCTCCGGCTCGCCTTCCAGCTCGAACACCATCTCGCCTTCCAGCATGTAGCCGAACACCGGACCCGAGTGCCGGTGCGGTGGCGTGCCGGGGTCGCCCGGCGGCAGCTCGACGAGGGCCGTCATGATCTCCATCTCGGGCGTGGCCACCGTCAGCACCCGATGCAGAAGTGAGGTCAGGACGGTGTTCGACTGTGGGGGCAGCGTGACCATACGGCGAACCTACGCCGTCGCAGGATCTGGCCGATGGACCAGTTCCGGTCGGATTTCGTGCACCACTTGGCCCTCCTTCACGGCAAGGCGGCCCCTCGGCCCCGTCACGAAGCGGAAGGCGCAGGCCGGGCCTGCGACCGGACCGGTCACGGTACCGATGCGGCGCCCGATCCCACCGATCTACGGTTGCCTGCTCCGGAAGGGAATGAGGTGTGATGAAGACCTATGAGAGCCAGGTGTGCATCGTGGGGGCGGGCCCGTCCGGTCTGGCGGCCGCGATCGGGCTTGCGCTGGCCGATGTGCCGTTCGTCCTGCTGGACGCCGGCACTGGCCCCGTGACCGAGTCACGGGCGCTGGTCATGCACGCCGGGGGGACGGAGGTGCTGCGGCACCTCGGGGTGGCCGACGAACTGGTGGATGCGGGGCTCAAGATGCCCACGTTCCGGATCTACGGCCGACGCAGAACACTGACCACCATCCCCTGGGACAGCGTCGCCTCGCCCTTCCCGTTCATCCTCTTCGTGCCGCAGCGCACCACGGAGAGCGTCCTGCACCGGAGGCTGGCCCAGCTGGGCGCGCAGCCGCTGCACGAGCACAGAGTGACCGGCGTCGCGGAGGTCGCCGGAGGCTACGAGGTGACCGGGGACGGATTCGCCGTCCGGGCACCGTATCTGGTCGGCGCGGACGGGCTCGGCAGCACCGTACGCCGCGAGCTGGGCATCACCTTGCCCACCGGCACCTACGACACCGCGTTCCTGCTCGGCGACGTGGATCTCGACGGCCCGCTGGATCCCACGGTCACGCACGTCTTCCCCAGCCGGCACGGCCTGCTGTTCTTCGGCCCGACGGCCGATGGGCCATGGCGTCTCATCATCACCGTGCGGACTCCGCGGCTGCCCACCACCCCGACCAAGCAGGTGCTGCAGCGTCACGTGGACGAGCGCGGTCCCGGCGGCCTAAGGATCAAGGAACTGACCTGGTCGGCAGCATTTCGTGCCCAGCACGGCGTGGCCAGCAGTTTCGGCCACGGCGGCGCGGCGCTCGTCGGGGACGCCGCCCACACCCACAGTCCCACCGGAGGTCAGGGCCTGAACACCGGAATCCAGGACGCCTATGACCTGGCCGCCACTCTCGCGGCCATCCACCGGGGTGCCCCTGCCGGAGCGGCACTGGCGGGCTACCGCAGCCGCAGGCACGCCGCCGCGCAAGAGGTCGTGCAGGTCACTCACCGCGTTCACCAGGCCCTCACCGCCGGCACGCTCCCCGTGCATCTGCTGCGTCTGGGCGTGCTGTCCGTGCTGGAGCTGCTGCCCGCTGTCCGGCGCCGAGTCGCCCGCACGGTCTCTGGCATCGGCCGAACCCCCCACGCCACGGGCGCTCCTACGCTACGGCCGGCCGACAACCGGTGAGCGGCACCTGGACAGATCCGCCCCGACCTTCAGTGCCCCGTGCGCCGGCAACCGCTTGGCGCGGCCGCCCGGCTCTGCGTCGTCCGGCGCATGGGCGTTGACGCCGGCCACGTGACGCGCTCGGGACACGGCGGGGAACGGGTGGGCAAGACGGGTTCCCGCGCCCGCATCACCCTCGACGGGGCCGGCGACGGTCATGGTGCGGTGCCGGATCTGCCATCCAACTGGGCGGCCCCTCCCCTGGCCGGCGATCGGCGCTCCAGGAGAGCCGGCTCCCCTGCCGCCGTAAGGGGACCCGGACGTGAATCCTGCCCACCAGCGGGCTAGAGTCCCCTTCGGTAAGTGTCGGCCGCGCGATGACGCGGCGCCTGCGTCCCTGGGTGCCGCCCGTGCGGCTGGACCAGTCACACGACAGATGCCGTGCCAGCCCTTCGAAGCCCACCATTACGCCATCAACGCGGCTTTGTGGAGGAACGGCCATGCCCGTGCTCGACCGACAGGACGATGTCTTCATCCTCGATATCGGGGACACCGAGAATCGTCTGCATCCCGACTGGATCGCCTCAGTCAACGCCTTGCTGGATGAGGTGGAGAAGGGTGACGGGCCAAGATCCCTGGTGACGGTCGCGCAAGGCAAGTTCTTCTCCAACGGGCTCGACCTGGACTGGGTTCTCGCCAACACCGGGCAGGCTGAGGAGTACGTCTCGGACGTCCAGCGGTTGCTCGCGCGGATGCTCACCTTCCCCATGGTCACCGTGGCGGCCTTGCAGGGGCACGCGTTCGCGGCCGGCGCGATGTTCTCGCTGGCGCACGATTTTCGGGTGATGCGCCGTGACCGGGGCTACTGGTGCCTGCCCGAGGCTCAGATCGACCTTCCCTTCACTCCCGGCATGTCCGCTCTGGTCCGCGCCAGACTGACCGCGCAGGTCGCACATGAGGCCATGGTCACCGCTCGCCGTTACGGCGGGTACGACGCCGTGGCCGCGGAGATCGTCGACGCCAGCGCGGACGCGACCACCATCCGCGCGGCCGCGATCGACATGGCCCGCGACCAGACGGCGAAGGCGGGCCCGACGCTGGGGACGATCAAGGCCCGCATGTATGCGCCCGTCGTGGAGGCGTTGCGGGAGAAGGTGACGTTGCCCATCTGAGGCACGGCCGGCACACGACCGGGCGGCGCCTCTCCCGACGCGCGCCCCATCGGCGATGGCCGCGCGGTCTGGCGAGCGGCGCGACGCCGGGCCTCGCGCATACCGGCTGATAACAAGCCACGAAGCCTCATCGATCGTGGCCAGATGACAAGACCGGGGTTGCTTCTTTCCCTCACATGAATATCCTCATGAGAGGACTTAAAAGTCCTCTGAATAGGACTTAATGGTGAGAGGATGAGACGCATGCCCCTGCCGCATGAGTGACCGTTCCGCTTCGGAGCAGCCCTGCACGTACCAGGTACCCGCGATCAATGGCTGGACAAGTGCAGGAAGGCCGAAGCTCTGGGATATGACACGATCTCGGTACCGGACCATCTCGGCATGCCGGGACCGTTCCCCACGATCATGCTGGCCGCCGAGGTGACGGAGCGGGTGCGGCTCGGCACGTACATGCTCAACGCGAACTTCTACCGGCCCGCGCTGCTCGCCCGCGAGATCGCCACCACCGACCTGCTCATCGGCGGCAGGCTTGAGGTCGGCATCGGAGCGGGGCACGCCAAGCCGGAATTCGAACTGGCAGGCCTGCCCTACGGCTCCGGCCGTGACCGTGTCGAGGGCCTGGGCCGGATGGTGTCGGAGCTACGCGTTCTCTTCACCCACCCGGACATGCAGCCGCAGCCCGCTCAGCGCCCCTCTCCCCCGATGATGATCGCGGGACGCGGTGACCGGCTCCTCACCCTGGCCGCACGCGAGGCCGACATCATCGGCTTCAACGGAGCGGCCTCCAGCCAGCACGACAAGGGCGGCCTGCCGACCTTCGCGGCCTTCGACGCCGTCGCCGAACGGGTGGACTTCGCCCGGTCGGCGCTCGGGGAGCGGATCGGCGAGGTCGAGTTCAACAGCGCGGTCGTCGCGGTCATCGTCACCAACGACCGCCGGTCAGGCCTGGAGAAGGTCGAGCAGTTCGCCCCCCACCTGAGCCTGGAGGAGCGGGCGGAGGTGCCCGGCCTCCTCGTCGGCACGGTGCAGGAGATCGCCGACAAGCTGCGCAAGAACCGCGAGCGGCTGGGGTTCAGCTACATCACTGTCCTGGAACCGGGGCTGGAGGCGATGGCGCCAGTCATCGAGCTTCTGCGGGGGCAGTAGCGCGGAACACCCCTGCCGCCAAGGGGGCTTCGGGCCACGCTTGCGTACGTCACTGCCATGACTCGCGTCCTCTCCGGCACCCCGCCTACCCGCGATCGCGCCGTCGCCAGCGACCGCCTCGTGACTGCGCATGCGCGCGGCAAGAGGCGGTGGCACGGCCGTGGACATCACCGTGGCCTCCATGCCGGTACATGTGCCTGACGGGGTTCGCCGAAGAAGTGGCTCCAACTGACCGACGCGAGCCCTGTGTGCGGGCGGACCGGTCCATACTGATCAGACTGGCACTGATCACCAGCGGACACGGTGTTCTGACGGCTCAACGACGGCAGCCTGCGTATCGCACGAGTGCGCAAAACACGGGCCACGTTGCCGCTGCTGCGGGCCGCCGATGAGCGGCCCGCGCTGGCGGCCGACGTCTCCCCCTGGCTGTGCCCCGATGCCGCCGCTTCGCCACCCGCTCGCTCTGCCACCGATATGGCCGGGGCAAGAACGAACACCAGATGATCCCCAGCTGGCCGTACTCGATCGTGACCGCCTTGGAACCGGAGGCCCGCAACTCTTGGACCGCGCCCTGCCGAAGCGACTCCCCTGCACCCGGATGTCGATGTCCTGCCGGTCACCCGCCGTCCAACTCCGCCCGGTGGCCGAGCGGCAGGCCACGACCTGCGCTGCTCCGCGCCTACAGTGGGCAACCTCCCGATCCGACAGGCACTGCTCTAAACGCCGAGATCGCAGGCTCCCGAGGGGCCGGGCACACCCACCCGCGTTGAGCCCCGACCGCGCCGAACGCCTCCTCCAAGCGCCGGCGGCCGGCCGTGGAGTCGGCAAGGGGTCACAGCCAAAAAGCCGTCGGACTCGCTGATGGTGACCGCCGCATCGGCATACTCGCTCCGATAGGAGGAACCACAGCCATGTGTTCGCCTGGATACCGGCACGCAGGCCTTCGGCAGCCGTTCGCGTTCCGACGTCCGCAGCGGCTCATCGTGCGCTCATCAGCGCGGATGATGAGCGCACAACGCCTCTGACCGGCCACGTGCGGCTGGCACCGTTTCCGCTGTTGTTTCCCTCCCCTTCCCCGTCGTTCCCGGTCTCCGGGAGCGCGCGACGGGGACGTGCACCAGTGAGCCGCAGGCCAATCGGGGAAACGACCGGACAGGGATGGTGCCAGCCCCGGTGACGCCACCGGCCGAGCCGGCGAAGGATCAGGAGAGTGGGAGGATCGCCCGGGCGAAGAAGGCGGCGTGGGCGGCGATGCGGTGGCGGGCCGCCTCCAGCTGAGCGGGTGTGGCGTGGGCGTGGAGCCAGAGCATGCGGGCGTGGGCGATGGGGGCCAGCAGGGTGTACGCGAGGTCGCCGGGCTCGCCGAGGTCGCCGCGGATGCGGCCGTCCGCCAGCCAGCGGGTGAAGACGGCGGTCAGATGCGTCAGAGCGTCCTCAATGTCGGCGTGGAGCACCGGGTCGTGCAACAGCCCGTCGCGGGAGACCAAGCTGGTGACCTGTCGCGACTGGGGCGTGTCCCAGGCGGACAGCAAGGCGTCGGCGAAGGAGCGGACGAAGGCCGCCGGATCGTCGGGGGCGAGCCCCGAGGCGGTCTGGGCGGCCTGAGGGCCCGCCAGGGACAACGCCGCCTCGTAGATGGCCCGCTTGCTGGAGAAGTGGGCGTACAGCACGCTCTCGCTGAGCCCTACCTCCCGTGCGATGGCCCTGATCGAGGTGCCCGCGTAGCCACGCTCGGCGAACAGGCGCATGGCGGCGTCCAGGAGAGCGGTCTTGGTGTCCGGGGCCTCGCTCTTCGGGGGACGGCCGGGCCGGCGACGACTGACGGTGGTGCTCATACCGCTCATCTAACCACCCCTTGAAAATAATCGAACGAACGATTATTTTCTCATCCGACGAGAGGAGTCATGATGTCGACCGAGATTCCGGAGCGGGAGATCAGCGAGCTGCCAGCGGGCTACCGGGGCCCCAACCTGTCGCCGGCAGGGCTGGAGCTGATGCCGCACAAGTTCGCCCAGGACATGTACGCGCTGCTGGCGAACATCCCGCCCAAGGACAACAACGGGCTGATCGCGGGGAGCCGGGCGGCCCTGGTGGTGGACGCCGGGATCACCCCGGACATCTCACGGAAGATCCAGCAGGCCGCCGCCGGCCTCGTCGCCGTCCCCGTGCGTTACCTGGTCAACACCACCTATCACGGCGACCACACCTTCGGGAACGCCACCTTCCCCGACGACGTGGTGATCGTCTCTTCGCAGGTCAACAAGGACAACATGACCGACCTGGCCTACGAGAAGCAGACCAGATCCGGCAACATGCACGACCATGCCGCACTGCTCGACGAGATCACTGTCTGGCGCGCCCCTGACCTCACCTTCACCACCTACGCCGAGATCGACCTGGGCGGCCGGGTGGTCCAACTGCACCATTTCGGCCCCGGCAACGGCCCCGGCGACACCGTGGTCTACGTCCCCGACACCCGCACGGCGTGGACGGGCAACTTCCTGTGCCACACGGGCGTCGCCCCGATGCTGCTCCAGGGCGGCCCCCAGCCGTATGTCGACTCGCTGCGCAGGATGCGCGAGACCCTCCCCAACCTGGAAACCATCGTTCCCGGCCATGGCCCGATGGGGGAAGGGCGCGCCGCGATCGACGGCCTGGTGGCCTATCTGGAACGGCTGCACGAGGAGATCGCCGCCAGCGTGGCTGTCGGCCGAACGCTTGAGGAGACCTACGCCGCCTGCACCGATCCGTGGGCCGAGGAACTGGACCCGCGGCTGGCCGCAGCCTTGACGGCCTATCCCATCCCGGCCGCGCAGGCGCGCGAACGCCTGCGCGCCCTGTGCCGCGACCTGCACCGGCTCAACATCCTGGCCACCTACCGCCTGTACCGCTGAGCGCTCGCCCAGCCGACCCGATCTGCACGCGCAGACGTATCGAGGGCACTGTCACGGGACGCGGCCGGTCAGGTAGCGCTGCAGCGTCGGAGCCAGCCAGGCGACGAGCTCCTCGCGCCGCGCCGACACCAGCACCTCCACCCGCACCACGTACCTGGCCACGGCGAACCCGACGAGCTGGCTCATCGCCAGGCCGGCGCGGAGCTCGGGATGGTCCACCCCGAGCGAGCGGGTCAGCTTGGCGAGCATCTCCTTGGCCAGGAACTCCCGTGCCAGCGCCGCCGCCCGCTCACTCGTCGCCGCCGACCGGATCAACCCCAGCAACGGCCCCGGCGCCTCCACCTCACCCACCACATCCAGCACATAACCCGCCAACCGCTCCCCCAACCGCCCCCGCGGCCCCCGCAACAACCCCGCCACCGCCTCCTCCGGCCGAAACACCGACACCATCACCGCACCGAACAACTGCTCCTTCCCCCCAAAAAACCGACGCACCAACGCCGGATCCACCCCCGCATCCGCCGCCACCCCCCGCACACTCGTCGCCTCAAACCCCACACGACTAAACGACACCGCCGCAGCCGCCACAATCTCACCCCTCGTGGTCGACGGCCCCGGACGACGGCCCCTTCTGCTCATCTTCCTCCTTGACGCCACAAGCTATATCCTCATATAGAGACTTACAAGTCCTCGCATGGGGAATTACTGGGCAGAAGAGAGGTGGCTCACATGCCGCTGCCACAACAGCGCCCATTCCGTTCCGGCGTCGCCCTGAACTTGTCGGGCGCGCGCCACATCCGGGCCCTGACCTGGGACCAGGCGTACCCGCCCGGCGACTACACCCTTGCCGTCAGCCATGACCAGGACACATCGGTGCGGCGCCTGACCTCCCTGCCACCCTCGGCGGTGACAGACGTGAACGTCATCGTCCCCCCACGCGTCCCCTTTCGCCTGGTCGGCAGACGCCAGGAGGTGAACGGTCCCGTGCTGCACGGACGTGCCACGGAGCTGGCGGCGATCGACCGGATTCTCGACCGTGCCCAGGCCTCCCGCAGCACCGCGCTAGTGGTGCGGGGCGAAACCGGGATCGGCAAGTCCGCACTGCTCGATCATGCCGCGGCCGCGGCGGCCGCCCGGGGCATGCGGGTACTTCGGGGCTGCGGCGTCCAGCAGGAGATGGAGCTGCCGTTCGCTGGTCTTCACCTGCTGCTGCATGCGGCCCTGGATCGGCTGGCGCAGCTGCCCGCACCGCAGGCCCGGGCGCTGCGGGGCGCGCTGGGCCTGTCTGCCGACGTGGTCGCCGACCGTTTCCTCATCGGCGTGGCGGTGCTCACGTTGCTGGAAGGTCTGGCCGAGCAGCGACCGCTGGTGTGCCTGGTCGATGACGCACACTGGCTCGACCATGCCTCCGCCGAGGCGCTGTTGTTCGCGGCTCGCCGTCTCGGCGCCGAAGGCGTGGCCTTGATCTTCGCCTCTCGTGACCACCCCTGCCCGTTCCCGGCCTCCGGTCTGCAGGAGATGAGACTGGGCAGGCTGGACGATGCCGCGGCCGCGAAGCTGCTGACGGAGCAGGCCATCGACCTGGCCCCGCAAGTACGCGACCGGGTGCTGCTGGAGGCGCAGGGCAATCCGCTGGCGCTGGTGGAGCTGCCCGCCACCTTCAGCCCGCAGCAACGCAGCGGAGAGCAGCCGCCGCCCGGTGCCGGCACCGGCCCGATGGCGCCGTCCGGCCGGGTTCTGGACGCGTTCCGGGATCGGCTGTCCGCGCTGCCCGACAAGACTCGCACGCTGATGCTGGTGGCCGCGGCCGACGACACCGGCAGGCTGGAGGTGGTGCTGGAGGCGGCGCGGCGGCTGGGCGCGTCCGTGGCCGACACCGCACCGGCCGAGGCCGCGCGGCTGCTCCACATCGACGACGGCAGGCTGGTCTTCCGCCATCCGCTGGCGCGCAGCGCCGCCTACCAGCAGGCTCCGCTGGCCGACCGGCTGGCCGCGCACCGCGCGCTGGCCGGCGCGCTGGAGGGCAGGGCCGATGACCTCGACCGGCGCGCCTGGCATCTGGCCTCAGCGGCGACGGGGCCGGACGAGCACGCCGCCGCCGCGCTGGTGCTCAGCGCCGAGCAGGCCCGCATGCGCGGCGGGTACGCCGCGGTGGCGGCCGCCTACGAGCGCGCCGCTCAGCTCAGTCCCGCCCCGGCCGACCGCGCGCACCGGATGCTGTCGGCGGCGCGGGCTGCCGCCGACGCCGGCCATCACGCCGAGGCGCACCACCTGGTGGACCTGGCGGTCGTCGGACTCACCACCCCGGCGGCGCTGGCCCAGGCGGCACGGGTGCGCGCCACCGTCGCCAACGCCCAGGGTGATCCGAAAGCCGCGCACGCCCTGCTGGCAGAGGCCGCCGAGACCTTGGCGGTGAGCGATCAGGAAGGCGCGGCCGTGCTGTTCTTCGAGGCGATCACGTCAGCCTGGGCCGCCACTGAGTTCGCCGCCGCCGCCCACACCGCGCGGCGCGCGGCGGCGTTGCTGCCCTCCCCCACGGGGCACGCCGGCCCCTTGCTACGGGCGGCCTCGGGGCTTGCACGCCTGTCGTCGGAGGAGCCCGCCCGCGCGCTGACCTGGCTACGCGACCTTATCGACGGCCTGCACGCATCCGGTCGCACGGCCGATCTGCAGGAGCGGGCGCGGCTGGCGATCTGGGACCTGGTCACCGGCGACGACGACGCCGCCTACGACCATGCGGTGGCCATCGAGCGCGACTGCCGCGCACAGGGAGCGGTCGGCGTACTGCCGCTCGCCCTCGCTCTGGTCGCCCGCACCCAGGTCTACCGCGGCTTCCACCGCGACGCCGCGGCAAGCGCCGAAGAAGGACTTCGCATCGTTCGCGACACCCTGCACCATCACGAGGCCGCCGCCCTGCTCACCGGGGTGCTGGCCTATCTGGCGGCTATGGAGGGGGACGAGGAGCGGTGCCTGTCCCTCGTCGAGCAGGTCCGCCATTCCTCCGACGCAGGGGCCAGAGGTATGGGGTTCGCCGCCCTGACCATTCTCGATCTCGCCCTGGGCCGCTACGAGGCCGCAGTACGCCGGGCGGAGGAACACAGCGCGGCCCTGCCCGGGGGACGACTCATGCTGACCTTGCACCGGGCCTCCGACCTGGTGGAGGCGGCGGTCCGGGCGGAGCGGCCGGACTTCGCGCACACGGTGGCGGCCTGGCTGCACGCATGGGCAGAGCACACGGGCCAGTCCTGGGCCAAGGCCGTGAGCCTGCGCTGCCGGGCGCTGCTGGCTTCAGGCAAGGAGGCCGAGCAGAACTTCGTCGCCGCCGTGCGCCTGCACCACCAGGGCGGCCGCCCGTTCGAAAGGGCCCGCACCGAGCTGCTGTACGGGGAGTGGCTGCGCCGGGCCCGGCGCCGTGCCGACGCCCGCCTGCACCTGAAGTCGGCCATGGAGATCTTCCAGCAGCTCGGAGCCCGCCCGTGGGCCGAACGCACGCAATCGGAGCTGCGGGCCACCGGCGAACGCCAGGCCCACCCCGCCGACGGCTCCGCCGTGCTCGATCGGCTCACTCCGCAGGAACTGCAGATCGTGCGCATGGCCGCCACCGGAATGACCAACCGCGAGATCGCCGCGTTGCTGTTCCTGAGCCCCAGGACCGTCGGATACCACCTCTACAAGGCCTATCCCAAGCTCGGTATCACCTCCCGCGGGGAGCTGGCCCGACTGGGGCTTCACCCCGACTCATGATCCCTTCCATTATCACCCGACACAGGAGGATCTCATGTATGCCATCGTCCGCCACTACAGCACCAAGACCGGCTCGATAGATGAGATGATCAAGCAGGTCGACGGCGAGTTCGCCGATCGCATCCCCGATCAGGTCGGTTCCCTCCTCTACACCGCCGTCGACACGGGCAGGGGGACGGCCATGACGATCACGATCTTCGGTGACGAGGAGACCGCGGTCCGTTCCGAGAGCACCGTGGCACAGGTGCAGCAGAATCTGGCCTCAAGGTTCGGTGTCGAGGAGACCGCCGTCCATCGGGGCGAGGTCATGGTGAGCAGGGCGGCCGACGCCGTCGTGCAACCGGTCCGCCTGAACCCGTAGCCCCGTGGCGGCGCCGGCCGGCTGAGCCCGCAGGATGAGGCGGAGTCCGGCCCGTGCCGCCGTCGGGCTCCCGGCCCGGCCCGGAGCCGACGGCTCCGGACGCCGGGCCTTGCGCTGTCTGCCGCGTGGACGCCGAGATCGGACGGCAGGTCTTCCGACATGCCTGGGCAGACCGTCGTGGCACGGCTCGTCAGCGGGCCCGTGTCGCGCCACCTCCGTACCCGATTCCTTTATGTCCCCACATGAGGATTTACAACCATTGTTGGCCTACACTTGTTGTCATGGCCTTCACGAAACGCTCCGAGGCGACCCGCAACGCCATCCTCACGGCGGCTAGGAAGCTCCTGACAGAGCGGGGATACGACGCGATGACGATCCGGGCCGTCGCCGCGGAGGTCGGTGTCGACCCCTCGATGGTGATGCGCTACTACGGCAGCAAAGCCGGCCTGTTCAGCGCCGCGATAGACGTAGATCTGCGCTTGGACCAGCTCCCGCCGGTCTCCGCAGACCGGCTGGGTGAGGCCCTCGCGCGCCACTTCCTGGCCCGCTGGGAAGGCGAGCTGTCGGATGATGCGGTGATGCTCCTGCTCCGCTCGGCCAGCACCAGTGACCTGGCGGCCGAACACGTGCGCGCCGTGTTCGCGACACAGATCTCAGCAGCCTTCGAGCGGCTCATCGGAGCCGGCACCCCGGCCCTGGCCAGGCGCGCGGCGCTGGTGAGCGCCCATCTGCTCGGCCTGGCGCTGGGCCGGTACGTCCTGCGCTTCCCGCCTCTGGCCCGCCTGGACGTCGCCACCCTGGCGGACGACGTCGCGCCCGTGCTGCAGTACTACCTCACCGGCGATCTCGCCGGCGCCGTTCGCTAACCCCGGCCCGCCAGAACTTCGTCCGAGCGCGGCCTCAGCCAGAACGCCAGGGCCCCCGTCATCCTCGCGGGCTCGATGCCCCCATGCTCGATGGCCGCCAGGTGCCCGTCGGGCCGCACCAGCACAACGCTGCCATGGCTCACGCCGAACCCGCGGGCGAGCCGTCCCTTGACGTCGATGAGCACCGGGGCGCCGAGCTCCACCGGATCCACCACCCCTTCGTCGAGGACGACATAGGAACGGACAGCCTCGCCGTAGGTCTCCCGTGCCGTCCGGAGGAAGGCCCGGATCCGTTCCCGGTCGGCGCCCAGACGGTCGGCGGAGGCCACGACCAGCAGCGTGTAACCGGTGGCCCGCAGCAGCTCGTGCAGCCGCAGCGAGGCCCGACCCGGAGCCCAGAGATCGGCGTCGGGCACGCGATCACCCACCCGCAGGACACCCCTGGCGCGTTTCCCAGCGTCGTCGGGCCGGGTGTGCCGATAGCCGAAGGCGATGCCGGAGATGGTCGCCGACAGCCGGCGCTGCACCGGTGAGCGCGGGATCAGGCAGCGAGCGGCGGCGTTGCGGAGCAACTGGAGCAGGGGATTGCGCAGCGCGAACGCACGGAACATCAGGTCCGTGCCGTGCCTGACGCTCTCGTGGATCGGCCGCCGCTCCTCGTCGTAGGTGTCCAGGAGCGCCTGCGGAGCCTGACCGTGCAGCACCATGGCCAGCTTCCAGCTCAGGTTGACGGCATCCTGCAGCCCGGTGTTCATGCCCTGGCCCGCCGCCGGGCTGTGGGCGTGGGCCGAGTCGCCGGCCAGGAAGATGCGCCCCACGCGGGTCGTGGCCACCTGCCGGCTGTGGGCGACGTACCGGGTGAGCCACCGCGGGTCCTTGAGCCTGATGGGCCGTGGGGCGATGGCGTCGACGGTGTCCTGCAGTTCCTCCAGGCTCAGCGCGTCGTCGCGGCGGAAGTCCTGCCGGGCGAAGTCGATGGCGAAGACCCGCACGTACTCGCCGAGGAACGGCAGCACCGAGACGAAACCGCGTGGCGAGGTGTAGTTGGTGATGCGCGAGCGCACGAACTCGGTGTCCGCCTTCACATCGCCGATCAGCACCAGGCTCTCGAGCTGCTCGCCGTCGAAGCCGAGCCCGGCCAGCCGCCGCACAGCGCTGTGCGAGCCGTCGCAGCCCAGCAGGTACCGGGCTCTGATGGTTCTCCTCTGCTCGCCGGCCGCCACCGTGGCCAGCACCTCGTCCTCACTCTGCTCGACCGCGACGAGTTCCGTTCCTTCCTCGATCCGCACGCCCCGGCCTTCCAGGTGCTCGAGCAGGATCTGTTCCGTCTGCCGCTGCGGCAGGACGAGCATGAAGGGGTATCGGGTGTCCAGGCCCTGGAGGTTCACCGGGAGCGGCTTGCCGGAACGGCGCAGCCCCACCGCGATGCCCGGCGCGGGATAGCCCCGGCCGACGAACTCGTCGGCAAGCCCGGCGAAGTCCAGCATCTCCAGGGTGCGGGCATGGATCACCAGTGCCTTCGACAGCGGGGACCGCTCGCCCTCCTTCTCCACCACGTGCACGGAGACCCCGTGGCGCACCAGCTCGTGCGCCGCCATGAGCCCGACCGGCCCCGCTCCCACGACGAGTACGTCAGCGTCGTACCCCGACCCGCCCGCGCTGGATCCGCTCATGTCCTTGTCCCTTCCACATGGCACCATTGTGCAAACAACAGTAGGCCAACAGATGTTGGCCTACAAGCGTTAGACAAAAATGGTCCTGATACTTGAAACGAGGTTTAATCAACATCTAGTGTCATTCCATGACATCCGTGAAGGAGATCGCACGGCGGCTGCTCGACCTGGCCGAAGAGACGGGCGCGGGCCCCCTGGCGGCGATGAGCCTGGAAGAGATCGCCGCCCTGCACGGGGTGTCCCGCTCGACCCTGCTACGCCAGATCGGCAGCCGCAGACAACTCGACACAGCCCTGGCCGCGCTCGGCGCCCAAGCCGCACCCCGGCAGCGTGTCGCGGAGCGTGCCATCACCGCCGCCGCGCAGCTGATCGCCACGAACGGCGTCGGCGACACGACGCTCGAGGAGGTAGCAGCCGCCGCCCAGTGCAGCGTGCAGGCGATACACGCCCAGATCGGCGGCAGGGACGCGCTCCTGATCGCCGTCTTCAAGCACTACAGCCCCATGGACGGGATCGCCACCGTCCTGGCCGACCCGCCGCCCGACCTCGTCGACGGCGCCCGGGCGATCTACCTCGCCATCCTGGACGCCGTACTGGACACACCCGCGATCGCGGCCATGCTGGCCGAGGTATTGGCCCGGCCACGCAGCACCCTGGCCGGCCACGTGCGCGACGCCTACGCCGCCAGAGTCACCGGGCTGGTCCAAGGATGGCTGGAGCACCACCTCCAGCACGGCGCGATCCGACCTATGCGCCGCCGGCTTCTGCTGACGCTGTTCACCGGCCCGATCGCCGCCGAAGTCCTCTCCCTGTCAGCCGCGAAGGCAAGCCCGGACGCCTCCTACCGGCGCCGGGCCGCACGCGAACTCGCCGAGTCCTTCGCTCTGGCCGTACAACCCGGCCACAGCACCGTCATCACCACAGGAGACGCACATGCGTAACATCAGCGACAACACCTTCCAGCTCGGCGTCTTCGCCCCCAACATGTGGGGCGGATTGACCAGGACGACCGCCGAGCAACGCTGGCAGGCGACATGGGACAACAACGTCGCCGTCGGGAAGATGGCCGACGAAGCCGGCATGGACTTCCTCCTGCCCCTGGCCCAATGGTCCAGGCTGAAAGGACAAGCCCAGACCGATGGCCACATGCTGGAGGCCCTGAGCTGGGCGGCCGGGATGCTCGCCCAGACCGAGCGCATCACCGTCTTCGCCACCGTGCACACCCCGTTCCTCCATCCGCTCTTCGCCGCCAGGCAGGCCGTGACCTGCGACCACATCGGCAAGGGACGGTTCGGGCTGAACATCGTCTCAGGGTCGGCGGAGCCGGACTTTCAGATGTTTGGCACCCCCATGCGCGACCACGACGAGCGCTACGCCTACACCGAGGAGTGGACGACGCTGCTCAAGCGCCTGTGGCAGGAGCCCGAGCCGTTCGACTTCCACGGCGAGTTCTTCCACCTCGAAGGCGTCTTCGCCCGCCCGGCCCCCTACGGCGGTGACCGGCCCGTGCTGATCAGCGCCGGCTCCTCACCCACCGGGCGCCGCTTCGCCGCCCGGCACGCCGACAGCCTGTTCATGGCCATCCTCTCCCTCGAGGGCCTGGCCGACCAGATCACCGCCACCCGCGCAGACGCCGGCCGCGCCCTGCCCATGTACGGCGCCGGTCATGTGATCTGCCGCAAGACCCGCCAGGAGACCGAGGAGTACTACCACTACATCGTCCACGAGAAGGGCGACCAGGAGGCCGCAGAAGAGGTACGGCGGACCATCTTCGGCAAGGGACAGCAGTCCGTGCCGCGCGAGGTCATCGACCGCATGACGGAGCGCTTGATCAGCGGCGGCGGCACGTTCCCCATCAAGGGCGACCCCGACGACGTCGCACAGACGTTCAAGCAGCTCAGCGACGCCGGCCTGACCGGCATGGCCGTCGCGATGGTCAACTATCTCGACGACCTGCCCATCCTGCGCGACGAGGTGCTGCCGCGGCTGGAGCGCATGGGGCTGCGGAACACGCCTGTAACCGGGGCCGCGGCATCATGACCGTCGAGACGCAAACCCTCAAACAGGCGCTCGCCAAGTACGTCACCGGAATCACCGTCGTGACAACGACAGACTCCGCCGGACGCCGCTGGGGCTTCACCGCCAGCTCCTTCACCCCGGTCTCTCTGGATCCGCCCCAGATCCTGGTGTGCATCGCCCGCTCCGCACAGTGCCATGCGACGTTCATGGAAACGGACGAGTTCGCCGTGAACGTCCTGACCAACCAGCAAGAGGCGGTGGCCGAGCGGTTCGCCCGGCGCGGGGGCGACAAGTTCGCCGGCTTTCCCTTCGAAGCCGGGTCGCACGGCCTGCCCGTGCTCGACAAGGCCCTGGCGGTCTTCGAGTGCGAGACACGTGACCGGTTCCCCGCCGGAGACCACACCATCCTCCTGGGAGAGGTGTCGAACGTGCGCGTGAGCAACGGCGTACCCGCTCTCTACTTCGACCGGAAACTCCGTCGCGTCCCCTGCTCACAGCCTCTGTTGTGACCCCATGGCCCGCAAGGCCCCGGCGGCGACCTGTGCCTTCCGCCCAGAGGCATCGACGGCGATGCCCAGCTGAGCCGAGCCGGTTATCCAGGTGCCGCCGGGACTGGCCCATGCCGCGGTTGCGGCAGGGATGGTCGCGCAAGCGATGGCCAGGAAGAGACTGCCGAGCGCCTGCCCGCCGTCCCACCCTGTAGACATCGCTCTTGGCACCGTCGTTGGCGCCAGCGGCACTGTCATCTGACGGCGAGCACGGTGGCATGACCTTAGGGGACATGACGGGTTCGCGCCCGCCCCGTGTGGACCGAGTCTCAGGAAGATCATTTCGGGACGTGCCGCGGCCCGAGCGCCCGCTACAAGAAGATCTGGCAACGCAGCCGTACGAGGGCGTAGATGTATTCCGCCGTCTCGCGATCAACCTCAACGGTGATCCAGCCCTCGGGGTGCGAGGACTGCGAGCGCCTCAATAATGTGGCCACCGACGCCCGCCCACTCCCTCATCGTTGAGGACGATCACGTAAACGGAACCGAGCGTGCCGATCATGGAGGGTCTCAATCCGCCATGGCTGGAGAAACTGGAGTCGAGGGCTGCGCTACATCCTCGATGCGACGGACATAAAGCGAGGACTGGCCGTGGTGTCCCAACCGAGAGCTCGGCATCGACTAGATCCTCCCAGGCCGCCAGGATCAGGCTGAGGTTGTCGTCGGCAATGTCCTCGGCCCTCAGGCACAGGCGGCCAACGAGCCGGTTCAGCTTGTTCAGTTCAATGATCGTCAGGTAGTTTCTTCGCGACGTCGCGGTCCTTCTTGGCTGGCTCTGTCTTGCCTGTTTCTCGGCCCTTCCAGTGGCAGATTTGTCGGGCGTTCTTGATCTCGGCGGCGCTCATGCCGGTGATGTGCCGGTAGAGCCGATTCTGCATGGTGGCGAAGAACAGGGTGCTGGCCTTGGTGCTGGGAACGTAGTCGATGGCGTTCTCCACCATCATGTCGCGGCAGATCCTGCAGTCGGTCATCTCCCGCGCCGTGCGAGCGCTGCCTGGCGGATCTCCTCGACGGCGAGCGCGCCGAGTTCCGCCTCGCGGGTGCGGACGGCGAAGTAGACCCGCACACCGTCGCCGGGGCGTTCTCGTCTTACGCGCGACCAATCATGTCACGATCTCATGACAGAACGGTCCAATTCGTGACGCAGGCCACCGAGAGGACTATACGTGCCTATCAGTACGGTGTAGGGCGACTCCGGCTTGCCCCAGTATCTGCATACATCGCTAGCGTTCGATCTTGACAAGCCTGTGCGTGCGCGGGAAGAAGCGGGGTCGCGCACCGAAGTCCAACGCACCAGCTTCGAGCTGAGGACCGTCCCAGCTCAAGGTCCGAGCTGGAGACGCTCAATTCGGGCACATTCGGCCAGCTGCCCCTTCCTATAGAGGATCCGCGCGTGTCAGAAATGACTAGCACAAGCAGCAACGTTCGAAGTCGAAGTCCTCGGCCGACGCATCCTTTCTGATTCGCGCGTTGGCGCCGTTGTGTGTTGGGTCGATGAGTCTCGCGATCACCAGAGGCACCACGGCTGTGGCCCCCTGCCGAGACAGGGCCAGTGCCGCGCTCTGCAGATAGCCGCCGCGGACGCATAGGTCGTCCAAGAGCAGCACCCTGTGCCCACGGAGAGGGCCAGTGGTGGTGAAGCCTTCTTTCTGGGCCGTCGTTTCGTTCATGGCCCCGGCCGCCAGGCCAGGCTCGAGCACCGGGTGGTACAGGCGACGAACACTCGGGATGTTCGCCGCGATGCCTTGCGTAGGATGCTCCGGCTCGGCGTCGGGTCGATTGAACCGCGGCTTGGGCACGGTGGTCACCAGAGTGAAGTCGCCGCCGGCCAGTCTGGACAGGCATGCAACGTGAGCTTGGTAAAAACGGTCGATCATGGCAGCGAGGACGGGCGGCCAGTCGACGCTGTCGTCGGGCGGATTCGACCTGATGTGGGCGGTCACCGCCGTATACAGCTGATCCTCCCCCTTGAAGGCCAGAGAGAAGGGGACGATCTTAGTGAGGGCCTCTACGTCGCAGCCCAGGTCTCCCGCTACAAGGCTGCAGCCGCGGCACTCGGGGTAGTACCCCCGATCCTCCTTCGTCTTGTCCTCGTTGGGCCCGGAATGGCAGATCCGGCAGACTCCGGGGCGTACAGCCGGAACGTTCCGAAGAATGCGGCGGTACCGCTCAGTAAGAGCAAGGTAACCGCCCACGGTCAGGAGACGTTCAGTCGAGGGGTCATATCTACGAGATTGACCGCCTGGCGGACCAAGTCGTCAATGTCCTGGACGACAGTCATGCCTGCCCGCACGGCCGCCTGTGCGGCCCACGGCTGTTCCTGCTGGAGCCGCTGGGGCACGAGCACCATCTTGCCGGTCGCCAGAGCCCTTGCGGCATGCCCGTCGGACGAGCCCTCGGGGTGACCGTCGACGATGTACAGGCAGTCGGCTAGCCCGCAGGTCACGATGCGTGCGAGCTCGACGGTTCTGTTTGTAGGGTCGATGTCGGGCCAGAACGGAGACACGACCGCGCCCCGTTCGGCTATCTGCTTGGCCACACTAGCGTGCGCGCCGAATGCCGACGCCGCTGCGAGGCCACCGGCGAGAACCCCCAGGGTGCGACCGCCGACGGCGATCGCCACCTCGTGTACGGCCGCATCCAGGTCCGTGCGGAGCGGCGAGACAACGGTGAGTCCGGCGTGGGCGAGGTTGCGGGCCGCCGCAGTGGCGTGGTCGACGTCGAGTTCGCCGACAACGGCGACGGCCCGGTAGTCGCCGCGCTCGATGCCGCCACGAACCCACAGGAACGGCTGGCGGTCGTAGGCGGAGTACAGGTTGCCGGGATAGCCCTTATCGAGCACGGTGACCAGGTGGACGCCTTCGGAGCGCATGGCGGCGATGAGATCGCGCGCCCACTCGAGGTCCTCTCGCCGGACGCGGGCGGCGATGGCGGCAGCGTGCGCCTGGTCGTCCTCGTCGCAGCCGGTGAAGGTGCCGGCGAGCACGCCGAGGGCGCTGCCGGCGGCGGCGATGACGCGTGTGGTGTGGAACCAGGGCTTGTCGTGGGTGGCCTTGGTGAGGGCGAGGACGGCGGCTTGCTCATCGATCGCGGTCATGGTCATGTCATCACCATCTCGATTCTGGTTGTGAACGTACGCTTCGACACCGGCACGGCGGCAACGGGATGCGTGGTTCTCAATGGCCTATCGTGCCGGGATTGCATGATCGGGGCAGCGGAACAGCCACGCGGATTGTGTGGCGCTGCCGCGACTTGACAGTCGGAGCAGCTGCGGGCTTCGCCGAAGCCCGTCACGAATGGGATTAGCCGCCTCCGCCGCCATCGTCCTGACGGCGGGGACGGATCTGAGGGCACACTCCTCGCGGGGTGTGGGCCGGGCGTGGCTGGCCGCGCCGCACAACCACGCACGGATCTCAGGCGGGCCGACGTATGACCGGGCGCCGCACGTCGCGGTGCTCAAGCTGCACGTCGTCTCCCGCGGCGCGCAGCAGGTCGGCCACCACGGAGGCGATGACGACGCTGCTTTTCCGGACTAAGAACGTGGTGGGAGGAGCCGGATCGGCATTTGAGCACGTGGCCCTACGCATGACCGTTTTGTCGGTCGGCCCGGGCAGCATGGGGACATGATCACGACTGCAGCTGACTACGTCTGGTTCTATGAAGGGTTCCCGAGCTTGTGGCAGGCGTACTGCTGAATCGCCCGAGTTGGGGGAGACTCCACCAAACCATAGGAGCATCGGGGCGGTTCAATCGAGAACCAGGCAGGACTTGGGGCCAGGTCACGTCCATGGCCGTGGGTGTGCCGACAGAGGCATGGCGGGACGTGGCCTCCGGCACGAGCACGACCGCACGCGCGCCGGACGTACAAGCTGGAAGGGCCGAGCCCCGGACGACGAGACCTGGCGGAAATCTTATCCGGGGCCTTGAGACGCTTGAGACGGACCATCGCCTGCCCACCCCATGCCGGCAGGCGTCGCGACGGCAGGACTGTCAGGACTGGAGGGCACCAAGCGGCGACCCATGTCGGCTTACGCCCAACATCGGCGCGGGCCTGCAGGAGGCCCCGTGCAGCAACCTACTCGCATTCCTGGACGCGCCACGGCCCGCCCGGCGTGATCGCGACTGTCGTCCGGTCGGGTCTCAAGCCTGGGCGCTGGATCCCGTTGCTGCCGTGGCGACGCTCCGGTCGATCAGCCGCCCCGTACGCCGGTCGACCGGCTTGCCGTGCTCGGCGATGAGCTCGCCGCGCAAGTAGGTGGCGACGGCACGCCCGGTCATCCCCATGCCCTCATACGGACTCCAGCCCGCCTTGGACAGCACGTCCTCCTTGCGCAGCCGCCAACGAGCCGCCGGGTCGACCAGCACGATGTCGGCATCCGCGCCCGGGGCGATACGCCCCTTGCGCGGCCACAGTCCGTAGATGCGTGCGGGAACCTCGCTGTACAGCCTGGCGATGTCCTCGTAGGCGAGCATCCCGCCCGCCGCGGCGCTCAGCAGCACCGCCATCGTGCTGTCCAGCCCGGGAAGCCCGAAGTGCACGTCCCAGATGCCGCCGGAGGTCTTCTGCTCCGGGGTGGAGGGCGCGTGGTCGGAGGACACGTGGGTGAGCCCGCCATCGCGCAGCAGCCGCCACAGCGCGGCCTCGTCCTCGTCGTGCCGGGCGCGCGCCGGCGGGGTGAACTTGCGGAACGGTCCGTGCGCGTGCACCTCGTCCTCGCGCAGCAGCAGGTATTGGGGGCACGTCTCGGCGTACACCTGCGCCCCGCGGGCGCGTTCGGCCGCGAGGTAGGCGGCCACCTCCGGATGGCTGACATGCGCCACCGTGGCGCGCGAGCCGGTGCGCCGGATGAGCATGGCGGCGACGGCGGCGGCGACCACCTCGGCGTCCCGGTTGCGCCATTCGGGCAGAAGCCCGGGGTCCTCGCGGCCGGCGGCGCGCAGCACCGACTCGGCGGCGGCGGTCAGCGACTCATCCTCGCAGTGGATCAGGCTGATCGCTCCAGCGTCGGCCGTGGCCTGCAGGTGCGCCCGCAAGGTGGCCGCGTCGTGGCCCGGTATCCCATGCGTGGTACAGGTGAACACCTTGAAGAACGCCGCCCCGGCCTGCCACAACGGCGCGACGGCGCCGGTGTCGCCCGGCCAGGCGTGCGCCGCCAGGGCGAAGTCGACGTTGGATCTGCCGTGCAGATATGCCGCCTTGTCCTCCAAGTCCCGCACGGTCCGCACCGGCCTGCCGTGGGAGTGCTCGATGATCGTCGTCACGCCGGACGCCGCGGCGGCCCGGGTCCCGCTGGGGAAGTCTTCCCGGTCGGTGCTGCCCGGATCCATCAGGTGCACATGCGTATCGACCCCTCCGGGCAGCAGCAGCAGGCCGGTGGCGTCGACTGTGTGCGCCGCTCTCAGGCCGGCGCCGTCGAGCGTCAGGATGCGCCCTTGGCGCACGGCCACGTGCGCGGTGCGGCGGCCTTGTGAGGTGACGAGCGTGCCACCAGAGATGAGCAGATCGGCTTCGAGCATCAGACGCGGTACCTTTCCACGGCCTCCTGGGACAGCACGATGCCGAAGCCGGGCCGCTCACCGGCCTCGACACGGCCGTCCACTACCTGAAGGGGTTCCTGCATGATGGGCTGCCACCAGGGCTGGTACTCCTGCCAGACGACGTTCGGCAGCCCCGCGGCAAGGTGCACGCAGTGCTCCATGAACAGGTGCGGCGTCACCGGCAGCTCGTAGCTCTCGCACTGATGGGCCGCCTTGACCAGCTCCGTCATGCCGCCCATCCGCATGAGATCGGGCATGACGTAATCGGCGCCGCCCTGTGCAGCCAACGTCATCAACTCGCCCTTGAGGTAGTTGGACTCGCCGGTGCACAGCGGCATCTCCATCGTCCGGCGCGCGATGGCGTAGGCGTCGACGCGGGTGTAGGGCATCGGCTCCTCCAGCCACGTCAGGTCGAAGGGCGCGAGGCGGGCGGCCATGCGCAGCGTCTGCTTCAGGTCCCACGCCTGGTTGGCGTCGACCATCAGCTTGACGTCGGGGCCGATGGCCTCGCGGACCAGGGCGACGCGGGCCACGTCCTCGTTCTCGTCGGGCAGCCCGGCGCGCATCTTGACCGCGCGAAATCCCTGCTCGACCAGGCTTTGCGCCTCTTTGGCGAGTTCGTCGCGGGAGCGATCCAGCCACAGGCCCTGACTGGCGTACACCTCGACGCTGTCGCGGAAGCCGCCGAGCAGCCGGTGCACCGGCTGGCCGGCCGCCTGGCCCTTGATGTCCCAGCAGGCGGTGTCGAGGGTGGACATGGCCAGCGCGGCGAGGCCTTGCCTGCCGATGAAGCCCACCGCCTTGGACATGCGTGCCCACAGCTGTTCGGTCGCCAGCGCGTCGGAGCCGACCGCAAGGTCGGCGAGGTCGGTGATGAGCCTGATCAGCGACGCGACCTTGCCCTGGCCGAAGGCGAAGCTCCACGCCACGCCGGTGTGGCCGTCGCCGGTGCGCACCTGCACCAGCGCGGTGTCGATGGCGGGGATCGGGAAGGCGGCGGTGACCAGGGGCCGTTCGAGCGGGATGGACAGCAGGTCGGCGTCGACTGCGGTGATGCGGGTGCCGGTGGCCATGATGCTCCTGATGAGGACGTGAAGGGGTGTCAGCGGCGGCCGACGAGGCGGCCGCAGAGCCGGACGAGGGCCTGCCAGAGGCGGGACAGGGCCGACCGGCCGGCGAGGCTGAGAATGTTGATCTCCTGGGCGGGGCGGCCCTGACTGCGGGGCGCCGCGTGCCGGGCGCCGTTCAGGCCGTCCGCCGGGGCTCTTCCGCTGGACTGGCCGGTGGCCGTACGCGCCGACGTCGACGGCGTCCCCGGAGCCGACGGGGCCGACGGGGCGGTGGCAGGCGCGGGCGGAGGCGTTGCCGGGCCCGGTCCGGGCGCCACACGCTCGGCGGCGAGCTTGGCGGCCAGCGCTTCGGCGAACTGGCCGATGAGCCTGTTGCTGACCTCGGTCATCACGCCGCGCCCCATCTGGGCGGGCCGCCCGGTGACGTCGAGCTCGGTCAGCAGCTGCACCCGCGTACGGTCGCCGTCGCCGGCCAGCTGCATGGTGACGTTGGCGCCGGCGGTGCCGTTGCCACGGGCGTCGCGTCCCCGGGCCACCAGCACCGCCACGTGGGAGGCCGCGTCCTTCCCGGTGATCTCCGCCTGGCCCTTGTAGGTGAGGCTCACCGGCCCCACCTTGACCTTGACCCGGCCGGTGAACACGTCGCCGTCGATCGAGTCGAGCACCGCTCCGGGCATGCACTCGGCGATCTGGCCCACGTCCAGCAGGGTCTTCCAGGCGTCGTCCACCGGCAGCGGGACGGTGAAGCTGTTGTCGATGCGCATAGTCATCGTGGTGCCGTCTTTTCGAGGTAGCGGTAGGTCAGCAGGATGTTCAGCCGGTGCAGGGAGTCCATCAGGGCGGGGAAGCGGTCCGCGCCCGGGATCTCCGGCGGCAGGGTCAGCGGGTCCTTGAGCTCGATCGTGTCCATCATGCTGTCGAGGTCCAGGCCCTCACTGCGGTACCGGTCGACGCCGGCGGCAAGGTTCTCCAGGTAGGCCAGCATCCAGCTGATGGACGGTTCGGCGTCGCTGAGCGGGCCGTGTCCCGGGACGAAGCGGTCGAGTTCGAGGGTGGCCTTCATGGCCCGGATGGAACGGGTGTATCCGATGGGGTCACCGGCCAGCAGCATCGGCGGCATTCCCGCGTGCCGCAGGAAGTTGCCGGCCCACACGACCCGCGCGTCGGGCACGTGAACGAGCGTGTCGCCGGAGCCGTTGCCGGTGCCGAAGTGCCACAGGTGCACCATGCGGCCGCCCAGGTCGATCTCGCAGAAACGGTCGAACACGATGTCCGGCTCCCGCCAGGTGACGACCTCTTCCATGCCCGGATCGCCGTACATGCTCTCGCCGCGCAGCTTCTTCTCCATCTCCAGGTCGGTCATCGCCGCCTTGTTGAGGCGGGAGGAGATGATGGGCACGTCGTCGGGGAAGGCGACATTGCCGAAGGTGTGGTCACCGTGGTAGGTCGTGTTGGCGACGTAGAGGACGGGCTTGTCGGTGATCTTTTTGACCACCTCCTGGATATAGGTGCCCACGCTCGGCGTGATGCCCGTGTCGACGACGAGCGCGGCCTTGCTGCCGATGATCAGGCCGTTGTTGTCCTTGGGCAGCCGGTTGGCCATGAGGGCGTAAACCCCCTTGGCCAGCTCGGTGGGGATGAGCTCGAGCCCGACGGGACTCAGGTTCGGGGCGAAGAACCCCTTCTGCCGTTCGGTCATCTCCGGGACGACGGGGGCGGGCCAGCAGTACACAGATACCTCCCAGATCAGGCGGGACGAAGCAATTCGCGGACGCGGTCAGGGGTGAGTGGAAGCCGCCAGAGGCGGGCGCCCGCGGCGGCGCCGAGCGCGTCGGCCACGGCGTTGGCGATGGCGGCGGGGGTGCCGACCATGCCGGATTCGCCACCGCCTTTGACGCCCAGAGGGTTGGCCGGGGTGGGCCGCTCTTCGATGATGACCTCGATGTCAGGCAGTTCCTCGACGGTGGGCATGCGGTAGTCGGCGAGGAGGGTCGACAGTGGCTGGCCGTACTCGTCGTAGAGCAGTTCCTCCAGCACAGCAGCGCCGATGCCCTGGGCCGCCGCGCCCGCGAGCTGGCGGCGCAGCAGTTTCGGGTTGATGGCGCGGCCGACGTCGTGCAGCACCAGGTGCCGCAGGACCCGCACCTGCCCCGTGCCGGGGTCGATCGCGATGAGTGACAGGGCGGCGCCGAAGGAGAAGCTGGGATGGGGTTTGTCGAAGCGGCCCCAGCCCTCGCCCAGGTCGGCCAGCGGCACCGACGCGCCTGAAGGCGCCGTGGCCTGCCCCCCGGACAGCCGGACATCGGCGCTGGGCACGCCGAGCTTGGCCGCGGCTCGGCCGCGCAGGTCCTCGGCCGCCAGGGCCAGGGCGTTGCCGGCCAGGGTGGTCGCCCGGCTGGCGAAGGCGCCGAAACCGTCCGCCAGCTCGCTGGTGTCGTGGTGGTCGATGGTGACAGCCTCCATCGGCACGCCGAGCTTCTCGGCGGCGATCTGGGCGAGCACGGTCTCCACGCCCTGGCCGAGCGAACCGACTCCGACGTGCGCGACGAAGCCGCCGTCCGGGCGCGGCACGATCCTGGCCTCCTCGAACGGGCCGATCCCGCCGATCTCGGTGTAGGCCGCGAAGCCGATGCCCACGCATTCGCCTCTGGCGCGCCGTGCGTCCCTCTGCTCCCGCAGATCGGCGTAACCCGCCTGATCGAGGAGGCGCTCGAAGCCGGCGGGGAAGTCGCCGCTCTCGTAGGTGATGGGCGTGGGCTTGAAGCTCCACGGCAGTTGCCCGGACTCGATCAGGTTGCGGCGACGCAGGTCGGCGGGGTCGAGCCGGAGTTCGTGGGCGAGTCTGTCGAGCATGCGCTCGCGGACGAAGGTCGCCTCGGTCATGCCGGGACCGCGGTAGGTTCCCACCGGTGTGCGGTGGGTGAGCACGCCGTGCGTCTCCACGGAGAACGCCTGCCACCGGTACGGCCCCGGCATGTGCAAGGCGGGCAGCAGCGCCGGCAGGATGCCCTGCGAGCGGACGTAGGCCCCCTGATCGCACCAGGCGCGGTCGCGGAAGGCCAGCAGCCGTCCGTCGGCCGTGGCGGCCACCTCGAAGTCGTGCTCCTGCTCGCGCGCGTGGTTGGTGGCGACGAAGTGCTCCACGCGGTCCTCGATCCACTTCACGGGCCGGCCGAGGCGTAGCGCGAGGAAGGCGATGAGGTAGTCCTCGGGGTACGGCTCGCCGCGCACCCCGAAACCGCCGCCGACGTGGTTCTCGACCAGGCGGATGCGGTCCCGGCCGATGCCGAGCATGCCGCTGAGCGCCTGGCGGGTGAAGTGTTTGACCTTGGCCGCGCCCCAGAGGGTGAGCACGCCGGTGCCCTGGTCCACCTCTGCCAGGAGGCCGCGCGTCTCCATGGGGACGGCGGTGTGCCGGTGCACCCGCAACCGGTCCCGCAGCACGATGTCGGCGCGGGCGAACGCCTCCTCGACCTCGCCGAAGGCCAGGGGTACTGTGGCGACGAGGTTGGTGCCGGTCTCGGGATGCACCAGCGTCGTGCCCGCGCAGGCGGCCGAGACGACGTCGTTGACCACGTCGAGTTCGTCGAATTCGAGGTCGACCAGCTCGGCTGCGTCCTCGGCGAGGTAGGGGTCGCCGGCCACGACGACCGCGATCGGCTCGCCGACGTAGCGCACCACCTCGCGGGCCAGGGGTGGCTGCAGGAATTTGTGGGTGTCGGGGGTCTCGGCCATCGGCAGGCGGATCGGGATGCGCACGTCGGGCACGTCGGCCGCGGTGATCACGGTGATGACGCCGGGCTGGGCCAGCGCCTCGGCCACGTCGACGGACACGATGCGGGCGTGCGCGACGGGACTGCGTACCACCCTGGCGTAGAGCTGGCCTTCGCGATCGACGTCGGCGACGTAGCAGGCCGATCCGTCGAGGAACGGTGAGTCGTCTCGTTCGACGCTGGCGCCGATGTAGCTGTAGGTCATGGTTCCTCCCTCAGCCGCGCCAGGGCCCGTTCGACGAGCGTGGCGATGAGCTCCCTGCGGTAGGCGGCGCCGGCGTGCGCGTCGTGCGAGGGGTCGCAGCCCGCGGCGGCGCGCCTGGCGGCCTCGCGCACCGCGCCGTCGGTGAGATGCTCGCCTTGCAGGACGTTCTCGGCTTCGCCGGCGCGTACGGGCACCGCGCCCACTCCTCCGAGCGCGATACGCGCGCTGCGCACCCGGCCGTCGTCATGGGTGGTCAGGGTGACGGCGGTGGAGGCGAAGGCAAAGTCCCCGGCACGTGGGCTGAATTCCTCGAAGACGCTGCGCGTGCGTGGTGCCGGGGCCGGAAAGCGCGCCCCGATCAGCAGTTCGGCGGGTTCGAGCACGGTCATGAGCGGCCCGGCGAAGAAGTCGGACGCCGGGATCTCGCGATCACCTTGACTGGAGCGTGCGATGAAGGTCGCGTTCATGGCGGTGGCCACGACCGGGAGTTCGGCCGACGGATCGGCGTGCGCCGTGCTGCCGCCGAACGTGCCGCGCAGCCTGATGGGGTAGTGGCCGATGAGGGCCGCGGCCTCGCGCAGAGCGCGCCACGGGCCGCTCAGCCGGTCGCAGCGTTCCAGTGCCGCATGGCGGACCAGGGCACCGACGTGCAGCCCGTCACTGCCCTGGCGTAGATCGGCGAGGCCGGGCAGGCGGTTGATGTCGATGAGGTGGCTCGGCCGGGACATGCGCAGGGCAAGCAGCGGCATCAGGCTCTGGCCGCCGGCGATGAACTTGGCGTCCTCACCCGCCTCCGCGGCCAGGCTCAGCGCCTCCGCGACGGAGGCCGGCCGACAGTAGGCGAAGGGTGGCGGTTTCATCTGTCCCCTCCGGTCAGTTCTTGCTGCGCGGCGAGCACGGCCCGCAGGATGGGGACCCCCCCGGTGCATCGGCACAGGTTGGCGGACAGAACCTCGCGCACTCTCTCAGGAGTGGCATCGGGCTCATCGCGCAGCAACCCGACGGCCAGCATCAGGAAGCCGGAGGTGCAAAATCCGCACTGCAGTGCCCCGTGCTGGTGGAAGGCGCGCCGCAACGCGTGCAACTCTCGGCTGGGCGGCGCCTGTTCGACGGTCTCCAGCGTGCAGCCTTCGGCCTGCACGGCCAGAGTGAGGCAGGATCGGATGGGCTGACCGTCGAGGAGAACGGTGCAGGCGCCGCATGAACCCTGTTCGCAGCCGAGCCGGGTGCCTATGAGACCTTGCTGTCTCAGCGCGTCGGCCAGTGTGCATCTGGCAGGCGCTCGGACGTGCACCGGCTGGTCATTGACGACCAGATCGAACTGTGCGCGGTCGTCCGGTTCGAGCCAGCTGTCGCGGGTCTGCGGGCCGGAGTGATGGTCGGCGCGGTGGTCGGCGTATGTCATGTCGTGCCTTCCCTTATCCCGAAAGGGCGTCGTAGGCGGCCGCGATGGAGGTGCGGCGCCAGCCCGCGCTCATGGCGAGGGCCAGCAGGACGCGCGCCTGTGGGGCGGCGAGCACGCCAGCGGGAATGAGGCCCCTGGCGAGCAGGTCCTGTTCCGAGCCGGGGAAGCCATAGGTGCCAGTGAACGTCTCGCCCGACCCGGTGCGCGAGGCGAGCACCACGGGCATGTCACGCGCCAGAGCGGTCAGGTCTTCCACCATGCACTCCGCCACATGTCCCACACCGAACCCGGCCACGACTACCCCCTCGTAGCCGTGGCCGGGGAGTGTGCGCAGCAGGCGTCCGTCGTCGCCGAGGGCGGCGGTCACCAACGCCACGGGGGCGATCGTCTTGGCATCCGGGGGCAGTTCGACGAGGACGCGTCCGGACAGCCGCAACGGGATCCTGACGCGCTCCTCTGCCGTCCAGCCCACGGGTCCTGCTCCCGCTGACGCGAACGCGGAAGGTCGGCTGGCGTGGGCCTTGCGGACGAACCTGGCGGCGTGAATCTCGTCGTTCATCGTGACCAGCACGCCCATGCCGCGAGCCCGGTCACTCGCGGCGACGAGCACGGCGTTGCGCAGGTTTGCGGGACCGTCGGCGCCGGGCTGGGCCGGGTCGCGCATGGCGCCGGTCACGACGACGGGCTGGTCGGCGGCCAGCAGCAGGTCGAGGGCCATGGCACTTTCCTCGATGGTGTCGGTGCCCTGGGTCACCACGACACCCTCGACTCCATCGTCGAACAGTTGTTTGATTCTGTGGGCCAGTCGCAGGAGGTCGGGCAGGGTCAGGTGGGCCCCGGGCAGGCGGGCGAAGCTTTCGGTCTCGATCCGGGCCAGCCCTTGCAGGCCGGGAACGGCGTGCACGAGGGCATCCGCGTCGAGGGCCGGAGCAACACCCGCGCGGCCATCCTGGGCCGCCATGGCGATGGTGCCGCCCAGTGCCACCACCCGAATTCGACGATCACCCTCGGACACCGCTCCTCCTCAGCTCGTTATACATCAGCTTACGTAAACTCATACATAAATGGAAGTGGTTCGGCACCATCTCGAGGTCGTATCAACAGGTCAGCGCCCATGGGGCCCGAAGCGGGCACGGGTGTGCTCTGGCCTGACTCCGGCTTACATCGACGAAGGCCTCACACGAAAGAGAGCGGTGCACTGCTGTGCCGGCCGCAGGATCGCGCGCGACCGGCGGACGGAGCGGCGTGCCGATGGTCGCAGGCCCACTCGTACGGTCGCGCCCGGGGCGCCACCCCGGGCAGCGGACCCGGTTACGCCGACGCGCCGCAGACCGAGACGCTCACTGGCACGGCTCAGGGACGGTGGGACGCGCGCCGGCGCCGGGGATCGGCTCGGCCGGCCGCTTCGTCATGCCTCGGAGAGGCCGGGCGAGTCCGGCTGCTCTCCCCACAGCGGCACCTTCTTCTCCTCCAAGCGGTCCAGCAGCTCAAGCCCCTCCTCCGCCCACGCGATCTCCATACGGGCCTTGGCCGCCTCCCCTCGAAACGCGAAGCTCCTGAAGGCGATGATCGCCTCGTGTTCGGCGGCAGGGCGCTTGGCCAGCCGTTCGCGCAACAGGGAGACGCGAGCGGCTTCGATATCGTCGACCAGGTGCTCCCACTCGTGCAGTGCTCTCAGGTAGTGCCTGCGATGCTCCTGCAGCTGGCGGCGCG
This sequence comes from Nonomuraea sp. NPDC050202, assembly GCF_040656115.1. NCBI lineage: Bacteria > Bacillati > Actinomycetota > Actinomycetes > Streptosporangiales > Streptosporangiaceae > Nonomuraea > Nonomuraea sp. NPDC050202. The sequence goes on along the minus strand of NZ_JBFALF010000058.1, from coordinate 1,492 downwards.
CGCTCGCGTAGGTGCCCATCTCGAAGTGGGCCGATCGCAACCGGTACGGGTCACGATCTCCCTGGTAGGGGGCCAGGGTGCCCAGCCAGGTCTGTAGTTCCTCGACACCCGCCTCACTGATGGAGTAGATGCGCTTTTCCGCCTTGTCTCCACGTGGGACGACCTGGGCGTCCACAAGCCCGGCACGCTCCATGCGCCGCAGCTCAGGGTAAATCTGGCTGTGCGGGGCGCTCCAAAGGAAAGCGACGCTGCCATCGAAGTACTTCACCAGGTCGTAGCCGGTCATCGGTTTCGCGGTGAGCACGGCGAGCAGAGCGTGCCGGAGCGACATGGGGACCTCCGCGGCGCATGGATACGTACATACAACACTATCGCTGAACGTATCGCGCGCCACACATCTGATGAACGGTGATACAAGATCGCCTGATCGACGGCCAAGGCTCTGGCTCTTACCAGGCCGGACGGCTGGATTCCCATCCTCGACGAAGGGCCTCGCTGGGACACACGCCTGAAGATCCTCGAGCTGCTGGCCATCATCCACAGATGCAGTTACAACGACCGCAGGCTCGTCCGGCTGTGGGATGCGGTGTTACGCGCCGTTGACGCCAACATGATGACCGAGCGCCTCATCTGCCTGGCGGACGCGACCGCTGAACGGCCCAAGCAGCACGGCCGCATGTCGCAGCCGTGGGCTGCAACGCTCCAGGCTTGGTTCCGCTGCTCCGCGCCTCCATCCCCACGCCAGACCGGCGACGCCATCACCATCGCCCTCGGCCACCTGCCGGAGTGGGTAGACGCTGGCACGGCACAGGCGCTCCGCGAGGTGATCCACGAAGAAAATTCCCGCGCTGGGCCGGAGGAGCGCCCGTCCGCCGACTCGGTGAGAACGGGCGCCAAGGCCCGTCTGCGTATCCTGCTGCGGCCAACCGCCATGCTGGTCGTTCGACTGCGCCAACGGTCGCGCCGATCGGGGCCGTAGCGACTGCTGTGGCGTGCGCGCGGCCAGGACCGCCGCTGACGAGCTCGGCGAACGGATCGTGGAGTGCCGCGAACTCGTCCAGGATCTCTGACATCTGCGGTCGCAGGCTCGGCGACCCGCAGGGGCTCGGCCGGCGAGCCGGCGGACGCTCCCAGGCCGGTGCCCGCCGGGGAAGGATCCCTGTCGGCGTACTCATTGATGTGCGGAGGTGAGTACGAGTAACGCGCAGAGCTGTCAGGGCCGGGTTTCGCTGGTTCCCCGTCAGATGGTTTTGCCGTCGAGGCTGACTCCGCTTGACGGTGGTTCGAACGCGGGTCCCCTTGTTCGCTGCCATCCGGCGCGATGCCGTCAGGCCGCTGGCCCATACGACCAGGCCAACCCTGCGGATCGGCGCATGCGCATACGAGCAGGGCCGGCTGGGTAGCGCGCTGCGAATGTGGTCAACTCCGACATCCGGGCCGAGGCGCCGATTCATCACTCTCCTGATCACCGTGCTGCTGCTCGGCATCACCG
>NZ_JBFALF010000057.1:0-55830 GCF_040656115.1 Nonomuraea sp. NPDC050202 | reverse complement strand
CCTGGCCGTTCTCCAGGTGTTGTTAGCCACCTGGAGTGGACGCTGTCCCACCTGCCATCAGCGCCCACCCTAACGAACTAACAAAGTACTACTAGGAATGTCCTGAAGATCTTGCTGGGTGACTCGGCATGAGCTGGCTCACCCAGCAAAATCTTCAGGACATTCCTAGCGGCCAAGCCGGGCGAACACGGCAGGGCCTGCCAGCCCCCGATCGCAACGACGGTCGCCTCTGGAACGGCCGAAGCGCTGGGGCAAGCACCTGGTCCTTGGGGAGCGTACGAGCGGAGCTCGTGCCGTTCGGGGGGAAAGTTCGAGATCGTTGTGCGCCCCGGACGACTTTACAAAGTAAACTTTGTGCTAGCCAGTGCGGAGGATGTGGATGGGGGACCAGCCATGGCGATACTGTCGCCCGCAGGGCCGCCAGATCCACCCCATCGGCCTGGCGGCCCTCATCCTGTCCCACGGCATGGACGTGGCAACCGGGTCGTCCGATTTCCCAGCGCGCACGAGGCGATACTGCGTACATGACCGATCCGGCCATGCTGCGCTCCAGTGCGACGCGGCGGACACGCCGCACCTTCACCGCGTCCACGGCGGCGGGCGAGGAAATGACTTAGAGCGCCGACTGGAAACCCGCCACCGGCCCGCTGCCCGCCTCGTCAACGAGCCGACGCAGGGCTTGCGTCAGGGGAGAGGAGGGCAGCGCGTCAAGGTCGCGCAAGTTCCAGCCGCTCACGTCGAGGAGCCAGCCGCCGTACTCTCCATCTACGCTGCTCATGCCGGGCTCCTTTATTGAGGACAGTGGTGCGGCACCCATCTTGCACCCTCCCCCTCCAGCAACGGTGCCCTTTCCAGGTTCAGCGTCCAGATAAACGATGGCGTCCGGACGCCACTGCGGGGCTGTCTCAGCGCGGGACCTCCGAGGCGCGGGCGCTTCGTGCGACGGGGTCTGGCCACCCGAGACAGCGCTAGTCGACGCGTTCGGCGTTGGAGTCGTAGCCGCCCCCGCCCGGGTACACCCAGGCTCCGGTGAGGGCGCGGCCGTCGGCGCTGAAGACGCCCTGGAAGTAGGCGGGAGAACCCCGCTCACCCGCACAGATGGTGAGGGTGTCGCCCTCGAGTTCATAGGTGTAGCCGAGGGTGCTGCCGTCATCGCCGTAGTAGCGGGACTTGATGTCGGCGCTGGGCTCGGCCATCAACCTCCGCTCCCGGCCGATGATCTCGAAGTCGTGCGTGTCGCCCAGCTGGACGTCCTGCTGCAGGAAGAAGTCGTTCAGCAGCGATAGGTCACCGTTCCCTCATGCCCTCCGGTGATCTTCCAGGTGCCGACGAGCCTGTCCAGGGCCTGCAGTGCCGGGTCGTTGGTCATTGAAATCTCCTTCGGGGTGGGTCGTCGCCTCTACTGACGGACGTCGGCGACCAAACTCATCGGTCCTGGCAGGCGTGTAAGCCGGCCTTCGCTCACCAGGGCTCCGGAGAGCCGCCAGCCCTCGCCCCGGTGCGGGTCGCGCCGACAGTCTTGATTCCGATGATCATGAACGGTTCTTCAGCGGGAGAGTCCCCGACCAGCACCCTGCTGTCGGAGGGCATGACCGTTCAGAGGGTCTCCTCGACCCGCATCAACATCATTTAAGGTGTCGGGCGGCATTCTCAGCAGCTGCCTGGGTGGCTCGGTTGCAGGCTCTGTTTGCCGGCCCATGAGGCGAGTCGGCGGATGGCGGCGTGGTCGGGGCTGTCGGGGTGGGTGGTGATGAGGACGATGATCTGTTCGTGATCGTCGACGTTGGCCAGGGCTTGCCAGTCGAGGTCGAAGGTGCCGGCGATGGGGTGGTGGACCCGGCTGTGGCCGAACGGGTGCACGGTCACCAGGTGCTGGCTCCACCAGGTGCGGAAGTCGGCGTCGCGGACGGAGAGTTGCCGACGATTTCTTGTAGGCGGGGCTGGTCGGGGTAGGCGCCGGCGGCCATGCGCAGGCTGGAGACGGCTTCGCGGGCGCGGGCGGACCAGTCGTCCTGCATGGCTCGGACATGCGGGTCGAGGAAGAGCATGCGGACATAGTTACGGTGCTGCGGCGCCAGGATGGCGAGGTCGCCGAGCAGGGCGGCGCCGAGCCGGTTCCAGGCCAGGATGTCCAGGTAGCGGCCGAGCACCAGGGCCGCGGTGTCGATGAGGTTGGCCAGCAGCCGCACCGTTTGCGGGGTGATGCGCTGTTCGGTCTCGCCGGGCTGCTCGTTCGCCTCGGGGTGGGCCAGCAGGAACAGGTGCCGTTGCTGTTCGTCGTTGAGCAGCAGGGCGCGGGCGATGGCGTTCAGGACGGCGCGGGAGGCGGTGCGGACGCGGCCTTGTTCGAGGCGGCTGTAGTAGTCGGTGCTGATCCCGGCGAGCTGGGCCACTTCCTCGCGGCGCAGGCCGGGGACCCGGCGGGGGTAGGCCGGTTCGGGCAGGCCGTGGTCGGCGGCGGTGACCGCGGCGCGCCGGGCGGACAGGAAGTCGGCCAGCGGTCCGCGCGGGGAGGAGATCCGGGGGCCGTCCATGTCCGGTCATGATGGCACTCCTGCGCTCATACTTCCGGAGAAAATCATTCCCTGGAACCCCGGGTCCTTCCTGCTCAGCGCGCTTTCGGTGAGGGTGGTGAGCGGAGGGAGGCCGACCCTGCAGACGTTGGAGGGGGGCTGCGGGGCCGGCTTCCTCTGCCATGGAACCGCAATCGAGGCCCTCTTCCTTCAGCGCATGCCCGTCGGCGCCTCCTCGGTGGCGTCGGGCGCCGGGCGATGCCGCGCACGTTGCGTGCGGTGATCGCGGTGGAGAAGCCGAGCCCGTCCACGTCGATCACGCCGAGGGCCCTGCAGGCCCCGTTCGCCGTCGTCGCACGGCCAGATTCGCAGGCCCGTGACGTCGCGGGAGGGCGGCCGGCGGCCCGGCGCTCACGTCGGCAATGGGTGCGGGTGGCTGGGTCTGTCGAGGGCGAAGGTGATGTTCGGCATCTTTCCCTCAAATTGTCACTGAGAGTTGTTATGGGGCACTCAAGGTGACTGTCGTTCTCGATGCAGGGTCCCCACAACAAGGAGGCGACCCGGTGTGACGACACCTGTGCGCCCCATCCGGCTGACCACGCCGGTACGGCTCGTGCTCGACGCTTTACTGGCCGCCCCGCCGGAGGACCCGCTGTGGGGCTACCGGATCTGCGCCGAGACCGACCTGGCCCCGGCACGGTGTACCCGATCCTGGAGCGCCTGGAACAGGCGGACTGGATCAGCGGGCACTGGGAGCCGGACGCGCCGCAGGCACGACCCGCCCGCCGGCTGCACAGCATCAGTGCGACCGGGCGGCAGCTGTACGCCGAGGCACGGGCACGCACCGGGCGCCGCGGCGCCCTGACCCGTCCCGCCTGGCTCGGCTCGGCGGGCTCCCCCCCATAGAGGATGAGTGGCCACCACGTCTTGCCTGTTCGCCGAGCAGACACACCGCCAGCGACGGCGCGCCACCGCGGCCTTGTGCTGCGGCGCCGCCCTGGCCGCCGGCGGCACCCTGCTCCTGCTGGCCACCCAGCGGCCACACCCTGGGTCGTCGCGGCCCAGCTGGCCATCACTGGCGGCCTGACCACCGCCATCGTGGCGATACTCGCCCTGATCCACGCCGGCACCCACCCGTGGCCCCTCGCCACCGGCCAGGTCGAACCACGCACGCTGTTGCAGCGCTACCCGCCCCAGCACGTGCTCGCGCACGGACTGTATGAGCTCGCCATCGGCCTGGCCGGCCGCGACCGCCGCGACCGCGCCCTCGAATGGCACGCCGACCTGCACGAATGCCCCAAGCCACTGAGCTACGCCCTGTCGCTGGTGAGCGCGGCCCTGCGCATGCGCCTGGCCGACGTCACCCACCTGGGCTGGCGCGCCACCTGCTGGATGCTGGCCAGCGAGATACGCACCTGGGGCGCGCTCATCCCGGCCATGGTGGCCGCGCTGCACCAGGTGCTGCAGTCCCAAGGATGGGGATCGGCGGCCTGGACGCTGCTCACCGTGCCAGCCGTCGTCGACCCTGGTCGCCCGTCTGCGCCGCCGCTGGAGCATCGCCGTCAAGCCGGTGCACCTGCGGTTGTTTCACCGGCCCGGCGGCCGTCACACCCGCCCGCACCAGCCCCGGCCGCGGCGCGGCCGAGCGCACCCCGGCCGGCTCGTACGCCGGCCGGCTCACCGGAGCAGCCCGGGCGTCACCTCGGCCGCCGCGGCCACCGCAACCGCGCTGGTGCGCGCGCCGTCGCCTGACCCGCACAGGGAGGAAGCGCTGGGGCCCGAGGCGTAGTCACAAGCTTGCCTGACTGTCCAGGTTCAGCGTCCAGATCGACGATGGCGTCCGGACGCCACTGCGGGACTGTCTCAGCGCGGGGTTGGCCGGCTGGCCAGGACGGCGGGCACCGGGCTGTAGCGGGCCACGAGTGCCGCCAACGGCGCGTCGATGTAGCCGAGCACGGTCATGATGGCCTCGTGGTCGGCATCGAGGTGCCGGTGGTGGATGGGAGCATGATGGGCGATCTTGTTACGGAGTACTCGCAGGAAGTCCAGTTTGCGGTGCAGGGCGTGGCGGCCTCCGTGGTAGCCGGGAAAGGCGCGGTACAGGGCTGTCCGCCACAGCCGCTGGTCGTAGGAGTTGCCACTGCCGAGGAGGCTGACCCAGAACCCGAGCGGCAATTCGGCGACCACGTGCGCCGGGGCGGGCACCGGGCCTCGCCGGCTCAGCTGGCGGACCGCCTCATCGATCTTGGCGCGCGCGCCGTGGTGCAGGTTGGCCTGGGGGTGGTTCCACCAGTCGTCTTGGCCGAACAGCTGGAACAGGTGCTGGTCAAGGACGCTGCGCAGGGCGAGTTCGAGGTGCTGCAAGGGTCCGTAGAACGCGGCGGAGACCTCGGTGTTCCAGCAGAACAACCGGAGCGCGGCCACCTTGTCGCCGGCGCAGAACGCCTCATATTCGGGCAGGCGGGCCTGGCTGAGCATACGGTGCAGGTGCTCGGCGTCGTGCTGCTCCACAGGCGCTCGCTCTCTCGGCAGGCGGCTCGTGCTAGCGTGGATGACATAAGCCCCGGGATTGCCTCTGCCAGCACGCAGCCCGGGGCACAGCCATATCGGAGGCCAGCCGTACGACGCCGTCAACGATGTGTGTATGAGTGACCTTACTTCGGTGATCACCGCAGGTGGAACGCGGTTTGGTGGTTCTAGACGCTTCCTGATAGTCGTGATCTTTTCGTGATCTCTGAGGAAGATTCGCGCCTGAAATAGGGACGGCTGCAAGAGCTCAGGTGACCAGCAGGGGAGTCGTCCGGGGCTGGTGGGCCGACCAGGACACTGGCGCGCCGCACGTCAGCGTGATGTGAGTAGATCACTCGCGCTAAGGAAGCGACCTCATCTGTAGACGGCGGGGCTGCGAGCACGGGCCGCGGGCGGGGCGGGCAGCAACGGGGCGAACTGCTGCCGACGCGCGGTGTTGGACGCGCGCACCTTCCTGAAGCGCCGCTCTCCTGGACGTGGACGTCGGGAACAATACGAACCTTCCGGCAGGTTGATGGTGCCCGCGGGCCGCTGCCGTTCCGTGAGCGTCTGCGTGTTCGTCATCGCGATGCCCATGCGGGTGTGCAGGCCGTTGAAGCCCACCTCGGTGACCGGGCCCAGCCCGAGCGTGAGGGAGCCGCCGCACACCAGGACGGGACGGCGGTGCCGAGCTGGTCGGGCCCGGTGCTGCCCGGGGGTGGGGAAGGTGAGGCCGTCGGCGCCGTAGCCGAGGTAGGCGCGCGCTGTCGTACAGGACGGCTCGGGATCCCCGCACTCATACGCGGGGGCCGGATGCGTCAGCAACACCGGAATCTACACCAGACCACCGATGAAACGGCACCACACGCCGACGATTTCTGCGGACGAACCATCGCCTCCAGCCTGTGGGCAGCGGCTGCGACGTTGCACGTACACAGGTTCAGCCCGGCGCAGCCCGCTGCATGGGAGGGAACGGGCTGCGATCGGCTCCTCAGCGGGGCTGTTGCTGTCTGCGTCAGCTCACCACCAGGTGTTCGGCGTCATCGAGAGCCTGCCTCGTCAGGGCCTTTCCAGGTTCTGGATCCGGTAGTACTGCTGGCGCGCCGTGCGCTGCAGGTCCATGACCGTGCGGAGGAACTGGTCCATCCTGGCCGATCTGGCCCGCGGGTGGCATCCCTGCTGGCCAGGCCCGACAGTGCACGTGAACCGATCGGCGATCAAGGTGTGGGAGCGACGATTAATGACTGATGTGTCTGATGGCGCGGTCGCACTGACTGGAGGGCGCATGGCGTCGGAAGTCCTCCGAAGGAACGACACGGTTCTGCGGCCGACCTCGAATTCCTCCGAATTCATGGCTGCACTTCTCAAAACTTTCGAACAGCAGAATTTCGCTGGCGCCCCGAAGTATTTGGGCCAGGTGGACGACAAGGATATATTCACCTATATCCCGGGTGACGTGCCCGCTAAATTCCGGCCCTGGTCCGATGACCAGGTGGGCGCAGCGGCCCGCCTTTTGCGCCAGATGCATGACGCTACGCGCGGAAGTGACTTGGCTGGTCGCTTCGATGTGGTGTGCCACCATGACCCCGGCCCCAACAACGTTGTCTTCCAGAACGACATGCCGGTTGCGTTCATCGACTTCGAGCAGGCGGCCCCGGGTGGCCGCCTTGAAGATGTCGCCTACATGGCGTGGACCTGGTCGATCTCGTCGAAACAGACGATGGCGCTGGCGGACCAGGCGGCGCAGGTGCGCCTCCTCGCCGACACCTACGGTCTGCACGAGGTGGAGCGCCACGCGCTGACCGACTGCGTCCTGGAGCGGCAATCGCGCAATGTCCGCTTCTGGGCGGAGCTCGCGGTGTATCCGGAGACGGCCCCGGCTGCACCACAGGTCCTGGCTGACCGGATTGCGTGGAGCAAGCGGGAACACCACTTCGTCTATGCGCACCGTGAGATATTCGACCGGGCACTGGTCTGACTGCTGGCTGGTCGGCTCAGCCGCTGGTGTGCGTGGCCGGGCGCGTGGGCACTTCGAGAAGCCCGAACATGACCCCGGACGTGCGCGCGAGATGGGCGATGTCGATGGATTGTCCTTCGCGGTGCACGAAGGGTGGCACGGGCCGGTCGAGCGGTGGGTTGGCCAGGAACAGCACGGATTCCCGGTCCGGCCGATCGCGTGGACGCGGCCGGCCTTGATGCCGATGGACACCTCCACGACAGCCTGGCCCTGGAACCCGTCGGCCATCGTCCGCAACGGCCCGGTTCACCCGACGTGAGCCGGGACGCGGGCCAGAACCTGCAGAAGCTGGCGGACGGCGGGGATGGGCGGGCCTGGAAGGACGGCCATCGACGTGGTCAACGCGGGCTCGGCGAGCGGGCGGATGGCGACCCGGGGTATCTCCGGCAGGCCGGTGACCTCATAGAAGATCGTCCAGGACGGCGGGCCGGCACCGATATCCGCGAGGGTCTCCTGGAACGTGGTGAACGGCGGCCCGGGCGGCGGGGCGATCCCCGCCGCCCGGCAGGCGTCGGTGACCAGGTCGTGGAAGGGCGGGTTGTTCTCGCGCGCGGCGAGCCGGAGGGGCAGGCTAGCCAGGTCTTCGAGCTTGAGCTCGGCCGAACCCGTCAGCGGGTGTCCGGCGGGCAGGGCCACGTACAGCGGGTCCGTCCAGATCGGCAGGAGTTCCAGGCCCGGCGCGCCGGAGAGCGCCCGGACCAACGCCGCGTCGAGTTCGCCGGAGCGTACGGCGGAAAGACGATCGAGCAACGGAAGACGGCGCGGACGGACCTGAAGGTGTGGCGCGACGGCGGCCAGCTCGTTGAGGACCCGGTAGATCCGGTTGCCCGGACCCTGCACGATGCCGAGGCGCAGGACACCATCCGCGCCCGCGCGGATGTCGGCGGCGACCTGCCGGGTGCGGTGCGCGGCGGCCAGCACGGCCCTTGCCTCGGGCAGCAGGCGTTCTCCCGCGCCGGACAGCCTCACATGGCGGGTCGAACGGTCGAACAGCGGCACGCCGAGTTCGCGTTCGAGCCGGCGGACCTGCTGGCTCACCGCTGACTGCACGATGCTGAGCCGCTCGGCTGCGCGGCTGAAACCGCCCTCTTCTGCGACCGCCACGAAGTAGGCGAGCTGGCGCAGCTCCACCCGTCGCCCTCGATTCATCTCGATCGGTGATGACTGCAGGTCATAACCGCTTCTGGTACCCACCTTGTTCCTGCGATCGAATGGACCGCGAACCCGAAAGGAGCGGAACATGACTGTGTTGAAGGCCTTTGTCGTCCCCGGCGAGTCCGCGGAGAGGGTCGCTCTGCCCGCGGGCGGGGCGTTCAGCCTGCTCGCCGACGCCAGCGACACCGCGGGCGCGCTCGGCGCCAACCGGCTCACGCTGGGGGCGGGCCGCGACGGCGCCACGCTGCACTACCACGCGCGTTCCACCGAGCTGTTCTACGTACTGGACGGGGCGCTGGACTTCGTCCTCGGCGAGGAGAGGGTGACGCTCACCAAGGGCGGGCTGGTCGTGGTGCCGCCGCACCTGCCGCACGCGTTCGGCGCGGCACCGGGCACAGGGGCCGACCTGCTGGCCGTCTTGACGCCGGGCGTCGACCGTTACGGCTATTTCCGACAGCTTGGGCGCATCCAGCATGGTCTGGAGCCCTTCGACAGCTTGCTGCCCGAGCAGGAACGCTACGACGTGCACTTCGTGGACGCCTCCGGCGGGCAGTAGCCCGCACAGTTCCCCATGACCCCTTGCCGGCTCGCAGGCCGTTCCGGCCGACCGTCTCATGCAGCCGCCTTCTCGCCTGGCCTGGAACGCCACGCTGGTCAGTTGATAGGCCGAGCCACCTCGCCTGTCGGCACTGATCCGCGCCAAAGCCGCGCTCCTGGTTCGTGACAGGGTCCATGAGGAGGCCATGACCCATCCGGATGCGCCCCCGCGCGCTCTCGGCCCTGGCATCTGTCGTCCAGCGACCGCAAGGGCGCGCCGCATTCCTGTGAGTCGATGACTCAGCGCCTGCCTACGTGACCGAACCCGGCGGCGACCCGGTGAACATCGCCCTTGCCTTGGCCTTGAAGGGCGGGCTACAGCTACTGCCAGACTTCCGCGACCTGCTCACCGTCCCGCTGACGAGGCTCACGTCCTGGCGTGTGGAACTGGACGCGGGTTCCCATCTGACGATCCGGTCGCCATGTGATCATGACGGGCAGACGTTCGTCTGGGACCTGCCCGTCAGCGTTCCGCCGGGCTGGCGTCAGATTGTCTTACCGGGAGACTCCTGTCACCTGCCACCGCTCCGCGCACACCCATCGTGACCAGCGCCGTCAGGATGAAAGAGCTCACGCATGCAGCGATATCGATCGGGGGAGTGAGCCGAGAGGTAGTTCACCCTACGGTGTGATCGTTGACGACGAGCGGCCACAGCGAACCTATGATGAACATATGAGCACCAAGCCGATCACCATCACGGTGGACCCCCACGTGCACGAATACGCCCTCCAGCAGGTCGATCAGGGCCGGGCCCGGTCAGTGTCGGCCTTCTTCAACGAGGCCGCCCTGCATCGTATGGAAACCGAGCGGCACGCCGATCAGGCTTGGCGAGCAGCCGTGGAGAAGGCGCACGAGGACCCTGCCGTCGTCGAGCGCGCCCAGCGCCGGGCGCGTAAAGCGCGCGAGATCCTGCATGCTCGCTGAACCAGGCTATGTGCTCGACGCCACAGTTCTGGCCGAGGTCGGCCGCGGCGACAACGATGTGATCGCGCTGCTGCAGCAGTTCGACGCCGACAACATCAGCATGATCGTACCCGCTCTGGCCGTCACCGGCGCCGCCGTCGAGGCCGCTGCCACGGACGCGCAGCTGGCCGTCGTCCGGGGTGTCGGCCGGCTGGACGCGGCCGGGTTCGCCGGGATCACCGCGTTCGACGATGCCACCCACCTGGCCCGGATGCGGGTGGAGGTCGAGGCGCTGGGCGAGCTGTGGGATGCGCAGACGGCGCTGCACGCGCTGCTGCGGAACTGCCCGGTTTTGACCACGGACGCGGCCCGGTGGCGGGACGCCGTGCGGGAGATGGCCGGGCATCTGACCGTGGTCGAGGTGTCCCAGCTCGACGATTAAGCTTGACTCTGTCGGGGATCTTGTTCGCTGTCGGGTCAGCTGGCGGCTCGCCAGGAAGCAAGCGCGGGATGCCTTGCTGGTCGAGGTAGTCCTGGAAGGCTGTCGGCGGTCGTGGGGGCGCGCCTTTCTCCAGGAGGGTGCCGGCTGAGGCGTTCGACGTTGACGGCGATGGCGGTGAGCACGTGTTGCAGATGGGCCTTGGCTTGCCCGCGGTAGCGGCAGCGGCGCATGCCATGGCCGTGGGCGAACTCGCAGATGGTGCCCTCGATGCCGGAACGCACCGCGTAGCGCTTGTGCCAGTCCGGTTCTCGCCGCTCCGCGCGGGTGCGCAGCTGCAGTTCGTGTAGTTCTCGCGGAGGAAAGCCCACGTTGCGCGCACCGTCGCGACAGGTGGTGCCCTTGGCTCGGACCGGGCAGGGTTGGCCCTGGCTCTTGGTGAAGCGGGCCACGATCAACGGGGCGGCGGTCAGCGAGGATGTCGGATAAGGGCCATGCCAGCCCTTGCCGACCTGGCCCTGCGGGCAGGTGACTTCCTGGCGGTCGAAGTCGATGCGAAAGTCGTCGCGGGCGAAACCCTCACCCTGGCGGTTTTGGTGGGTGGGGTTACCTGGAAGCGGTCCGACCACGGTGATCTGGTGGTCACGTTCGGCCTGTTCGAGGTGGACCAGGCAGGTGTAGCCACCGTCGACCAGGTGCTGCTCGGGCCGTAGGCCCCGGCGTTCCAGCCGGGTGTGGATGCCGGGCAGGACCTCAGTGTCAGCGCTGGTCGCGGGCATGGTGACCACGTCCGTGATCACATTGGGGCCGTCGCCGGAGCAGGTCTCGGTCACGTGCGCGAGGAACCCCTGCCAACGGGTGACCTGCCCCGACGCGCATAGCGGGCCGTCAGGTCGTAGGGCGAGATGATCCGCTTGGCCGAGGGCGGCAGACCGCTATCGTCGTCATCGTCACGCCAGCGCAGCCGCCCGGTGGAGTCGCAGGAGTAGTTCTGCACCAGCATCTGTCGCAGGGCCTGCACCTGGGGGCCACCCAGCAGGCCGGGATGGTTTCGGCTCAGGTGTTCCAGCAGGCCGCGTGCATCTGCCCCGATGGTGTTGATCCTGGTCTTGGGCCGGGTGGGGTTCTTGCCCAGGCGGCCTGCCGACCGTAGCGGCGTCCCCAGTCCTCATCCACCAAGCCGTTCAGCGCGTGAGCGGCAGTGCGGGCCAGTTCCTCCAGGGCCGCGCGCATGGCCTCGGTGACCAGCTCCAGGCGGGTCAGGTCGCGCACGGTGGCCAGGACATGAGTGGAATCGGTGCGCTGGGTGGTGCGCTCGCGAACCAGGCCGGCCTCCTTCAGACGGGCCAGGGCCAGATCGAGAAGCCGGTCCGCCCGCCCATCCTCGCAGCAGGCGGTCACGGAAGCCACCGAGCACGCTGTGGTGGAAGCCGGGGTCGTCCAGTTCGAGGCCGAGCGCGTACGTGAAGCCGATGCCACAGCGCACGGCCTCAGCGGCATCGCGGCCGGGGAAGGTCCAGCACGAATTGCAGCACGCTCACCGTGGCCAGGTGGGCGGGTGAGAGTCCCGGCCGGCCGTCGCGGGGATACCCCTGCGCGAAGTCCTCATCGCTCCATAACCCGTCCAGCCGGTCGCGGATCCACATGGCCGGGGCGCCACGAGGATTACTCCCTCGTGCCACCTGGGCGGTGAGCTCCGGGACCTCCAGCGCGGACCGGGGACGAACCGGTAGAGACATCTGACCACCTCGGGGCATGACCGACCTCGCCGACCCCCAGAAGCCTCACAGTTACTGATCAGTCGCCCTTCGGGACATGCCGGATGTTTTCAAGATTCCCGACAGAGTCAAGCTAAGAGCCGGTGGCGCAGGGTCCCGATAGGCGGCCGGCGCCTCGGCGCGCCTGCCGTCACGGTGCAGCGCCATCATGAGGAGGTGGACCGGCCGTCCCCGCAGTGGATGCTCGCTGATGAGCAGGGGCAGCTCGGTCAGGGCCGCTCGATGCCGGCCCAGGCGTAGCCGATCGCGACGGGGTCCCGCGGGGGTGTGCTCACGCGGCCCTCTGTCCGGTGGCCGGGGAACGGGACTCAACCGGCGAGCGGGAGACGGAGCACGAAGCGTGCGCCGCCGCCGGGCGGGACCTCGACCTCCAGGGTGCCGCGGTGGGCCGCGGCGATCTCGCGGGCAGTGGCCAGGCCGAGACCGGCACCTCCGCGGTCGCGGCGGCGGACGGTGTCCAGGCGGGCGACGCGCTGGAAGACACGTTCGCGCTCTCCTGACGGGACGGCGAGCCCGTCGTCGGCGACGGCCAGCTCGGCGTGGCCGGCCGTACGGTGCAGGGTCACGGTCACCTCGCGCGCGGCGTGCCGCCGGGCGTTGTCCAGCAGGTCCGCCAGCAGCCTCGTGAGGTGCCTGGGAGCGGCCCTGACCGTCACCCCGCGTTCGAGGTCGAGGCGTACGTCACGTCGGCCGCCGGGCGGCTGGGCGGCCACCGTCTCGGCAGCCAGGCTCGTCAGGTCGAGCAGCTCCAGCCCCTGGCCGGCGTCGAGAGACCTCAGCAGGAGCAGGTCGTCGACGACGGTCTCCAGCCGGTCCAGATCGCCGGACACGTGCTCCAGCAGGTCGGGCAGGTCGATGTCGCCGGGGTGCAATTGCGCTTCCTCGACCCGGACGCGGAGCGCGGCGAGCGGGGTACGCAACTCATGGGAGGCGTCGGCGGTGAACTGCCGTTGCCGGTCCGTCAGCGGCTCCGCGACCGGGTCGGCGACCACGCGGCAGCCGAGCAATTCCTCGCGCCGCCGTCCGGACGCGGTCAGGTATGCCTGGTTGACGGCCACGATCGTCAGCTCCGGCACCATGGCGAGGCAGGGAAGGGCGACGGCCGCGATCAGGGCCTCGGCCGCGGCAGCGGCGGCAGCGGCGGTGTCGCTCGCGCCGTGGGCCGCGCCGGCGGCGGCGCGGTTCATGGGCTCATCGCCTCCGGCCCGCGGTGGCCCCCATTGCGGCCGACGAGGGGCAGGCGGAGGACGAAGCTGGCGCCGCCGGTCTCGGCCACCGCGGCGTGCAGGCTGCCCCCGTGAGCCTGGGCGATGTCGCGGGCGATCGCCAGCCCCAGCCCGGTGCCGCTACGGTCCAGGTGGCGTGCAGCTTCGAGCCTGGTGAAGCGCTGGAAGATCTCCTCCCGGTCCGGCTCCGCGACCCCCTCACCGTCGTCGGTGACCGTCAGCACCGCGTGGCCGTCCTCGCGGCACACCCGGACCTCGACCAGCCGGCGGCAGTGCCGCTGCGCGTTGTCCAGCAGATTGTTGAGCACCCGGATGATCCGGATCGGGACGGCCTCGACGTGCACCCCGGGCTCCAGCCGGAGCCGTACGGCGGTGCGATCGGTCCTGCGGCCGATCTCCTCACGAACCAGGCCGGCGAGGTCGACCTGCTCAGGCCGGACGGGAGCGCCGCCCTCCATCTCGGCGAGGACGCGCAGATCGGTGAGGATCGCGTCCAGCCGGTCGATGCCGCGCAGCGCGCGGACCAGCAGGCCGCCGAGGTCGGTCTCGTCGGGGTGCAGGCCTGCCTCCTCCAGCTCAACGCGCAGCCCCGCGACCGCCGTGCGCAGCTCGTGGGAGGCGTCGGACGCGAATCTGCGCCTTTTCCGCAGCTCGCGTCTCAGGTCGCGGACCGTGTCGCCGGTCGTCCGGAACGCCGGCACGGCCGAGCCGGCTCCGGACGGGCGTACGGCCTCGTCGTCGTACAGAGGCGCAGGATGTGCTGTCACAGTTCGTACTCCTTCCGCTGCGGGTCATGGGCGGGCGAACAACCAGCTAGGACAGCAGGCTTCTACACCCTGTGACAGCAGCCTTCGTCACAGATCATCCGGTGGCGGGTCCTGGCCGATGGACACCGCGCTGAGCTTGGCCGGGTTCATCATCCACAACACCTGGTCGATGCCACGATCGGAGGTGTTGAGCGCGAGGACCGTGAACACCACGCCGTCGCGGCTCAGCAACGCGGCAGCCTGGCCGTTGACGTCCGCCCAGGTCACTTCCACGCCCGTCCAGAAATGACCGGCGAACGCACGCATGAACTTCGCCACGCGGACCGCGCCCTCGACCGGGAACTTCGCGGCCCGTACGGCGCCGCCGCCGTCAGAGTAGCTGGTCGCGTCCTCGGCGAGCAGCTGCTCCAGCGCGGCCAGGTCGCCGGAGCGGGCGGCCGCCACGAACGCCGTGAGCAACCGGCGCTGATCGGCCGCGGGCACGGGGGTGCGTCGTCCGTCGAGCACGCGCTTGCGGGCGCGGCTGACGAGCTGGCGCGCCGACGCCTCGTTGTGCCCGATGATCTCGGCGATCTGCGCGTAGGGGTAGTCGAAGGCCTCGCGCAGCACGTACGCGGCGCGCTCGGTGGGCCCGAGCCGTTCCAGGAGCAGCAGCACCGCGAACTCGAGCGCCTCCCCGCGCTCGGCCCCCAAATACGGGTCCGCGCTGGTGTCCACCGGTTCGGGCAACCACGGCCCGACGTACGTCTCCCGGCGCACGCGGGCGGACTTGACCTCGTTGATGGCCAGCCGTGTGGTCACCGTCGCCAGGAACGGCGCCGGATTGTCCACCTTGTCTCGGTCGTAGGCCTGCCAGCGCAACCAGACATCCTGTACGAGGTCCTCCGCCTCGGACGCGCTGCCCAGCATCCGGTACGCGATCCCGAACAGCCGCGGCCGCACCTCGTCGAAGACAGCCACTGCCTCGTCGAGGTCTCCGGACCCGCTCGCCCCCATCATGCTCACTCCCTGTACCTCCGCCGGTGGCGCGGACTCGGGACAGCTACCCCTTGAACTGCGAAGACACGCCAGTGACAGGTAACGGTCCCCCCCTGGATGGACTCGATCTCCCCATGCTCCGCCAAGCCCTGCCGCCCGAGCTCATCGGGCAGGCGCTACCGGCCCTCGCCGCCGCCCCCCACCTCCCCGCGACTGCTGCGCGGCGCCGTCCCGCGTGTCCTTGACGAGGCGGAGACGATCGCTTCGGCGGCCAGAGCCGTGAGATCACCTGGGCTCGTCGCATGGCCCTCGTCTCCTCAACCGCATCGCCTTCGCGTGGAAGCCAAGCAGTGGACCGCGCAAGTCTTCCTGGCCGAGGACGGCGACGACACGTACGCCCGGGCGGTGCTGAACAGTGGAAAGGTTGACGAGGTGCACAACAAGCAGTGAACCGTGCAGGTTCACCTCACCGAGTGAGGGTGACGACACCTCGGCGCTGGCGGGCGTCTCCGGCAGGTTACGATTCGATATCGCCGGACCCGGCCGCACCGCACAACCCCGCCGGTACTCTGCAGCCTCAAGCCGGCCGGGTCCTTCAGCTGCTCGGCTGGCACCGTCGGCTCAACAGGACCACAGAAACGTCATCGGCCATGCCGGTCCAGGACGTGGCGGCGCCGGGATGCCGTCTCGACAAGTCGGCCTGGCCAGGGCGGCGGCGCAGCGGATGTGTGGCCGGGCAACGCTCGCCTGTGCTGTGTGTCAGTCCTGCCCCGCCAGCCGCTGAACGAGGGTTCGAGCGCGGGCGACCTCTGCTTGCAGGGCGTCGAGAGCACGTAGCGTCTCATCCGCGGTGGGCGTTCCTCCTGCGATAGCAGCGTTACGTAAGGTCACGGGAGTAGCGCATGCGGTTATCTATCGCGGTCCGGACGCGGGTGGCGACCAGGTTCCCCTGCACGATCGTCGGAATCCCGGCAGGCGCGCTGATCGGTTGCCTGGTGACGGGCGTTCGGTTCTGGCTGTGGATGGGCCTGGCCCTGGGGCTCGTGAGCATGATCGCCTTCCTCATCGTCGTGCCGCTGCCAGAGCGGATGGCAGCGGCCGAAGTAGTTCAGGCAGCACAGCGTTTCCCCGACGACACCGAGATCAACATCGATGGGTCCGATGACGTCCTGGTGCTCGCCCGCAGCAGGACCTGGTGGGGCCGCAGACGACCATCTTGCGGTACTCCAGGAAGGAGTGGGACGCCGCCTTCGACGAAATCCAGCAAGATCACGGCATATCCACGGTGCCGATCACCCAATATGTGATCCTCCACTGGTGGGGGCCCATGCAGTCACCAACGTGATCGCCGTCGAGGAAAGACCGCCACGGCATAGCGGGGATCGCCGTGGTAACAGAAGCTTCCACCGTTCTTCGCCTGAGGCCGGGGTGTGCAGGCCGACGCTGAGCAGCGCGCCTGCAGGAGTCCTTCTTCTGCGTACCGGATCGTTCCGTCTCGTCAGGCACGCGATACGGACCGATCCAGGGCTGGTGCATGCCAGAGGTCAGGCGCGGCCCAGAGGACGTCGTCGGCATGTCTTCTCAGAGTCGAAGGCGCCAAGGGGTGAGCGGCGTGGACCGCAGGGGGCCTGCTACGTCAGATGGTGACACCGCGCGAGTCGATCACGTTGACCGCCCGGCCGCCTGCTCGGGCGGTGTGACGAGGACGCGGACGTCGGGGCGTTGGACGTCGTACCCGTTGCCGTCCAGCCACTGCTGCATGGTTGGATCGGCTATGTGGCGAACACGAAGGCGAACTCGGCGACCCTTGTCATCCTGCGGGGGAACTCCGCAAGCGGCAAGACGACCATCGCCAAGGCCGTCCAGGCCCGGCTGGGAAGGGGAGTCGTCGCCAGGATCGGCCAAGATCAACTCAGAAGGGACATCCTGAAGGAATGGGACGTTCCTGGAGGGATCGCCCCCGACTTCATCTGTCACATGGCCTCCTACCTTCTGGACAAGATGCCCGTCGTCCTGGTCGAGGGCATCATGGCCAGCGCGCGCTACAAGGCCGCCCTGCAGAGGCTCATCGACCAGCACCCCGGGCGCGCCCTGGTCTACTGGCTCGACGTCGAGTTCGCCGAGACCCTCCACCGGCATGCCACGCGACCGCAGGCCGCCGAATTCACGCCCGAGGACATGGCCGGGTGGTACGTCCAAGACGACTGGCTCGGCCTGCCCGGGGAAGCCCTGATCCCCCAAGAGTCATCGCTGGAGGAGACGATCCAGCGGATCTGCCGTGACATCGGATCGCCCGTCCTGGAGGATGGCCGGATGCCCCCAGCCTGCGGAACCGCCTCTGATGCAACCTCGGGAGTGGACCGTCCGCATCTGGTGCGGTGATCGCGCTTGACGCTTCGGTTCGGTGTTGCCGCTCGCGGTGCCGCCGGTCGTGAGGGCCGGCCCCGCCTCATCAGCGGCCCGGCTGGCGGTCAGGTCGGCCGGCCGAGGCGATGGGCGGGCTCGGTTCGTTCGATGACACACCGGACGAGATTGGGCGGCCAGGCGCAGGCCGCGCCCGGACAATTCGGTGGAGCCCGTTCCCTTGAGGAGCTCGAAGCGACGGGGCCGGTGTGCGCGGTGGGTTCAGCCCGCGCATGGGGGAGGTTTGCGCCGAACTCCGGCACTCCCTTGCGACAACGTGACCGAAGCACTTGCATGGGGTGGCATGACCGTCACCCGCTCGCAGATCGCCGCCGCCCTCGGGCACTACCTCGACGCCCACCCTGAACGCGCCGGCGATGTCGAGCCGCTGGCCCAGGCCCTGGCCGACGGCGGCGGGCAGGACCTCGTCTCCCGCCAGACTCTGCCGCTGCATGTGACTGCGAGCGCCGCGGCGATCGACGACCTCGGCCGCGTGCTGATGATCCGCCATCGCACGCTGCGCCGGTGGCCGCTGCCGGGCGGGCACCTGAAGCCTGAGGATCACAGCCTGTACGGCGCGGCCTTGCGTGAACTGGCGGAGGAGACCGGACTGCCCAGGCAGCCCGCGGTCGGGCCGCAGGAGCTCGACGCGATCGCCATAGACGTCGACGTCGACGCCATCCCCGCGCATCCGGCCAAGGGCGAACTGGCGCATCTGCACGCCGACTCCGATTCGCCGTCCGGGCACGGGAGCCGACCATCACGCTGCAGAGGGAGGAGGTCACGGCGTCCGCGTGGCGGCCACCGGCGGATCTGCCGACACCGCGCCTGGCCGGCAGCGTCGCCGCGGTGAGCGCTGCGAGGTGACCGAACGCCCGCGAACGCCCCGCTCCCGTGCTCGGCTCAGGTACTCGGCTTAGGTACAGCGTGCGATGATGGCGCGACCGGCACGCTAGAGCTCCTCGTCCTCGGCGATGCTTTCCACGTGCCGATGCGCCGGGGCAGCGCCAGCTGCATGCGCAGCATCGGCAGAGCCGGTTCGGCCGCTTGCCCCATCAGATCCGGGCAGGCCACCACGTGGGTGCCCGTCGACGGGTTGTGCTGCCACGCCCGCAGCAGGGCGGCCAGGGCGGCCGGCGCTTCGGTCTCACCGCCGATCTGCCACAGCGCCGACGCGCAGTGGACGCCCACCCACTCGCCGTGATCCAGAAGCTCGCGCAGACGGGGCAGCGCGGCGGCGGCGGGCGGGCCGATCTGGGCGAGCACGTCCGCGGCCTTCGACAGCCAGGAGACGCGATCGCCGTCGAGCAGATCACGCAGCCGGGGCAGTACCTCGGCCGTGTCGCGGCCGACGGCCCACAGCGCGGCCACCGCGGCGGATCGTACGTCAGGGTTGGCGGCGGTGGTGAGTGTGTGCGGATCTGGCTCAGGGCGGGGGCCGCCGCGGGGCCGAACGCCGCCAGGGCGTGCAGGGCCGCGCAGGTGGTCGGCCACTGTGCATGACGGACGATCGCGGCGAGGGTGTCGGTGATCAGCGTCAGCGCTAACGGGTCGCCGAGCGCGGCCAGGGCCGACAGCACCGGTCCTGCGTGCATCCGCAGCTCGTTCTGGCCGGGATCGCGGCGGCGCAGCCGCTCACACAGCCGGGGCACAAGCTGGCCGGCGGCCGCCGGAAGGCAGCCGGCCACCTGCACCACGCGCCAGTCGTCGACGCCGCTGTCCAGCGCGGCCAGCAGGCTGGGCGCGGCACGTGCGTCGCCGAGCCGGGCGAGCGCGAGAACCGCCTGCTGGTGCGCGCGGGCCAGCCGCGGCCGCGGTGTGGCTCACACCTGCGGCCCGTGCGCCGTGCGCTGCTCCAGGACGTAGGCGGCCAGCGCCTCTCGGGCGGGTTCGGCGATCGGATGGCACAGTTGCAGGACGGCTGCCGCCTCTGCGGCGACCTCCAGCCAGGGTCCTTCCTGGCCGGCTGGTCCGAGGTGGGGCATGATCAGCTCGATGAGACGGCTGTGGTCGCCGCGCCAGGCGTCGACCAGTTCGCCGCTCATCCGGATCGCGTCCAGGCAGGCGCCCGGGTCGGGGCTGCGTAACCGCTGCGCGAGCAGTTCCGTCCGTTCGGGCACCCGGGAGTCCAGTGCCTGGTGAAACGTCCGCAGCAGATCCGTGGTCAGGGCGTGCACGCTCTCGCGCCGGTCGAGGTCGTCGAAGGCGGCCAGGACCTGCGGCGGTGTCCCGTCCGCCGGGCTCGTCCGGCTGGGTGGTTCTGTCCACCAGGTCTCGTCCGGCGTGAGCTCGTGTTCCAGTTCGCGCAGCAGCTCGATCGCGGCCGGGACGGTGTCTTCGCCGATCTGCTCGGGGGCACAGCGGGCACGTTGCACCACGGCGGCGAGGCGGGTTCCGGGATCGGTGGCGGAGTTGGTGGCGGGGTCGGCGGCCAGGCCGGCCAGCCACGCCAGCGTGGCGGCCCGCGCCGCCGGCAGGCGCGTGGCCAGCAGCGCCGCCGCGTCCAGGACCTGCAGCCGCTCGGCGAGGTCGGGCTCGGCCGTCAGCCGCTCGCGCAGCAGCGCCAGGGTTCGGTCCGCGTCGTCGAGGAACAGGGCCAGCCCCGCCACCGCGCGCCGGCGCACCAGAGGGTCAGCATCAGCGGCCAAGGCGACGAACGCCTGCGCCCGCGCGCGCATCACCACCGCGGCGCCGGCGAAGTCCACCAGGTCGGCATACTCCTGCTCGGCTTCCTCCACGGCCACCCTGCCGATACTGACCAGCAGTCCGACGACCGCGGCCCGATCAGGGGTGGCGGGATCGCCGGCCAGCTCGAACAGGAACGGCAGACTCGCCGTCGTACAGGGATACACGCTTCCCTGATGGTGGACGGCGTTGTAGAACCGCTCCAGCGCCCGATGCCGTTCCCGCCCGTCCGCCGAACGCAGCGCCAGCAGCAGCTCCGGCACCTCGCCGGCCGAGCCGTAGGCGTGCTCCATGGACGACCAGTCGATGTCGTACAGTCCGTCGAACATGTCCCGCACTTTTCCGGATCGCCCTGACAGCCACGACGGTCCCGTTGCCGTGGCCGGTGCTGGTGGCCGCCAGGTGCGGCCGCTCGCCTGAGGCGCGGCCGAGACGCTCGGGTGGAGATCATCGGTCCGGACGACTTCGCCGCCCGGGTCAGTGCCTTCTTCGCAGGGGCAGGACCGTACGTCCAGTCGGGGTCCCACCTGACGTGAGCCGGCGCAGGCACCTCTTCTTGTGCAGTTTCAGAGGATTTTGTCGGTACCGTGCGGCACAGTGATCCCATGAGCGATTCCCCTGCCCTCAGCATCGTCTCCGAGGTCCCCGGCACTCCCACGCCTTCCATCGCGCCTGCCGAAGGGACACCTGCTGGAGCGAGCCTGACGCAGGATGACCGGATCAAGAGCCTTCCTCCGGGAGCCGAGTCCCTGGTCTGCCCCACTTGCCGGGGAGTGATCGTTGGCGTCGACGCGGGAGCTTTCACGGTTCTGCGCGGTCAGCTGATCGTCAGCAACGGCTACTGTCAGGGGAACGATTGTGGCTCCGGACGCCCAGGACGGTGAGCACTGCGAAGTGATCGAGTCGCGTCGGACGACACGCGATCAGGCGATCGTGGCGCCCTGGCCCCGTCCCCTGGTGAGAGGGTGTCTACAGCCTAAAAGATCTTTGTGTGTCTGAGGCACAGGCGCACGCGCGTGCCGCGATAGGCAGCCCAACGCAGCTGCTGCCCCTTTTCTGAGCACGGTTGTGGTCACCTTGTGACGGTCGGCCACGCCGTCCTTGCTTCCACCCCGGCCATCCGCAGCTGCCACCCAGGCAGTGACTCAGCGCGAGGGCCGAGAAGCGAGGTAGCGGGGGAGGTGGCCCTTACAGCAGGACCAGCGGGTGCCGGACTTGTCGGTGACGGTGTACTTGGGGGCGTCGGGGCACGGGTTGTTGCGGTCGCCGCCACCCCAGGTGCAGCGAGTGCGGCTGGCCTGGCCGAGCCGGGGATCGCGGGGGTCGTAATCCTCGATCTTGGCGGCGGGCGGGCGCAGGCCGGTACGGTCGCCGACCTCGACAATCTCGTCGGCTTCGAAGGCGCGGCTGGCGCCGGAGGGGCTGAGGTCGGCGGCCTGTCCCAGGGTTTCCAGGGTGTGGGGGTGACGTAGGCGCGGCCATAGGCGAGGAGGAGCCGGATCTGGGCGTCGGCGTCCTTCTTGTGACCGTGACCAGGTCGTGGCCGCGATCGCCGGGGACTGGGAGGCCGCTCGCAACGTGCAGCTCGACCTGCCCGAGACCGGCGTGTGCTCGTCCAATTCCGCCGAGGCCCGGGAGCAGCGGGTCGGCCTGGCCACCGGCATCAGCGGCGGCCTGCTGTCCACCCCGCTCCCTCTCGCCACGGTCTCCGCCGGCGATGGCGGCGGCTGCCGCCGAAAAGGAACAACCCCCGATGTCCGACGGCTACCCGACCGCCGCGCAGAAGGAGGCGCTGCGCCTCATCTGCGGCCATGAGCCGATGCCTGCCTACCGGCTGGCCGATGAACTGGTCGCCGCCCGCAGGCCCAGCACCAACCCCGGCTACGCGCGCGATCGCCCGGATGGCAGGCACGCTCGCCTGGCGGCTGCAGGCCCAGGGCCTCATCGCCGAGACCCGCGCGGGTGAGTGGGTGATCACTGCCGACGGCCGCGCACTGATCGCATGCCCGGTACGAGATCCTGCCCCGACACCGCCGCCCCCGGATGTCGCGCCCGACGTTGGGGCGGCGGTCCGCCCGTTCCGGCCATGGATGGCGGGTCGTGGCCGCACTGGCCATCACCCAGACCATCGGCTACGGCGTGCTCTACTACGCCTTCTCCGTCTACCTCGCCACCATGGCCCGTGACCTGCACGCCACCAACGCGCAGATCGTCGCCGCCCTCACCGTGTCCATCCTGATCGCCGCCGTGTGCACGCCGCTGGTCGGCCGCTGGCTGGACGCCCATGGCGGGCGTGCCCTGATGACCGCCGAGTCCCTGCTCGGCACCGCCGCCGTCCTGGCGTGGTCGCGGGTGGACAGCCTGGCGTAGCTGTACGCGGTGTTCACGCTGGTCAGATGAGGGCCGAGCACGACGAGTGCGGCGGCTACGGGAATCAGCGCCACGCCGGTCAGCCGCAGGCTCTGGGAGAGGTCGGCGGTGACTTGAGACAGATCGCGTACGCTTGGCGCCCGGCTCATGCGAGGCAGCAAGCCGGTGATCACGGTCACCGCGATGACCGCGTACGGCAGTTGGAACAAGGTGTACGCGTTAGAGAAGACACTGACCGCGCCGGGCCCGGCCTGCGATGCGAGACGGGTGACCACGATCAGCGCGATCTGTGTGGCGGTCACTGAAGCGATGGTCCATCCGGCCATCGCCGCGATTCTGCGCACCGCGACGCCTCGCGGGTTGGCGCGTAGCCGAAGTGGGAAGCCGGCCCGGCGGGTCACCACCGCCAGGACGACCATCTGGACGCCGACTCCGGCGCTGGTGCCGATCGACAGCAGCAGCATCTGGCCCTGGGTCAGCGTCTCCATCTGGCCGGTTCTGCCGACCAGTAGGAATGTCCCGGCGGTGGCGGTGACGATCAGGTTGTTGGCCACCGGGGCCCACATCGGAGCGGCGAAGCAGCCACGGGCGTTTAAGATTGCGGCCAGTGTCGCGCTGATGCCGTAGAAAAGTATCTGGGGCAAGAAGATTCGGGTGAAGTCGACGGCCAGACCTCGCTGTACGGAGCTGAACCCGGGAACGGTCAGATCCACGATGAGCGGGGCAGCGATGATCGTCATAATGACGACCGCAGAGAGCCCGTAGAGCACCAGGGACAGCAGCCGCTGTGTGAACAGGTCGGTGTCGATGTGGTCGTCAGCTGCGACACGGACCGGCAGCGGGACCAGCACACTTGCGGCCGCTCCGCCCATCACCAGTTCATCGCCCGGCCGGTCCGCAAGAAGCTCGGCTGATCCGCCATGAAGCATTCCTCTCCTCTTCAGTGATCAACGGATTGATTATGTCCGTTAGATCACGTCCTGGAGATACTTCGTAGAACGCAGCAGGACCTTGCATTCTACCCGCAACCCCAAGCCCCACGGTGGCCGCGGTCTGGCCCTGACCGTCCTTATCACCTCGAATTCTAGGCAATTGGCTCCTCTTGGGTTAGGGGTGCAGTCTCGGGCACTCTGTGTTCGTCCTCCTGGGTCAGGTCGGAGACAGCACGCGGGGTTCGATGTCGAGCCGGGTCGTGGGTTTTGATCCGGCGGGGTCAGGTCGGTCAAGGGCGGCGGTGACGGCGGCGGTGACGGTGCTTGAGCGCGAAGTCATTGACACCAGGACGCGCGGGATCCACAGGGATGGCAGCCGCATCAGCAGGCGCAGCGCTGCAGATTTGGAGATCGTAACGACCAGGGCCGCTGACGGCCGGACACCTGCCCGGCCGTCTGACTCGGTGATCGCCGCGCGCCCTGGCCGGTGAGCCACAGCCGTTCTTTTCAGGGAAGTCAGCCGATAGGACTGGCGTGGACTTGGTCCCGTCTGCGCACTGGTCATTCGACGGATTCCACGCAATGCACGCCTTTGTACCGTCGACCCCGCAAGATTCTCTACACGGCAGGCGAAAGACAAGGTGCTGATGGTGATGAGAGCCGGGGTCGCATGGTGGTGCATCCCTCTGCTGACGCTCTCCGCTGTCGCCGGCGGTCCAGCGTCCGCCGCGACAGACCGGCCGACCCTTCTGTATGAGCTCCCGGGTGACCGGGTGTTTCCCGAGAGTGTGGCCGTTGACCACGAGCGTGAGGTCTTCTACGTCAGCAGCGCCTTTGACGGGGCCATCTATCGGGGCCGGAAAGGCCGGCGCGAACTGGAGGTCTTTCTGCCGTCGGCGGGCGATGGCCGGACCACGGCCCAGGGCCTGCGCCTCGATGCGAAGGGCCGCCTCTACGTGGCCGGGGGAGTGACCGGGCGGATGTGGGTGTACGACACCCGCACGCGCTCACTGGTGCGCCGTTTCGACACCGGGCTCACCAACAACGTCTTCATCAATGATGTGGCGCTGGACCGAGAAGGCAACGCCTACTTCACCGATTCCTACACGCCCGTACTCTGGAGGCTTCCTGCGACCGAGCTCAAGCCCTCCGCCGTGGCCGGGCATGCTCAGCGTTTCGTCGATCTGACCGGCACAGCCGTGCGATACCAGGACGGTTTCAACCTCAACGGGATTGCGCTGGAGCGCCATGGCCGCTCCCTGCTCACCGTCCAGTCCAATACCGGCAAGTTGTTCAGGATCGACTTGGGCACTGGTCGGGTGAGCGAGCTCCCGGTGGAGCAGGGGCCGCTCTACGGTGGGGATGGACTGACGTTTCTCGGCGGTCGGCTGCTCGTCACCCGCTACAGCCCCGACCAGCTCGACATCCTGGATGTAGCCGGGAGTCGCGCCATTGTCACCCGTTCATACACCGACCCGACCTTCCACTATGCCGCCAGCTCAGCAGCGCTGGGAGATCGACTCCTCGTGGTCAATGCCCAGTTCGACCATTATCACGCCCAAAATCCCGATCTACCATTCACCGTCAGTGCTGTGCCGCTGGAGAAGCTCAATCGGTGATGCGCAGATGACATTCCGGACGGGTGTTCTGGTCCCGATGCAGGACGGCAAGTTGTGATCATCGAGTACGGTAGCCGCCCCGCCGTTAGCCTTGGCCGACGATTTCGACCCTGCCGTTGATGCGGCAGGGCCTTGTCCGAGAGCGGAAGACCACCCCGCGCGAGGCCAAGGACGCCCTCACCGCGCACTCACTCGGCGAAACGGCGCCCACGTCGACGATGGCATGGGGGCCTTCTGCATGGAGGCCGGCCTCACCCTCGGCCAGTTCTACAAGAAGATGTATCAGAGAACCGGCAAGACGCTGCCCGGCGGCTCGTGGTCCACGGTCGCGCTCGGCGGGCACGTGACCGGTGGCGGCTTCGGCCTGCTGTCGCGGCAGCACGGGCTCACCGTCGACTACCTGTACGCGGTGGAGGTCGCCGTGGTCGACAGGACGGGCACGGTGGAGCTGGTCACCGCCACCAGGGACGACGACGATCCCGATCTCACGGACCTGTGGTGGACGGCTCGGCACCGTGCTCGGCATCACCACGCTGGTCGTCACGCTCGGCGTGGCCGCTACCGCGGGCAACCAGATCGTCGGCCACTCCGACAAGCTGGCCGCCACGGCCGTCACCGTGGAGGTGCCCAGGTCCACGACCGGCACGCCGCTGGCGGGCTGGCACGCGGTCAAGCGGCTGACCAGGCTGCGCGGCGACGATCTTCATCAGCGAGCACGCGCACACGGTGATCGGCGTGCACAGCGGCCTGCGCCAGGAGAAGAACCTGAGCACCGCCGTGGTCGTGCCACCCACCGTGAACCGGCAGTTCGGCCTGCGCGACGTCACCAGGCTGCTGGTCAACACCAGCCTGGGCGCCGCGGACCTGATCGCAGGCCAGGCTCCGGCGGCACTCAGCCCCGGCAACGGCGACCTGCTGCAGATCGTCCCCCGCCCACCAGGGCGGGAGACGACGTCGACGCGCCGCTCCTCATCCTCGGCCTGCTCTCGCTGGTCGCCGACGCCGTCGGCCTGCGCCGCTCGCTCGGCGCGGCCAGGCGGCACATCGCCGCGCAGTTCCCGCTGGAGTCCACGCTGATCGGCCTGACCGGCGGCGTGATCGGGGCGAGCCTGGGCATGGTCGCGGTGGTCGCGGTCTCGGCCCTCCAGCAGTGGACGCCACTGCTGGACGTGCGGCTGGCGATCGCCGCACCGGTCGCGGGAGCCCTGGTCGGGCTGCTGGCCGGGCTCTACCCGGCGCTGCGCGCGGGCCAGGATGGAGCCGGTGAACGCGCTCAGGTGAGCCGATCGGGGCCCGGATACATCCAACAGGACATGAGGATCTGGCGCATCGTGCTCCTGCCCGTGCTCCTGCCGCTGCTGAGCACGTCCATGGCTCCGGCGCAGGCGGAGGTCGCCCCGAAGCGGGTGCTCGTGGAACTGCGCAAGCAGGGCGGCTTCGCGGGGCTGAACGACCGCGTGACCGTCCTCGGCAACGGGTGCGCGCGGATTCGGGCTCGGTAGTGCAGGCATGTCCAGCGCGTACGGACGCAGCGCCGACGAGCAACATCGCCACGCTTCGCAGCGCGCTTGACGCCAGGATCACGTTCATGGATACCGCCGACCACCACGGGATGGGCCAGGCCCGATCCGATCAGGTCGTGAAAAACGGTAGCGGTCGACACGTTCGTTACTGCAGCCGGCCCTCGCTCAACCAGTCGATCCAGTTGAACTCGGCGACGAACAGATCGGCCTGAGCGAATACTACGGCGATTGGCGCTGCGAAATTCACGCCACTAGCCTCCGAATCAATTCGGCCGCCCGCTTCCAGCTCCCGCATCCTGCACCCACCGGGATGCCGCTGCGATCCGTGTTCTGAGCACTTACTCTTCGGCAAGAGGGTGATCGCTGCCCCGGGACGGACACGGGACTGGCCGAGCGGCGTGGATGACTGTCGCGGCGCCAAGAGCCACCGCTGGGGCATGAATCAAAGCCGTTACTCTCGCGTTGAGAGAAGCGCGACCTTGAATCCTCCCGCCCCTTCTCCTGGACGCGCCCAGCATCGTTCAGCACCTGACTCAATACCAGAGATACAGGTGATACAGATATTGGCAGGCACAGATCACCGGGACACATTTCCATTTCTGCCCCGAAGACCTTCCCGCCTCAACACACGTATCTGCGGTTCCGTATTGGGCGGCATAGTGCCAACCGGACGTAGCCGAGTGAGAGGACGCCGTGGAGGCAGACAAGACGGAAGCGGCGTGGGCAGATGACGCCATCAAGCCGGATACGGCAACAGCGAAGCCCATGACGAAAACCATGACGAACAGCTTGATTCTCTGCATGATTACTCCCAGGAGAGTGGGCTGATCACTCGCTGGCCACGCTAAGGGACACCGCCTTTCGCCGGATCTGTCATCTGACTGGTTCCCGCCACCGCCAACGGCCATGGAGACCCTGGAACTGCGTCGCCAGCTTCCCCACGGAGGCCGGGATGAAACGTTTAAGGCGTTCAATCTGATTTGAGACTCCATGCTCGATACACGCCCCGCGACCGCATGCTGTTCGTTCTGCTGGCTGAGACCGGGCGTTCCAACCACGACGCATCTACCTCGCATGTCCGCGCCGCTCCGGCTCGAACACTGGTACAGACTCTGCCTGGTCCTACCGGGGTGGCCACCGACCTGAGCCAGGCCGCACGCTCGGCAGCCGCCTTCCGTCGGCGGGACAGTGTCCCCGGAAAACCGCTGCCGTGATACGAACCGACCGCGTGGACCCCTGAAGGTGAACAACGACCTGCTCGCCATCGCGGCGTTCATGACCGTCCTCTCGACAACGCGAGGAAGCTCACCGCCTGCTCGGCCCCAGCCCCTGGGGCCATCTCGACCCGGGTCAGCCCTCGGCCTGGGCCCACTAGGTTCAGCGCAGGCCGGCCAGGCCACCCATCCTCAACAAGGCCCACTACGTCGACGACCACGCTCTTGCCGAGATCACCGCCTGCCTGTACTGGCCGTCGCCCCAGCCGAAACCGTGGCCGTCATCGCCAACGGTCAGCGGCGCGCCCTGTCCGGGCAGGGCGAACCCCAGGTCATACGGATGCTGCTGCTGCAGATTCTGACCGGCCGACGCGCGAGCGAAATCCTGCGCTGCACGTTCGACTGTCTCTCGCCCGCCACCGGGCGCGCGGTCCAGGCGGCCGGGGGAGAGCGGGTCGCGCCTTCCTTACGCCCAGAGCAAGATCGAGAAGGCGCCCGACACCATCCTGTCGATGCTGACGTCGTCGTGGTCATCCATGAGCAGCAGCAGTGGGTGCGCGAGCAGTTCGGCGAGCCGACCGAGTACCTGCTTCCCAAGCACAAGGCCAACGAGACAGACGCCAAGGCCTTTCCCGAGGTTCCTACAGCCAGGCGCTTGCGACCTTCAGCGATCTGGCCGAGATCACCGACAGCACCGGGCGGCGCGTGCATCTGAGCCATGCGCGCCGCTTGCGGCACACCCGGCTGACCCGGCCGGCCGAACTCGGCCTGCCCGTGCACGTGCTGCAACGCTACGCCGGCCACGCCAGTCCCGGAATGTCGATGTACTACGTTGCCCAGCGCGACGAGCACGCTGAACAGGCGCTGATCGCCACCCGCAAGTTCAAGGCCGACGGCACACTGACCACCTTCACCCGCGAAGACTACGACGGCATGCACCTGTTCAACCGGGCCGACCGCTTCCTTCCCAACGGTTTTGCCTCCTGCCGCCGCTCCAGCAGTGCGACAAGGGCAACGCCTGCTTGACCTGCGGCGTCTTCGTCACCGACGACAGTCACACCCACTTCCCTGCAGCAGCAACCGGCCGAGACCACCGCGCTCATCGACCGCACGACCACGGCGTTCGAAGCGCGTCACGGCGGGACCATACCGGCCGACAACGTCCGGCTCGCCCAGCGAACCGCCGAGCGCGACGCCCTGATCAAGCTTCTGGCCTCGATGTCCGCCGCGCCCGGACGCGCGGTTCAGGGTGGCGGGGCACCCACCGGTCGGCCCGCCCCGGTCACGATCGACACCACCCGGCACTGCAGGAAGACGCCATGACCACTAGCGAGGCCGCCGAGCAGCGGCGGCAGCGCCGCATCGCTACGCTCAGCACGGCAGCGCGCCGTAAGTCGGAGACCAAGGTGAAGGCCGCGGAAGCGGCCATCAGGCATCTGATCAAAAGGGCTCCGTGGTCACTTTCAGGCCGTGCAGCGAGAGGCCGGCGTGTCGCATTCGTTCCCGTACGGCCATTCTGTCCTGCGGCGACGCATCGAGTAACTGCGCCAACGCTCGGCGTCGTCGGCCGTCCACAGCAGCAGGACCGAGCGAGCCGCCGCGGACGGCGCGATGGACAGCGTGGTGCTTGCCTTGACCGCGGAGATCGCACGACTGAAGACCGCCCACCGGCAGCAGGTGGGTGAGCTACGCCGAGCGTTGGAGCAGGCGCACGGCGAGAACCTGTTGTTGCGGCGCCAGCTGAACGTCCCTAAGACCCGATGAGGGGCACGAGCCACCCTGACTGATTTGCGAGCTTCGAGTCCGATACACATCAGTATTCAGGTTCTGTTTGGTTATCACATGTTCTTCACAAGCCTTACGAATTCGGCGGCAGCCCGCGGTGAGCATCACACCGGCCGCGACCGGGTCGATCATCCGCTGGACCACCACGGCCATGGCCGCGTCATCGACGCCTGCGGCGGCGCGGTAGGCGACGGCGCGCTCGGTGAACAGTGAGTCCCAGCAGCGGCGAACCGCGTCGATCAGCTCACCTGGGCCTTCGACGTTGAGACAGGTGTCCTGCTGGCCGGCGAAGCTGGCCTCCGGCAGGTCTTCTGCGGTGGCGCTGGAGCGAACCGCGACCCGGCCGCCGCCGAGCCGCTCGTACGCCTCGACCAGCTCCTT
Source organism: Nonomuraea sp. NPDC050202 (assembly GCF_040656115.1). Taxonomy (NCBI): domain Bacteria; kingdom Bacillati; phylum Actinomycetota; class Actinomycetes; order Streptosporangiales; family Streptosporangiaceae; genus Nonomuraea; species Nonomuraea sp. NPDC050202. The sequence continues at coordinate 26,036 of NZ_JBFALF010000057.1, read as the reverse complement.
CTCTGGCAGACGCCCCGACCGGCAGGACTCGACGGTCAGGCAGAAGCCGTCGGGAACTCGCTCCCCCGCCTTGATCATCTCCCCGAGTCCGGCGGCCTTACCGCCCGCGAGGCCGAGCATGGAGCCATCGATGTCAGGCAGCCGGATCAGGTCCATCGCGCCTGCTTTCCCAAGGCCAGCATCATGCGCAACAATGCCGACCAGGCTTCCCGGCGCTCCATTCCGGACGCTAGCACCGCCGAAGCTCGCGCACCAGAGCAGGGCCGCACCACCGCGCCTCGGCACAACTTCGCCGCGCCGCTCACACGGGATGTTCCTGATGGCCTCCAGGAGCCGGACGAGCAGATGGCGACCCGACGGTCATCCGCTGGATCTGGCTGCATCTTCCGCTGGTCGTCATGGTCGCGTTGCTGCTTCCGGCAGCAACAGGCTGGTTCGACCGCTGACCGCGATGAAAAACCGGGCGAGCCAGCCGCCCGCCGCAGGGCCGGCCCCTTCACAGAGAACCGTCGATCGCCTTGAAAACAAATTTACAGTATGTTTTTATGGACACACATACTTCGGAAGGGAGGCTCGGACATGCGGGCCATCATCATCGGAGCGGGAATCGCCGGACTGGCTGCGGCGCTGCGGCTACACCAGTCGGGATGGGAGACGCTGGTGGTCGAGCGGGCTCCGCAGCGCCGCGGCGGCGGCTACGGGGTGACGTTCGGCGGCATCGGCCATGACGGGGCCGAGCGGATGGGAGTCCTGCCGGAGCTGAGGCGGCGCGCCTTCGTGACGCGCGAGCTGGTCTACCGCAAGCCCAGCGGCGAGCGCCGTTTCGCGCTCAGCGGCGAGACGATCTCCGCCACCATGGGCAGGAAGGCGTTCAACATCCTGCGCGGCGACATCGAGGCGGTGCTGTACGAGGCCGTCAAGGAGCACGCGATGATCCGCTTCGGCACCACGATCACCGCCGTTGAACAGGACGCGGACGCGGTGCGCGTCACCCTCGCCGATGGCACCACCGAGCACGCCGACCTGCTCATCGGCGCCGACGGGCTGCACTCGGCGACGCGGGCGCTGGTGTTCGGCCCGGAAGAGGCCTACCGGCTCGACCTGGGACACCGGGTGGCGGTCTACATGCTGAAGCAGCGGCCGGAGGGGCTGCCCGCGGAGACGACCGGCTCGATCAGCTCGCGTGGGCGCACGTTCGCGATGATGAGTGTCGGCGACGGCCGCACGGCCGCCTTCTTCGGCTACCGCACCGACGGCGGCCGGGCGCAGGCGTCGCTGGACGAGCTGGGCGAGCTCTACGGCGACATGGGCTGGCTGGTCCCTCAGGCTCTGGAAGGGCTCAAGACGGCCGACTCGGTCTACTTCGACACCATCAGCCAGATGGTGGTGGACCGGTGGAGCACGGGCAGGGTCGTGCTGCTCGGCGACGCCGCGTGGTGCGTGACGCTGTTCGCCGGCTACGGCTCCTCGCTGGCCGTCGGTGGCGCCGACCGGCTCGGCGCGGCGTTGGAACGCCACGGCGACGACGTCCTGACCGCGCTGGCGGAATGGGAGGCCGAGCTGCGGCCGGAGGCGGAGAAGAAGCAGCAGCTCGGCCGCCGCGTGAAAGGGGTCTACGCCCCGCGCAACCCACTGGTACTGGAGCTGACCCAGCTTCCGCTGCGACTGTCGTCGTGGGGGCCGGTGCGCCGGCTGATCGAGCGCAAGTTCCAGCTGGCCGATTGAGGGGATTGACGATGCACGTACTGGTGATGGGCGGCACCCACCACGTCGGGCGTGCCGTGGTGGAGGTCGCGCTTCGGCGCGGCGACACCGTCACCACGCTCAATCGCGGGCTGTCGCGCCCGCCCGCGCCGAGCGTGGAAGCGCTGGTCGCCGATCGCACCGTCCCAGGTGCGGTGCGACAGGCGCTGGGCGGCCGTTCCTGGGACGCCGTGATCGACACCTGGGCGTGGGCGCCGAGCGTGGTCCGGGACAGTGCCGGGCTGCTGGCCGGCCGGACGGGGCACTACGGTTACGTCTCCAGCCGCGCCGTCTACGCCTGGCCCTGGCCGGCCGGAGCCGACGAGAGCGCGCCGCTCGTAGTCGGTGATCCCGGCAGCCAGGACGGCACCGACTACGCCGCGGCCAAGCGCGGTGGCGAGCTGGCCGTGCTGGAGGCGTTCGGCGAGCGTGCGCTGCTGGCCAGGGCGGGCATGATCCTCGGCCCGTACGAGGACGTCGGGCGGGTCCCCTGGTGGCTGCGGCGGCTCGAACGGGGCGGCCCCGTGCTCGCCCCGGGACCGGCCGGCGCGGCCCTGCAGTACATCGACGCGATCGACCTGGCGGCCTGGATGCTGGCGGCGGCCGAACGCGGCACCGGCGGGGCGTTCAACGTCGCCGGACCGGCCGGGCACACCACGATCGGCGACCTGCTCACCACGGCCTCGCAGGTGATCGGCTCAAATGCCGAGCTGGTGTGGGCGCCCGCCGAGCTGCTGGAGCGGGAGAACTTCCCGCTCGGCATGGAGTTCGGGCTGCGCTACCCCGGCAACCCCTGCCCGACGGGCCTGCACGACGCCGACGTCTCCGCCGCCCTGGCGGCCGGGATCAGCCTCCGGCCCCTGCGCGAGACCCTGGCCGACACCTGGGCCTGGCTGCAGCGCGAAGGCGATCCCGCCCCTCGCCCCGATACCCCGTCCCCGGCCCAATGGTTCGACCCGGCGCAGGAACAGCACATCCTGGAGCTGGTCCGGGCTCGCCGCACCACGTGAAAACATTCGATCAACATGTTTCGACCATCGGAAGGTGCACCTCATGCCTCCCGCCTTCTCGGCCGCGGAGAAGACGCGTATCACGCGGCTGCTCCTGGACAACGGCCTGAAGTTGTTCACCACGCAGGGCCTGCGCAAGACCTCCCTGGAGGACCTAACCGCCGGGACCGGCATCGCCAAGAGCACCTTCTACGTCTTCTTCGACTCCAAGGAAGCGCTCTACCTGGAGCTGATGCTCGCCCAGATGGCCGAGGTCAAGAGCAGGGTCATCGACGGAGCGCTGCGTAAGGAGAGCGGCACCCGCGCCGGGCTGCGCGCCTTCCTGCACGCCACGCTGGCCGAGCTGGACGGCAACCCCCTCTACGGCAGGCTGATGACCCACCCCGAGGAGATGGAGGCCGTGGTCACGAAGCTGGATCCCGAGCGGGTGACCTCCGCACCGGACAACCCGGTCACCGCGCTGGCGGCCTACCTGGCCGAACACAGCGACGACCTCGCCGGCGACGACCCGGAGGTGATCGTCGGCGTGCTGCAGTCCGTCCTCATGATGCCGCTGCACCGTGACCGGCTGGCCCGTCCGGACCTGTACCCGAAGGTTTTGGACAGGCTCATCGACATCGTCGCCACCGGCCTCACCCGCCCGGAGCAGTAACGAGGCGGACAGGGGGCGCACGCTCGCGGCAGCGGCCGGTGGTGCGACACGATGGCGCCTTTCCGCTCAGCAGACCGGCAGGATGAGGGCGGAGGGCCGGCGGGGGTCGTGATGAACCTGCTGGTCGGCCACGCGCATCGCGCTCGCGGTGGCGGGCGGCTCACCGGTACCGAGGTTGCGGTCCCAGCGCGGATAGGCAGCGGTAGCGGCCGGGTGCGGAGTCAGTCGGCAGATCGCCTCCCAGACCGCCGTTCATGTGCAGGTAGAAGCGCTGCGGCCGTACCTCGTCGGGCGGGTAGGCCGGCAGGTCGCGCCACTCCTCGGCACCCCTGACGTAGATGCGCACCGGTGTTGTGCGCAGCCCGTTCCGCTCTTTGAGCAGGTGGGCGCGGAGCCAGGTGAGGCTTTCGCGCAGGGCGGTCATCGACAGCTCGGCGTCCCAGTGCCGCCACGGCCCGATGGTGAGGTACGGCTGGCGCCCCGCCTTGCGCAGTGCCTGGTAATCGCGGACCAGGCCGGGCAGCGCGAAGTCGTCCCAGCCGCTGGCCAGGTGGTTGGGGGCGGTCACCGCCGGGGCCGCCTGGCTGTGGTCGCCGGGCGACCACCACGGGTCATCGGCGTTGGGGTGTGCGAGCCAGTCCCGCCAGTGCGGGGCCACGGCGCCGATGGCGATGGAGTCGGCCTCGGTGAGCGGGAGAAGGCGAGCGGCCCGTGCCCGCCTCTTGCCGCCTAACGCCACGGTGGACAGGTAGACGGGCAGCGGCTTCTCCTGGTTGGCGACCATGCTGATCCAGCCGAGGAAGAGCTCGAGAGCCAGTGCGCCGCCCGGGTAGACCAGGTCGTAGGCGTTGGATCCGATCAGCGAGGTGCTCATGGCCCGCAGCTCGGGCCCGGCGCCGGCGGCGATCGCCCACTGCGTGTAGCCGTTGTAACTCTGTCCCACAGTGCCCAGCTCGCCGGTGAACCACGGCTGCCGGCGCAGCCACTCCAGGACGGCCAGACCGTCGTCGCGCTCGGAGACGAAGGGGGTGAGCGTCCCTCCCGATCCGCAGGTTCCCCGGCTACTGACGACCACGACGTGGAAGCCGCGTTTCGGCGACCAGCCGGTTCAGAGCATCGATGTGCCTCAGACTCCGGATCCTCAGCGTGTCAGGTGGCAGCCAAGTGCAACGTTCGCACGGTCAGGTCGTCGCCAAGGGAATCAGTGGAACCGGTCCGGACGGCAACCGCTGAGTTCGGGGGCTGGTGACCCGGTGAGGACCTCGGTAGCGGCAAGGCGGCCAGCGGCGGCGGCCAGGGTGATCGCCGAGTGCATGACGGCGACGTACAGTCCCCGGGTGCCGGCAGGCCGACCTATGATCGGTTCCCCGTCGGTAGGCATCGGGCGCCAGCCGATCTCGACGGAGACAATCTTCGTGTCGCTGGCTCCGATGAAGGAAGCAGCGAACCGATCGCGGACCCTCCGGGCAGTCCTGAGCAGCGCGGCCTGGTCCGTCTCACCGGTGTAGGCCGTGGGGGCCAGGACAGTACCGTCGTCGAGCTGTCGGGCCTCCAGCGACGGCGTCGCGATGATCGTTCGGACCAGGCCCGGCGCTGCGCGCAACCGGACAAGGACAGCGGGCGACGGCTCGACGGGCAGGGTGATGCCGATCCCAGAGCACAACGCCACCGTGCCGGTACCGGCGGCCAAGACGACGGTCTCAGCAGGAATAACCCCGGCGGTCGTCTGGACACCGCTCACCGTACCCGCCTGGTGGCAGAGGGCAGTCGCCAGCACCCCCGTCAGCAACCGCGCGCCGCGATCGCGCGCGGCGGCGACCAGCAGATCGGTCGCCGCGACCGGGTCGAACGCTGCATCTTCCTGGCGATGGATGGCCACGGCCGGGGGATCGAGCAGTCGCGGTTCCAGCGCTCCGACATCGTCTGTACGCGGCCCAGGGGCCTCGTCGAAGCCGTCCCAGCTCAGCGAACCTGACCAGCGGATCGACAATTCGGGGAGCTCCCTTTCCAGCCGCCGGTACTCCTCCAGGGCGAGGTAACGCAGCGGCGCTGAGGGCAAGTCGCTGACGACCGATCGTCTGATCCAGGCGAAAGAAGCGCGTGTGGCGCCCGATGCAGGCATGCCTGCATCGATCAACGTGACAGGCCGGCCGCGCCCGGCCAGGTGGTACGCCAGTGACGCCCCGATGATGCCAGCGCCAACCACGACGATGTTGCGATCCGCCATGCCAAGTGTTCTAGCAAGACAGGCACACCACCGTCTCCACCGACTCCGGGGCGACGTCCTGAACGAAAACATCTTCGTTGATGGGGCTGAGTGATGAGGACGGGTCTCAAGGCGTTGGTGCTGGCCTCGGGCGCTGCACTCGTGCCAGCTGCCGGAGCGAACAGGATGAGACGCAGAGCGGTCGTGTGGAAGTTCAGTTCTCCCCTGACAGCGCAAGGCGTTCTCCCTTGGATGCGACCAGGAGGAACGAACCTTCGTACGCCGCCGCGTTCGAGTACGTGGTTGACCTGACGGCGTGAACCAGACGGCGCTGTGACATCGCCCTCGCTTACCCAGACGGCTCGTAGCGTCGGCCGGGGGAGGGACCGATGGCCGCTGACACCCGAGCGGCGGCGTGCTGCCGGCGGTGGACAATGCACACCTGCTCGGCGCCCTCTCCGCCGGACACCCACCTCGTGTCCCTCCGCAGCGTTCGCTTGCTGGCCACGACATCGCCAGGACGGCGGCCCCACGCGGCGATCAAAGACGATCACGTCTGGACCGACGGATCGACCGCCATGGTGTGCCCCGGCGGGACGCGATGAAGCAGCAGACGCTACCCGAGCAGGGCAAGCCTGGCCTTACGGAGGGCATGAGACCTCCGTCAGACGCTGCATGTGACGCCCGCGCAGAGGTTTCTCCACGGATCAGTCCCCATTGCTTGCAACGTTCGCCGTAAAGGCACACCGAGGATGGCCTTCGGGATCCCGCCGCAAGGATGCCGGAGGTGGGCGCTGCTGCCATGCCATCGGACAACTACAGGTGCGCGCATGCCTGGCCGTCAGGTATGGACAGCCTGTAGTCGATGAGCAGCTTGAGCTGTTCGAACATACATGACTGGTTGACGACTTGGGCAACTCCCGGCTGCTGCCTCAGCCTGTTGCCCACCTCCTCCCCACTGGCGCCCACCTTCAGCGTCACTAGAAAGCTCTCCGGCATGTCCGACACCTTGGTCGCCTCAAGCAGCTTCTTGTTCTTCGCATACGCGATCCGGAATTTCTCATACGCCGCTTGCTGGGTCTCGAAGACGAATGACTCCACCTCGGGCATCGAGTTGATCATCTTGCGCAGGACGTTCTTCTGCGCCTGTGTAATCTTCTTGCCATGCTTGCCTTCATCGTCGGTGGAGACGGGCCCGTCGGCGGAGGGCATCGTGCCGCCGCACGCTGGCAACGGTGAGCCTTGCGCACACACAGAGACCCTGACCTGCGACGACTCCTGCTTGTACGCAGGGGTCTGCTTGGCGGCTGGGGGATGAAGACCCGCGACGCCGGGCGTCGCCTGTAGGTGCTGTATCACCTGCATGGGGTCGAAGCCCTCGGCGAGTTTCACCCGGAGAATCGGCTGCATGTCGGCGACCTTGATCTTTCTGAGCAGCGCCGTGTTGCGGGCGAAATCGCTGCGGAAATTGTCAAGGGCGAGAGCCTGGCTGACGAAGAGCACGTCCACGACGCCCGGAGTCTGCCACACGGCTTCTTCGATGCGCCGAAAATCGTCCTGCGTGGCGTCGCGCCCCTGGCACTTGGGTTCCTGCGGTTGCGCGGTGCTGGAGCAGAAGAACAGGAGCAAATCGGCCTTGTCGCTCTGCGCCAGTTCGGGGCTGCTCGCCACGATGTCCTTGGCCCCGCCCAAGCGGCCGTCGCTCAGGATGATGGCCGTCGCCAGCGCCACGACCGCTGCGGCGGCTGTCGCGGTGACCAACCGCGGCTTGCTGTGGAACCGCCGATGCCGCTCCGGGGCCTGCAGCGGCCGAAGCATGCTGGTGTCGATCGTCGCCCCTGCCTCGGTGAGCGCCTCACGCAGTCGCCTCTCCACCTGGCTCGTCGCATCGTTCATGAACTCTCCCCAAGTGTTCGGGCCAGCGCGGCCAGCCCTCGTGCGATCGTGGATCTGGCTGTGCTCGCGCCGATCCCCATACAGTCGGCGATCTCCTGGTCGGCCAGATCGCAGTAGTAGCGCAGCGTCAACGCCTCGCGCTGCCGGCGTGGCAGGCCCTGAAGGGCGGTCAGCACCTCGCGCCGCTCCTCTCCCACAAGCGCCGCGCTCTCGGCAGACCAGACCGGCGGCTCGTACGGCGTGGCGCGCCGGAACGTTAGTGCCCGCTTGCGTAGCACGGACCGGCAGCAGTTGAGCACCGCCGACCGTACGTAGGCCAGCGCCTTGTCGACGTCGCGCAGCTTCGCCCGGCCCGCGTGAACGCGGATGAAGGCGTTCTGGACGACGTCTTCGGCAGTGGCGTGGTCTCCGACCATGATGAGCGCCAACCGGACGAGGCCCACATGATGCTCGGCGAAAAGCGAGGCCACGTCCATGCCCCGTTGTCGCATCAAGGCCTCTTGGTGTGTGAGTAGTTCGGCTTCCACGTAACAGAGACGCTCCCGAGCCCCTCATGCTGCTTGCTTCAAGCGAATTTCTTCAGCCATCTCGCGCCGGACGTCACCGTTTCTGCGCCTCTCTGCGGGTGCTGCGGGCGGCTTCTACGCTGGGGAACAGCAAACCTTGACCACCAAAAGCCCGATCCCGGCGCGGGGCCGTGCGGATGAGCGACGGCGGAGCGGCCGCCGTGGCGTTCCAGGTCCAGCTGGCTCTTGAGGGTCTGGTTGATCGACTCGATGCTCTGGCGCAACGGTTTGAACAGCGCTGCGCCGGGCCGTTCGGGCTCGCCCTGGCGGGCCGGGCGCAGCAGGTGCAGTTCACGCTCGGTGAGCTCGGCCTCGAAGAGGCGACCGTAGGAGTGCCGATCGGCGATGATCGTCTGCTCCGGATGAGCGGCCAGCACATCGGGTGCGGCCTGCAGCATGCCGGGCAGTACCTCGCGCTCATCGGCCTTGGCGCCGCTGAGGGCGCACAGCACCGGGAGCCCGCCCAGCGTGCACAGCAGGTGCGGCCGCAGCCCCCGAGAAGTAGCGGGAGTGGGAGGCGCAGTAGCCGTACTCCGCCCACCCGGCCAGCGCCGAGCGGCGGGCCGTCTCCCGGGAGCTGCCGCACTCGATCGGCGTGGAATCGGCCACCCAGACGTCGTCACTCCACAGCGAGGTGTCGGCGGCCAGGATCCGGATCATGTGCCTGACCAGCTCGCAGGCGTTGCGTAGCCGCCGGTTGTAGCCGCTCTGGCCCGGCAGGTGCGGGAACATCGCGCCCAGCTCGGCGCGGGCGTGCCGCAGCCAGCGGCGCTCGGAGGTGAAGCCCAGCAGCGCCGACAGCACGGCCAGGGTCACCAGCTCGGCATCGCCGAGCCTGGGCGCGATGCCGACCTTCGGCCGCCACGGAGCCAGCTGTGGGTTTTCTGGGCCTTCAACACATCGTCGATCCGCACGCACAGTGCGGTTGCGAGGGTGTCTAACTCTTTCGTCACACATCGAGCTTGGGCACCCTCGTTCCGCAGCTACGCCTTGGCATCAATCATCTAGAAAAGAACACGGCCAGACCCTGGGGAATTACGCAGAGCCAGGGGTGGGGAATATCGAGATCGTTCACAGAAGCGGCTGCGCCGAGCCGGGCTCACGGCTTTGCGCGGTGACATCGCTGACGCTCAGGAGACCCTCGCAGCCAGCCGTGGACGGCTTGAGCAGGTTAACGAAGCCCTGGCACATACGGGCCCCGAACTGCAGCAACGCATCGCCGCCTACAACCAGGCCGCTTCCTGCTCGGTGAGCGACATCGACCGCCTCGACGCCGAGTTCGCCCTGCTGAGTGCCGAGGCCGTGGCAGCACGTCAGTTGCTTCACCAGGCGGAGGCGGAACTCCGTCAAGCCGAGCACGCCCTGCACACCACGCAGCGCGCGCCCGAGCCTTCAGCCAGCGACTTGCGGCTGACAGCGCAGGCCGACGAGGCCGGGCTGCTCACCGTGCATGCCCGCATGAGCAGGCTGCGCGCCGCCCCGCAGGAACCGATGCGGCAGCTCACCGATCTGGAGCGGCAGCACGAGAAGGTCCTCGACAAGCTCCGGCGGCTTCAGCACGACGCCGAGCAGGAGCTCATTGATGCGGCACAGGTGGTCGCGACGACACATGCCATGCTTCGCATGCGGCCGGCCCTGCACAAGCGCTCCTACGACCACGTGATCATCGACGAGGCCGCCGCGAGCTATCCGGCCGAAGTGCTGTACGCCATCAGCAAGGCCACCTCCGGTGCCACGCTGCTCGGCGACCCCATGCAGAGCCTGCCCATCGTGGACCTGCCCGAGCCGCACCCCGATGCGGTCACGACCTGGCTCACCCATGACGCCTTCACCACCCTCGGCATCGACGGGCAACGCCCCGTGCCCGGCTGTGTCACACTCACCACCCAATACCGGTTCGGCCCGGCCATCACCGAACTGGCCAACCTGCTCGCCTACGGCGACCGCCTCCTGACTGGCCGGCAGACATCCGACGAGATCGCGCTCGTCGACACCTCAAGGCTGACATCAGAGCTGGCCACCGTGCGGTGGGAGAACGGCTCGGCGCGATCGACTCCCATGCGTGGGGCCGGTTGCTGCGGTGGATCCGCCGGAAATACGCGGGCAAGGCCCGGCTCGGGATGACCGAGTTCAAACGCCGCCTCTGCGACAAGGGCTGGAGGATCGCCCATCAAGGAGTTGCCTTCACCGGCGCATCCAGCGTCAAGGTGGAGCGCTACCGCTATCGCGGCGGCAACATCGCAACCCCCTGGACCCCGAACCTGGCAGCCGCTGCGAGCGGCTGACCAGCGGGCAAGGCACGTGGAGCGCCCGGTGCGTGGAGACACGCACGCCGGGTGCGGCGGGCGGGACGGGGGAAACCCACTGTGAGCAATCACGGCAGGGCGCCGCGGTCCGACCCAACCCGACGCCCGAGGTCACACCCGACATCCCTGTCGTAGGGCCGGAACCGCCCTTCGACAAGGAGATGATGGATCTGCACACCCGCGCGGCGGGGCGTCCCGGCTGATCCTGTGCGCGGGCGACCTCGTGCTCGAGGTCGGCGCTCCCGGCCCGACGCCCGCCGCGCAATCGTCGAGGTCACGGACGACCATCTCTCCTGGACATCTCCGAGGCGTTCCGACCGCGACCCCACCGGCGCCGGCGCGCCTACTCCTGCGGCGATGGAGCGACGTGGTCGACGTACCAGGCGGCGATCTGCGCGCGTGAGGTGAAGCCCAGCTTGGTCAGGATGTGCTCCACGTGCGCCTCGGCCGTGCGCTGCGATATGACGAGCCGGGCGGCGATCTCCTTGTTACGCGCCCCCTGAGCGATGAGGCCGGCCACCTCCAACTCGCGCCGGGTCAGCTCCGCCGCCTCGGGACGCTGCTCCGGCTCGGCGGCGGATTCGGCCTCGGCCGGGCGCCCGGGATCCTCCAGGGCGTAGGCGACGGCCTCGTCGATGTCGAGCCCGGCGCCCTGCTCGACGGCCTCGTCGAACGCCGCTTCGCCCAGCCTGGCACGCAACAGTGCCTCGCAGTCCCGGTGCGCGTCGGCGTAGGGCTGGAAACCAGGCAGTGACAGCCCCAGGATCCGCCGGATCGACGCGGCCGCGCCGAGCAGGCGCGCGGCCCGTTCGTCCCGCCCTTGCGCGGCCGTCGCCCACGCCAGGGACTCGATCGTCCAGGCCGGGCTGTAGCGGTAGCCGATGGAGCGGCCGATGCGCAAACTGGTACGGAACAGCTCGACCGATCGCGTCGTCTCCCCCGCCATCCAATGCTCCATGCCGCTGGCCCACACCCCCATGGAGATCTCGCCCTGTGCGCCGGCGTCCTCGGCCGTCTTGCGGCATCGGGCCGCGAACGCGGCGGCGCGCGGGTCACGGCCGAACGCGGCCGCCAACGCCAGGTAGAAGGCGGGCAGGAATGGCCCCTGCAGCACGTCGTCCTCGGTGAGCGTGCCTGCGTTCGCCTCGTACCAGCCGACGGCGGCCTCCATCTGGTCGACCGCGCTGCCGTAGTCGCCGACCAGCAGGGCGAGCCTGCCGGACAGGAACTTGACCATCGCCTCCGCGCTGCCGTCGTGCTGGTCACGGGCCAGGGCGGCGCATTCGGCGATGAGCGGCTTCGCCGCGTCGACCTCCCCTTGCATCAGGGCGAACAGCGACTCCGTCGCCAGTGCCCTGAACCGCACCGGATTCCTGCTCCGCACCAGTTGAAGCGCACGATCGAGCCAATAGCGGGCCTCGCTGAAGCCGCCGGAGTACACCCAGTATCCGTACAGCCGGATGATGATCTTCAGGCCCGCCTCGGTACGAGCCGGATCACCGAGGGCGTGCTCGAGCGCCACCCTGAAGTTCGGCATCTCGTGGACCACGCTGGTGTAGTGGTCGGCCTGCGAAGGGGTGAACCAGCCCGCCTGCGTCCGTTCGGCCAGCCGCCGAAAGTGATCGAGGTGGCGGTCGCGTACGGCGCCCTGCGAACCGCTGTCGGCCAGCCGCTCAGCACCGTACTGGCGCAGCATCTCCAGCATCCCGTAGCGCGCGGGGGCGCCGCTGTGATCGAACATCAGGACGGATTTGTCGATGAGTGACGCGAGCAGCGGCAGGAGATCCTCGCGGGTCAGCCCGTCGCCAGAGCACACCTCCTCGGCCGCGCCCAGGTCGAAGCCACCGGCGAAAACCGACAGCCGCTGCCAGAGCACCTGCTCCTGAGGCGAACAGAGGTTGAAACTCCAGCCGACCAGGGCTCGCAACGTCTGATGCCGGGGCGTGGCGGTGCGGTATCCCTGTGTCAGGAGATGCAGGTGATCGCCGAGCCTGTCGATGATCTGATCGAGGGAGAGGACACGCAACCACACCGCGGCCAGCTCGATGGCCAGCGGAATGCCGTCGACCAGCCGGCACAGCTCGGCCGTGCCGCGGTAGTTGGCGGCCAGGTCGAACGTCGGATCGATGGCCTTGGCCCGTTCGAAGAACAGGGCAACCGCCTCGTGCCGGTGCAGGTCATCGGCTGTCAGGTCCACCCCGGCCGGTGGCAGCGACAACGGCGGCACGACGTACCGGATCTCGGCCTGGACACCCAGCGATTCCCGGCTGGTGGCCAGGATCCGCACCTCGGGAACGGCTCGGATGAGCGCGTCGGCGAAGGCGGCGCAGGCGTCGATCAGATGCTCGCAGTTGTCCAGCACCAGCAGCGCCTGCTTGCCCCTCAGATGGTCAATCAGTGTCTCCATGGAGGAACGCGACGCACCGGCACGCACACCCAGCGTTTCGACCACCGCGCGGCCCAGCAGCTTCCCGTCCTGCAGAGAGGCCAGTTGCACCAGCCATACGCCGTCGGAGAACGCTCGCCGCACGGTTGCCGCCACGTAGACGGCAAGGCGCGTCTTGCCCACCCCTCCGGGGCCGGTGAGCGTCAGCACTCGCGCGGACGACAACAACCGCCTGACGTCGGCTGCCTCGCGCCGACGCCCAACGATCTCCTTGCTGTCGGCCGGAAGGTTGTCGCCCGCCTGCTTCGACACCACCCCTGGAGCCACACTTCATGCTATCAACGCAGCTCAGACGCCTGCTGGCGCGACTCGTAGAGCGGCACGCGAAGACGGCACGGCGGACGGCCTCAAGCCGCCCTGCCGTCCGCCACGTCCAGTCGCAGCAACGGCAGCCGCAAGACGAGCTGGGCCCCCTCCCATGTCGGATGTCCCTGCGGTCAGCGTGCCGCCGTGAGCCTGAGCGATGGCCCGGGCGATGGGTAGGCCGAGCCCGGCTCCCCCGTGGCCGCGGTCGCGGGCGCTGTCGAGGCGGGTGAAATGCTCGAAGACCAGCTCGCGGTGCGGGAGCGGGATACCCTGGCCGTCGTCGTCGACCGTGAGCACGGCCTCGTCCTTCATGCCGCTCACCGTCACCCGCACCGCCGACCTGCCGTGTCGCTCGGCGTTGTCCAGCAGATTGCCGAGCAGACGGGCCAGCGCGCCGGTGGCGCCGCCCACGACGAGGCCCTCCTGGAGATCCAGATGGATGGGCAGGCCGGGGGCGCGCTCGCCGATCTCCTGCGTCACGAGTTCGGCCACGTCGACAGGTAGAAGCCGGTCGTCGTGCCCGGTCTCCAACCAGGCGAGGCTCAGCAGGTCACTGATGATGTCCTGGATGCGGTCCACCTCCCGCAGGGCTTGGTGGAGGAGCTCCGCGAGGTGATCTGGCCGGGATTCATGCGCGCCTCCTCCAGCCGCAGCCGCAGACCGGCCGGAGGCGTACCGAGCTCATGCGACGCGTCAGCGACGAGCTGCCGCCGCTGCGTGCACAGATGCTCCACAAGGTGTTCCATTCGAGCGACGAGGGTGGCGATCTCGCCGCAGTCACGAACTGTGGTCATGAGGGTCCCTTTCCCTGAACTCGCTGGTCGGCCGACGTGGCGTGGCCCGTTTCGGACGCGCCTCGGCAGGGGCGCGTACGTGTTCACGGACCGGCCGAACCGCCGGGACCGGTGATGTCTCGTCACGCAGCGCTGTCCGCCGCGGCGAGATCTCGGGCCAGCTCGAACCAGACAACCTTCCCCGTCGCCGTTTCGTCGGCCCCCCACTCGTGCGCGAGCGATTGCAGCAGGAACAGCCCACGGCCGCTCTCCTCGTCGGAGCCGGCGAGCCTGGCCGGCGGCAGCGGCGCCCGCGCCCCGTGGTCTTCGACCTCCACCCGCAGCGACCCGTCGTCGGCGGTCAACTGCACGCCGATCGCCTCCTCGCTGTGCTCGACTGCGTTGGCGATCACCTCGGTGACCAGAAGCTCAACGGTGTCCGTCTCGTCGGAGAACCCCCACTGCCGTGCCTGCGCACCGACTCGATGCCGTGCCGCGGGCACGGAGGAGACGACCGGGTCGAAGATCCACGACACCCGCCTGGCACGGCCGCCAGAGACGGCGCTGACACAGATGCTCAGGCAGAAGGCGTCCGCGTGATGCGTGGGCGCGGTGGGCCGGCGCCGGTGTCTCTTGACCCGGCGACCAGGCGCGCAGCTGAGTGTGTTCATGCCGCCCTCCCTGCAAGCTGACGGTGAGCGGGAACGATTCGTCCGTCCGGCAGCAGCTCACCGTAGTCCTCGAAGATCACCACGCCGTTGCAGAGCAGTCCCCAGCCCTGTTCCGGCTGGAAGGCCACCAGCCGGGCCGCGTCTCGCCTGCGGCTCGTCGCTGACGGGCATCGGGGCCGATGCTGACACATGGCGCCCACCTCGCTCCCACCTCGCTCCCTCTGAGCTTTATGGATGTCCCCCATGCATCCATCGTCGCCCCCAGGGCTACGGCGGGTAACCGGGAAAATACCTATTCAGAGGCCTCGGAAGGTAGGTAGAGGTGGTGCCTCGGTCAGCAACATTTGTGAACGGCGATACCGGTGATGCAGGAGGTGAGCAGCTCAGAGTCGCCGCAAGCCTGCTGGGCACGGCGCACAGGGATGGCGGCGTGAGCCGAAGCGGCCAGCTAGTCGCGGGTTTCGGGGGCGCAGCGTTCGAGGGTCTGACAATTCTGCCCGCCGGAGTCGACGCAGCGTTCGACCAGGTTGCGTTGCTTGCAGGTGCGGGCGTCGAAGGCGAAGGGACGGCCCCCGCGGCGGCCCCGGGCTTGCGGTTGGCGATCTGGTCGCGACGCTCGGGAACAGTCGCCTTGGTGCCGCGTCGGCGCAGGTCGAGACGGGTCTTGCGGGTGGAGTGGCCCTTGTCACCGATCAGTGTGGCCGGTCGGGTGCGGGGACGGCCGCCGGCTGGGCGACCTGCACCGGGCATGCGGTGGCGGGGCGAGGGCCTGCTGCGGATCAGTAGCCATCCCAGCCCGCCCAGGGCAGCTGTCCGCCTTCGCCGGCGAGGACCGGCCTGATCACCGCCAACCGCAACCCGGCCACCTCCGACGCCTTCGACCTCGAGCGAACCCGGAACATCTACACCCTCCACTCCGGCCGACTCGACAAAGCCGTCGGCCTTGGAGCGGCAGGGGGCCAACAAGACGCTCCAGGTCCCCGGCAATGCAACCGGGCCGGCGACGCGGGATCACTCGTCTTCGTTCAGCGCGAACCGCGGCCGCGCACTCGTGAGAGCCGATGCCCGGCATCCCAACAGGCAGCCGATGACGCTTCCATGACGGAAGGTGATCAGCCGGGGAAGGGGTCACCGTCATCCCGGCAACGGTCGTTCATTGGACGGTCGTTAGCGTTCCGGAGGGGGAACGCCCTCCCTGCTTGCTGGGTGGCGGCTCCATGATGGGGAGCGTGGCCTTGATGCTCGCCCGGAGTGACAACGCCGGATTCGTACGCCAGCACCACCGCCTGGACCCGGTCGCGCAGCCCGAGCTTGGTCAGGATGCGCCCCACGTGGGTCTTGACCGTGGTCTCCGACAAGAACAACTCGGCCCCGATCTCGGCGTTGGACGCGCCTCGGGCCAGGCCGAGGAAGACTTCACGCTCACGCTCCGTGAGCACCCTGAGCACGGCGTCCGGATCGGTGTCGGCCTTCGCCACGAGCCGCCCGATGAGCCGGCGGGTCGTGGCGGGCGCGATGATCGAGTCACCCCGGTGCACGTGCCGGATCGCAGCGATGATCTCCTCACCTGGCGCGTCCTTCAGCATGAACCCGCTCGCACCGGCGCGCAGCGCGGCCAGAGCGTGCTCGTCGAGGTCGAACGTGGTCAACACCAGCACCTTCGGCGGGTCGTCCAGCCGCTGGATCTCCCTGGTGGCGGTGACACCGTCCATTCGGGGCATACGGATGTCCATCACCACCACGTCGACACGCCGCGACTCCAGCGCCTTCAAGGCCGCCAGGCCGTCAGCAGCCTCGGCGACCACCCCCATGTCGGGCTGGGACCTGACGACCATGGTCAGGCCGTTACGTAGCAGCTCCTGATCGTCGACGATCATGATCCGGATGATGGGAGACTCCTCGGCTCATAAGGCAGGGTGGCCGACAGTTCGAAGCCGGCGCCGGGACGTCTGCCGGCCTCCAGGGTGCCTCCCACCATGCTGAGACGTTCGCGCATCCCGGTCAGCCCGACGCCGGCCTCTCCGGCGGGCGGCCCGGCGCCGTCGTTCGTGATGGTGATGTGCAGGCTGTCCGCGCGCCAGGCCAGCGTCATGCCGGCGGCGGCCGTCGCCCCCGCGTGTTTGATCACGTTGGTCAGCCCCTCTTGGATGACGCGGTAGGCGGTCAGGTCGACGGTGGGGCGCAGCGGCCGGGCGTCCCCGACCTCCTGTACGGCGAGCCGTACGCCTGTGTCGCGCACCTGGTCGAGCAGGTCGGAGAGATCACCGAGGCCCGGTTGCGGAGTGGTGCCGCCGTCGGCGCGTAGCACGCCCAGGAGCCCGCGCATGTCGCGCAGGGCCTCACGCCCGACCTCGGCGATGGTGGCGAACACGCCCGCGCCGGGCGAGCCAGGGTCGGATAGCCTGCCACCTTCGGCCTGGCTGACCATGACGGCCAGCGAGTGGGACACCACGTCGTGCATCTCGCGGCTGATGCGGTCGCGCTCCGCCCGCGCCGCCTCGTCCCGCTCCCGCGCACGGTCGGCCTCGGCGCGCTCGGCCTTCGCTCTGAGCTCGGACAGGAACAACATCCGGATCCGGCTGAGGCGGCCCAGCGACCAGAGACACGCCGCCGCGGCGACCAGGCCGACCGACAGACCGATCCGCCAGGCAACCTCCTCGTAGGAGCCCGACGAGCCGCCCCACGAGGCCGGATTCCACACACGCGCCAGGACCAGAGCCACACCCGTCAGGGCGACGGCCAGACAGACCAGGCTGGGCAGCAGGCCGAGCCGGCCGGAGACCGTGTAGAGCAGCAGCCCGAAGACCAGCGTGCTCGGCAGCAGCACCGCCGGATAGTAGGCCCCGCCCGGGTCATGCAGGGGCGGCAGTGCCACCAGCAGCAGCATCGCCGCGGCGGCCAGGCCGTACGCCACCAGCGGGCGCAGCCGGCGCGGAACGACGCACCCGTGCAGCACGAGCAGGGCGAGACCCGCGAGCAGGCGGAGCGACAGAGAACTGTCCGAGGCCCGCAGCAGGCTCAACGAGACCAGGCCGAGCGGCAGGCCGAGCAGGACCGCGAGCAGGGCATCGGTGCCCACCTGATGCCGGTCGAGAAACGAGTCCACCGCGGCGTCGGAAGCTGACGGGGACTCTCGCACACCCATCATTATGGTCGACGTGCGTGAACGAGATGCCGGCGGCGGGAGAGGTAGGCCAGCGCCGCCACCGCCAGGGCCACACCCCACAGCGGCCACAACATCTCCGGCAGCCAGGCGCCCAACTCGTCGTCCGCCCCCGGCGGGCCGACCTGCTCGCCGGTGAGCTTCTTACGGACGTACATCAGTCCGGCGGAGGTGATGGGGAGGGAGGCGGCCAGAGCCGAATAGGCCGGCAACCACGCCGGAACCGGCCGCCCGCGCAGGAACGGCACCCAGCGCGGCCAGATCTCGCCCCACGGCCGGACCAGGCCGACGGTCAGAACCGCGCCGACGAGACCGAGCGTGCCGAGACCGGCGCCGATCGGGGTGATCTCGGCGATGTAGGCCAGGAAACGGTCGCTGATCCCGACAGGCACGCCCAGCAGCCAGCCGAAGCGGGTGACGGCGTAGACGACGGGGACGGCGACCGCGATAGCGGTCGCATACCTTCCGATCCGTAGCGCGCCGACGGCGCCGCCGGACCGACCGGCCCCTGCGACCAGCGCGCGCGTCCCCAGGACCATCAGGCTGACGCCGGCCGCCATCAGGATGAGCAGGTTGACGCTCGGCCACGTGAGCATGGTCGCGATCATCGAGAACTCGGCCAGGCCGGCGAGCGCGGCTACCAGCATCACCGGCAGATACCCGGCGGTCATCATGATGCGCACGTCAGGCAGGAGCACCGCCAGGCCGATGCCGACCACGACAGCCACGACGGCGGGGGCCCGGTTGAGCGGACCCCTGACGGCGAGCACGGCGACGACGCCGGCCACCAGCGCCGTCACCTCGAGCACGCCCCCGCCGACCGCCGCCGGAAGCGGATCGAGCAGGGTGCTGCCCGCGCCCGCACGGCCGGCGTCGAACGGATATCCGGGCCCGCCGAAAGCCCAGAGCAGGCCGAGGGCCAGATAGCACACCGACCAGACGAGGATGATCAGGACCGGCACGATCGTACGGCGGTTTCCTGGAGGAGAGGTGTTCACCCGGCCCAATCTGCCGCCCCGGAGTGCCCCGCACATCGTCACCGGGTCTCGGCCGGCTCCTCCGGAGGTCGCGACCGCGTCGTCCCAGAGGAGGATCCCTCGGCCGCGGCGAGCTCGGGATGACGCTCGACCGCCCAGTCAGCGAGGGGCTGTTCACGAGTAAGGCTGGCCTGCGGCTCACAAGAGGTCGAGAAGATCGCTTCCCGGGCAGATGACGACCCGAGCGGCGGCCCTGTCGCTCGGCAGCTGAAACGTGAGCCGGCCGAGGCCTTCGGCGCCGCTCACGCCGTCTGGGCAACGCCGGGTGTTCGTCGATTGCGGCCCGCACGGCCACCGCGCGCACCGAGGCAATCATCCCGGTGCACCTGTGGGGCCGGATGGGCGACCCGGCAGCCCTGGCGGCGTTCGCATCCGAGCACGGGCTCGCGGTCGTCGAGGACGCCGCTCAGGCCGCCGGCACCTCACGCGACGGGCAGCCGGCCGGCACGGTCGGTCCCGCCGGATGCTTCAGCACGAACGACGGCAAGACTGGAGTGTGGCCCTGCCCGCACCGGACGGGCCGACCAGCAGGCCGGCGTTCCACGGCTGATCTTCGATCGGCGGGTTGACGCTCCACAAGCTGGCCGGCTTCTCCCGAAGCGGCACGTCGAACAGGCCCTGCAACTGGAGGGCTCGCGCGCTCCGCTTGACTCAGGCCCTCATGTGATCCCGAACGGTCCCGTCCGTGTCCACATATGCTGGGTCTCTTGCCGCTGCCCGGGAAGCCCTCAGGGGGATGGGAAGTTTCCCCCTGTGACAGGGGGCAAAAGTCTGTCGAACTCGTTGCCGTACTTGGCAAGCTTCTGGAGTTCATCCCGGTCGAGCGGTGGACCGCCGTAACTGCCGCCGTTGCAGGCGTAGGGGATGCCTTCTCTCAGACCGTCGGCGGGCGGTGTGGTAATGGGCGGCGACCTTGCCCCGGCCGGTGCGGCAGGGTGATCCGGCGGGGGCGGCGCAGGAGGTCATCGGGCAGTCGTGAGCCTCCACGCGGAGGAAGTCGTCGCCGTGCACCCCGAGATCGTTTCATAGGAGTGTTTCAGACAGTCACCCGTTTGCACCGACTTATGAAACCGCGTTCGCCCTGAACGCATCCGGCTGGAGGCGGCATTTCATAGGTGGTCGCTTATGAACGCTCAGCTCCTCACGGCGCAATCCGTAGAGTCTGTACGAGCCTTACGTTGGCCCGCTTGCGCGATAGGCGCGCGGTCACACACGTCGCTGAGCCCAGCTGCGACGATGCCCGCTCCCCGTAGACCAATTGTCGACGGTCTCAACGGCCCGCTCGGGTCGCTATCACAACCACAGCCTGCCGCTCCCCCCGCTTGACGACGCGCAGTTCGGCCCATTGCCCTTCCTGGCACCGCTTCGTCTGAAGGGATGTCGCAACGTCCTCCACGACAACTGGTGAAACACTTGTCCGTCCATCGGCGAAGGAGGGCAACCCGTTCAAGCTACGGAAGGCCGACGATGACACGAAAGATAGGGATATGGCCGCAATGACCCGAGCGCTTCCGGACCAGGAGGTCAGTGACGCGGCGATCATCGAGCAATCATGGCGAGACCCGGAACGCTTCGCCACGGTCTTCGACCGCTACTACTTCCAGATCCACGGGTTCGCCGCACAGCGGTTGGGGTCGAGCCTCGCGGACGACGTGGCCGCAGAGACGTTCCTGGTCGCGTTCGACCGGCGTGACGGCTACGACCTGTCGCGTGAGGATGCCCGGCCCTGGCTGTACGGGATCGTCGCCAACCTGATCGCCCGGCATCATCGGGCGGAGGCCAGGCGGTATCGGGCGCTTGCCCGGACACCTCTCGCGCAGGCCGACGACGGCCACGCCGACCAGGTTGCGGGCCGCGTCGACGCCCAGGTGCAACGGGTGCCCCTGATGGCGGCGCTCGCGAAAATCCCTCGTTCCCACCGGGAGGTGCTCCTGCTCATCGCCTGGGGCGGGCTGAGCTCCGAGGAGGCGGCCGAGGCACTCGGCCTCACCAGCGCCGCCGTCCGAACCCGGCTGCACCGGGCCCGCAAGACCCTGCGCGCCTCGCTTAACGGCGCCGAGCCGACAACGATCGGAAAGGACGGTTGACCATGGACGACATCGAGATGCTGCACGCAGTGCGCCCGCAGCCCGACGCCCCCGCACACGCCGCCTATACGGCCGCCCGCGCGGCCCTGCTGGAACGCGCCGCCAGCCCGTCGCCCACGGCGCGCCGACGCACCCCCTGGCGGCGGGCGCGATGGATCCTGATCCCAGCGGTCGCGGCGGCCATCGCTGCCGCGCTCGTGATCGTGCCGGGCCGTGTCGGCGACTCCCGGCCGCCGATCATGAGTTCGCGCGACGTCCTGCTCGTCGCCGCCGACACGGCGGAGCGCACCCCCGAGGGCGACGGAACGTACTGGCACATCACCATCACGAAAGAGGGAGCTGCGACCCAGGAGTACTGGTATCGGCGCGACGGTCATTTCTGGATCAAAGGCAAGGGGCTAAAGGGCGAAGGCAAGCTTCTGGAGTGGCCGATGAAGCCACAGCCTTTCGCGGTGGGACCGTTGCGCATGACCTTCGAAGAGCTGCGGTCGCTGGCCGCCGACGAGAACGCCCTGTACACCCGGCTCTGGTCCGCTGTCCCCGAAAGCGGTGTCCGCCCCAGCGGGGGACCGATCACGGCTGCTGAACAGGACGGCCTCGCCATGCAGGCGCTGCTCTCGCTGATCAGTGAGGCACCGGTCTCGCCCCAGGTCCGTGCCGCCGCCTACCGGGCGCTCGCCTCACGACCCGGAGTCGTCGATCTCGGCGAGACCGATGGCGGGCGACGCCTGCAGGTCCCTGTAGCTTCCGGCAAGGGCACCATGATCGTCGACCCGGACACCGGGCGGATCCGCGAAACCTCCGTATGGGCTCCCCTCACAGGCGGAATGGCCCATGACCCGGACGGTGGCATGTGGACGATCGACGCCGAGTGGACGGACCAGCTCCCGCCCGGGTGACGTGTGCTTCTGCTCCCTACAGGAGCGAGCCTGTGGCGATGCGCCCGGCTACGCGCCCGATCTCCGGTGGTCGTCGAAACGAGCCGCAACGTGTTCGAGGAGCGAGCCTCGAAAGATGGGAGGCACTGGGAGGCACTCGGCGTGCTGGCCATCGAGATTAACCGAGTGAGGCGCCCCAACCCACCACCACGACGATGGCCCGCGCATCGCATCGGGCCATCGTCAGCTCCGGAGCACACCATCGTTGCCGTGCGGCACACTGGGCGGAGCTGCGTGATCGCCCTGGTCAGCGACATGACTGACCCTTTCTCTCGTACTGCTCCTAGCTGGCTTCATGCGCTACAAGATCAACCCGAGGTCGTTCATCTCCTCCTCGGCGGTGGGCTCACGATCGTCCTCGTCGTCTTCGGGGTCGTACATGACCGGCAGCATCGCACGCGGGCGTGGGCCGGCCTGCGGCGACATGTCTCGGGGCGGAGGAAGTATCACACCGGCGCGGCGGGGAACAGCGCGCGAGGGGTGAGGTCCAGCCTGGTCGCCACGATGTTCTATGGCGGGGTGGTGTCCACGGTCCAGTCGCCGAACCGGCGTCTCGTGCGCGTGATCAGGGGAGAGATGGTGGCCAAGTCGTCGGGGTCGACGACGTGGCCTTCGGCGGCCAGGGCGTTGGCGGCATCGGTGATGTCCAGGGCGGTGGAGTAGATCGCGCAGTGGGCGATCAGCTCGTTGAACTTCACCACCCGCTCATGGTAGTCAGGGTCGTTGTGGCCAATCAGCCGCCCGCCGATCATCAGGTGCGCGGCGAAGCCGTGAAACGCCTCGGTGCGGTTGGTGATCGCCGTGATCTGGTCTCTGAGCTGAGGCTCCGACAAGTACCGGAGCAGCGTCACGGTCCGCACGACACGGCCCAGCTCGCGCAGCGCCTTGTAGATCCGGTTGCGCCGGGAGTGGTTGCCCAGACGACGCAGCAGCGTCACCGACGACACCCGACCCTCCCGGATCGAGATCCCGGTGCGCAGCAGGTCCTTCCAGTGCTTTTCTATGAGATCCCAATCGATGACGTTGTCGTCGGACAGCGAGTCGATGTGCTTGTACCTGGCCTTGGGATCAGGACGGTAGAAGTTCAGGTCGTGCCCGTTCCTGATCCTCGGAAGAAGAGCGAATCCGAGGATGGCCGCGAGCCCGAAAACAGGCAGCGACGCGCCTTGGGTGTCGGCGTGGATGGTGTCGGGCCGGATGTCGGAGACATTGGACAGCAGCGAGTCCAGCAGGTACACCGCCTCCCACACCCCGCACGGGATGAAGTGGCTGAACAATGCGATGTAGGAGTCCGACACCAGCCGGAACGCCAGAGCCAGCCTCGGTGGGATGGCGGACAGGGTGCTCAAGGTGCAGGCTGTCACTATCGCCGGGTTTCGCAGCATGGAGGTCAGGCGTAGCGGCCTGACCTCCTGCAAGCCACGGGGGCCACCTCGTCCGTGGGCCCGATCAGCACCGCACAAACCCTCGCGCGAGGCCTTTTTCAGTCCTGAGATCTGGGCTCAACGCGAAATCCGCCACCCGGTACGGGGCGGCAGGCCGCCACCGGTCCTATGGCCAGCCGGGCATGGTCGAAGCTGTAGTGGGCCTCCGGGCCTGTGGAGTAGCCCACCTCGTAGACCAACGTCTGGCCGGGCTTGATGCGATCCGGGCGGAGCCGCATGAATCCGCTCGCGCCGTCGCGGGGGGGCTCAGAAGTCATCAGATACGGATCATGGGGCGCGTAGCGGGCTCGGGGCTCGGCGCAGCGCATGCTGGCGGGAAGGAAATCCACCACCGCGTTCACATCGAGGGCTCGTAGCTTCTGCTCCAACCCCTTGGCGTCGTTGAACTCTCTGACGTAGATCTTGATGGAACCGTCCGCATCTCGCTCAACCGCGTTCGCGCGAGGACCGTCGGATCCGGTGATCGTCGGCAATCCGATGGTTATGGCGGCCGCTGCGGCGCACACGCTCAGCGCCGTAGTCAGTCTCCAACGGCGGCCGGGACGCGCAGGGCCGCGTGCGGGAGGAGGTGTGCCGATGATTTTCTCCAAGGTCACCGATCGCACCTGCGAATCGGCGACTACGCTTCTGGCCGGGTCGTACTTTCCGACCATGGCTTTGAGCTGCCTTAGGTCGCTGTTCACGTAAGCCCCTCCAGATAGCTACGGGTAGCGGTAACCTGATCATCGTCTGCTAGCAGCCGGTGTAGCCGTTTTCGAACACGATGGAGCCGCATTCTGGCAGTTGGCCACGAGCAGCCGACCGCCTTTGCCGCCTGGTGAAGGTCCAGCCCTTCCCATGTCAGAAGAAGCACGAGTTCACGATCGTCCTCGCTTAAATCGTCGAGGGCCTTCAATGCGGCATGGCGGGCGGCCACGATAGCCGCGTGGTCGCTCTCGTCACCCTGTTGGGGAAGCCCCTCTGCTAGTGAAGCGACCAGGCCGTCACGCCGTTTGCTACTCCTGATGTGGTTCGAAACCACATGGCGGGTCGTCGTGTAGAGCCAGGGCAAGGGTTGGTCGTGGGGGATCCGGTCGTACTTCTCCCAGGCAATGCGGAACGTTTCGGCAGCAATGTCCGGTGCGTCCGCTGGGCCGACCCGCCGCCATGCATATCGCAGCACCACCTCGTAATACTCCTCGAACAGGCCAGTAAAGCCGGTCTGGTCGCTCAAGCTCCGCCTCCTATCGGGCAGTACGAGGCCGCACTGCCTACTCGATAGGTGTCGCGGCGAGGCCGGATGTCACCCGGAGCCCCCCAACTTTTGGCGCGGATACGAGCTGGCTCCGGAGCGGGCCACGTCCCACTGAAGCGATCCCTGGGCCCGATCGGGTAAGTCAGCCGCGCGGAGTTGACCGTCACCGATACGGCCTGCCGAAGGATGCTCTGTGGGGACCAGTGGATCGGCTAGGGCCGCTCGGTCCTGGCCGCGGGCAGCCGTCTGCTGCGTTCCCGCAAGGCGGTGATCAGTGCGCCGAGAGCACCGCTGTAGGCGTGATCGGCCGGGGTCGCGTAGCCGATGACGAGGGCGAGGGGTGCCTGTGCGGGCTGGTGGTAGAAGGGCGAGATGCCCTCGACGTGGATGCCTCGTCCGGCCAGGAAGCCGAGCAGTGCGGACTCCTGGTCCCAATCCTGGGGAAGACGGAGTACCGCGTGCAGACCGGCCGCGATGCCGGAGAGCCGTGCGTGCGGCAGTTGCCGGGTGACGGCCTCGCCGAGCAGGTCCCGGCGCCGACGGTAGCGGGTCCGGCAGCGGCGCACGTGGCGGTCAAGAGCACCAGTTTCCAGGAACCGGGCGAAGATGAGCTGGTCGATGACGCTGACGTATGACTCGTCCTGGCGCGTGACCTCCCACAGCGAGGTGAGGAGGCCGGTGGGCAGGACGAGCCAGGCCAGACGCAAACCGGGGGCGAGGATCTTGCTGGCGGTGCCCACATAGAGGACCCGGTCAGGAGCCATCCCCTGCAGCGCACCGACCGGCTGGCGGTCGTAACGGAACTCGCCGTCGTAGTCGTCCTCCACGATGAACCCGCCGGCTCGCCTGGCCCAGGACACCAGGCCAACGCGCCGGACGGGACTGAGCGTCACTCCGAGCGGATACTGGTGGGCGGGGGTGACGACGACGGCGGACTCGTTGGTGAGCTCATCGACGATCAGCCCGTCCCGGTCGACGGGGATGCGGCGCGCCCGTAGTCCTGTCTGTTCGACCATGGCGGGATAGTCGGGCTCGGCGGGATCTTCGAAGGCGATCGAGCCCGGCGAAGTGCTGTGGTGATGGAGAATCTGGCACACCAACCGCAGCGCATGAGCAAAGCCGGCGCACACGACGACGTGGCCGGGTGTGGTGACGACACCGCGGACCCGTCCGAGGTATCCGGCCAGGGCCTCGCGCAGCTCCAAGGCGCCTGCCCGGTCCCGGTAGCCCAGCGCGCTGTTGGGTACACGCTGCAGCACATGCCGGGTGGCGGCGAGCCACTCCTGGCGCGGGAACGCGGCCAGGTCGGGGAAACCCGACCTCAGATCGAACCCCCGTACGGGCGGCAGGGTGAGGTGTTCCGGCTGCGGGACCTCTGCGGCCGAGGCGGCCGGCCACAGAGCCACGCAAATGCCCGACCTCGGCTTCGACTCCAGGTACCCCTCGGCGACAAGCTGGTCCAGGGCACCTGCGCGACCGGCACCCCCGGCACCGGCGCCAACGCCTACGACCACGCCTACACCCTCAGCGTGGACGGCAACCTCACCCAGCGGGCCG
>NZ_JBFALF010000056.1:0-57915 GCF_040656115.1 Nonomuraea sp. NPDC050202 | reverse complement strand
GTCCGGCGCTCACCCAGCCTGCGGGCGAGTACAGCCAGGCCGCGTCGGCGGGCGGCCCTGGACGCCCATGGGGTGGAGATGGCCCGCGCGCTGTATGAGATGAAGGGCGAGGACGGCAAGCGCCGCTACACCGTCCAGCAGATTGCCGACCGGCTCGGCGTCAGCCGCGCCACGATCTACCGCCACCTCGATCCGGACAAGCCGGTCTCGGCGTAGGAGGGGGCACGGTGCTGCTCCCGGTCACCTATTACGGCGGCAAGGCCAAGCTGAGCTAAGAAATCTGGAGCGATGCGGCAAGCGATAAGGTTGAAGATCAGGTTGGCGGAGCCGCCGCCTGATCATCACCGGCGGCCCCGGCACCGGCAAGACCACCCTGGCCCTGCAACTGCTGCTGGCCCTCCTCGCCACCCGCGGCAGCGACGAACCCGTCCCGGTGATGCTATCGATCGCGTACATGCGGTCTCCTCTGAAGAGAAGTAGGGGCTTCCACCCTCCCAGCGGTCTCGGCGGGGGGAGTCATGCCGGACAGGCGATCAGCGCTCGGCCTTCAGCCGTGGTAGCCCATCCGCCGGTGCGGGTCTCGGCGATGAGGCCCTGGGCCTGCAGCCGCCAGGCGAGCGTTCCCGCCATCCGGGCGATCGCCGGCGCGTAGCCGGGGTTGGTGCTGGGGCTGCGGGCGGCGACCAGGGCGTCGGCCAGCCGGTGGGCGGGCATCGGCTCGTGGTCGCAGATGAGGCGCAGCGCCTCTTTCTGGGCGGCGGTGGGGTAGCCGTCGGACATCGGGGTTGTTCCTTTCAGCCGCAGCAGCCGCCGCCGGATTCGGCGCTCGCGCCGACGGTGGCCAGCGGGAGGGGGGTGGCGAGCAGGCCGCCGGTGATGCCGGTGGCCAGGCCGACCCGCTGTTCCTGCGCTTCGGCCAGGTTGGAGGAGCACACGCCGGTCTCGGGCAGGTTGAGCTGGACGTCGCGGGCGGCCTCCCAGTCTCCGGCGATCGCTGCCACGACCGAGCGGACCTGCTCGTAGCCGGTGGCCATGAGGAACGTCGGTGCGCGGCCGTAGCTCTTGACGCCGACCGCGTAGTAGCCGGGCTCGGGGTGGGCGAGTTCGTCGGCGCCGTGGGCGGGGACGGTGCCGCAGGAGTGCTGGTTGGGGTCGATCAGCGGTGCCAGGGCGCGGGGGGAGCCGAGCATCGGGTCGAGGTCGAGGCGGAGTTCGGCGGCGATGGAGTGGTCGGGGCGGTAGCCGGTGGCCGACACGATGCGGTCCACGGTGACGGTCTGTTCGTGGCCGGAGGGGTCGCGGCTGATCACCTCGACGCCTTCGTTGGTGGTGTGGACGCGGTGGGTGAAGAAGCCGGTCAGGAGCTGGATGCGGCCGGAGGTGACGTGGGCGCGCAGCCGGGTGCCGAGCGCGCCGCGGGCCGGCAGCGCGTCGGCCTCGCCGCCGCCGTAGGTGCGGGTGGCGTTGCCGGCGCGGATCGCCCAGGTGATCGGGGTGTTCTCCAGTTCGGCCAGGGCGAGCAGGGTGGTGGCGGCCGAGTGGCCGGCGCCGACGACCAGCACGCGCTTGCCCTCGTAGCGGTCGCGGTCGGCGCCGAGCACGTCGGGCAGGGCGTGGTCGATGAACACCTCGTGCTCGCCGTGGGCAGGCAGGCCGCTGGCGCCGAGCACGTTCGGGCTGGTGTAGGTGCCGGAGGCGTCGATGATCGCGCGGGCCTGCAGTTCGGTGCCGTCGGCCAGGCGGATCAGGAACGGGGCCTGGTCGCGGCCGGCGGTGCGGACGCGGTCGTAGCCGAGGCGGCTGATCGCGCTCACCTTGGCGCCGAGCCGTACCTTGTCGCCGAACAGTTTGGCCAGCGGGGCGAGGTAGTCGTCGATGAGCTCGGCGCCGGTCGGCAGCCAGTCGGGGTCGGGGGCGCTCCAGCCGTCGGCCTCCAGCAGGCGGCGGGCGGCGGCGTCGATGTTGTACCGGTACGGGCTGAACACCCGCACATGGCCCCACTGCGCCACCGAGGCGGCGACGCGGTCACCGGCCTCCAGGACCGTGAAGTCGATGCCGCGCTCGGCCAGGTGCGCGGCGGCGGCCAGGCCGACCGGGCCGGCGCCGATCACGACGACGGGCAGGTTGCCCGTCTGCCCTGAGGCGGCCTGCTGAGGGGTGGCGAACTGCTCGATCTCGACGGCAACGGTGCCGCAGCAACGGTCACTCATGACGGCTCTCCAGAAGGGCGCGAGGGTCAGCGGAAGGACAGGGACGACAAGACGGAGGTGCGGGCGCGGTCGATGGCGGCCTCCGCGCGGCAGGTGCGGTCGCACACCTCCGCGGTCGCCTCGTTGAAGGTGAAGCCCGAGACGTCACCCGAGATGGCGGCGGGGCGGCGCAGGCGGGTGAGCAGAGCGCGCATCGCGCACCTCCTACATAGAAGCTCATCTAAACAGCTCAGATTCTGAACCACTGATTAGAGAGTCGTCAAATTAGATGAGCGCCTAAGCTGACATGTGCTGCCAAGCCCGGACCGTCAGCCGCAACCACCGGCAGCAGGGCCATCGCCCACCGCGCCCCGTCGGGGTTGGCCCGGTAGTAGACGGTCTTCCACTCGCGCCGGGAGGTGAGCACCCCGCCCTCGCGCAGCGTCGCCAGGTGCGTGGAGGTGGTCTTCGCAGACAGGACCCTCTCGATCCGGCGGATGAGCCCTCCGTTCGGTCAACCGTCCTTGCCGCGGATGCGTAGTTCGCCCTTGTGGGGCTGAAAGACGGACGTCGGCAAGGTCGAGGCCAACGACTCGGAGATGCGCGGGCGGCGACCGCCTCGGCGATCGGTTGCGGGAACGGGCCGGGGTTCAGCGTCATGACGGCGATGCCGTCCTCGGCGGTGGCGGGCAGCTCGCGGAAGAGGTCGACCTGGGCCGGACCGTCCGGGCCTGGCGGGGCGACGACCTGGACCTCGACTCCCGCCTCGCGGCCCGCGTAGGCCGCGCCGCGCATCATCTCGGCCGAGTAGTTCAGGCTCATCGCGGCGCCGACGTAGGCCACCTTGACACCTTGTGGCTGCTTTCCGGCCTGCGCCGTCATGCCGGGGCTCCTGGGCAGCCTTCCGCAGGTGATCCATGCAGGAAAGGGAGGGAACTGTGGCAGCGGTTTCGAGGTGCTGGCGGTGGTCGACTTCCAGGGTGTGGCCCCAGCGCGCGCCCTTGGCCCAGGGAACCACATCAGGGCGGGGAGTCGTCGGACGTCCCACGTCGGCTCGTGGCCTCTCGATACCGCCCCGGTGTGGTGCCGAACTCCCTCTGGAAAGCGTGGGAGAGCGCGTACGGGCTGCCGTAGCCGACGCGGTCGGCGATGGTGGCCAGGGTTTCCTTGGTGTCGCGCAGCAGGGTGGCGGCCAGGATCACGCGCCACCAGGTGAGGTACGCCATCGGCGGGCGGCCGACCAGGGTGGTGAACCGGCGCGCCAGCGTGGGGCGGGAGACGCCCGCCTCTGCGGCCAGGCGGTCGATGCTCCACGGCGCGGCCGGTTGCGAGTGCATCGCCCGCAGGGCGGCGGCCGTCACCGGGTCGCCCAGTGCGATGGGCCAGGCTCCGCTGGTGGTCTCGTTCATCCATGCGCGGATCATGTAGACGAAGAGGAGGTCGAGCAGGTTCGGGAGCGCCACGCAGGAGCCGGGCCGTATTTCGTCCAGCTCACCGGCGAGCAGATCGATCGCGGCACGGAGTTCGAGGTGGGCGCCCACGCGGCTGGGAAGGTGGACGATCTCGGGCAGCTCCGTCATCAGCGGGTGCATGCGGCTGCAATCGAGCCAGTATCTGCCGCAGAGCATCTCCGTCCCGTCACGGTCGGGCCGGGCTCGCGGCCCCGTCTCCCCGAGCCACTGCTCGAACGGCACCGCCTTCCGCGCCGCGACCGCCGCATCGAGGGGAGAGTTGGCGATCACGTGGCCCGTGCCATGAGGCAGCAGCACCGCGTCACCCACGCTGAGGGACACCGAGGCGCCACCGTCGGTCAGGAGCCAGCAGTTGCCCTTCAGTACGACGTGGAAGCCCGCGCCGTCGTACGCATCCAGCCGCGTGCACCAGCTCCCGCTCGTCCGCATCCGGTGGAACCACGGGTGCCCGAGGTGAACGGCGGAGATCGCGTCACTCACCACATCCATCCGCCCAATATAGCTGTCATATAAGGCATGAGACGGATTCGTATCTTTTTGAGGTGGTTGCGCATTGAGAGGATCGTTCGATCTTTCTTAAGGTCGAGCACATGACGAACGAGAACGAGCGTGTGCAGAGCATGATGCTGGGGGATGTCGAGGTCATCCGAGTCGTTGAGTGGCACAAACCATTCCTGCCCACCTCCGGCATGTTCCCGGGAACCGGTGCCGATGTGTGGAAGGACAACGAAAACTGGCTGACGCCGGACCACTGGCAGCCGGACAGCGACTTGGCGGTGCTTGCTCTGCAGAGCTGGGTGCTGCGCAGCGGCGGGCGGACCGTCCTGGTGGACACCGGAGCGGGCAACGGGCGTGAACGGCCAGGCATGGGGCCGTTCCACCAGGCCCGGAGTGATTTCCTCGGCATCCTGGCGAGGGCCGGAGTTCGCCCGCAGGATGTCGACGTTGTGGTCAACACCCACCTGCACGTCGATCACGTCGGCTGGAACACCGTCGACGCGGACGGGCAGTGGGTACCGGCGTTCCCCAACGCCCAGTACCTCATTCCCGCCGCCGACGACTTCCACTACGGCCCGGACAACGCGTACGGCAACGGCGCGCAAGAGGCCGACCGCCTGATCTACGAAGACAGCATCGCGCCCATCCACCAGGCCGGACAGGCCGTCCTGTGGGACGGCAACCACCGCATCGACGAACACCTCACCCTGGAGTCCGCGCCCGGCCACACTCCCGGCTCGTCGGTGCTGCGACTCGCCTCCCGCGGGGACCGGGCGGTCTTCGTCGGAGATCTGCTGCACAGCCCTGTGCAGATCCTCGACCCCTGCCTCAACAGCAACGCCTGCCTGGCCCCGGAACAAGCGGTGGCCAGCCGCCGGCGGATTCTCGGGCGGGCGGCCGACGAACAGGAGGTGCTCGTCCCTGCACACTTCGGCGGTGCAGGCGCCCTGGAAGTCCGACGGAACAGTGATGGATTCGCCCTCGGCCCATGGGCAACAGCCGGCCCGACGAAGAGTGCATCCGCCTCCGAGTGAGCCATGGCCCGCCCCGCTCACCGCCCGCGAGCGCGAGGCCCTCAACGCCTCGGCGGACGGCGCGACCGTCGCCACTTGGCTCAGCCTGTGGGAATCCACGGGCCGAGCCGGGTGGATCCGGCATTCCGTACGGAACCACCCGCCCCCGGCCTGGAGGCCGTCCCACATGACGTACACGTCGAGCGACCGACCCGCAGCCAGAGCGAGCGGAGCCCTCGTCCCGGTGCTTGCCTTCGTGGGCGTCGTGGTCTCGGTGATGCAGACCCTGCTCATCCCAGTACTGAAAGACCTGCCACACCTGCTGGGCACCAAGCCGGGCAACGCGACCTGGGTCATCACCTCGAGCCTGCTCGCTGCCGCCGCCACGCCCATCATGGGCCGCGTGTTCGAAACGGCCTGGGACCGCTTCACCCCGTTCTTCGCCTTCTCCCCGGCGGTCCGCAAGCTGCTCTACACCACCAACAGCATCGAGTCCCTGAACTACCAACTGCGCAAGGTCACCAAGGCCCGCGGGCACTTCCCCGGCGACGACGCCGTGGTCAAACTGCTCTGGCTGGCCATCATCAACATCGAGGACAAACGCGCCCGCGAACGCACCATGCACAAGGAGAAAACCGGCAAGATCAAGAACTCGTTGCCTGGCGGGACACCGGGCCGGTCGATCTCGACGGCAACATACCGGAACCCGTTCGCCAGGTCGCAGGTAGTGCAGCCGGCCGGACCCCGACTCAGCCTGCCGCCACACTCGGTGCAGGTGAGCCGGTCGTAGGCGGCGTCCACCACCCGCGATAGATGCCTGTTGGGCTCGTCGATCACCATCTCGGCGACGTCGAGCTCGTCCAGGGCGGCCAGTGTGCCGAACTCCTGCGTGACGAACTCGCGCCATCCGGATTCGACGATCCCGTCGACGCTACCGGCGCATCGCTTGCAGTGAGGCGCTCCGGCGGGTTCCCAGTGGCCGCATTCCCCACACCGCCGCATCCTCGAACGGTATCGCCGCCCACACCGGGACGCGCCAGTTTTATCGCGTCGTGACCATGTCGTTCATGTCAAGGGGATGACGCAACAATGGGCGAGGGCGTGGCAGGACGCGAGCAACAGCGCAGCCTTGGTCGGCAGCTTCCAGCTCCTCAAGGTCGCAACGGCGCGCTCGCCGTCCTCAGCCGCATCACCGTCTCCATCCTGTGCGAGGGCGCGAAATGCGCTCCTGCCGCCCGTCGGTCTGGGTTCACGAGCCGGCTACCTGGGATTCCGGGTCGGAGTACGTGAGTCATATGGGGCGCCACCGGGTGAGGTTTCGTCGATCAAGGATCCCAGGCGGCGTTGGAGTAAGCACGGACGACGGGTTGGCCACCGGAGACCGGCGCCAGGGCGGCACCCACCACCACCGGCACCAGCCGCGTGAGCGCGCCAGCCCGGGGTCCCGCAGCACGGCCGCCATGCTCAGCGCTTGGGCCGCAAGCCAGTGCCCGGCCTCGCTCCTGGCGCCACCCGGCGCGGGTCATGTCCGCCTCACATGGTGCAGTCTGCCCTGCCGCCGCACCTGCGGGGGTGGGGCTGGCCCCACCCTCCAGGTGGGAAATGCCTACCCGCTCCGGTGGGCTGAGACCCATGGAGACCCGCCTTCGCGGCCAGCAGGCTGATCACGACACCTGAATTCCGAGTCCCATCAACAGGGGGAAGTTGTGATCGAAGTGCGGGCCCTGACCATGCGGTACGGCCGCACGGTCGTCGTGGACGACCTGACTTTCACGGTGGAACCGGGCCTGGTGACCGGATTCCTGGGTCCGAACGGCGCCGGAAAGTCCACGACCATGCGGGCCGTGCTCGGGCTGGAGAGCCCCGCGGCGGGGGAGGCCCTGGTGGGCGGGCGCGCGTACGTGTCGCTGCGCCGCCCCCTACGCACGATGGGCGCGCTGCTGGATGCCGGGGCGGTGCACGGCGGCCGCAGCGCCCGCGCCCACCTCGCCTGGCTGGCCCGTAGCAACGGCATCGGCGCCGGCCGGGTGGCCGCGGTGCTGGAGCAGGTCGGCCTGGCCGGCGTCGCGGATCGGCGGATCGGCGGGTTCTCGCTGGGGATGAAGCAGCGGCTGGGCATCGCGGCGGCGCTGCTCGGTGACCCGGCGGCGCTGATGCTCGACGAACCGCTCAACGGCCTGGACCCGGAGGGCATCCGCTGGCTGCGCCACCTGCTGCGCACGCTCGCCGGCGAGGGCCGTACCGTGCTGCTGTCCAGCCACCTGATGAACGAGCTGGCGCTCACCGCCGACCACGTGCTCATCATCGGGCGGGGCCGGCTGATCGCCGGCACCGCCATGGACGCCCTGGCCGGATACTTCCAGGGCGACGTACTCGTCCGCACGCCTCATCCCGAGCGGCTCACCTCCGTCCTGCGCGGCCACGGCGCGACGGTGACAGCCCGGGACGACGGCGCCCTGTCTGTGCGCGACCTGGCTGCGGCCGAAATCGGCGCACTGGCGCTGGCGGCGGGAATCACGCTGGCCGAGCTGTCGCCGCGCGGCGCGTCGCTGGAGGAGGCATTCATGCGGCTCACGGGGGACAGCACCGAGTACAGGACCGCGCAGGAGGCCGCGCAATGATTGACGTGATCGCCTCGGAGTGGCTGAAGCTGCGCTCGCTCCGCTCGAACCTCTACCTGTTGGCCTGCTCGGTGGCGGCCGTCGGCGCCTGCGCCGGGATCGCGTTCATGATCGGCCGCGGTTTCGACAATCAGACGGCGGACGAGAGACTGGCCTTCCCCACCAACGGTGACGGCATCGGCAACGGCATCGCGGTCGCCTACTTCGTCTTCGCCGTGCTGGGCGCCCTGACGATCACCTCCGAGTACAGCACCAAGATGATCCAGACGAGTCTGGTCGCGGTGCCGCGGCGGCAGGTGCTGCTGCTGGCCAAGGTGCCGGGGCTGGCCGCAGTCACGCTGGTGGCGGGCCAGGTGCTGGCCTTCGCCATGCACGCCGCCTCGATGGCGGTGCTCGGCGACCGTGCCGGGCAACTGCTGCGCGGTGGGGTGACGCTGGGCACGTCGTTGTCGCAGCCGGGCGTGCTCACCTCTATGATCGCCGCCGGGCTGTCGATGGCCGCGGTCGCGCTGATCGGGCTCGGCGTGGGGGCCGCCGTCCGGTCCACCCCCGGCGCGCTGGTTGTGCTGACGGTGATCATCGTGGTGCTGCCGGTGGTTGCCAAGACGCTGCCCATGCCGCTGCGCGCGCAGGCCGGCTCGTTCATGATCGAGAACCTGCCGCTGCAGATCGCGGGCGTCGGCGGCGGCAACCTGCCGCCCGCCCTGGCGGCGGGACTGCTTTTCGGGTACGTGGCCGCCGCGCTGACGGCGGGCGCCACGGTGATCGCCCCGGCCGGACGCCGGATCAAAGCGTTGGCGATCGGCGCGGCCGTGGCCGTCGTTGTCCCGGCGGTGCCCGTGGCCGCTTCGCCCGGCGCGGGCCCCTCGGCCCTGGCCTGGGCCGACTGCGCGGACCAGGACCTGGTCAAGGAGATGCGCTGCGCCTCGATCACGGTGCCCCTGAACTGGGCAGAGCCGTCCGGGCGGAAGATCGAGCTGACCGTCGGCCTGCTGCCGACCACCGGCGCCCAGCGCCGAATCGGCACGGTGTTCGCGATCCCGGGCGGGCCGGGCGGCTCCGGTGTGGCGGCCCTGAGCACGAGCGCGGGCAGCTTCGCCGAGCTGCGCGCACGGTTCGACGTGGTCAGCGTCGAGCCCCGCAACACCATCGACAAGGGCGTGTTGCCCTACGACTGCCTCGTCTCCGGCCCCTGGATCACCTGGCCCGATACCCGAGCGGAATTCGTCGAGCTGGGCAGGCGTAACCGGGCGGCGGCCGAGCGGTGCCGCGCCGCCGACCCCGAGTTCTTCGACCATATGGACTCGGCCTCCGTGGCGCGGGACATGGAGGCGATTCGCGCCGCGCTAGGGGAGGAGCAGCTGAGCTTCGTCGCCAACTCCTACGGTGGCAGGCCCGGGATCGACTACTCTCGGCTGTTCCCGGGCCGGGTGCGCGCGATGGTGTTCGACGGCTCCGTCGACCCATGGGCGGATCGCGCGCAGGGCAGGCTGGCTCATGAGGAGGCCTTCACGCGCTTCGCCGCCTGGTGCGCGGCCGACACCGCCTGCGCGCTGCACGGCCAGGACGTGGGCGAGGTCTGGCGGGCGCTGGTGGCGCGGGCCGACCGTGACCCGGTGCCGGTCAGGGGCGCCTTGCCGCGCATCGCCTACAGCGGGTTCGACATCAAGGAGGCTGCCGCCCCCAGCGTCATCCAACCGGGCTCCGCGCCTGAGTACCCCCGCTGGAGGCAGCTCGCCGACGCGATCGCGCGGGCCGCCGGCGGTGACGCCTCGGGGTTCGCCGACTATGTCCGGCAGAGCACGAAGAGCCTCAAGGTTCCCTCGTTCATCGGGATGAACATGACCCACTGCCTGGACGGCCTCGGCTTCCGGGACTATGAGGAGTACCGGGACAAGCGACGCGAGGGCGAGCGTCTGCTGCCGAACCTCGCCGGGACCGAGCTGTGGCATTCGCTCGGCTGCGTCGGCTGGCCGGTCCCCGCGACCAACCCGCCCGCGCCGCTGCCCGCCAAGAGGTTGCCGCCCTACCTGGGCGTCGGCTCCCTGACGGACTTCGGCAATTCGGCGGGCATCGTGCGGCACGTCCCCGGCTCGGGCGCGATCCAGTACCAGGGGAACGGCCACGGCCTCTACAACTCCGGCAACTCCTGCATCATCGCTCACGTCAACCGCTATCTCACCAGCCTCAGCCTGCCTCCGGCCGGCGCGGTGTGCCGCCCGGCCGGGCCCTGATCCGGAAAGTGCTGGCACCGATTGCCACCGTCCCCGTGCGGACGATCCACAAAATCGCGCGCTCGTTGCGGGCAGTTCGCCAGGAACAGGTACGACGCTGTCGAGTCCGGCACGGCCATGGACGCCGTGCACGGACCGCTGACCGGACAACAGCGGGAGGCCGATCCCACAGACCCCTCCATGGTTCCGCCGGGTCGGCCTCCCGCCTTCCTCGAGACTTGTGGACGACGGGGGTGACAGGAAGGACTGGATGTTCCTGGGAATGGTCTTCCCCGGAGTTCTCATCGGATGCGCCGCGGTCACCCCTGCGATCGCGGTGCTCGGCGACGACGGCCCTACCACCTGCGCCTTGGCACGCGATACCTCTGCGCTCGGGCGTGGCGAGGACTGAAGAAGCCGCCGTCCCCGGCCCTGCCGCACGAGCAATGGTGCAAGTGGTGGAGCGCGGATGGACAGCACTGTCGGGTCAACCCACCCCCGGGCATCCGGCCGGAGGAGGGCCTGTGCGGCAGCAGGACCGTGCGCTGGGCGGTGCTTGCCCTCGATTCCGAGGCCGACCCTGCTCTTGTCAGACGACGCGAGCGATGCCCTGTCGAACAAGACAGCGCGCGATGGCCGCCGTTCCAGGGGCCGGCTCTGGACGCGATCATCAGTGCGCTGATCGCGGCCCAGGGCCCTGCCTGCCACGCGTGCCACAGCACCATCGGCGTGTTCGTCGACCACGACCCGGTCAGTCTCCAGGTCCGCGGCCCGTTGACCGAACTAACTCATGTGTTCTTGCAGGTCAACGCGTTTCTCCGCTAGCTTCTCGGGATGCTTCAAGGTGATGTCCCCGAGCGGGACTTGGCGACGTTCGTCCTGCCCGAGTTGGGCTGGCTACAAAAGACCGGCGATCAGTGGGCGCCGTACCAGATAGTCGACCAGGGTGGCATTGTCGTCGGCCCCGTCCGGGCCTTCTTCGCCGAGCTGCAGGCAGAGGGCAAATCCGCCTCCACGGTCCGGTCATACGGCATGGACCTGCTGCGTTGGTGGCGGTTCCTGTGGGCGCTCGACATCGAGTGGAACCGGGCTACTCGTGCGGATGCACGAGACTTCACCCGGTGGATGCAGATCGCGAACAAGCCGCAGCGCCTGCACTGGAGACACCGGAACGCCGGCTACTCCGAGAAGACGGCGCCGAAGCCGCGGATGACGAGGAAGAAGATCCCCGGTACGCCGAACGCCATCACGGGCAAGGCCTCGCCCGGCCCGCAGTACGCCGCGAGGACTCGGGCACACTGCGAAACCGTGCTGCGCACGTTCTACGACTTCCACCTGGACGAGGGCACCGGGCCAATCATCAACCCGTTTCCGCTTGTCCGTTCCCGTCGCAGCAGCCGCGCGAACGCCCACCACAAGCCTGACCAGCCCTTTAAGTCAGAACGGGCAGGCCGCTACCGGCCGGTCATCCCGAAGCGTGCACCCCGGCGCATCCCCGACGAGATGTTCAATGCACTCTTCGCCGCCCTCCGCCACAACAGGGACCGCGCTTTGCTGGCTTTCTGGGTTTCCAACGCTGCCCGCGCCGAAGAGCTCCTTACCAGTCGGCAGCGTGATGCCCTTCCCGGTCAGCAGTTGGTCGGCGTGATTCGGAAGGGAACCCGGGCCTACCAGCAGCTTCCCTGCTCAACCGACGCCTTCGTCTGGCTACGGCTCTACCAGGAGGAGGCCCGGCGAGACGGCGTCCCGCACGGCAAGAACCTGCCGTTGTGGTGGACGCTGAGGCGGCCGTGGCGTCCGCTGAACTACGACGCGGCGCGGGCGATGTTCAACCGGACCAACGATCTTCTTGGAGCGAACTGGACGCTCCACGATCTACGCCACACCGCGTCCTACCGACTCGCCCGCGACCCCAACATGCCTCTGACCGACGTCCAATGGGTCCTCGGTCACGCACATCTGACGACCACACAGCTCTACCTTCCGGCCAGTCAGGACGAGGTAATCGAACGCGTCCGCGCCCATCATGCACGCCGGGCCGAGCAGCGCGACCGGCCACCGGCGCCGCCGGCTCCTGGCTACAACTCCGACTCGATGAAGACTCTCTTCGGGAACTCGTGGTGACGAGCACTGAGACCTTGGTCGCTTCGACCGCCATCCGAGACGCTCAGCCGCTCGCCGGCGAGGCCCTCCGGGCCGCCAAGAAACGTTTCCCGCCGCGGCCTTACGAGGACGACTG
The DNA here is from genome assembly GCF_040656115.1 of Nonomuraea sp. NPDC050202. NCBI lineage: Bacteria > Bacillati > Actinomycetota > Actinomycetes > Streptosporangiales > Streptosporangiaceae > Nonomuraea > Nonomuraea sp. NPDC050202. The sequence continues at coordinate 45,670 of NZ_JBFALF010000056.1, read as the reverse complement.
GACTGCCACCAGCCATTCCTATGACGAGGTCGTCGCCCGGCTGAACCGACCTCCGCTACGGGCCGCGAGCGAGAGCACCCACTTCTACCGGCGCCGGGGCGCAACACTCATTCTGCACTGGCTCCTGAAGCAGCCGGGCGACACCTGGCAGCAACGCTGGAACGCATCTCCCGCGGCGAGTGGCACCGGGGCACAGTGGAACGAGCTCAACGCGACCTGGGTCGGCTACAACGCGGCGAATGCGAACGGCATCCTCAACACCGGCCTGTTCGCCCTGGTCTGCGCCGACGTGCTCCGGCCATCGCTCCGCTGGCAGCTCACCCGGACCTCGACCAATCTGCGTGCCATCATCACCCGGCACCGTGACCCTGATGGCTTCGCCCGCCTTCAGGAGTTGGTGGGCCCAGAGGCATGGTCCTCCCATCTCGGCATTCTCGCCAAGAACGTGCTGGTCAAGCTAGTCATCGCCAAGGGAGGTGGCTTGGCCGACATCAATGTCGGAGACGCCATTGAGTACATGGAGGAGCATCGAGCTCAACGGGCCACGTCGGGCGGACAAAGCCTGTTCTACTCCTGGGTGAAGAGCCTGGGTCACCTGCCGCCCGACGCACCCGTGTCACTGAGGCTCCTGCACCGAACGTCCGGCCAAGTCTCGGTCGAGCAGCTCGTCGACCGCTACCAGCCGCAGTCCAAGCCGATCCGGGACCTGCTGGTCGAGTACCTCAAGGAACGCCAGCCCACCATGGACTACACGTCCTTGGAGGACGCGTCACGGACGCTCGTGAGGAACTTCTGGCTGCAGATTGAGCGCATTCAGCCCGGCATCGACACACTCCGGCTGCCGTCCGAGGTCGTCAGCGCATGGAAGCAGGCCAGCCGGACGAAAGTCACGCGCCGCCGGCTGCCCGATGGCACAGTCCACGAGGCAATATCGGAGCGCGCCAACTACGGCAGCCTCATGCTCGGAGTGCGAGCCCTCTACCTCGACCTGGCCCACTGGGCCGTCGAGGAACCAGAACGCTGGGGCCCGTGGGTTGCTCCTTGCCCGGTCAGCGCCGCCGATGCCAGTACCTCCAAGCACGAGAAGCGCCGCAAGGCGAAGATGGACCAGCGCACCCGCGAACGACTGCCCGCGCTGTCCACCGTTGTCCGTGCCGCCAGGGCGAATTGGACGGAGGCCCAGGAGGGGATGGACGCCCTCCGAGTCGCCCCACTCGGCGGCCAGTTCATGTTCAGAGGCAGGACCTACACGCGCCAGAAGAAGGACTCGTCGACTCCGTTCCGGGCCTACGACGAGTCCGGCCGACGCATTCATCTGGGGCTGCTCGAGGAGCGGGCATTCTGGGCCTGGGCCACGATCGAATTCCTGCAGCACACCGGTGTCCGGATCGAGGAGATGCTGGAGGCCAGCCATCACGCCTTGATCCAATACAAGCTGCCCACCAGCGGTGACATAGTGCCTCTGCTTCAGGTCGCTCCCTCGAAAACAGACGAGGAACGGCTTCTCCTTGTCAGCCCAGAGCTGGCCGACGTCCTGAGCACGGTCATCGCCCGCGTCCGTGACCCTCGAACAGGCGCGATCCCGATGCTGCCCATCTACGACGTTGCGGAGAAGATCTGGAACCCGCCGATGCCGCTGCTGTTCCAGTGGACATACGGAGGCCAGCGCACGCCGGTGTCCCGCCAAATGATCCGCGATGGTCTTAACGAGGTCCTGAAACGAACCGGGCTCACCGACTCCGCGGGCGAGCCCCTCGACTTCGCTCCTCACGACTTCCGAAGAATCTTCATCACCGACGCAATCCGCAGCGGCCTGCCGCCCCATATCGCACAGGTCCTGGCCGGTCACTCCGACATCAACACCACGATGGGCTACAACGCCATCTACCCGGCAGACGCCATCGAAGCGCACCGCGCATTCATCGCCCGTCGACGATCGCTTCGTCCCAGCGAGGAATACCGGACCCCGACGAACGAGGAGTGGGACGCCTTCCTCGCCCACTTCGAGAAGCGCAAGCTCTCTCTGGGAACCTGCGCTCGGGCCTTCGGAACGTCGTGCATCCACGAGCACGCCCCGTTGACTGAACGAACCACGGGGATTGTGCAGTTCAGAGCACGGGTTCGGTTCTTGGGCAGTACGGTCTGCGGTCATGATGGACGAGCGTCTTCCCGGGCGGGATCTATCGAGATTGGTGGTCGCTCGATCGGGTCGGCTGATGGAGACCGGCGACCGGTACGAGCCCTATCGATTGATCGACGCCGGTGGCGTGCCCGTGGAGCCGGCCGCGGTCTTCTTCCAGGAGCTGCTGGCGGCCGGGAAGGCGGCGGCAACCGTTCGCTCCTATGGCATGGATCTGCTGCGGTGGTGGCGGTTCCTGCACGCCGTCGACGTGGCCTGGGATCGGGCGACGCGTGTGGAGGCGCGGGACTTCAGCTGCTGGATCCAAGGCTCGGTCAAGCCCAGGGCGACTGCTGGGGCGCGGCGATCGGCGCGGGTCGCGGGAACTCCGAATCCGGTGACCGGGAAGCCGACGTTAGGACCGGGCTATGCCCCTTCGACCGTCGTTCACAGCGAGACGGTGCTGCGGCGGTTTTACGATCTGCATCGCGATGCAGGCTCCGGGCCGCTGCTCAACCCGTTTCCGCTGGACCTGGCGCGTCGCTCCGGCCGCGTGCACGCGCACCACAACCCGATGGACGCCTGGGTGCCGGAGAAGACGGGTCGCTACAGGCCCAGCGTCCCACGGCGCATCCCGCGCTCGATCCCGGACGAATGGTTCAACACGCTGTTCGCTGCGCTGCCGTCGAACCGAGACCGGGCCCTGATCGCGTTCTGGGTCTCCAGCGGGGTCCGGGCCTCGGAGTTGATCGGCATCCGCCAGTGCGATGTCGATCCAGGCCAGCAGCTGATCAGCGTTGTCCGAAAGGGCTCCCGGGCCCGGCAGCAGGTGCCGGCGTCGGCGGACGCGTTCGTGTGGCTACGGCTCTACCAGCAGGAAATGCACGGGCTGATACCGCGGGGCAAGGCGCAGCCGGTGTGGTGGACCCTGCGGCGTCCGGTCCGGCCGCTGACCTATCACGGCGCCCACCGCATGTTCGAGCGGGTCAACGCCACTTTCGGCGCGGACTGGACTTTGCACGACCTTCGACATTCCGCCGCCGGCCGAATGGTTTGCGATCCGCAGTTGACGTTGACCGATGTGCAGTGGGTCCTGGGCCATGCTCACCTGACCACCACCGAGGTCTACCTCGCCCCGCGTCAGGACGAGGTCGTCGCCCAGGTGCTGGCCCATCACGCCCGCCAGAGCGGCCGGAACGCCGAACCCGTGCCGCCGCCTCCGGCGCCGGGCTACGATCCCGAGGCGCTGGACGTCCTGTTCGGGCGGTCGTCATGACCATCACCAAGAAGCACTCGACGCGTCAGCCGCTACAGGCCGCGAACGCGACCGCCGAGCAGGCTCGGGCGCGGAACAGCGTGCTGCGGGAGCGGTTCCCGTCTCGGGCTGCCGAAGTGTGGTGGCCAGCGACTGGAGAATCGGCTGAGGACGTGCTGCGCCGGCTCACCACGGCGCCGTTTCTGCCGGTGGCCAAGGCCACCCGGGCCGGTCGTCGGCGCGGAGTGATGAAGGTGTTGGACTGGCTGTCGAGCCTGCCGGGAGACAGTTGGCAGGAGCGGTGGACCGTCAGCGGCGCCAAAGACCTTCCCGGCGTGGATTGGACGCAGCTCCCGCTGCGTTTCCTGAACTCGCAGGCCGGGCCGCAGGCGTCGTACGTCAGCACCGACCTGTCGACCGGGCTGCTCGTGCTGGTCGGCGGTGATGTGATTCGTCCCAGCCTGCCGTGGATGCTCACTCGAACCCATCGGCATCTGGCCACGATCATGGCCGAGGCCCGCGACCCCGACGGGTTCGGCCAACTGGCGCACATGGCCGCCGCGCAGCCGCATTCCAGCAAGGACGCCCAGATCGCCGCGACCCGGATCGCGAGCATCCTGGCCTGCAAGGGCGGGCTGATCCGGGACATCACCGTCGGAGACTGCGTGGAACTGTTCGACACCCAACGCCGGGTCCACGTCCGCGGCGGTCAGCACAAGGTCGACTTCTACCTGCGGCTGCGGACGATGGGCGTCTTCTCCGACGACGCCCCGGCCACGATCCGGGCGTTCGGCCAGGCCCTGGGCCAGCTGAGCATCGAAGAGCTCGTGGACCGCTATCCGATCCGGTGCCGCCCGATTCGGGACCTGCTGGTGGAATACCTTCGCGAGCGGCAGCCGTCGCTGGACTTCGCCAGCTTGGACGCGGTCTCACGGACTCTGGCGGGGCTGTTCTGGGCGCGGATCGAAGCGCTCTCACCGGGCATCGACACGTTGCTGTTACCACCGACGCTGGCCCGCGCCTGGAAGGAAGACTTGAGCACCAAGCGGCGCACCACCACCGGTCCCGACGGGGCCGCGATCGAGATCACTAGCCCCCGGCTGAATGCCAAGGACGAGTTGATGCGGGTCCGGGCGTTCTACCTCGACCTCGCCCACTGGGCCGCGGAGGAACCGGGTCGCTGGGGACCGTGGGTGGTTCGCTGCCCGATCAGCGACGACGAGATCCGCAAGGTCAAGGAACGCAAGCACCGCAAGGCACGGATGGATCAGCGCACCCGAGAGCGTCTTCCCGTGCTTCCCGTCCTGGTCAACACTGCCAACCGTCGCAGGCTCACGGCCGCCGAGCTGCTCCGGTCCGCACAGGCCACCGAGCCCGGGGCGGTGATCCCTGGCACCGAGGGATTGCTGCGCCGAGCCGTCACGACTAAGGCCGCAGGGCACCTCACCTGGGCCGAGGAGACCTTCACCGGGCGTCGACGGAACCTGTCCTTCGAGGAGGAAGAAGCATTCTGGGCGTTCGCCGCCGTCGAGGTTCTGCGCCTGACCGGCATCCGCAACGAGGAACTCCTGGAGCTGAGTCACCACAGCATCACCGAATACCGGCTGCCGACGACCGGGGAGGTCGTGCCGCTGCTACAGATCGCCCCTTCGAAGACCGACACCGAGCGGCTCTTGCTGGTCAGCCCAGAACTGGCGGACGTCTTGTCCTCCGTCGTCCGCCGACTGCGCGGCTCGGCTGGAGCAATCCCGCTGGCGCCGTTCTACGACGTCCGCGAGAAGGTCTGGAACCCGCCGATGCCACTGCTGTTCCAGCGGCAGATCGGCACCGAGCATCGGGCCTTCACCCCTACATTCCTGCGCACGCTGCTGATCGGCGCGATCGCGTGCACCGGGCTCACCGACGCCAGCGGCACACCACTCACGATCTCTCCGCACGACTTCAGGAGAATCTTCGTCACCGACGCCATCATGAACGGCCTGCCGCCGCACATCGCCCAAGTGATCTGCGGCCACAAGAACATTGATACGACGATGGGCTACAAGGCCGTCTACCCGGCCGAGACGATCGAGGCACACAGGGCGTTCATCGCCCGCCGCCGGGCCACCCGTCCCAGCGAAGAATACCGGACCCCCACTGACGAGGAGTGGGACGCCTTCCTGGCGCACTTCGAGAAGCGCAAGGTGTCGGTCGGTACCTGCGGCCGCGCATTCTCAACCCCTTGTGTTCATGAGCACGCTTGTGTCAGATGTTCACTCCTCAGGCCAGACCCTGCGCAACGCCCCCGCCTCGAGGAGATCCGGGACAACCTCATCGCCCGCATCGCCGAGGCCGAACGTGAAGGCTGGCTCGGCGAGGTCGAAGGGCTCCGCGTCAGCCTCGCCGGCGCCGAGGACAAGCTCGTCCAGCTCAACGCCCGGCACGACCGCAGCTCACCGACGGTGTTCCTCGGAACACCGTCTCCCGATCAGATCCGTGCTCGTGATGTTGACGCTTCCGATCCTGCCGACTGCCAGGAATGATGGCGCGGTGACCAACATCGGCGACGACCATGTGAAGCTCCACTTCCGAATGGAGGTGGACGAGGACGGCTGGCCGCCCGCAAGCGTCGAAAGCCTGTGGGCGGTGGACCTGGGCGATGGAACCGTCCGCCTCGACAACACCCCGTGGTTCGTCCGAGGAGTCGCGAGCGACGACATCATCAGAGTGCAGGTCGACGAGGACGGCCTGTGGTGGGCCGGAGAGACGGTTCGGGCATCGAACAACTGCACCATTCGGCTAATCGTGCTGAAGGACGGTGGGTCAGAGGCTGCACGGCAGACCGTGCTGGAGACCTTTCATCGACTCGGCACCACGGGCGAGGGTATCGAGCAGTTCAGGATGGTCGCGCTGGATGTCCCACCGTCCGCGGACCTTCGCCGGATCCGCAAGCTGCTGGAACACGGCGAGGCCAAGGGATGGTGGCACTGGGAAGAAGGGTGCGTCACCGCCGGGTGGCATGCCACGGACCCAGACTGAGGTCACCTCCGCAAGTTCAGAGAAGCTTGTGTCAGATGCTCGCTCCTCCGACCTGACCCGGCCCAACGGGCGCGGCTTGCCGAGATCCGCGACAACTTGATCGCCCGAATCACCGAAGCTGAACAGGAGGGATGGCTCGGTGGGATCGAAGGACTCCAAGTCAGCCTCGCCAGCGCAGAGGAGAAGCTCGCCCAGCTCGATGCAGAGCAAGTCCGTCAACGCCAAGTGGTTGATCTCGGCATGCCCCGCTTCAGCCAGATCGCGACACGAATCAGTACGGCAAGAGGACCTTCAAGTTAGCCGAGCTCATCCACGCGGATGATCTACACCACCCCGACCCAGGCCACGGGCCACGCTCTACGGGCGGCGGGCCAGCAAATGGGTGTCGAGGAAGCCCCGCTCGGACGCTGGGTCGTGGAGCAACCGAGCAACCGTGACGAGTCCGGCCCCGGTCAGCAACTCGGCAAACTGCTCCGCCGGCCAGCTATAGGCGGGCGCCACCTTGTGGTCGAAGCGGACCGGCTCCGGTCCCTCGGTCCCGAAGAAGGACACCAGGAGCAGGCCCCCTGGCGTCAGGACACGCACCTGTTCGGCGAGCAGCGCGGGCAATTCTCCAGGTGGGGTATGGATCATCGAGTAGTGGGCCAGCACTCCGCCGAGCGCGCCGTCCTCGATCGGCAGGGCCTCCATTCGCGCTTCGTCGAACCGCAGCGTCGGATGGGCCCGCCGGGCGTGGGCGACCATAGCCGGGGAGAGGTCGAGCCCGAAGGAGTCCAGCCCCAAGTCGTGCAGCATGGCTGTCAGATGCCCGGGTCCGCACCCGACGTCGGCTGCACGCAGGTTCCCCGTGCCACGCACGAGCTCGGCGAAGGTGCCGATCATGTTCCGCGCGAACGGCTGCGTCTCCAACCGATTAGCAAACATCGACGCGTACAGCTCGACGACCCCGTCGTAGGCCGCCCTGGTCTCGTCCTGGTGTTTTAACACGGGAAGGAAACTAACACCCGCGCCATTCGCACCCGTTCTCCGGCCCCACACCGGACCTCCCCTTCAGGACTGATCGTCCCGTCACCTGATCACAGGGCACACTCTCGTTGGTTCAGAGAAGCTTGTGTCAGATGCTCGCTCCTCCGACCTGACCCGGCCCAACGGGCACGGCTTGCCGAGATCCGCGACAACTTGATCGCCCGAATCACCGAAGCTGAACAGGAGGGATGGCTCGGTGAGATCGAAGGACTCCAAGTCAGCCTCGCCAGCGCAGAGGAGAAGCTCGCCCAGCTCGATGCAGAGCAAGTCCGTCAACGCCAAGTGGTTGATCTCGGCATGCCCCGCTTCAGCCAGATCGCGACACGAATCAGTACGGCAAGAGGACCTTCAAGTTAGCCGAGCTCATCCACGCGGATGATCTACACCACCCCGACCCAGGCCACGGGCCACGCTCTACGGGCGGCGGGCCAGCAAATGGGTGTCGAGGAAGCCCCGCTCGGACGCTGGGTCGTGGAGCAACCGAGCAACCGTGACGAGTCCGGCCCCGGTCAGCAACTCGGCAAACTGCTCCGCCGGCCAGCTATAGGCGGGCGCCACCTTGTGGTCGAAGCGGACCGGCTCCGGTCCCTCGGTCCCGAAGAAGGACACCAGGAGCAGGCCCCCTGGCGTCAGGACACGCACCTGTTCGGCGAGCAGCGCGGGCAATTCTCCAGGTGGGGTATGGATCATCGAGTAGTGGGCCAGCACTCCGCCGAGCGCGCCGTCCTCGATCGGCAGGGCCTCCATTCGCGCTTCGTCGAACCGCAGCGTCGGATGGGCCCGCCGGGCGTGGGCGACCATAGCCGGGGAGAGGTCGAGCCCGAAGGAGTCCAGCCCCAAGTCGTGCAGCATGGCTGTCAGATGCCCGGGTCCGCACCCGACGTCGGCTGCACGCAGGTTCCCCGTGCCACGCACGAGCTCGGCGAAGGTGCCGATCATGTTCCGCGCGAACGGCTGCGTCTCCAACCGATTAGCAAACATCGACGCGTACAGCTCGACGACCCCGTCGTAGGCCGCCCTGGTCTCGTCCTGGTGTTTTAACACGGGAAGGAAACTAACACCCGCGCCGTTCGCGCCCGTTCTCCGGCCCCACACCGGACCTCCCCTTCAGGACTGATCGTCCCGTCACCTGATCACAGGGCACACTCTCGTTGGTTCAGAGAAGCTTGCGTCCGATGTTCGCTCCTCCGGCCTGAACCGTCCCAGCGTGACCGCCTGATCGAGATCCGCGACAACCTGTTTGATCGGATCGCCGAAGCTCAGCGTGAAGGCTGGCTCGGCGAGGTCGAGGGCTTGGAGATCAGCCTGGCGGGCGCCGAGGAGAAGCTGACTCAGCTCGATGCCGCACTCAAGCCTTCTGTGATCCACCTGGGCCTGCCCACCTTCAACCAGATCGCCGGGCGGTCCAGCACCCTCTGACCGCCCCTCTCTCAGAACCCGGCAGACGGACGACCCCGGTGCATCTCGACCTCAACGAGGAAGATCGCACTGGTAGTTCGGAGAAGGCCTGCTGTGCCGGCACTGCAACACGTGGCTGGAGACCTGCCCCCACTCCACGGGCTGCATCTGGGGTGACTACCTCAACAATCCGCCGGCCGCGCACCTCGGCCTGACCTACCCGCGAGCCGCGATCAGCCGCAAACGCCGGTGATCTTATCTCTGGTGGTTCTCGGTCGTGCATCAAGTACTTCAAGTAGGGTCGCTGGCTACTTGACGCGCAGTATCTAGGGGTCCGTTCGGCATGTTGGACAGATCAGATGTGGCATAAAGTCGCTACTGAGCTGAACGAGCGGTAGCCGATGATTCGCGATCTTTTCGATCACGTTTCCGCAGTGTCTTCCACGGCTTCAGAGACGTTAGGGATCGGAGCCGGGCGTGCCATCCCCCTGGAACGACATCCCGGTGGCTCTCACGGGTGATCAGGAACCGTCCCAGCTGCGAGCACGACACCGGCCGGACCTGTTCGACCTCCAGGAGCCAGCGTGAGGTCACCCACGCCCAGGGGCACAGCGGATCGAACCAGAACGGGACCTGCTCGCGGTCCGGCTGTTGTTTGATCATGATGGGTTACCGTCCTGTCTCAGACCGGTTAGCCATGCCTCCCTCGCTGGCGGGGTGGACATCGAACAGCTCGCCCTGGGCGGGCATGTTGCACTTGGCGGTACGTCCCGCGATCTTCACCAGAGCCGCGAGATCGCTGAACTCAGCATGCTCGTCCGCGGCGCCGACCAACCGGATGAACACCTCGGCGGTGACCTCGACGTCGGCGAAGGCTCGGTGGCGATCCGGCGGATGCTTGATGGAGAAGTGCGCCAGCAGCGTATCGAGCCGGTAGTTGGGCAGACCAGGGAAGAGGTATCGGGCCAGCGGAATCGTGTCCAGGAGGTCAATGCGGGCCAGCGCCGGGCAGTGCTCACGTTGGTGGTGAATGAGGTTGGCCTCGGTGGCGGCGTGTTGAGCGACCAGCAGGTACTGCTTGCCCACGGCGAATCGCCGATCGAGTGACCCCAGCGCCTCGGCCGGGCTGGGAGCCTGCCCCACCTGCTCTGCGGTCAATCTCGTCTGGGCCGTGACGGCCGGTGTGACGGGGGCGAACGCGGGCGGCCTGATGAGCGAGGAGAACGGCCTGCCGGCCGTCGTCCAGGCGCCGGTCTCGTAGCGGAGTGCGAGAGCGGCGACCTCGATCGGCTGGGCCGGATAGCCCGTGGGGGTTGTGGCCTCGAAGTCGATGACCACGAACGTCGTCGCCGCGAAGGCGGGGTCGCCGGTCAAACCGCCCATGTGTCCACCGTTCTCCCAGGGGGCGTGGCGGTGTCGGCCCACGCCCGCCATATCGAGGAGCATGCCTGAATGCTGGTCGTCGTGTGCCGTCATTGACCCATGAGGTCGCTGACCGCCCGTGTGGCGGCGTGCAGGTCCGGCGCGTTCCAGCGGCGCTCGCCGGTCCAGGTCTCGCTCAGAGATCGGTAGAGGTCCGACATCGCCGGCAGAAACTCGGGCGGGAGGGGCGCCGGCTGAGGCCACTGGCTCCGGGGCACTCCGTCGGCGATCAGCTGGCGGGTTGGAATGTCGAGCCCGTTGGCCACGTACCAGTTCCGCAGGACCTGCTTGCCGCAGTGCCCGCCGTTGTACATCAGGCGGCTTTCGTCGGGTGTGCCCGGGCTGTCGGCCAGCACGAGGCGCGCATCGCTCGACAGCAGGAACTCGGCCTTGCCGTCGCAGTGGCTCAGCCCGACCTTGGCGGCGTGCCCGGTCAGTACCTCGTTGACCTTGATGGCGGTGTCGTGTATCGCCTGGAAGTGCGCAGCGCCGTCCCGCGCGTGCGTGAGCAGAGACGGCGCTGCACGAAGCGTTCCCGTTGGCACCACGCGCCACACCAGCTCTTGGATCGCGCTTTCGACCTACCGGCTGGTTCACGCGCCGCCGTGCCAGGCGCGGAGATACCGTAGGCCGATGAGCACCGACATCGCACCAGCTCAGACGCCCGAACAGCTACGGACCGCGATGGTGTCCACCCTGCTCGAACAGGGCTGGATCACCTCCGGTGCCGTGCGGGAGGCCTTCGCCGCGGTCCCGCGCGAGCGGTTCGCGCCGGAGGCCTCACCGGAGGCGGCGTACGCGGTCAACGATGTGGTCGTCACCAAGCGCGATGCCGCCGGTCGGGCGATGAGCTCGGTGAGCGCGCCCTGGCTGCAGGCCGCCATGCTGGAAAGCGCCGCCCTGCGCCCAGGCGCCAAGGTCCTCGAGGTCGGCAGTGGTGGTTGCAACGCGGCGCTCATCGCGGAGCTCGTCGGACCTGATGGGCTCGTCGTGTCGGTGGACATCGACCCGTTCGTGACCGAACGCGCGGCACGCTTCCTGGCCGAGACCGGCTACGGGCACGTCCGGGTGGTGCTCGGCGATGCCGAGCATGTGGCGCACGACCACGCGCCGGAGGGCGGGTTCGATGCCATCGTGGTCACCGCCGGCGTCTGGGATGTGCCGTGGGCAGACCTGCTGGCACCGGCCGGACGGCTGGTGGTCCCGCTACGGTTTCGCACCGTGACCCGATCCTTCACCTTTGTCGTCGACGGCGACCATCTCACTGCCCTGGATGCAACGGTTTGTGGCTTCGTCGCCGTCCAAGGCGCTGGCGCATTTCAGGACCAGGAGGCCGAACTGTCCGGTGGCGCCGTGCGGCTGACCCGCGAGAGCGGCCCCGCCCTGGACGTCGCCGCCCTGGACCGGGCGCTGACCGGCGAGCGGAGCGAGCTGTGGACCGGCGTCACGGTCGGCCGCGGCGAATCCTTCGACTCGATGCACCTGTACCTGGCGGCCACCGACGACCGGTTCGGCATGATCTGGGCCAACCGCGAACGCGGCGGCTACGGCCTGGTCGACCTCGCCCTGCGCTGGTCGTGCCCCGTCTTGATCACCTCGGACAGTTTCGCCTACCTCACCCTGCGGGACGCGGACGGGCACGTGGAGAGCGGTGGCGAGCGCCGGTTGGAGTTCGGTGCCCATGGACACGGCCCAGCCGGGCCCACGCTTGCCGAGGAGCTGCGCCGGCACGTCCTTGCCTGGGACGCCGGATGGCGCAGCCGCGCGGAGCCGGCCTTCCTGCTCTATCCGGCTGACGCCGTGGTGTCCCCGCCGCAGAAGGGCAAGATCTTCGGCAAGCGGCACACACAGCTGATCCTGGCCTGGGACTGAGCACAGCACCCGCGCAACCGGCAGCGTGACGCTGTGCCTGTGATTCGTGTTGGCGGCTGTGAACGTTAGCTGGGATCGACCTGCACAGCGCCCATTCATACACGGACGTTGTGAGCCCCATGAGATGCCCTTCCCGTTCAGGGTCTGAGCCTCTGGGCTATGTCCAACCACATCGTGACGTCGGGGGCGGCGAAGTGGCGGATCGCCCAATCCACCATGCGCAGGCTCATGTGCACCCAGCAGACCAGAGCTACGGCGTCGGGGACGCCAACTTGCAAGTCAGGGGCCCGATGGGCTAGATCGAAGCGGAGCGTGAAGAGGTCGAAGTCTGCGTTGCCGCGGACGGCCCCGTCCCAGTCGATCACGCCGGTGACGATTCCGTTCTCGTCCACCAACACGTTTTCCGGGTGGAAGTCGGTGTGGACCAGGTCGTCGCCCTCAAGGGTGTCGGGGAACGCGTGGCCGATCTCCTCAATCTGATCGGGCAGATGACGGGTTCGGCTGTCATAGGAGCGCAGCGAACCGTGCAGGCAAAAGCCGGGTCCGTCCTGACGTAGATAGAGCCGGAGTGCAGGCAGGTCCGCACGCCCTGCGAGCACTCCGCGGCACCGCTGGTTGATCTCGATCATGCACTGGATGGTCTCCGCCGTGGGAACGCGTGCGATGGTGCCGGGGAGCAGTTCCTGGACGACGATCGGGGGGTGAACCAGTTCGTACTCAGGTGTTGGGATGCCGACGGCCCGGGCCAGAGACAACAGATGGCTCACGTTGGGGCCGCGGGTCAGAACGGATCGATGGCCGTCGGGCCAGCGCACGTAGGCGGCACCTACCTGTCCGCCGGGGCAAGGCCCCTCGTAGATGAGAGGAACGGACAACCCGCTAAGGGCTTGATGAATATCGAGTTTAGCCTGCGGCTTTCACGGCGAATTTGAGCCGACCTGATCATTCACATAAGAAAAGTGCCCTTGAGCTGGGAGGTTCGGACTTGTCTAAGGCCCCGTCCAACCCACATCAGAAGGCACTTTCCGAGTGAACTCTACCGCCCCAAACCGCAAGATCACCGTGTCTGCCGACGGCCGCGGGCTGGTCTCCCACGCCGGCGGTCTGCTGCTGGCTCAGACGCTGCGCATCACCGGACTGAACAAGGACCTATCGCAGCAGCTGGCGCGGTGGCGGCCCAGCCGCGCCGTCCACGACCCCGCAAAGATCATCACCGACCTGGCCCTCACCCTCGCACTCGGCGGAGACTGCCTGGCCGACATCGCCCTGCTGCGCTCCCAGCCCGAACTGTTCGGCCCCGTCGCCTCCGACCCGACCGTCTCACGCCTGATCGACCGGCTCGCCGCCGATGAGGCCCGCGCGCTGAAGGCCATCCGCGCCGTCCGCGCCACCGCCCGCCGGCGCGCCTGGCACCTGGCCGGCGCTCACGCGCCCGGAACCGACGGCCAACCGGTGATCGTCGACCTCGACGCCACCATCGTCATCTCCCACTCCGACAAGCAACACGCGGCCCCGACCTGGAAGAAAAGCTACGGCTTCCACCCGATGACCGCCTTCGCCGACCACACCGGCGACGGCGGCGAGCCCCTGGCCCTGCTGCTGCGGCCCGGCAACGCCGGCTCCAACACCGCCGCCGACCACATCGAGACCACCCGGCTCGCCCTCGCCCAGCTGCCCAAGCACCAGCGGCACAACGTCTTGATCCGCACCGACTCCGGCGGCGGCACTCGAGAGTTCTCACCTGGCTCACCCACCCCGGACGATGGCTGAAGTACTCCACCGGATTCACCATCACCGACGACATCGCCGCCGCCATCGGCAAGCTCCCGGCCACCGCCTGGACCCCCGCCTACAACGCCGACCGCCGGCCCCGGCCCGGCGCCTGGGTCGCCGAACTCACCGGCCTGCTGGAGCTGTCCGGCTGGCCCACGGACATGCGCGTCATCGCCCGCAAGGAACGCCCGCACCCCGGTGCCCAGCTGCGCTTCACCGATCTGGACGGGCACCGCTTCACCTGCTTCGTCACCGGCACCCCCGGCGGCCAGCTCGCCGACCTGGAACTGCGCCACCGCCGCCGGGCCCGCGCCGAAGACCGCATCCGCGCCGCCAAGGACACCGGCCTGCGCAACCTGCCCCTGCACGACTTCGCCCAGAACCAGATCTGGCTCGAGATCGTCGCCCTGGCCTGCGAACTGCTTGCGTGGATGCAACTGCTCGCCCTGCACGACACCGACGCCCGCCACTACGAGCCCAAACGCCTGCGACTGCGCCTGCTCGCCGTGGCCGGCCGACTGGTGCACGGCGGCCGCCGCCTGCACCTGGGCATCCCGACGCGATGGCCCTGGGCCCACCAGATCACCACCGCCCTGGCCCGCCTGCACGCCCTGCCGGCACCAACCTGACCACCACCAAACCGCCCCCACGACCAGGAAAGGGACACCTGCGGGCCCGTGGAACCCCGCCCACCCGGCGCGACAGCCGGGCACCAACGCTGACCACAGCGAGGCTGTGAGACTGGACACACCGCAGCCGGCCCCGTCTCCCGGCCCGCCCTACTGCGCCTTCTGCGTCGCTTCGGGCCACTGGTGAGGCGGGTGTGCCGCGGTGAATGGCAGATCGGCAGCCACGCATCACGCCGGTGTCGCGCAGGGGACCGAAAGGCCGCTCCGCACTGGTAGGTGGCGAAGCGGCCGTCTCACTACGGAAGAGCAGTCCAGCCGCACGCTGAACCCGTCGTACGATCCGCTTCTACCCCGGCTAACCGGCCCAAAAGCGCCGGTACACCTCCCGTAAGCAAGGATTATCGCGCTCCGGGGCTGCCCCTGGCTGGTCGCCACCCCCTGGTCCCGCGAGGCGTCAGGCGTATCGTCGCATGCGTGGGCAACGCGATCGGTTGGGCCCGGTGATGGGCCGGTACCTGGTGAGGGCTGACGGCCTGCGGGTCGAGCCGGTCAAGCTCACCGCGGGCAGCACGCATTGGCTGTTCGCCCGGATGCGAGAGCCGAACGCCAGCTCGGCGAGGTCTGTACAAGGTGACGGTACCGGCCGGGCATGCGATCGACGTGCCGGGCTACTACCAACTGCACGAGCTGCAGGGGACCGTGGACCTGGCCGACCTGCGAGAGGTCGACGACGCCGGCGGCGAGGAGCCCGCCTGACGGTCACGTGGCGTAGCCGGGTGGCTGGGGACGGCCGGGGCGAGCGCCTACTGTGCGTCACCCGCCGCAGGGACGTGGAGAGATGCGACGGTCGCGGGGCGACCGGGTCCGGAGCTGCCGCCGCTCGTGCACTGGTTCACGCCTTCCTTCGGCTCCGCCTACTCCCGCAGGACACCAGCGGCCTGCGACGGCCCGTTGGCCCGGGAGAAGCCCAGCCCGGATGTCTCGGCTGCCGCAAGGAGCGGTGGGCAGATCCAGGAAGATGGGTCCATCCCCCCGGCACCAACAGCGCTCGGCGTCTCGCTCAGGCGGCGCACTCCAGGCAGATGTGCTGATCGTCTCGCCCGGGCGCGCGCTGGCTACGGTGGTGCACCAGGAAGCAGCGCGAGCAGGTGAACTCGTCCGCCTGAGGCGGGATGACCCGTACGGACAGCGCCTCGTCCGACAGGTCCGCGCCCGGCAGTTCGAGCGACTCGGCCAGGTCGGTCTCGTCGATGTCGATGCTGGCGGAGGAGGCGGCGGCGCGGTGGGCCTGGAGCTCGGCGAGACTGTCCTGCGCCGGGTCGTCGTCGGTCTTGCGAGGGCTGTCGTAGTCGGTCGCCATGGTGTCTTTCCGCCTCATCTACGTGTCGGCGCGGGGGCCGCTGGTGGTGTGTCCGATCCGCCGGAGATTCCCCTTCGTCGCCTGCGCCAATCCACACCGGACCATCGGCTTCCCAACGGTTATGAACAGACACGGCAGGCCTTCGCGTCGGGCAGGCTGGCCGGCCATCACGGGCGTCGGCGAGAGCGGCCTCGCCGACGCGCAGGCCTCGCGCACCGGGTGTGAGCCGACACCCGTCAGGCTCGCCGTCGTCGGCGTGGCCGCGCTCGGCGCCCGTGCCGTCCAGGCCGAAGGCCAAGGAACTGCGCCAGGGGCGACCGAATTGATCTACAACGTAAAGGGGGCGGTGTCAGTCACATCGTCTGCGATCATGACGAGCAAAGAGGAACGGGCTTCGCCCGTACAGTCCATCAACGATGACTTCTAAGGTCTGTCCGGCGGACCGGCGACGCCTGCCTGGAGCCCCAGGGTCCAGGCTCGCGGATGGCGAGATCTACATGCACGCTCATATCGGACCAGCGCCAGCCTTCAGCGGCTGTCCGCCCCCTCTGTTCCCGCGTTCTTGATCGCGCGCTGGCCGGGCTTCGCACGACCGGTTGCCGGGGTTCTGGCCGGAGTGGCGGGACTGCTGAGCGTTCACCGGTCGCGCCGCCGCCGGATGCGCGAGGATGGGCGGATCGTTTGTTCAGCGTGATGGAGTGCCGCCAGTGTCTCGATTCAGTGAGGTTGAGGAGGCTCGCAAGCGGCTCGCCCCGAAGTACGGCAGCGCGGTTGTGAAGGGGGATGGTCGAGCAGTTCGGGAGTGTCGGGGTACCTCTGTTGGAGGGCGTGGAGGGCGTGGAGGGCGTGGCGGGCGTGGTGGACGCGGTCCGGCAGCCGGAAGGCGAGGACTACGTGCCGCGCCCGGCGCCCGAGGATGTCGATGACGCGCTGCTGCTGGTGTCTGGCGCCCGGCGGCGGCTGCTGGAGTAGGAGCTGGACATCATCGAGGTGGCGCGGGCGCGCGGCCGGTCATGGGAGCTGATCGCCGAACGTCTCGGTGTCAGCGTGACGGTGGCGAAGGTGCGTCCGGTGAAGCTCCGGCGCGCTATTGACGGCCTGGGCTTGTTCTGACGCTGTTCCTTCGGCGTGGAACTGTTGGTTGAGGTCGGGGGTGAACGCGGCCAGCCGCTGCTCGGGTGCGTCCTTCGTGGGTTGGGCCTGGCCGGCGGGCAGTTCCAGCAGGGCGGGGGTGGTCTCGTGTTACGGCAGGCCGCCGGTGCGGGTGTAACTCTCGACGGCGGTGGCGTGCTCGGGTGCGGGGATGGTCGCCGCGCCAGCATGGCATATCCCGTTAGGGCATCTCTTGGGCGTTATCTACCTTTTATGGGTTTTGTCTTATTCTGGCGGCCGATACAACCGGCGCATGGCCATCCCTTCCGGCCAGCGCAGACACGCCCGCACACGGTTGCGTGGCCTGATCGAGCCGATGCTGGCGCGGCCGGTGGACGACTTCCCGGCGGGTCGGCCGGGCAGTCTCTGTTTTGAGCCTCAGTTGGGCGGCTTCCGGGCTCTCGCGCGGGTGGACGACGACCGGGGTGTCCATCTCCAGTCCCGGCGCGGCGCCCGCCTGAACGAGGTCTTTCCCGAGGTGGTCTGGTCGGTTTTCGAGCACATCCTCGCAGGGTCTGTATTCGACGGCGAGATCGTCCGATGGGGGCCGTCCGGCCGCCTCGACTTCGGCGCGCTGCACCGCCGCAATATTGCCGGGCGGCCGCCATGGCGAGGACCGAGCCGGTTCACCTCGCGGCGTTCGACGTGCTCCGTCTGCGCGGCCGGGACGTGACGGGCCTGCCCCTGGTTGAGCGCCGCGTCCTCCTGGAGGAGCTGTTCGAGACGATCCCGGCCGCCGGCGTGCTCGCCTTGGGCCTGCAGACGACCGACGAAGCCGAGGCCCGCACCTGGTACGACACGATGCACGTCGCCGGAGCGGAGGGCTTGGTCATCAAGCCGACCCGCTCCACCTACAGGTGCGGAGCCCGCGGCTGGTACAAGCTGAAACGGAGAACGAGCGCCGATGCGGTCGTCGGCGGCTACACCGGTCACCCCGGGCGGCCGAGCGGGCTCATCCTCGGCCGCTACGACCAGACGGGGCGGCTCCGCGTCGTCGGCCGCACCACCCAGCTCACCGCGCAGGCCGCCACCGACATCGCGCCACTGCTCACCCCCGCGGCCGGGGAGCATCCGTGGCCGGCTCCTCTGCCGCCGGGATGGGCGTCGAGTCCGTACGGTGAACGTGACCCCATCAGCTACACGCAGGTCCGCCCCGAGTTGGTCGTTGAGGCGTTGGTGGACACCGCTCGGGAGGGACTTCGGCACCGGCACCCTTGCCGCTACCTCCGGCCGCGCACCGACCTCGACCCCGCGCACGTCATCGAGGGCGCATCGCCCGTGGAGTGAGGTTGCCGGTTGAGGACGGGGGTGCACTCGCGGAGCCGCTGCTGGGCGGCCTCCGTGGCGGCCTCGGTCCGGCCTTGCGGGCAGGTCCCGCAAGGCGCAGATGGTTTCGTGTTGCTGCACGCCGCCGGTGCGATAACCGTGCGTGACCTGCGCAGGACTAATCGTGCACCCCTCATGTCTCGGCGGAGGTGAGACGGGCGCGCATCAGCAGCCGGACCAGCTTCCCGCCGGCGACGAGGGACTCCAGTTCGCGGGCGTATAGGAACAGGCGGTCCCCGATGTCGTCCTGCGGGAGGGGAGTCTTGCCTGCCGTGAGTTGCGCTGCTCGCGCGGCGCGGGAGCGTTTCTTGGGCGGGGCGGGCGTGGCCATCGGGTGCTGGCGGGCCAGATGTTCGTCGACCAGATCGAACGCGTCCTGGAAATCAACCAGCTGAGCACCGTGACCAAGGAAGTCGTCGAAGCCGCCCGCGAGAACCTGATCATCGGCGTCATGTGAGGCTCCCGCCTCGAACTCGCGACCCACCACCCATATCGACGAGTACGGCCCCGCCGCGGCGGGGCCGTACTCGTGTCCGCCACGAGATCACGTCCGGCCAAATAGCACTGGAGATCCCGGCCATTTACCGCCGGAACTTACAGGCACGGTGCTGGATCCCGGCCAGAAGTTGCACCACCACCAGCGACGCCAGCCCACGCAGGCTGACCTGGCCGCCCTCGGAGACTGCCGGACAGGTGAGCCGCCAGCGGTATTCATCGGTGTCAGGGTCGGCGGTCACGGTGGCGCGCCACCGGACATAGTGGGTAGGACAGTAGCCATGTTCGCTCTCGGACCGGCGACTGCAGGCCGCGACCTGGCACGGTCCGAGCGGGGGCAGCGGCCGCACCCACGGATCGGCCAGGAACCGCTCCATCGTCATTCCCGCCGTCCGGCGGAACCTGCGGGAATGCGCCTGACACGACCCCGTCCGCTGGCCCTGCCGTCCGCCAGGAGACATCCGCTGGCAGCCCACTGCTGAGCAACGTGGCGTTGTCGAACCTGGACGAGTTCATCGCCCAGGGCGCCGACGGGCCCGGGGCCACGCCGTAGAGGAGAGCGAAGCGGCGCCTTGCGCGACGAGCCTTTCAATCCAGCCAGGTGACGCGAACAATCAGTACTAGCTGAAGATGCTCGGCGACGATGAAGTGCAGGAAGCCTCGCCCGCCGAACAGGTCAAGCGTCCGTAGCCCGCCCCCGTGCAGCGGGCCTCGGCCTACGTCAGCTGCATCTCTTCCCAGGGCGACGAGCTGGCCGGCCAGCCGCTCGACCTCTGCGGTCACCAGGTCGGGCAGTCCGGCGGCTACCTGTTCTTCATCCGGGTCGTACTCCCAACCCCAGCCATCACTCACCGGCGGCGTCACGGGCGGCGGCTTCGGTGATCTGCCTGATCTCGGCCAACAGCAGCGACGCTGATTTCCGATCGGTGGCAGCAGCGACCTGTCGCTCCAGCTCACCCAGGCGGGCCGCTCGCTCGGGATAGCGGTGGATCGCCACGAACTCGCCCCACTGCGTCAGGAAGGCCTGCAGAGGTGCCACGGTGCTCTGCCGCGCGGCCTGCTCGGTCGCCTGATCCAGATGCTCGACGAACTGGCCAAGGTAGGCCGGCGCAATCTGCGCCACTGCGGTCCGCAAAGCAGCCGTCGTCAGCGCTGGACGAGGAATCAACGCCTCGCCATCGTGATGAGGGGTGGACACCTCGACCTCCTAGCCTGGATACGTACTCCACGGTACCGCTAGTCACCTGGATCCGGCAGTGATCAGGGCTGGCGTGGTCCCCCCTGCGAGTTAATAATCGGCAAGTCCTTAGTCGTGAGATAAGCGAGCGCGTTACATGCTGCGTTTATCCGGTTTCGAAGTAGGCGTAGACGGTCGCCGAGAGGGCCGCCTGGGTGGTGCCGGTGTTCTTCAGCACAATGCTTCCGTCAGGACGCAAGGCGGCGGTGACGAAGCCGGCCGTGTCCTTGTCGGCCGCGTACGCCACCGCCCGCACCCCGGCAGCCTCGTCCGGCGAAACTACTTCGATGGTGCCGTTCGCGGCGCCCCGGGCGGTGAGGGCGAGGCCGAGTGCGGTGACGCCGGAGGAGGGAATGCCTTCCACACCGGACGGCCGCAGCACCTGGGTCCCGCCGGCGGCGATCGTCATGCCTTCGGCGACCGAAACCGGGACGACTCCTCGCAGGAGGAAGCCGCGTTCGGCTGCGGTGTAGTAGCCGATCATTTCGACCGAGATCTCGGCCGCACCGGAGCCCAGGTTGTGCAGGTTGATCTTCCCATCGGCGCTTCGACCCCGGCTACGCCTATCAGGCCAACGGTACCGCCTACCCGCCGGTGTGCGGCACGAGCGGGTTGCCCTCCGGTTCCCTGGTGATCGACGACCTGCCCGGCGGGACGTCCACCCCGCGCTGCGGCACCACGGGGGCGAGTCAGGGCGGCTTCGCCTTCACCTTCGCCAGGACAGCCAGGGCCAGGGGCTGTACCCGTCGAAGATCGATCTGCATCAGCTCGACGGCGGCTACGCCGGCCACTACTACTTCGGCCACACCCGCGACCCCGGGCGTACCGAGATGTGGATCGAGGGCACCTGGACGCTCGGCAGGTCCCTCAGCCAGCCGGCGCAGATCGGCTGGCGGGCTGGTCGATCGCCGATCACATGCGCACCGAGTTGGTGACCGACGCGCTGCGAGTGGCCGCCGCGACACGGGGCAGTCTGGACGGCGTGATCTTTCATGCCGATCACGGGGCCCAGTACACCTCGGCCGAGTTCGCAAAAGTCTGCGCCGAGCTCGGGGTGCGCCAGTCCATCAACGCCAGCCTCGAACGCGAGACGCTGCAGGGCGCCAAGCGCTGATCCTCGGCCCGTGAGGCCCGTCTGGCCGTCTTCAAGTGGATCACCCGCTACAACACCCGACGGAGGCATTCCACCCTCGGCTACCTCAGCCCCATCGACTACGAGCAGCAGACTGTCGATAGGGTGCTGCTCGCCGTATAGCGACCGGTGTCCACACTTCGGGGCGAGCCCCCAAGGCCAGGTAGTTAAGGCTTTTGGGCTGCTGGCAAGGGCACTGAGGAATCTGGTTGGGCAGTGTAGGTGCCTGGCCCGATCTTGCGGATGAGGTGGTTGCTGGCCCAGCGGGACAGTTGTCGGTACATGGTGTTGAGGGTGACGTCGCCGAGGTGGCGGGCGATGTCCTGGGCCGGCCAGGAGCGGTCGGGGTCTTGGTGGAGCAGGGCCAGGACCTGTTGTTGTCTGCGGCGCTCGGCTGCGGCGAGGGGCCGCTCGTCCCGGGAGACGGCAGGTGGCGTGGGCACGGGTTGCAAGAGGGTGATGACCAGGCCGGTGACGGTGCGGCTGTGATCGGGCCGGCCGTCGTCGAGCCGCTCTTTGTAGCGGGAGACGGGCGATTTGACCTTCCGGGTGCTCACCCGCAGGCGCCGTGCCGGGAGTAGTCCGGCCAGGATGGCGCGGGCGATGACTCCGGCGCCTGGGGGCGTGTCGTCGCATGTCACGCCGGCGGCTTGGATCACCTGGTCGCGGGCGCTTTGCAGGGCGATGGTGAAGGAGCAGCGGTCCGGGTCGGTACCCGGCCGGGATTCAGCGGCGTCGACCATGACGGTGCGTAGCAGCTGGTAGAGCGTAAGCAGCGCCCACATCTCCTGCTGCAGGCCGCCCGGGTCGCCGGAGCGCAGGACTCGCCCGCGCAGGAGGGTGTGGCGCAGGGCGTAGTACGCCGATTCGTGTTCCCACCGCTGGTGGTAGAGGCTGACCAGGGCGTCGGCCGGGTAGCGGCGGGCGTCGGTCAAGGTGGTGGCCAGCCGGTAGGAGCCGGTGAAGACGGTGCCGTCGGCGCAGGTCACGGTGATCTGCGCGTCGATGATGCGCAGATTGACCGTGCCGATCACGGACAGATGGGAGCCGTCGGCCAAGTGGGACAGGATCGGCGCGCGGCGGTTGCTGCGCAGCCGGCCCAGGATCTGGGCTCCGGTGCCCGTCACCGCGGCGAGGAAGTCGTTGCCGTCGAAGCCCTTGTCCCACAGCACCAGCATGTCCGGCCTCAGCAGGTGCAGCAGCCGCTTCGCATACTCGGTCTCGCCCGTGGCGGTAGGCCCGAAGACGGCGCCGATCAGCGCCCGGGTGCCGGTTTCCACCAGGGTCATCAGCTCCAGCTGGGGATAGCCGCCATGGGCCAGTCGATCGAGCCAGGCCTGGTTCCGGCCGGTATCGGGCACCTTCAATGAGCTGCAGCCGTCGAAGGAGACCGTCCGGTAGCGGCCGAACCGCACCCCCGGTGTCCCCGGCTGCGCCAGCGGGCCGCACACCACCTCGAACAGCGCCCGCATCGGCGCAGCGCCCACCCGGCGGCGCAGGTCGCGTAACGCCTTGGCGGTCGGCGAAGCAACCGCGGGCAGCCCGGCCAGCGCACTGGTCATCTTGTCCCAGACCAGCCGGTAGCCGACCTCCGGGAACAGGCACATCGCCAGCAGGAAGTACACCCCGACCCGCGAGGGAAGCTCCCGGAGCCGGTGCTGCACCCGGCCCGTCTCCACCAGCACCGCATCCATCAACTCGAACGGCACCACCTGGGTGAGCTCTCCCAAATGGCCCGGCGCGAACATTCCCGCGGCCACCCGCACCATCCGGGGGATGACAAACTGATCCCGCAACGGGACTCCACTCTTCAGATGATCTTCGCCGACATCTGATCTACAGGAGTCCCGTTGCACGTCTCAGCCGATTGACAAGAACCGAATCCTCTTAATTACCTGGCCTTGGGCGAGCCCCCGTTCTCATGGCTTCGACCGGAGTGCGGTCGCCAAGGACGAGGCGGGGTCGCCGGTTCAGCTCTTGGGCGACCTGTCGCAGGTCACGGGCGGTGTGCGGGGACAGGTCGCTGCCCTTGGGGAAGTACTGCCGCAGCAGGCCGTTGGCGTTCTCGTTGGTGCCGCGCTGCCAGGGCGAATGCGGGTCGCAGAAGTAGATCCAGAAGCCGGTCAGAGCGGCGATGTCCTCATGCAGGGTCATCTCCCGTCCCTGGTCCCAGGTCAGGCTCTGGCGTAGCGCCTCAGGAAAGTCAGCGGTTTGAGTGATCAGCGTGTTGCGTACCTGAGGGGCTTTCCAGCCGTGGGGCAGGTGGATGAGCCGGATGTAGCGGGTGACGCGCTCGACCAGCGTGCCGATGGCCGAGCCCTGTCCACGGCCGATGATGAGATCGCCTTCCCAGTGCCCCAGGGTGCGGCGTTCGTTGACTTCGAGCGGCCGTTGGGCGAGCAACGTCATATTCTTGATCTTGTTGAGATGCGGGACGCCGCGGCGGTGAGGCTTGCGGCGGGTCCGGCCGGTGCGCAGCTTGCCCGGCTTGCGGCCGAGCAGGCCGGCGAACAGAGCCCGGTAGATCGTCTCCGGACAGGCCCGCATGTCCCGCTGGGCGGGGTAGGTGCGCTGCAGGAAGCGCGAGATCTGCCGCGGCGACCACTTGTCGCTCAACTTCTCGCGTACCAGGGCGCGCAACGGCCGGCTGGCGCGGATCCGCTCCGTGTTGGGTCGTTTTCTGCGCAACAGCGCCTGGTTATGAGCCCACCAGGGCTGGTAGCGGCCATCGGGCTTGCTGTTGCGTTTGATCTCCCGATACACGCTCTGGAAGGTCTTGCCGATGGCGGCTGCGATCTGTTTGACGCTCTGCTTGGCCTGCACCCCATCGGCGATGGCGATGCGGTCGTCCTGGGTGAGAAAGCGCGGCGAGACAGGACCCGGATCAGGAACGAGCATCCCGCCAGCATCGAGGAACCACAGCGATCCACAGCTGGTCGACACGCCGACAACGCGAGCCGCCGCTGCACCCTTGTAGCTCTGCCGCAACAGCTCGAAGTAGCGCTTCTTGGTGACCGTCGGCATCTTGTTGTGAGCCCAGCGAGGCATACGAATGTCCCTTTCTGCGACATTCGCAACCACCCTTAGAACTCAAGCTCGATATCGGCTCTGTCGAATCCAA
This sequence comes from Nonomuraea sp. NPDC050202, assembly GCF_040656115.1. NCBI lineage: Bacteria > Bacillati > Actinomycetota > Actinomycetes > Streptosporangiales > Streptosporangiaceae > Nonomuraea > Nonomuraea sp. NPDC050202. The sequence continues at coordinate 21,335 of NZ_JBFALF010000056.1, read as the reverse complement.
GTAGGCCGCAGGAGCGGGCGGCCGGCAGTAGCGGCGACCGGTGGGCGGTCCGGGAACCGGAATCTGTGCCACGGCGCCGTCCACGACGGCGATGTGGTCAGCGGTCCAGCAGGCAAGGACACCACGCGAGCCATACGTTGACCACCGTCGGCTTTGGGGCTTGACCCCTGATCTTGGACATGGTGGCTGCACCGTTTCGTCTTCACCACCCGAGCCAAGGCCGAACGGCAGGTCATCCGCTACATCGAAGGGTTCTACGACCACCGGCGCCTGCACTCCGCGCTCGGCTACCGGCCACCCCTGGAAGTACTCAACGAGCCCCTTTCAACCCAACAGCCGCATGGGCTACTCCCACAAGACGGCTGTCCGGAATCTCCGTGGGCCCTCAGTCGCATCTGAACAAAAGAGCCTTTCTGGTGCGCGGCGGGTGGCAGGCGGGCATATTGGTGGGTGCACGGTCAAGATTCGCCCGTTCGACGGTCATCGGAAGGCGGTCATGGCCAGGGTTCGCCAGCGCAAGAAGGGCAGCAGCAGCCAGGCCAAAGGCGGTGATCCGCCGGAGCCGGGCCCGGGAGCCTGGAAGGCCGCGCGCACGTGGGTGGCCGGGGTGGCCAGCGCTGTGCTCATCGCGGCGGTCGGCGTGGTGTTCACCGCCTGGTACACCGCGAGCGGGACCGACGCCGTCGACCAGATCGGCGGCAAGCCGCCGCTGACGGTCGGGCATGTGGAGGTCGAGCTCGACGAGCGCCCGCTGGTGCTCAGGGAGCCGGTGACCGACGCCCGGGACCGGGCGATCCTGCTGGGCAAGGCGGCGAGCGACACTGCCCTGGCCGCCATGCTGGCCCGCCACCACGTGGCCACGATCGGGGACATGACGGCCACCGTCGTCCTGGTGGGCAACCGCAGCAGCCTGCGCATCATCGACATCGAACCGCGGGTGCTCACCCGCGCGGCCCCTTCCGACGGCGCACTTCTGGTGCCGGGCAGCGCCGGGGAGACCGGCACGGTGGAACTCGTGGCCGACCTCGACCGGCGGCCGGTCCGCTTCACCACCAAGGAGGACCCGAGCACCGCGTACTTCACGAAGAAGCAGATCGACCTGAAACGCGACGAGGTCGTCACGCTCAGCCTGTCGATCGTCGGCGCGAAGGCGTATTACGAGTTCGATCTGGTGGCCACGGTGCTGACCGGGGGCCGCTCCGAGGAGATCGTGATCAACGGGCCGGGCGGCACGCCGTTCCGGCTGACGGGCCCCGCCGACTCCTACCGCACCGAATACCGCAGATCGGGAGGCGGCTTGTGGTCGCGGATAACCCCCGACCCGGCCTGCACGGCCGCGGAAAAGTGCTGATCGCGCGGGCCGCCACCGTCCTGATGACGGTGGCGCTCCTGCTCGGCACCGCCGCCGACGCCCCCGGCGACAGGCTCGCCCCCGTCCAATGGCGGATGGCGTGGTCGGCCCCCGCCGATGGCGATGCCGGAGGCATGAACTCCGAGTTCGACATTCTGCTTCACGGCGCCTCCGAGCAGGTGCTGGCCATGGCGACCGGCGACCACAGCGTACGTGTCCACGACGCCCGCACCGGCAGGCTCGTCCGCATCCAGCACATGTCCAGCGCCCCCGTCGCCGGGGTGTGGGTGACGTCCGGCACCGTCGTCGTGCTCACGGGCAAGCAGGACGACGGCGAGCAGCGGTTACAGGCGTTCGACGCGGCTACGGGCGCGACGTTGTGGCGACGGGCCGTCAATCTCCTCAGCCAGGAGCGCGTCCCCGGCACCGGCCACTACTCCGGGCCCCGGGTCGTGGTGACCGAACGCGGCATCGTGATCGTGGAACGACAGTTCGAGCCGCTGACCCTGCTGTCCCTGGACCCGCGCTCGGGCACTGCCGGGGCCAGGACGGTCCACGAGCGGCACTGCGACCTGACCGCGGCGGGCGCCCGCTCGATGCTGCTGCTGCTCGACTACTGCGCGGGCAACCGGATGCGCCTCTCCTCGGTGGACCCGTCCACGCTGCGGACCGAATGGCGTCGCACGATGCCTTCGCCCGCCCTCACCTTCCCGAACCCGCGTCAGATCGGGGACGCGTACTCGCTCGATCTCACCGTCAGCGGCGACGGATACGCCGCGGCCGGCGACGCGTTCTACGCGCCGGACGGACGCCGGCTGCCCATCCCGCGCGAGGCACCGCGTGCCGCCGGCTCGGCAGGGGGCAGCCAATGGAGCGAGCCGCTCTACCTGAACGGCGAGCCCGAGGGCTTCGACATGTCCATCCAGTCGCTGCCCGCGTTCCTGACCTCCCTCGACATGGACACGAGACGCCTGCGCTCGCTGCCGCTCGACGTGCCCTCCGGCACCACCACCCTCGTAGGAACCGCCCCCGGCAAGGCCTTCGTGCTGCTCGGCACGGGCCGTATCGCCGCCTACATCCTGACCTACGGGATCCCGACCGGGCGCGAGCTGTTCGACGGTGTCCCTCTTGACGCCTGGCCGGACGCGTGCGGCCTGCTGAGCGCCGCCGACCTGCGCCCCATCGCGGACGGCTACACACCCAGCCCCGCGACGCCGACTCGATTCGGCCAACGCCTGCCACATCCCGCCCAGTGCGACTGGATCCCGCCCACCGACGACGCCCCCGTTGTCTCCCTCGCGGTGGAGTGGGTCTCCTCCTCCAACGCGACCGCACGGCGGATCTACGCGATCGAGACGACCGGCATCAAGCAGACGTTGGCCTATGATGCGACCACGGAGGACCCGTACCTGCTCGACTACCTCCGCCCCACCGCCACCGGCAGCAGCGGCGCGCCCGAGACCGTCGTCAACGCGGGCCCGGTCATCGTCCGGCTCGTCTCCACCTCGCGCTCGGCCCTGCGGCTCCTGGCCCCGCTGGTCCGGGACCAATTACTGGCCCGGTACCGGCTTGCCCGCCCCGCTCCCACTCCTCCTCCGCATCTGCGCTGGAGCTCCCCCACCGACGGCCACCTGCAGGGCGCGCCAACGGTGAGCGGCGACGCCGTCTACGCCGCCGGCGGCGGCCGGGTCTACGCCATGGACGCTTTCTCCGGCCGGCTGCGGTGGAGCCGGGCGATCAGCGACTACGTGTCCGGGCCGCTGCAGTCCGCCGGCGACCTGGTGTACGCCGGAGACTCACGCACCACCCTGCACGCCTTGGACACCCGCACAGGCCGCTCGCGGTGGCGGTACTCCCCTGACCCGTCACCTGACCTGGGGTTTCACTTCCTCGCGACGCGGGGACGCGTCATCCTCTGCGCCGGCAGCGACATCATCGGCCTGCACGCCACTACCGGTCGACGGCTATGGCGGTTCCGCACAGGCGGCAGTTGTGCCTGGTCCCGTCCCAGGCAAGCCGGCGGCACCGTCTACATAGACGACTACGCGGGCGCCGTGCACGCGCTGGATCTCGCCACCGGCCGCACGCGATGGAGTGTGCGGACGGGAGCCGACGAGCGCGCCAGCCCCTGGGTCACCCCGGCAGGGAAAGCCGTCTACGTCGCGGGCGCCGACCGCCGGGTTCGCGCCCTGGACACCGCCACCGGCGCGCAACGGTGGAGCACGCGGCTCGGCGCCGCTCTCACCTTCGCCCCGCTGCCCGCCGGCGCCACCGTCTACGTCAGAAGCGCCGACTACGAAGTGCACGCGCTCGAGGCCCGTACCGGCAGGAAACGATGGTCCGCCCCGACCAGCGTCATCGAACCGGCCCTCGGCCTGACCGTCGGCCAGGACCGCCTCTACGTGGTCACCTCCGCCGGCATCATCAGCGCCCTTGACACCGCCACCGGCGCGGAACGGTGGAGCGCGCCGATGGGCGACGACATCATCCTGGGTCCCGTCGTGCACCGGGGCGTCGTGTACGTCTCGACCGACGGTGGCGTCGTCCACGCCCTGGACGGCGCCACCGGCGCGCGGAGATGGCGCATGAACACCGGCGACGCGCTGGGAAACGACGCCATCAGCGGGAACGCCCTCACCCACGCCAACAGCCTTCTCTACACGGGCGGCGGCGGCAACGTCTACGCTCTGCACCCCTAAGTGCCTGTCTCTGTAGCGTCGCGGGTTCTTCTCACTCCGCTGGAGTTCGGCGGCTGTGTTGATGTGGCTGGACCTGCGAATACGCAAGGGGCTGTACGGTCACTGGTGTAACTCCTGATCAAGGAGAACGCACCTGATGAGTACTGTGATCCAGGCATCGACGGAGATCGACCTGGAGGACGCCGGCGTGGCGCGCGGGCAGCCCAAGGACATCAAGGCCAAGGAGTCGGACCGGGAGTTGGTGGCCCGGCTGGTCGACCAGGCTCGCGCTGAAGGCGTAGAGCTGGTGGGCGAGAACGGGCTGCTGGGCCAGCTGACCAAGCTGGTGCTGGAGTCCGCGCTGGAAGGCGAGATCACCGACCATCTCGGCTACGACAAGCACCAGCGCGGTGCCAGTGAGACGGGCAACAGCCGCAACGGCGCCCGCTCCAAGACCGTCATCACCGACGTCGGCCCGGTGGAGATCAGCGTTCCGCGCGATCGGGACGGCAGCTTCGAGCCGAAGGTCGTGCGCAAGCGGCAACGGCGCCTGTCCGGGGGTCGATGAGATGGTCATCTCGCTGGCGGCCAAGGGCCTGACCACCGGCGAGATCTCCGCCCACCTGGCCGAGGTCTACGGCGCGCAGGTGTCCAAGGAGACCATCTCCACCATCACCGACAAGGTGCTGGACGGGATGGCCGAGTGGCAGAACCGGCCGCTCGACCCTCAAGCGGCCATTTACCGCCGGAACTTACAGGCGAGGCACACGCCATGCCGGGGTTCGGGGACGGCAGTCCCCGGAGTCCACAGACGGCTGGGAGGACAAGACCGGCGCATGCCTACGAATCGAGAGCCATTCGCGCCGACGGCATCGTCACTCTTATACGGGGAAACAGTCGCATATGAGTGACACCTGCCGGTGCGGTCAGATAACGCCGGGGCGGCGGCGGTGGTGCTCACCTGCTTGCCGCCAGGCGGCCTATCGAGAGCGCCGCCGTCTTCATGCGGTGAGCATGCTGAGGGCCGCGCTGGCCTGGACGCTGGAGGAGGCCAAGGCGCAAGCCACCGCGGTGACAATCCTGGCCGGCGACTTGTCGATGGCGAGGGAACTGGGGCCTGGCCTGCACAGCCGCGCGGTGCGCGAGCTGGCGGAGTTGGCGGCGGAAGCCGTGAGGTTGGCGGTGTTGTCCGACCGGCAGGCCGGGGCGAGCTGGGCTCAGATCGGCGCAGGGCTGGGCATCTCCGCCGACACGGCTCGGCGCCGCTACGCTCGGCTGCGTTTCCACTGGTCACCAGAGGGCCCATCCTTCGGCATGCGCCGCACTGAGCCGGTCCGCACCTCCAGAAATCACACAAGCGGATCCCCACGACCGCCGTGACGCGGGTGGGGCCAAAACTCATGCGTGATCATGGCGTGCACGATCGTTAAGTGGGGCCACTTTCCACGCGAACCGGGACCGACGAAGATCGCGAAGTGGGGCCCAGCCAGACGGGAATGTGGGTCCGTCTTTCACGCAAGAAATCACCTCCAAGGCCGTCCGCGTCGAGTGCGTGACCTCCTTCATCGCCGGCGTACAGCCCGACAGGTGGGCCGGAAAGAGCACTCACAGCGGCTTTCGGGGAGGATCGGAGTGGGTTTCGACGGTGGAGCGACACCACGTCCCCGGTCCTTGGTGAGGGACGCCGGGGGCGTGGTGTGCGGCGTGTGCGGGGGCTGTCAGGGCTGGTCGTGGAGCTGCGTGCGGGTGGTTTCGGCTTGTTCGGCGATGGTGGCCAGGACCGGCGCCGGGACGTTCTTGTCGCGGAAGGCCTCCACGAGCTGGTCCAGGACGGCGTCGGCCTGGTCGAGGTCTCCGGCGCGGGCGTGGGCGCGGGCCAGGCGGCGCATGGTGGCGTTCAGGGTGATGTTGTCGACTCCGGCGTCGGTGCCGGGGTCGAGGGTGGTGTCCACGACCGTGCCGAGCTGGGCGATGCTGGTGTCGGTGTCGGCGGGCCGCACACCGATGGCGCCGTCGTCGGTGAGGGTCTGGAAGTGGCGTCCGGCGTTGGTGCCCTTGACCATCAGCGCGTACACCGCCAGCGGATGCTCGGGGTGGTCGGCGATGAGCTCATCCAGGGCGGCGTTGCCCTCGGCCAGCTGCGGGGCGTCCGAACCCAGCAGGGCCAGCAGCGTGCCTTGCTGTGAGCCCCTCAGCAGGTCACCGGCTCTTTGGTCGTCGGCGTCGACCGGCGGGGCGATCTCGATGGTGAGTTCGGGGGAGGTGACGGTGGAGCCGTCAGGTGCCCGGTACAGGGCGCGCAGCCGGTAGGTGCCGGGCTCGGAGAAGGTGAGGCCCCCGGCGCCGTATCCCAGGTAGGCGCTGTCGTAGAGGGCGGGGGTCTCGGCGTCCAGGGTGATGCGGCGGTCCGGGCCGTCGCAGCGCCGGGCGATCGGCAGGAAGGGGCGGATCGCCCCGGCCGGGTCGGTGACCAGGATGGTCAGGGTGTCGCTGGAGGGGCTGAGGCTGGGGAAGGCCTGGGCCTGGGAGGTGCTGTCGTCCAGGAACAGCTTGATCTCGGCCACGACGGGCTCGCCGTGGGAGAAGGACTCGCGTCCCGACAGCTCCAGCCGTAATCCCGATCGGCTCGCCGGTGGCGGATCGAACCGCTCCAGGAAGGGGCGATCGGCGGCCCCGGCCTTCGACTTGCTGCCGCCCATGACCACGTTGAGGTAGAAGCCGTGGCGCAGGTGGCGCCGCTCGTTGTCGGAGAACCGGTAGGGGAAGACGTTCCAGAAGGCTTCTTCGCTTTCCTCCGGGTCCCAGCCCTCTCGCTTTTCGGGGTCTCGTGGGTCCCAGTCCTCTGTGCCGTCGGGGTCCAGGTAATAGTGGGGGTAGTTCATCCACGACAGATCGCCGAAGCCGTTGCGCGGCCCGAGCGGCTGCGGGGGGACGGCCGTGGCCTTGTCGAAGCTGTGCAGCAGGTTGAGGGCGTGGCCGATTTCGTGAACGTAGGTGCGCAGTTCCTTGTGCGTCCCGGCGAACCCCTGTTCCACCAGGTCGGTGTAGAACGTCGCCACCCCTTGGCGCTGGTAGTCGCCCTCGAAGTCGAACATGATGCCCCGGGTGCCGTCTTTGTCGGCGTGACGGGTGGTGATGAAGTGCCACAGTTTCCACTGCCGCCTGTCTTGGTGGCCGCTGAAGTGCTTGACCATCGCGGCGTGCAGTTCGGCATTCGACCACATCAGCTCCGGCTCCGTGTCCGGCTCCGACTCCGCCTTCGGCTCCAGGTTCGTGTCCGCCTCCTCGATGGAGATCTCGTTGACGATGCCGGAGGCGCGGACCTCGATTCCGACGTCGGCGTAGGCCGACTGGACGGTGATGATTTTTTTGGCCAGGCCGGGCGGGCGGGGGTTGGTGGTGGTGGCGTACTGAACGGGCGGCCGGGTGCCGGCCACGTAGTCGACCTCCCAGTCGACGGTCCGCAGGAACCGGGAGACGTACGAGCAGGTGAAGACGTCGGGATAGGTGCCGTCCTGCCCGCTGCGGGTGAAGGTGGCGACGCCGCCGGGAGCGAGCGCGTCCACCGCCACCGAGATCAGCGGCTCCTCGGTGGGGAGAGCGAACGTCGCGACGCCGGTGATGGTGGCGGGCAGCGTGACGGGCTCGGTGCCGTCCAGGACGAAGGAGTTGAGGTACTCGCCCTTGGAGATGGTGAAGGTGTCTCCCGACACCACCGGCAGCTCGCCCTCCAGATCGATGCGCAGCTCGACCCGGACATCGTCGAGGGTGCCGGAGAAACGCCCGGCGGGCGACAGGCGCAGCTTTCGGTAGTCGGTGGGCAGGGCGCCGAGCCCGGCCATCACCTGGGCGTAGGTGCCGACGACCTTGGGGCCGGCGTCCCAGTCGAACCACATCGCCTGCTCGCCCTTGATGAAGATGGTCTGGTAGGTGCCCGTTGTGGGGAGGAGCAGGGCCTGGTCGAAGTCGCCGCTCATGTGTGCGGGCAGCTTCTTCCAGCCGGCTTCCCGCAGCCCGCTCAGGGGTCCTTCGTAGGAGACGCCACCCTGGAGCCCCCAGGTGATCAGCGCGCACCGGTCACCTTTGATCAGCATGGTGATCCACGGGTTGCCCGGCAGCTGCATCGCCACATCGACGTCGTTGCGGTAGGCGGGCGGGAGGTGGTTCCCGAAGTCGGGCAGGCCGGTGACCGGCCCCTCGTACTTTTCTCCGACGCCCCACTGCCAGTCCAGGCACCGGTCCCCGGCGAAGAAGACATGCCGCGTGATGGTGGACGGCGTCCGCAGGTCCAGCGCCGCCTCGCTACAGCTGGCGAACGGTTCGGGCAGGTCCAGCGCCCCGTTGTGGACCTGTGCCAGCGGCCCCTCCCACACCAACGTTTTCTGGTCGACCTGCGCGACCCGGTCGCCCCGCAGGCACATCGTCTTCCACCAGGCGCCCTCCCGTGTCGGGATGAACCCTGTGAAGCCCGTGGTCTTCTCCCGCAGAAACCCCATGTCGCCTCCTGGCCAGGCCCTGAAGGGCCCACGCCGTTGACGCTAAGAGAGCGCGCCAATACTCACAATGAGCACCACATGTCAGGTCAGACCGAAACAAACAGAGCGAGCACCCCCTTTCATTGCGGACCGCCCCATACTTCTCAACTCCTGCCCGGCCACGACCAGCAGCGCCCGCACCACCTCTCCCGCTCGGACCGAAACCGCAGGTCCCCGGGTAGAAAGCGGTCGCGCCCCGAGACCTGGCTTGACCGGCAAGGCGGAAGATCACACCAGCCGCCACTCCTGCCCCCGCAAGCCCACACGACGACCGCCGTAAACACCGGACCCCCATGACGGCGTGCGACCGCTCCACAGAAGAACAACGACATCAACGATCAGGTGCGGTGTTGGAGGCTGCGGCCGCGGTGTGCGAGGCGATTGGCGACACCGGGCAGGCTGAGCGGATGCGGCACGACCGGGCCCCACTGCTCGGCCGGGCACCGGCGGGACCGCACGCAAGAGTGGTTCTGCACGTGGTTCTGCCTGTTCCGCATCGTCCGCGCACGCTGTGATGGACGCAGCCTCCCGGTGACCGATCCGGGAAGCACGCCGCAGAACAGGACACACCATGGGCATCTGGACCGGCCGGCTCGCGGAGCTGGGCATCACCCTGCCGCGCGTCGCGGCCCCGGTCGGCGGGTACGTGCCGGCATCCGTACGGGTGATCACGTCCACACCTCCGGGCAGTTGCCGTTCATCGGCGGGGTACTGCCGGCGATCGGCAAGGTCGGCGCCGGCATCGGGGTGGAGCAGGCCGCCGATCTGGCCCGCGCCGCCGTCAACGCCTTGGCCGCCGTCGACGCGCTCGTCGGCCTCGACGCGGTGGTCCGGGTGGTGAAGGTGACCGGGTTCGTCGCCTCGGAGCCGTCGTTCACCGGTCAGGCCCAGGTCGTCGACGGCGCCTCGGCATTCCTGCACGAGGTATTCGGCAAGGCCGGGGTGCACGTCCGCTCGGCGGTCGGGGTGGCGGTGCTGCCGCTGGACAGCCCTGTCGAGGTCGAGCTGCTCGTCCAGATCGCCGTCTGAGGCAACGTCAACCACAAGGGAAATGAGCATCACCATGGACAAACCGGTACTTGAACCCGCCGCGCAAGCGTTCGTCGAGGCGACCGCGAACCCGCCGTACCTGTTCGACCTGGGCCCGGTCGAGGGCCGCAAGGTCGTCGACGAGGTCCAGAGCCCCGAGGTCGCCGTGCCCGGCACCACACGGCAGACCGTCGACGATCCCGCTGTGACGATCTTCCGGCCGGAAGGCGTCGCCGGACCGCTGCCGGTGATCCTTTACGTGCACGGCGCGGGCTGGGTGTTCGGCAACGACCACACCCATGACCGGCTCGCCCGCGAACTCGCCGCCGGTGTCGGCGCCGCTGTCGTCTTCTCCAACTACAGCCTTTCCCCCGAGGCGAGGTACCCGGCCGCGATCGACGAGAACTACGCCGCCGCCCAGTGGGTGGTGCGGCACGGTGCCGAGCACGGGCTGGACGCCTCGCGGATCGCCGTGGCCGGTGACTCGGTCGGCGGGAACATGGCCATCGCGCTGACCCTGACTGCCAAGCAGCGCGGCGATGTGCCGCTGCTCGGGCAGGCGCTGTTCTACCCCGTCACCGACGCCGCCTTCGACACCGGCTCCTACCACCAGTTCGCCGAGGGCTATTTCCTGCGCCGCGACGCGATGCAGTGGTTCTGGGACCAGTACACCACCGCCCCGGCCCAGCGCGCCGAGATCACCGCCTCGCCGCTGCGGGCCACCACCGAGGACCTCGCCGGACTACCGCCCGCGCTGGTCATCACCGCTGAGGCGGACGTGCTGCGCGACGAGGGCGAGGCCTACGCGAACAAGCTGCGCACCGCGGGCGTTCCGGTTACCGCCGTGCGATACCAGGGCGCCATTCACGACTTCGTGATGCTCAACGCCTTGCGCGGCACCCAGGCGGCCGAAGGCGCGATCCGCCAAGCCGTCGACTTCCTGTCGACCGTCCTGTCCAGCCGCTGAACCCGACCAGAGAGAAACGATCATGACATTCACAGCCGGTACGGCCCAGCCGACCATCGTGCTCATCCACGGCGCGTTCGCCGAGTCCGCCAGCTGGAGCGGCGTCATCCAGCGCCTGCACGCGCACGGCTACCCGGTCATCGCCGCAGGCAACCCGCTGCGCAGCCTGTCCGGTGACGCCGCCGTCGTCTCCGCAGTCCTGGCCACGGTCAGCGGGCCGGTCGTGCTCGTCGGGCACTCCTACGGCGGCGCGGTCGCCTCCAACGCCGCCGTCGGCCACGACCACATCAAGGCTCTGGTCTATGTTGCCGCGTTCGCGCCCGAGGCCGGCGAGAGCATCGGGGAGCTGTCCGGCAAGTTCCCCGGCGGCACGCTCGGACAGACCCTGACCGAGGTGCCGCTGCCCGACGGAAGCGTCGACCTGTACATCCGGCAGGAGCTGTTCCACCAGCAGTTCGCCGCCGACATCCCAGCTGAGCTCGCCGCGCTCGACGCCGCGGCTCAGCGGCCGTTGAACACGGTCGCGCTGAACGAGGGCTCCGGCGAACCGGCGTGGAAGACGATTCCGTCCTGGTTCGTCTATCCGGAGCTGGACCGCAACATCCCGCTGGCCGCGCACCGCTTCATGGCCGAGCGCGCCGGCTCACGCCAGAGCGTCGAACTGCCCGGCGCCTCGCACGCCATCCCGGCCTCGGAGCCCGAGGCCGTGGCAGCCGTGATCATCGCCGCGGCGAAGACAATCAGCTGACCTCAGCCGGGGTACGGCGATTCCCTCGGCGGCGCCATCAGCGCCATCAGCGCCATCAGTGCCATCGGCGCCGCCAGCGCCGTTTCAGTAGTCCGGCTGCCTGACCAGCCCTGCTGACCAGCCCTGCTGACCAGCCCTGCTTGTCCAGCGGAGAGCAGGGCCAGTGCGCGTCAAATCTTTGTGTCCTGCCGCGGCGCTGGCGTCGCGGCTGTGGCTCGGAGTCCCGCCGAGCTGAATCACTCTAAAGGAGAAGATCATGACCACTTTCGCAGTTCACCGGATGCGGCACAAGGCCACGCTCACCGTCGGGCTGGCCACCGCTGTTGGCGCGCTGCTGGTGGCGCCCTTGCCCGCGCAGGCCGAGGCGGCGACCCGGTCGAAGCCGACGATCGTGCTGGTGCACGGGGCGTTCGCCGACGCCTCCAGCTGGAACGACGTGATCATGGAGTTGAGGCGGGACGGCTATCCAGTGCTTGCGACGGCGAACCCGCTGCGCGGCCTGACAGGGGACGCCGCCTATCTCAAGAGTGTGCTCAAGAACGTCAAGGGGCCGGTGGTCCTGGTCGGCCACTCCTACGGCGGCGCGGTGATCAGCAAGGCCGCCGTGGGTAACTCCTCGGTCAAGGCGCTGGTCTACATCGCGGCGTTTCTGCCGGACAAGGGTGAGAGCGCGCTGGCCCTGTCGAACAAGTACCCCGGCAGCACGCTCGGGCCGAACACGCAGCAGTGGACCTACCGGCTGCCGGGTGGGGGTACGGGGGTCGAGCTGACGATCAAGCAGGACAAGTTCCGCAAGCAGTTCGCCGCCGACGTCCCGGCTCGCCAGGCTGCGACGATGGCGGCCGCCCAGCGGCCGGTCGCGGTTGCGGCGCTGGAGGAGAAGGCGACGGCCGCGGCCTGGAAGACCATCCCGACCTGGTCGTTGATCGCCACCGGCGACAAGAACATCCCGCCGGCCGCCCAGCGGTGGATGGCGCGGCGTGCGCACGCATCGACGGTCGAGGTCGAGGCCTCGCACGCGGTGTCGGTATCCCGGCCGCACAAGACCGCCGGGTTCATCGACAAGGCCGCGCGCGCCACGCGCTGATCCCACCCATCACCGCAATGCGCCACCAGGGGATCATCCACGCTTCGTCAGGCTCTACGCACTAGGCGAGACCCACGCGGCCGAGTCGATGATCGAGCCGGCCATCGGCGCGCTCCGCCGGGCCCACGCCACGAGCTGAACCTGCCCTCGGTCCGTACGGGACAGCCACTCCTGTACGGACCGACTCCCCGATCCCAGGACGGATTCATGCCCTCCACCTCCGACCTCGCCCAGGTACGCCATGCCAACGCCATCGGCCCGATCCCCGTCGTGTTCCTCCACGGCCCGTGGCTGCTGCCCACGAGCTGGGAGCGCTGGGCCGGCGTGTTCGACGAGGCGGGATTCGCGCCCGTCATCCCGGCCTGGCCCGCCGGGTCCCCATCCAGGGCCGCCGGTTGGACGGCCGGCGAGGTGGCCGACCACTTCGCGGGACTGATCGGCGGACTGGAGCACAAGCCCGCCGTCGTCGGCCATTCCACCGGCGGCCTGCTGGCGCAGATCATCGCCGGGCGCGGCCTCGCCAGCGCCAGCGTGGCCATCGGCCCGGCACCCTTCCACGGGGTGCTGCCGCTACCGCTCTCCCCGCCACGCGCCCCGGCCGGTCCGGCCGACGTCAGCGGCGCGATCCCGCTCACCTACGAGCAGTTCCGCCACGCCTTCGCCAACGCCGTCGGCGAGGAGGAGGCCGGGCGACTGTATGAGATGTTCGCCGTGCCCGCACCGGGCGTGCCACCGCTTCAGACGTCCGGCGCGGCCTTCGCCCCGTGGAGCGAGCCGGAGCCCGACGTCGCCGCGAAGGACCGGGGTCCGCTGCTGCTCATCTCCGGGGAAAGGGACCTCATCGTCCCCTGGGCCGCCGTCCACGACTCCTACAAGGTCCAGGCCCGCAACGAGCAGCACCTGACCGAGATCGTCGAGCTGCCCGGCCGCGGCCACTCGCTGACCGTCGACAGCGGGTGGCGCGAGGTCTGCGGCACTGCCCTGACGTTCATCCAGCGCTTTGTGGATCCGTGAGGGGCGCCAACGCGTCGAGCTCCTTGAGCACCCGGGCCGCCCGGCCGGTGTCGCCGGCGGCCTTGTACAGCTCTAGCGCCTCGTGCAACGCCTCACGGGCCGCCTCCACCTCTTCCAACTGGACCAGCGTGTGGCCCAGTTTGGTCAGCGAGTACGCCACGGCCCGGCCGATCGGGACGCGCATCTCCCGCAGCGCCTCGCGGTAATGGTCGGCGGCCTCCTGCCAGCGTCCGAGCGCCCGGTAGCCGTCACCCACCTGGTCCAGCACCATCGCCAGCGCCTGGCCGACGAGGTCCGGAGAGCCGCCGAAGGCGGGATCGCGCAGCCGATCCGCCAGCGCCAGGTTGTGCCGGACGGCCTCCTCCACGCGCCCCAGCCGGTTCAGGCAGTGCCCCACACCGAGCATCGCCTGGGCGTAGCCCTCCCTGTCCCCGGCCTCCAACAAGAACTCCGCCGCCTGCCGGGTGTAGCCGAGCGCCGTCTCGTCGCTCACCCGAGCGTCGCGGCCCCACAGCGCCCAGGTCGCGTAGACCAGCGACCAGCCTTGCTGGCGCACGTCGCCGGTCTCGCGGGCCAGGTCGCGAGCGCGCAGGGCGGTCGCCTCGGCTTCGCCGTACCTCGCCAGGCAGTAGGTCTGCGCCCACGACAGGTAGTTGAGATGGACGGCCTCCTGCGCGCGGTCGCCCATCGCGCGGGCGGCGGCCGAGGACAGGCCGAACACCTCGGGCCAGTGCCCCCAGTGCATCCACTGGTCCGAGAACCAGTGCATCGCCTCGGCGACCTCGATCACCCGGGCGTGCTCGCCGAGGCGGGCCACGGCGCGCAGCGCCGCGAACCACGCCTCGCCCTCCGCCATGAGCCACTCCCGGGCCTGCTGCTGGTCGTCCAGCTCGACCAGCGAGCTCCAGTCCGGCGGCGGCGCCCCGTAGTCGGGCTCGAACCAGCGTCCGGCGACCGTCGCGACCTCCAGCAGCCAGTCGTCCATCCGCCGTCGCGCCATCCGCTGGTCCTCGATCGGCTCCTCCTGCGACAGCCGGGAACGGGCGAACAGCCGCACCAGGTCGTGGAAGCGGTATCGGCCGGGGTACGGCGACTGCAGCAGGCCGAGGTCGACCAGTTCCTCCAGGGCGTCCTCGGCGTTGGCCAGGCCCAGTTCGGTGAGGACCGCCGTCATCGGCACCCCGAAATCCGGGGCCGCGGCCAGCGCCAGGCGACGGAAGCTCTGCCGCGCGGGCAGGGAAAGCTGCCGGTACGACAAGGCGAAGGCGGCGGCCACGGAAAGGTCGCCCGCGGCCAGGGACTCCACCCGCCGTCCCTCGTCGCCGAGTCGCTCGGCCAGGTGCCCTGCCGTCCAGCCGGGCCTGCTCTGCAACCGGTTCCCGGCGATGCGCAGCGCCAGCGGCAGGTTCCCGCACAGACTCGCCACCCGCGCCACTCCGTCAGGATCGGCCTCGGCACGTTCGGCGCCCACGATCGAGCGTAGGAGCACGGCGGCCTCCTCGTCGGCCAGGTGCGCCAGCGGGAGCCGGTGCACGCCCTCCAGCCCGGCCAGTGGCCGGCGGCTGGTGATCAGCGTCATCACGGGACCGGCCGAGGGCAGCAGCGGGCGCACCTGGCTCTCGTGCGCCGCGTTGTCCAAGATGATCAGCGAGGAAGTCCGCGAAGTACGCCGGGATCCCGGTCCATCGCTTGGTGGCGGTCTGCGGAAACGCGGGATCGAGCCGGCTCGTGTCAGATATGGCGCGTC
This sequence comes from Nonomuraea sp. NPDC050202, assembly GCF_040656115.1. Lineage (NCBI taxonomy): Bacteria > Bacillati > Actinomycetota > Actinomycetes > Streptosporangiales > Streptosporangiaceae > Nonomuraea > Nonomuraea sp. NPDC050202. The sequence continues at coordinate 6,179 of NZ_JBFALF010000056.1, read as the reverse complement.
GGCAACGCGCCCGCAGGCTCGCTATCGCCGCAGGTGATGAGACTTGCTGGGATTGGGCGTTTCCACCGGCTCGCTGAGCACCTTGACTGGGGACTGATCAGCCGGCGCAGCTTGCGTCGCTGTCACCGTGAGGGGGTCGTGATGACCCTGGACGCCGAAGGAATGAACGTGACCGCGCGTGCCGGTCTGAACGGTCAGGCGCCGCGTTGCGATCACATCGACCTGCTCCCGGCCGTGGAGCCCGGGTTGCCCGAATGCAAGGAATGTCTGGCCCTCGGCCAGACCTGGACGCGGTTGCTGGTGTGCCTGACCTGCGGGTGGGTGGCCTGCAGCGACGATTCGCGCGGGAGTCATGCCCGCGCCCACTACCGGGAGACCGACCACCCGGTGGTCGCCGTCCTGGACCCAGGCTCGACCTGGCGCTGGTGCTATGTGCACCGGCGAACCGTATAGACACGACAGAAGAGACATCATGACCATTTTCGAACGGCCGGTGAAAGATCGGCTGGACTATGACGGCGCATCCTCATTTCCCGGGGCAAAGGAGCACCCTCCGGCCGGCAGAGCTCAGGTGGGGCTGACGGCGGCGATCGTGATCCTGCCGTTCTTCGCGCTCGGTGTCGCGATCGTCCTGGCGTGGGGACAGGGAGTCGCGCTCACCGATCTGCTGCTGGCTGCGGGCTTGTATGTGGTGACCGGGCTGGGGGTGACGGTCGGGTTCCATCGGCTGCTCACTCATGGCTCCTTCGCCGCGCGGCCATGGTTGCGCGTGGTGCTCGCGATCGCCGGGTCGATGGGTTTTCAGGGCAACGTGATCGACTGGGTGGCGGTGCATCGCCGCCATCACGCCTTCACTGATCGGCCGGGCGATCCGCACTCGCCCTACCGGTATGGCACCGGCCTGCGCGGGCAGCTTCGGGGGCTTGCCCATGCGCACCTGGGCTGGTTGTTCACCGACGACCAGACCTCGGCCGAGCGCTATGCCCCGGACCTGCTGGCCGATCCGGCCATGGTCCGGGTGGCCCGCGCTTTTCCCGCGTTGTGTGCGCTGTCGCTGGCGTTGCCGTTCCTGGCCGGTTGGGCGATCACCGGCACCCTGTACGGCGGGTTGACCGCGTTCCTGTGGGCCGGCTTGATCCGCGTCGCGCTGCTGCAGCACGTCACCTGGAGCGTCAATTCCCTGTGCCACGTGATCGGCAGCAGGCCGTTCAAGACCCGCCGCCACGACCGCTCCACCAACGTGTGGCCGCTGGCCTTGCTGTCGTTCGGCGAGAGCTGGCACAACGGCCACCACAGCGAACCCAGCTGCGCCCGCCACGGCCTCGACCGAGGCCAGCTCGACCCGTCCGCCGCCGTGATCCGCCTGTTCGAGCGGCTGGGCTGGGCCGGCGACGTGCACTGGCCCGACGCCGACCGCCAGCGCCGCCGAGCCGACCACCCCCAGCAGGCCCGCGTCCTTGCCGGAGACTGACCGATGTCTCTTGCGGTGTCACCGCTGGGATGGCTGCTCACCGGTGTGGCGGTGGCTGTGGTGATCGTCGCCGACCTGGTGGCCGGGCGCGGCCGTCGCCCCAGCCCTCTGCAGGCCGGCGTGTGGGTGGGCGTCTACCTCACCCTGGCCATCGGCTTCGGCATCGGACTGGGACTGGTCGCCGGTATGGACCTGGCGGTGCAGTTCTTCGCCGGCTACCTCACCGAATACAGCCTGTCGGTCGACAACCTGTTCGTCTTCGGGGTCGTCATGACGGCCTTCGCCGTACCGGCCTCCCAGCAGGCCCGCGTGCTGCTCATCGGCATCGCCGCCGCGCTCGTCCTGCGCGGGTTGTTCATCCTGGCCGGAGCCGCCGCCATTGACCGCTTCTCCGCCACCTTCTACGTGTTCGGCGCTTTTCTGATCTTCACTGCGGTGCAGCTTGTCCGCCATCGTGGAGTTCAGCCCGACATCGCTCGCAATCCGGTGTTGCGCCTGGCCGCGCGGATACTGCCTACCACCCCCGACTATCACGGCGGCGCATGGACGGTCCGGGTGGCGGGTCGGCGGCTGCTCACCCCGATGGCGATGGTCATCGTGGCCATCGCGCTGTGCGATGTGATGTTCGCTCTGGACTCCTTTCCGGCCATCTTCGGCCTGACCCAAGAGCCTTACCTGATCTTCACCGCCAACGCCTTCGCCCTGATGGGGCTGCGCCAGCTGTACTTCCTGCTCGGCGGCCTGCTCGACCGGCTGGTCTACCTCTCCCACGGGCTGGCGCTCATCCTGGCCTTCATCGGGGTCAAACTCATCGCCCAAGCAGCCCACGACAGCTTCCCGAACGTGCCGCAGATCCCGCTGTGGCTGTCGCTGACAGTGATCGTCACGGTTCTGGCCACGACCACGATCGCCAGCCTGGCCGCGTCCCGGCGCACGAGAAGGCAAGACCCGGACGGCCCGGCATCCGGCATCCAGCCACCTGCACAGCCCGTGCCGTAGGCAAGAAAGACATTCCAAGATCGCGACCCCTCGATGCTCTGGTACGGCCCGCGCTCATCGGTTCTGGTGATGACCGGCGCCGCCATTGCTCGTTTCCCCCGATCAGGCCGGGGCGGACACTGGAGCTCCAAGCCGCCTGACCGCGGCGGAGTATCCGCCTGCTGCACGAAGTCATGGCAGACGGGCATACGGATCAACCGTCTGCCCGGCAGGTCGGGCGTACGGGATGCGGAGCGGTGAAGGGAAATCGCGATGAGTCTGCGTTGGGAAATCAGCAACAAGGTCCAGGTCCTCAAGGGCTGGGCCAGGCAGCGCTTCGGCCGCGTCTCCGGCAACCGGCGCCAGCAGATCGCGGGCAAGAGCGATCGGGTCGCAGGCAATCTGAAGCAGGCCGGCCGGAAGGCCAGGGACGCCTTCAAGCGCTGATCCCCTCTTCGGCAGACCTCCTGGTGGGTCCAGGTCCCGAGCTGGATCCCGCCCGGACGCCGGCGAACTCCACGATGCACCCCGCCCGGCGATCCCGCCCGACGACCCCATCGTCTCCGCCACTCCCGCGCAATGACGAAGATGGAGGTAGGACCGATGCGCATCGCATCAGTAGTGCTGATCCTGTGGCTGATCGCCGGCGCCGTCGCCGCGGGCCAGCGCAACTACTACACAGGACCGGTGGACAACTGCAATCAGGTGGCCACCATCGCGGTGACGATCCTGGCAGGCCCACTCAACTACCTCGGCATGAACCCGAAGATCGCCTGCCAGACTCCCCAGCCCAGCAAGTAAGCGCAGGGGCAGTCAAAGCCGTGCGAGGGTCTACAGTGCAGGAAGACGGTTCATATCGGCGCCGCCCGGTTAGGGAGGGTTGGCGGGCATGGAGTTACGGCAGTTGCGCTATTTCGTGACCCTGGCCGAGGAGTTGCATTTCGGCCGGGCTGCGGCCCGTGAGCACATCGTGCAGTCCGCGCTGAGCCAGCAGGTCCAGCGGCTGGAACGCGAGGTGGGGGTGCGGCTGCTGGATCGCAGCACCCACCACGTCGATCTGACCCCCGCGGGCGCCGCCTTCCTCATCGAGGCGCGCCAGATCCTCGACCACGTCAGCAGGGCCGTGCAGGCCGCACGTAACGCTGCCGCGTCGGTGCCCACGCTGCGCGCCGGCATCATCGACGCCGGCTACGACACCATGCCGCAGATCCTGCGCGAACTCCAGCACACCCATCCCGATATCACCATTCATCAGGTCGAAGCGGGCACCCCCGAGCAGTACCGGCAACTGGCCGACGGCCGCCTGGACATCGCCATCGGACACGCCTCCCAAACCCCGGCCGAGGTGACCTCCAAGCTGGTCAGGCTCGATCCGCTCGGCGTGCTGGTGCCCGACGACCACCGCTTCGCCGACCTCGACGGCGTGCCCGTGACCGCCCTGGCCGACGAACTCCTGCTGCTCGGCGAGGAGTCGCAGACGCCGGAGCTCAACCAGTTCGTTATCGCGCTGTGCCGCTCGGCAGGGTTCGCGCCCGCCATCTATGAGGGCACCGTGGAGAGCACCCGGGCCGCCGCCGACCTGGTCCTGCAGCACCGCTGCGTGCACTGCGTCCCCTCCTCCTTCCGCACCTCCAACCGGCCGGGCACCACCTGGCGGCCCCTGATCGAACCTGCCACGCACTATCCCTGGTCACTGTTGTGGCACGACGCCAACCCCTCGCCCCACATCGCCACCGTCATCAACAGCGCCCGACAGCTCGCCGAGCGGCTTGGCTGGCTGGAACCCGCCGCCCCGCCCACCGAACCAGCACCCGGCGAAGACGTCCCGACAGCCGCCAGCCACAGCGACGAGGCCGTCTGATGCACGCGCTCTGACCGCTGTGCGCACCGCGAAAACCTGGTGATCGGTTCTGGAGATGGATCCTTCCCGGATCGCCTGTTTCGGTACGGCACGCGCGGGTGTCGGCTGGAGACGAACAAGTGTGACCGTCGGCGCCGGCAATCGGTCGGCGGCCGGCCCCCTGCTTCGACCGGTCCGGAAGACCGATCCCGCGCAGACATCGATGCACCGCCACAGGGAGTACGGCCATGGGCATCATCGCTTGGATCATCCTCGGACTGGTCGCCGGACTGCTGGCCAGAATGCTGGTCCCCGGTAAAGACTCGCAAGGTCTGATCATCACCCTCGTACTCGGCATCGCCGGCGCGCTGCTGGGCGGCTTCGTGGCCACCCAGGTGTTCCACGTCTCCGGCATCCAGGGCTTCTTCAACCTGTCCACCTGGCTCTGCGCCATCGTCGGCGCGGCCGTCCTGCTGCTCGCCTACAACCTCATCACCGGCCGGCGCACCGGCCGTAGAACCGGCCGCTGGGCCGGCCGCCGATGATCCCGCCCAGCACGCCCGGCAACCCATCCCAGAGCTCACGCGCCTGGCGCGGCGGGGGTGATGGGTGATGCCCGTCGCCGTGGCCATCGTGGTCATCGTCGTCGGCGCCATCCTCGCCTTCGCCCTGGCGGACGGCTCGGTGGGCGGCTTCGACCTGCGCATCGTTGGCGTCATCCTGATGCTCGGCGGCGCCGCCGGGCTGCTGCTGCCCCTGCTGCTGCGCACCAGGTCACGCTGGAGCAGGTCGAGCGTCCGCAGCCGCCAGGACGTCATCGACGACCGCGTCAACGGCCGCATCGACGATCGGCCACCGCCCACCCTGGTCGACCTTCCTGGCTACGACGGCAGGCAGAGTACCCGCCGGGCTCCGGATGATCGTCGTCTCTGAAAGGGAAGCGCCACGTCCGTACGGTGACTGCATCCCGGTCTGAGGCCGCACGTGACGGCCCGCCCGCGTACTGGCGGCGGCCCGCCACGCGGTCTCGATCGAAGGTCCGCAGCGGACCGGCCGGGGCATCGGTATCGGCGTGCCGCGGCCGACGTCGGCCGTCGAGCGCCGACGCCGACCTACGTTCCAACCCGCCGCCTTTGCCCCGTGCTCACCGGCCCGTGCGAAGGCATCGACATCTGCAGGAGGCAGACATGTCCATCGTGACCATCCTCTGGGTGGCCGTCGCCGTGGCGGTGGTCCTGGCGTCGGCCATCGGCTACGTCTTGCTGCGCCGTCGCCGGCAAGGCCTGCGCCGTCGCCGGCAAGGCCTGCGCCGGCGCTTCGGCCCCGAATACGAACGCACCCTGAACGAACAAGACAGCCGCGGCGAGGCCGAGCAGGAACTGCGCGCCCGGGAGAAACACTTCGCCACCCTCGACATCACGCCGCTCGCCCCCGCCTCCCGGCAGGCCTATGCCCAGCAGTGGGCCAAGCTCCAGGAGCGGTTCGTCGACGCGCCGGGTCCCGCCGTCACCGAGGCCGACGAGCTGGTCATCACCGTCATGGCCGAGCGTGGATATCCCACCGAAGACTTCGAGCAGCAGCTGGCGGACCTGTCGGTGGTGCACGGCCGTACCCTGCACCACTACCGCCAAGCCCACGAGATCAGCAGGCGCGTCGCTCCGGGTGAAACCTCCACCGAGGATCTCCGGCAGGCCATGGTGCACTACCGCGTCCTGTTCGAGGAACTTCTCGACGACGGCGACGAGCACCACCCTCAACCGGCCGAAGCCCGCGAGAAGGAACCGGCACTCACCGACCTGCGTTCCGCGTAATTCAGCGGGCTGGAGGCTCGGATTCGGGGTCTGGCCTGGGGTGACATGGGTGTGGGCGCCTGGAGGGCGTTTCTCTAGG
>NZ_JBFALF010000055.1:0-58621 GCF_040656115.1 Nonomuraea sp. NPDC050202 | reverse complement strand
GCCTTTGAAGGATCACGCGATGGCCGTCGCCATTTCACGACGCCACGCCTCTTGACCAGGTCAAACTCGTACACCACTCCCGTGGACGCAACCTCCCGCACAACGCATCACCTTTCTGACGTCTGCTCCGCTAACCGTGACGAGACAGGCAGGTCGTTCTGTGACACGTCAGGCGGGACAGCGAAGAAGGGCCGCGTGGTCGTGCGGTCGCCCACGGTCTGCCGATGTCACAGAACGGCGCTGAGCCGTCCCTTTCCGGGTTCGTGCCGTGGGCGATTGCGCTGGCGGAGACGTCCCGGCACCGGCCGTCAGAGACGTTGGCCCGCGATACAGGCAGATGTACGGGTGAGTCGGCTTCGCGCTCCTCCGCCACCGCATCCTGCTCGGCCAACCACATTCCGTCATCACCGGAAGTGGCCAGAGCCAGTGATCGTACAGACCTGCTTCGGGGCTGGTGGCGCGAACCCGAGCGATGGGCCGCTGAGCTCGACCGCCATGTCACCGAGCTGATCGATCCAGCCCTTGTGGTCGACGTACGGCAACTTCGCGTACGGCAACTTCGCGTACGTCGGCCCGCCGGCCAGAACCCGCTCGGCCGACTCGTCGCAGTCCGCCGTGAGTAGTCGACCAGAACCCATGCAGGTACAGCAGCGACAGCACCTCGCTGATCTGCGGACTCTTACGCGCCCAGGTCGGCAGGATCGCCGAGGAGAACCGCTGCCGCTCCCCTGCCTGCTCGTCGATGCGCTTGTTCATTGACCCTGGGAGCCTTGACCTTGACCTTGACCATGCCGGCCGCGGTGAGGATCTTTCGCGGGGCATGTGAGCCGTTTCGCACCACCAGACGGCGGCCGTTCTCGTCGCGTTCCTCGGCGAAGGCGGCGATGTAGGCGTCCACCTCGGCCTGCAGCGCGGCCTGCAGCGCGGCGGCGAGCATCCGGCGGGCACCCTCGCGGACGATCTGATCGATCAGAAGGAAGAGCCGGCAGCGACGAGGCCGCGGTCTTCATCGGGCAGTTCGGGCACTACGGGCCCGGCATCGCACATTTTCATGGACAGCGTCGAATCTGCCCCTTGCCCGTTCGTCTTCAGGATATGAGCCCTCATGAAGGAGTAGCCATGTCCTCGGCAACCCTGCCGCCAGCACGTGACCTCCCACAGCGACGAGCCGATACCCTTGACCGTCTGAGCAGCGGATTCCGCATGTGGCTGGCCACCGGGAGCGACGGTCACGGGGCACACCTGATCCCAGTCGCCTACGTCTGGAACGGCTCGACCTTGACCACCGCGACCTTCCGCCGCAGTCGCACGGTCTCAAACCTGCGAGCGAGGCCAACGGCGCGGTTGGCGATCGGGGACACCGCCGACGTCGTCCTGATCGATGCCTACACGATTCTGCTCGACGTGCCCAATATCGACGTCGCCTCAGCCGAGGCGTACGCAAAGGTATCGACGGACCCACGCAATGCCCCGGACATGTTCCTGTACCTCCGCCTCGTCCCCAAGCGGATACTCGCGTGGAATTCCCTGGCAGAGTTCAGCGGCCGCACCCTCATGCTCAACGGCTCCTGGCTTGATACCCCCGTTGACTGAGGCTTGGCGGTCGCCCCCGTAGGCCCACCGACATCAGAACGGCCAGCCGCGCGATCACCCTTGCGACCGCGTTCGTGGAGTCCGGGAACAGATCTCAGCCGGAGGTCATTCTTGGTGACTCGCTCCTTGCTGTTCCTCCAAGGGCTGGGGCTGACGTCCGCAGACATCCCGGTGGACGTCGTGCTCTGCCGCACGCTACTGGCCGACCGGCGCGTGCTCATCGTCCTACGCGACGTCGCGCGAGCCCCAGCAGGTACGCGAGCTGCTGAGCGCACTTCCGGGCTGCCAGATCGTCACCAGCCGAGATCGCCTCCGCGAGCTCCTCGCGGTGGACGGTGTCGAGCGCGTCACCCTGGCGCGCTCGACGAGGACGGAAGGCCGATGGGGGGCGTGATGAACCTGCTGATCGGCCGCGCGCATCGCGCTCGCGGTAGCGGGGGGCTCGCCGGTGCCGAGGTTACGGTCCCAGCGCGGATACGCCGCGCTGGCGACCTGCACCCGGATGCGGTGGCCGCGCTGGAACCTGTGGGCGACGGGCGCCAGCTCGACCTCGACCATCCCGTCGATCGGCTGATCGGCGGCGAGGCGGCGCAGCGCGTCGGAGACGTGCGTGATGGTGCCCGAGGGTGCCACGTCGCTGACTCGCACGTACAAGTCGGTGTGCGCCAGGCTGGAGGTCACGTGCAGCTCGGCGGAGGGGATGTCGATGACCTCCAGATCGGCCGGCAACGGCTCGCCGGTGTAGGTCAGGACTCGTCACGCCCGGCCAGGACGCTCTCCCCGGTCTTGCGTGGAATGCCGATCAGGCGTGACATGCCGGTCACGGCCGGGGTTGGGTCGGCGGGGTCGAAGCGATAGCGGTCGGGTGCGGACTGCGCCGGCAGGTCGCCGCCCAGGCCGCCGTTCGGGTGGAGGTACAGGCGCTGCGGCCGTGCCTCGGCGGGCGGGTAGACCGGCAGGTCGCGCCACTCCTCCGCACCCTTGACATAGATCCGCACCGGCGCCGCGCGCAGTCCGCTCTCGTCCTTGAGCAGGTGGGCGCGAAGCCAGGCGAGGCTCTCGCGCACGGCGGCCATCGACAGGTCAGCGTCCCAGTGCTGCCACGGCCCGATGGTCAGGTACGGCTGGCGCCCCGCCTTCCGAAGCTCCTGATAGTCGCGGAGCAGGGCGGGTAGCGCGGCCTCTGCCCGTTTCTTCCCGCCGAGCATGATCGAGGACAGGTAGGCGGCCACCGGCTTCTCCTGGTGGGCGACCATGCTGATCCAGGCGAGGCAGAGCTCGAGCGCCATCGCGCCGCCGGGGTAAAGCAGGTCGTAGGCGTTCGATCCGATCAGTGAGGTGGTGATGGCGCGCAGCTCGGGCCCGGCCTCGGCGGCGATCGCCCATTGGGCGTAGCCGTTGTAGCTCTGCCCGAAGGTGCCCAGCTCACCGGTGAACCACGGCTGCTTGCGCAACCACGCGACGACGGCCAGGCCGTCGTCGTGCTCGGAGACGAACGGGGTGAGCATCCCTCCCGATCCGCAGGTCCCGCGGCCGCTGACGACCACGACGTGGAAGCCCCGCTCGGCGATGAGGCGGTCAGCGCGCCGCCCCTAGTCCTGTCGGTGCAGACCGGGCGGATCAGCACGGTCGGCCGGTCGCCGAGCCCTTGGGGCGCGTAGTGATTGGCCAGCAGCACGACGCCGTCCGGCATCGGAATGGGCAGATCTTGCTCGACAATCACGTCCTTGGTCTCCGCCGGGGCCAGTTTCGCCCTGCGTGCCAGGATCTTGGCGGCGATGCTCATGAACTGATGTTCCTTTCCTGACAATGGCGCAGCCTTCACCGCGAGCCGCGCTGTGGCCCGCGTTCGTCACGCACGGCCTTCCACGCCTTCAGGGCGCGCTCGTCGGCGAACCCGCCCCGGGTGAAGATTTCGATGCCGGCGCGGGAGAAGCGCAGCAACGTCCGCATGTCGTGCACGTCCGTCACGCCCAGCGAGCGTGCCAGATGTTCACCGAACGCCAGCGGCGCCGGCAGCCACGTCACGTACATCGCGGCCCGCGCGGGCGGGTCGTCGCTGGGCTGCACCAGCCCTCGCGCACCCCCTGCTCCAGCCATTGACCGGTGGAGGCGACGAGCTCGTCGAACAGCGCCGCCCCCTCCGGGGTGCTGTCCAGGAACCCCGTCCCAGGTAGCGGCGTACCGCCGTACCAGCCAGGCTGCTGCGCAAGCAGGTGATCATTGGATGCCCGCGGCACGGGCCGGCTTGTTCTGCTCCCGCGCCGTGCTGCGCTCCGGTATGGCCCGGAGTGCCGGGAAGTCTGCTCGGCGACGTCTTTGGCCGCGCGACCGAACGGAGACTCCGCGATGGATGACGGCGTTCTCAGCTTGTCCGGCAGCCCACAGCGCCGGGCGATCTCATGATGCGGCGCCATCCGGCTGTCAGCCCTCTCACCACCGCCCAGAAACAGGCCAGCTCATCGGCAGCGAACGCGCCCCGTCGAGCACGCCTTCGCCGATCTCAAGAACTGGCACATCCTCACCAAGCTGCGCATGGACGCCGCTCACGCCACCATGCTGCTGCGCGCACTGCTGGTGCTGACCCACAGCGAAATCAGCCGGTGACAGACGATCACCCACCATGATCAGGCGTCACCATCTGCCCGAACACCGCCAGACGAACTCAGACAAGGGGGATGACCTGCGATTTCAAGATGGACCCAGCCCAATGATGCGCATCACCCTCGATGCTCGCTCGACGGATGATCGCCGTTTCGAACCACGCTGGAAGGTGACGCGTAACCCAGCAGCGGAAGGAAGACCTCGTCGGCAACCGCGGCCAGGTCGGCATCGGATGGCCAGATCCCGAAGACCACGAAGTCGTCCCGCAGCAGGCTGATCGGCAGGGTGATCACCCGTCGCGGCCAGGGGCCGGGCGGGATCTGACCGCGCTCGGCCGCGCGCTTCAGCACCGTGGACATAGCGTCCGACAGGGTCGAGCCGGCGATGAGGTCCCGCAATCGCTGTGCCAGCCGCGGGTCGTGAACTGTGTCCGCGATCAGCCCAGAGACCGTGTCGCGGCGGGTGTCGCCGAGGTTCGTCTGTGCCTGACGCAAGAGGTCCAGCACATCGTCGCGCAGATCACCGGTGTCGGGGACCGGCACGTTGGCGAACCGGCTCCGCAGCGTGTCCAGCACCAGCTCGGGCAGGCTGCCCCAGCGGCGGTACAACACGGCCTTGCTGGTACCGGCGCGGTTCGCGATACCGCTCATGGTGGACTTCGCGTAACCCAGTTCGGCCAGTTCCTCGCGAGCCGCGTCCAGAATGGCGTCTTCGAGCTCGGCTCCCCGGCGGCGCGACATGGTCTCACCTGCAGACGGAGCCGTCCTCGGCGTGTTCGGCATCACAACTCCCAAGAAACCTTGCGTTCCCTGATCGCCTAGCCTAGCCTGAGCATAAGGAACTCAAGGTTTCTTATTTCGAGAGGTGACATCATGACAAATTCCGTCACTCAGGCTCCGCCGGCATTCCCGATGCCCCGCTCCTGCCCGTTCGGTCCGCCGCCGCAGTACGAGCAAGTCAGACGGGAGGCGCCGATCTCGCGGGTGACCCTGCAAGACGGCAAGCAAGCGTGGCTGATCACCGGGCACGCCTTCGCGCGAAAATTCCTGTCCAGTGACAAGATCAGCTCGAACCGCGCGAACCCAGGTTTTCCGCAGCTGATTCCCGGGGTGGCCTCGGTGCCGCTGAAGGGCACGATCGTCGCCATGGACCCGCCGGAGCATTCCCAGCACCGGCGCATGATCACCAATGAGTTCACCGTCAAGCGAGTCAAGCAGATGCGGCCGGAGATCCAGCGGATCACCGACCGATCCATCGACGAGATGCTGGCCGGACCGCGGCCGGCCGACCTGGTGGATGCCTTGTCGCTGCCGGTGCCGTCACTGGTGATCTGTGAGCTACTGGGAGTGCCCTACGCTGATCGCGGTCAATTCCAGGGCAGAACAAAGATCATTCTCAGTCGCAACGCGACAAGCGAGCAGCGACGTGACACCGCATTGTGGTTGCGCCAATACATCAACGGCCTGGTCGTGGGCAAGGAGACGGAGCCGGGCGAGGATCTGCTGAGCCGGCTGATCGACAAGTACCGCGACATCGACGCCTATGACCGCGAGACCCTGACCGGGATCGGGCTACTGCTACTGGTCGGCGGTCACGAGACCACCGCCAACATGATCTCGCTGAGCGTGGCCTCGCTTCTGGACGATCCGGAACTGCTGGCCGGGTTGCGGGAGCGGCCCGAGCGGACCCCACAGTTGGTCGAAGAGCTGCTGCGCTTTCACTCCGTCGTCGACAACGCCACTTCCCGGGTGGTCGTCGAGGATTTCGAACTGGACGGCGTCACCTTTCGCGCCGGCGACGGCGTCATCGTGGCGGCCGCGGCCGCCAACCACGACCCGGACGTGTTCACGCGGCCGGATCAGATCGACATCGATCGCGGTGCACGGCACCACCTGGCCTTCGGTTTCGGGATCCACCAGTGCCTCGGACAGAACCTGGCCCGGCTGGAACTGGAGGTCGTGCTGAGCACGTTGTTCGCACGGATCCCGGACCTGGCACTGGCGGACCCGGTAGAGCGCCTGCCGTTCAAGAGCGACGCACTCGTCTACGGCATCCACCGGCTGCCGGTGACCTGGTAAGAGACGCCTCCATAAGACTCCGCAAGCAGATGGACGACACCGGCCGGGTTCTTGATCCAGTGGGTTCTGGAATCGAGGTTCTCCAGGGGCTCGACCTCGTCACACGGGTGGATACCGATATCGGCCAGTTTGCTCGCTGCCGCGTCCAGGTCACGGTGTGCAGCTGCAGCCACAGGTCGGGCTGGCTGTAGTTGTCGACACAGAGGTCGAGCCACAGCGTATTGGGACCGAACCGCACCGAATGAGTTCTCGAGACGGTCGGAGCGTAGGAGACGTCGTCCTCTTTGACCTCGAAGCCCAGAGTGTCGCGGTAGAAGGCCACGGTGGCCTCGTACTGTGCCTTGGGGATCTTCATGGCGATGTTCAGGCCGGCGGTGAATTCAGGCTTGCTCATTGTTGCGCGACTCCTTAGCTTGACGTTTAACCCTTCTGTTTTGGTTCTCGGTGAGCGTTTCGGGTCCAGCCCAGGGTCTGTTTCCACATCCGGAACGTGTGCTCAAGATCGAATCTGCGGAGGAATGCCGGCCAGAGCCGGTCCAGGTGGGCTGGGGTGATGGCAACCGCCGAGGTCCACAGCCACACCGGCTTGGGGTCGCGTTCGCCGGGCAACTGCTCGACCTGCAGCCGGATCAGCGTGCCGTCGATGATGGGCAGCGCGCCGTCGTGGTCGAGCCAGGCGGCGCGTCGGGTGAGCCGGTGGTGCAATCGGTCCCAGCAGGAGGCGACGGCGTTGCCGTACCGGCTCGTGGCGGTGGCCGTGGTGTGGGCGGGTTCACCCCAGGTGGTCTCGTCCTTCATCCGGAACACGGCAAGGGGGCGTGGCCTCTCCCGTCGCCGCACGGCCCGAACGGTCTTCACGGCGTAGACCGGTCTGGGAGGTCGTGCCGGGTGTCGCTCTCATCGCGGCCGAGTTCAGGTGAGATCCGGGTGGCCGATGGGCGAACGTTCCCCGTAGCCTTGGAATCAGCCTCGGATCGGCCCCAGACCACCGCCGCCCTCAATTGTTGACAGCGCCCCAAGCGGCAGATCGGCCTCCACTCGGAACCAGGCTCGGCGGGGAGCAGGTCCATCCCCTGCAGGAATGCGCAGAGGCGTGGCTGCGGGTGCGGTATGTCGGCGGTATAGCGGCAGGCCTCTGATGGCGTCGTCAGTTGCCTCACGAAGATCGCCCTTGCTTGGATGGCAACCCATGGCCGAATGATGAGCACGGGGGATCAGGAGAGTTGCGACGTCAATGATGTCCTACCCGCGTGCGCGGCGCTGGAAAGAAGACGGACATCCTTCGCAAGATCCGGCCGACTGAGCACCAAGCGACTCACCGAACTGGCCGGGGGCACTCAATGACGTCCAGCGCATCGCCCCCGCGCCCTGGACTGACCACTCCTGGAGCCACCATCATGGACAAGAACCTGCCTCGCCGTACGCTGCTGGCGAGCATCGGCGGCCTCGCCGCCGCCGGCCTCGCCACCCCCGCCGCAGCGGGTACGGTGCGTTCCGGCAGCGTCACCGTGAACGCCTCGTTGGGCATGGGCGGCTTCCCCAACCCCGCCTGGTACATCAGCCACACGCACGCCAACTGGTATTTCAAGCGCGGCCCGCTCGGCCCCAAGACGATGGACCAGCTCAAGAACGACTTCCACATCAAGTGGGCGCGGGTATTCGCCAGGCCGGACCGCTACTACAACCCCGACACGGGCACCTACGACCTGGCCAAGAACTACCCCTACCTGGACCAGGCCGCCTCCTACAGCAGCCGACTGCATTTGATCATCAGCTCGCCCAGCGTCGCCAAGACCCCGGCGCTGTGGGAGGAGATCGTGCGCACCACGCTGCTGGACCACAAGAAGCGCTATCCGCAGATCGACAGTGTCGTGCCATGGGGCGAGGCCAATCAGGCGTCGTCAGGGGACATGACACCCAGCCAGTTCTACCCCTTCTACCGGGCTGGTTACCGGGCGGTCAACGCGGTGAACGCGCAACTGCAGCCCGCCATCCCGATCATCATGGGAGGACCGGGGATCTCGCGGCCGCGTCCTGAGTGGATGAACCCCTTCTTCGCCCTCTACGCCGCCGACCAGGACAAGGGCAAGCGGCTGGACTTCGTCTGCTACCAGTCTTACGGCCTGCTCGATACACCGATCCAGGCCCAGAGCGAGCGCAGCCGGGTGCAGAGCATGCTGAGCGGTGCTGGTCTCAACCCCGCGACCCCGGTCTGGGTGACCGAGTTCGGCTTGTACGGCGGCGACACCGATGGCGGAACCCACGGCCGTACCCCTGAAGCGGACCTCAAGCACGACCAACTCGTCCAGGCCGCGGGGATCGCCGCGGTCAGCAGGTACTACATCATCGGCAAGATGAACCGCCCGTTCCAATGGGTGGTCCACCACGGCGAGAACCTGCGGAAGGACATGTTCGTCGAGGGCCTGGACGGTGTCCGCCTGCCGTTCGGCCACGTCGTGGTGATGCTGGGCATGCTCAAGCCCAGCCTGGACGGTGAGCGGCTCGACATGCGGATCAGCCCCGGAGCCGCCCAGACCGATGGAATCGGTCTGGCGGCTCTCGCGCACGCCGACTCCAGCCGGGTGGCCGTCATGTACTGGAACTACCAGGCCGAGACGGGTGGTGACGTCTACGACACCACGATCACGGTGGACAATCTGCCCTCAAACCTGTTCTCCGGCAGGCGGGTCAGGATCGAGCGCTGGCTGGTCGACGCCACGCACAACAACTACAACTACAACGGCACCACCACCTTCGCCCGCGAAATGGACACCACAACGGACACGCCGGTGACCAAGGTGGTGCAGCGGGTGCGACTGGCCAAGAACGCGGTCGGCCTCATGCTGCTCACGCCGCGGTGATGACCGGCCTCGGTGACGGGCGCGCGGCCCGACACCGAGGGCACCGGCGCCACCGTGTGGGTGCCGAATATTGTGTCGCCTCAGCAGTGGGGTTCGCCGTAACCCCCAGCACGTGCACCCGCCGGGTGGCGTGCTCTACCGCGGAGAAGCAGTACAGCCGCGCGAGCATGACCGTCTCGGCGCTGAAGAGGTCGCAGGCAAGAATCCCGGACGCCTGGGCTTGAAGAAACTGGGCCCAGGTCGGACCGCTGCGCCGGGGCGCTGGATCGAAGCCTGCCCTCTTCGAGATCGCCCACACGGTGGCTGGAGACACCTTCCGACCAAGGCCGGCGATCTGCCCGGCGATGCGCCGATATCCCCAGCCCGGGTTTTCGGTGGCCAGGCGCAGCACCAGAACACCAGGATCTCTGCGTCCTTGGACGCCTGTGATCGGGCGAGCAACGCGATCCAGCCGAACACCCGTAAGACGATCAAGTACAACAGCCGCAGAGCCATCCTGCGATCCTGCCGGAGCCGAGCCATCGAGCACAGCAAAACCCCAGATCAGCGCCTGTGACGCAACATTCGGCACCCACAGGCATCCGTACCGTCAGCGTGCTGGTGGGGTGGAGTCCGAGAGTCAGCCGGTCTGATCACCGGATCGGACCGATCGGCGTTCCCAGGCCAGGGCCGCGACCAAACCGATGGCATAGGCGACCAGGTCCCATGGGTCGGGGAACGCGCCGACCAGGACACCGCCGATGCCCGGCGGGGTCATGCCGACTATTTGGTAGAACTCGACGGCGGCGGCGATCGCGGCCGTGGCCAGGGCGCGGCGTGCGGCGGTGGTGCGCCACAACAGGCCCAAGAACGCGTAGACCAGCATGGTGGCGCCGACGTCGCTCACGTAACCGCGGACGAACGGTTGTCCCGGGCCCTGGTAGAGGAGGGTGAACGCGCCGACGGCGAGGGCGACGCCACCCAGAAGGACCATGGCACGGCGCATGAGATTGACATCTTCTCCGAATCTCAACGATGAGGACGAACCTGATCATAGAAGTCGTCCCTCATGGCGGCATGCTGATTGCGTCAGGTCAGCGACCGCGGTGGAGTGCCACGGCGACGGGAGCCGGTGCGCCAGTACCTGACCCGACGCTTCGTCAAGGGCTGAACCCCGAGCCGGCCCGATGGGCGATCAGTTCGCCGGTGCTGCGGCTGATCGAGACCCATCAGCACGCCACCCCCCTCTCCAAGCCGCCGGCCGCTGCCGTGATCGCCTACGACGGCGCGCCCACCGGGGCGCCGGGAATTTAAGCAACTGCGGTTGACTATCGCCGGTTTAGTCAACTACGGTTGCTTACATGCCGGCAGAAGACGTACCCGTACCCCAGGACCCCGCCGACGCGCTCGCGGCGGTCGCCGCGCTGCGGCGCCTGGCCGACCAGCTCGAGGACGCCGCCGTGGAGCAGGCCATGCGCGCCGGGTGGAGCTGGCCGGAGGTGGCCGAGGCGCTCGGCGTCACCCGCCAGGCGGTCCACAAGAAGCACGGCAAGCGGCTCATCGCCGCCGGCGTGACGCTGAGGAGACGACAGTGAGCACGATCGACCACTACATCAACGACATCATCGTGCGGGGGGCGGCCGAGGCGCGGGAGGAAGGCTCCGCCGCCACCGAGGCCCACCACCTCCTGCTGGCCATCGCCGCCGTCGAGGGCACCGCCGCGCACCGCGTGCTGACCACGGCGGGGCTCGGGCGGCAGGCGATCAGGGATGCGCTGGACCGGGAGTTCGAGCACAGCCTCGACGCGGTCGGGGTGTCCCTGGCCTCCTACGACCTCCCGAAGCCCTTCCGCGACCCCAAGGACGATCCGAAGCCCGGCGCTTCCGCCCGGCTCGCGCTCGAACGCGGCTTCGCCGTCGCCAAGGGCAAGAAGGACCTGCGTCCCGCCCATCTGCTGCTCGGCGTCCTGAGCGCCGACATCGGCACCGTTCCCCGCGCGCTCGCCCTGGCCGGCGTCGACCGGGCCGGCCTGATGGATCGCGTCGAGGAGACGCTCACGCGCGAAAGCTGGTAACCAGCACCCCCCAGCCCCCACGCTCCGGCCCCGGTTCGGGCCGCGATGCGCCATGCCCTCGCGCCGGGCTTCGCCGGCATGCGCTCCGGCACGAGGTCATCCGATCACGAAGAGAGGTCATATCATGACGAAGAGCAACGACATCGTGCTCGACGCCGACGGGCTGCGCATGCGCTACGGCTCGCTCGACGTCCTGCACGACGTCACGTTCCAGGCCCGCCACGGCGAGGTTCTGGCTTTGCTGGGGCCGAACGGCGCGGGCAAGACCACCACGATCGAGATCCTGGAGGGCTTCCGCATCCGGTCGCAGGGCCGGGTCTCGGTGCTCGGCGCCGATCCCGCGCACGGCGACGAGCTGTGGCGGGCCAGGCTCGGGATCGTGCTGCAGTCCTGGCGCGACCACGGCAAATGGCGGGTACGCGAATTCCTCGCCCACCTCGGCACCTACTACGCCCCCTACGCCGCCCCCGGGATCCCGCGGCCCTGGGACCCCGACGAGCTGATCGAGCGGGTTGGCCTGACCGAGCACGCCGGCAAGAAGCTCAAGACGCTGTCGGGCGGCCAGCGGCGCAGGCTCGACGTGGCGATCGGGCTCGTGGGGCGCCCGGAGGTGTTGTTCCTCGACGAGCCGACCACCGGTTTCGACCCGCAGGCCAGGTCCGACTTCCACGATCTCGTACGCGACCTGGCCGACGCCCGCCAGACCACCATCCTGCTCACCACCCACGACCTGGACGAGGCCGAGAAGCTGGCCGACCGCATCCTCGTGCTGAACGGCGGCCGGATCGTCGCCGACGGCACCGCCGCCGAGCTGGCACGGCGGATCGCAGGCGAGGACGAGGTGCGCTGGGTGCGCGACGGGCGGCGGTACGTCGGCAGGACGCCCGACTCGACCGCGTTCGCCCGCGAGCTGTTCGCCCGCTACGGCGACGACGTCCAGGAGCTGGAGGTCCACCGGGCCTCGCTGGAGCAGACGTACCTGGCGCTGGTGCGCGAGGCCGAGGGAGTGGCCCGATGAACGCGACCGTACTGCGCGCGGGCTGGTCCCGGGGCCTGATCGAGCTGCGGCAGTCGTTCACCAACGGTGCCGAGCTGTTCTCCCACTTCCTGTGGCCCGCGCTGATGGTGGCCACGCTGTTCTTCATCCGGGACCTGCCGGTCGGCGCCCTCCTTCTCGGCGCCCTGGCCTTACCCGGCATCCTCGGCATGAACGCCGCGACCGGCCTGATCAGCATGAGCCAGCAGCTCACCGCCGACCGCGAGGACGGCACGCTGTTGCGTGCAAAGGCGACCCCGCACGGCATGCCCGCCTACCTGATCGGCAAGGTGATCTCGGTGTCCGGCGGCCTGCTGGCCGACCTGGTGATCTTCCTCGTGCCCGCCGTGCTCCTCGTCGAAGGCCTGCGGATCGGCCCGGACTCCTGGCCGGCCCTGGCCTGGGTGCTGGCGCTCGGCCTGGTCGCGACCCTGCCGATCGGCGCGGTCCTGGGCTCGGTGTTCACCACCGCCCGCGCCCAGGGGCTGGTCCAGCTGCCGTTCCTCGCCTTGATCGGGATCTCCGGCATCTTCTACCCGATCACCGCACTGCCCGAGTGGCTGCAGTGGATCGCCCAGATCTTCCCGATCTACTGGATGGGGCTCGGCATGCGCTCAGCCCTGCTGCCGGACTCGGCGGTCGCCGTCGAGATCGGCGAGTCCTGGCGACACCTGGAGACCGCCGGAGTGCTGGGCGCCTGGGCGGTGCTCAGCCTGCTCGTGGCGCCGGTCGTGCTGCGGCGGATGGCACGCGGGGAGTCCGGCTCGACGGTGGCGGCACGCCGTGAGCGTGCCCTGCAGCGGGTCGGGTGAAGGCCGTGACCGTCACGACGGTGACCGGCCGATCCCTGGCGCCGGACCTGGCCCGGGGCGTGATGCTGCTGGCGATCGCGGTGGCGCACGCGCCGGTGTTCGCCACCGGCACGGCCTTCGGGGTACTCGACGGCGTGGCCGCGTTCCTTGACCATCTGCTCGCCCACAACCAGGCCCGGCCGATGTTCGTGTTGATGTTCGGCTACGCGCTGGGCCAGTTCGCGTACCGGCATCAGGTGCGGGGCGGGGACTGGGGCTCGCTCAGGAAGCTCTTGCGGCGCCGGAGCCGATGGCTGATCGTCATCGGCTTCGTGCACGGAGTGCTCGTGCCGCTGGACATCATCGCGGTGTACGGGCTGACGTTGCTGATGCTCGTCCCGCTGGTGCGGGCCCGGGAATCGGTGTTGTGCTGGACGGCCGCCCTGGCCCTTCTCCCGGCGGTGCTCGTGACCTCCGGGCCGGTCCTGCTGGCCTTGGCGGGCGCCGTCGACGTCGCGGGGGCCGGGATCATGCCGGCCGACCTCGGTTCCCACCTGCTGTCCGGCCTCCAGATGTGGCCGGTGAAGACGGTCCTGGGCACGATCGACATCGTGCCGGGCATGATGCTGGGCATCTGGGCGGCTCGCCACCGCGTCCTGGACGAGCCCGAGCGGCACCTGATCCTGCTGCGCCGCGTCACCGTGATCTGCCTCGGCGTCGCGCTCGCCGGCCGGCTCCCGGGAGCCCTGCTGCTGTCCGGCGCGTGGACGCCCCCCGCGCCTTGGGCGGCCGTCCTCGCGCACACCCTCACCGGCTATGCCGGCGGCATCGGCCTGGCCGCCCTGATGGGGCTCATCGCGACACGGTCTCGCCTCGGCCCTCTCACCGCCGCACTCGCCGCCCTCGGCCGGCGCTCGCTGACCTTCTACCTGTTCCAGTCAGCGGTGTTCCTCGCCCTGTTCTACCCGTTCACGCTGGGCCTGTCCGACGACGTGGGCTTCGCCGCCGCCTTCGGAATCGCCCTCGCGGTCGGCGCCGTCTCGATCGTCCTCGCAAACTGGCTGCATCGCACAGGTCACCGAGGCCCGATGGAGGTCCTCCTACGGCGCCTGACCTACGGCCGCCGCAACACAACGGCCTAGTCGAAGAGCTGTTTCTTGGACCTGCCGGCGTCCGGCGAGGTTGGGGCGCGCCGGCGCGGCTTCCGGCCGGAGCCTGTGCGTCGGTGAGGCCTCCCCCTCGGGTCCGCGCGACCAGCCCCGAAGTAGCTTTCTGTAATCAGACTCTATGGATGGTGATTCCGGGAAACCTGGCGCGGCCTCGGGGGCTCAGATTTGGCGCGGGATCCGGTAGCAACGGGGGTTCACGCAGGCCGGAGAATCGCTGTTGCTCACCATGTCGAACCCGGCTCGCGCCCGGCTCTGTGCGGGTTCACACCGCGCCGTTGATCACCGTCGTCCGCCGAACTCCCAGTCGTGTACTTCGATATCGGCATGGCGGTCCGGGGCCAGGATGGTGCGGGCCGTATCCCGATCCGTCGCCCGGATCAAGGCTGCGGTGCCCAGCCAGGTGGCGCCGTCGTCGGACAGCAGCGGCCCGTAAGCGATCAAGTCGTCCCGCCGGTCGGGCGGTGGGACGAGGCCGGCGGCCGGACCCGCGCCAAGGCCCAGAACCAGATAGCGGTTGCCGCCCTCGCGGCCACCAGGGAAGTCCCACATGGTGCGGCCCAGCACGTTGCGCCAGCGGCGCAGCATCACGTCCCGGTACACGCCGGCCTGGAAGTTGGGCTCGTCGAAGGCGAACGCCCGCGCGGCGGCCGGGCCCGGCAGGTCGACGATGTGCACACTACCGGTGGCCGTGTCGCCGTCGAGGGTGGGGCCGCGGGCGATCAGCCGACCATCGTAGCGGTCCATGTAGGACCAGTGCTCCTCGGCGAGCTTCTCGCGCAGCGCTGCGGAGCCGGGCCGGTCACGGTGGTAACAGAAGAATTCCATGTCGAGCCTGTCTATCACGGTTTGCGGCAGGGGCGGGCGCGTCGGGGGCAGGGGCGTCGGCAGGGCGGAGCGTGGACGCGATTTCGGTCGTGCCGATGAGTTTTGTGCGGATCCGTGGTCGACACGGCTGGACACACCGACAGCGGTGGGCCTGTGCTGGGGAACACGTCCCCGCGCGGGAGGAAGCACATGGAGGCAGTGATGAGCATCGACGACTCCAACCAGGATCACACCATCCGGACTGGCGAGCAGGGGACGCGGGTGAGCGGTCCCAGGGTGTTGGTGGCGGGGGCGAGCATCGCGGGACCCGCGCTGGCCCACTGGCTGCGCCGGCGAGGGGCCGAGGTGACCGTGGTGGAGCGGGCTCCCGAGCTGCGTCCCGGCGGGCAGGCGGTGGACGCGCGCGGAGTCGCCAAGGAGGTCATCCGGCGCATGGGGCTGGACGCGGCGGTGCGCGCGGCGTGCACCGACACCGCCGGCGCGCACACCGTGGACGCGGACGGGAACGTGCTGGAGACCTTCCGTGCCGACGACCACGGGGGCGACGGGTTCATCGCGGACATCGAGATTCTGCGCGGGGACCTGTCCCAGGTGCTCTACGACGACACCCGGGACGGTGTCGAGTACGTCTTCGGTGACCGGATCGCCGAGCTCAGCCAGGACGCGGACGGGGTTGACGTGGTCTTCGCCGGTGGCGACCGGCGGCGCTTCGACCTGGTGATCGGGGCCGACGGGCTGCACTCGCAGTTGCGAGCGATGGTCTTCGGGCCGCGCGAGCACTTCATCCGCCATCTCGGGCTCGTGCTGGCCTTCTACAGCGTGCCCAACGAGTTCGGCGTGGACCGCTGGATGATCGACCATCAGGAGGCCGGACGGTCCGCCGGCCTGCGGCCCATCCCGGACACCACCCGGGCGATGGCCATGCTCTCCTTCCCCGCCGTCGACTTCGACGTCGATCACCGCGACGTCGCGGCGCAGAAGCGCCTGCTGCGCGAGCGGATGGACGGTTTCGGCTGGTTGACCCAGCGCATCCTCGCGCACGTGGACGACACCCCGGACTTCTATCTGGACCAGGTCGCTCAGGTGGTGATGGACCGCTGGTCGAGCGGACGGGTGGGGCTGCTCGGGGACGCGGCGTTCAGCGCGTCGCCGATGTCCGGGGCGGGCACCGGGCTGGCCCTGGTCGGCGCCTACCTGCTGGCCGGAGAGCTGGCCGCCGCCGGGTGGGACCCGGAGGCCGGGTTCGCCGGCTACGAGGCTCGGATGCGCTCGTTCGTGGAGGCCAACCAGGAGATCGGCCGGTTGCACGTACACAGCCTCGAGGTCCCGGGGCCGGACGCCGAGCCGAGCCCCGATTTCGCCGGCGAATGGTTCATCGAACTGGTCGAGCGTGCGATCAACGGCGTCGAGCTGCCCGACTACGCGGGGGTGCCGGACTCCGGGGCGTCGGCCGGACTACCGATGATCTCGTCGGCCAAGCCGTAGGTGTCACATGACGTGTCGAGAGGGACCACGCTACGGGCTGATCCTGGTCGACCCGGCCACCGGAGAGATACGCCGGCGTGACGGCGGCCTGTTCGCCCGCCGAGTGGCGGGAGCGCATCCCGGAAAGTCCCATCAAGGGCCCTGTCGTGACGGTTAGCCGATCTTGCGGAGCACCACGCCGAAGAGGCGGTCCGCGGTCAGGTACCCGGTGTGGCGGGAATCGTGGGAGCGAGCCGGATTGTCGCCCAGGACGACGAGGCATCCGGCCGGCACCCGATCATCCTGAAGTGCGGGGACTGTGGCACGTGGTGCCGGATCCCCCGGTACGGCGGCGACCCGCTTGATGATCCAGTACGTGCCCGGCCGGTCATGGGCGATGTCCCTGAGCACGACGACCTGCCCGGCACCTACTTCGTCGATGGGCGTCCGCCGCACCAGCACCCGCTCACCCGGCCGGTACGCGGGCAGCATGCTCTCCCCTCGCACGGTCACCACGAGATACCGCCGGCGCACCCACCACATCGCGAGCGCCCCGGCAAGAGCGAGCCCCACCAGCGCCATCACCGCGCCGCCTCCGTCAGGTCGTCCCGGTAACCGGTGGCCTGCCGGGTGAACAACCGTGCGTACGTGCCCCCGTCGGCCAGCAACCGGTCGTGGGTGCCCTCCTCGGCGACGACGCCGCCGTCGAGCACCACGATCCGGTCGGCGGTGCGTACCGCGCCGAGCCGGTGGGAGATCACCACACTCGTACGCCCGGACCGCAGCGACGCGAGCCGCCGGTGCACCTCGTACTCGGCCTCCGGGTCCAGCCCCGCACTGGGCTCATCGAAGATCATCAGGTCGCGGTCGTGACGCAGGAACGCCCTGGCGAGGGCCAGCCGCTGCCACTGCCCGCCGGACAGCAGCACACCGTCACCCTCCTCCGGGGAGAACGCCCGGCTCAGCAGCGTGCCATAGCCGTGCGGAAAACCGGCAACGGCGTCGTGGACGTCCGCGTCCCGCGCCGCCCGCTCGATCCTGGCCTGGTCCCCGGCGGCGGACAGGTCACCGATGGTGATGTTGTCGGCGGCGGTCAGCTCGTACGACACGAAGTCCTGGAAGACGGCGCCGATCCGGGCGCGCAGCTTCTCCGGCGGCACGTCGCGCAGGTCGACGCCGTCCCACGTGATCGCGCCCCTGGTCGGGTCGTAGAACCGGCACAATAGCTTGACCAGCGTGCTCTTGCCTGCGCCGTTGTGCCCGATCAGCGCGACCGTCTCCCCGTGCGGGACGAGCAGGTCCACGCCGCGCAGGATCCACGGATGGTGCTCGCTGTAGCGGAACCACACGTCGCGCAGCTCGATGCCCCGGCTCAGGGGCGGCAGCGCGCGAGGACGGGCGGGCGCCGGCAGGTCGGGGGCGTCGGTCACGATCGCGACGTGGTGGCGGAAGGTCAGCAGATGCTCGTACGCCATCACCCCCGCACCCACCATGCCGCTCAGCGCCGCCTGCACCCCGGCCACGGCGGCCACGAACATCGCCACGTCGCCCACGCTGAGCCGCCCCTGCCCGGCCGCGAGGATCCCCCACACCAGCCCGGCCCCGGACACGATCGCCGACGCGCCCGACAGGCTCGCGTGGATGACGAACTCGCGCCGGTCCAGCCGGCGGCGGGCGGCGTTCGCGGTACGCAGTTCGCCCAGCATCCGCGACCGCAGGAAGGCACCGAGGTCGAACAGGCGGATCTCCTTGGCGGCCGGCGCCGTGGACATCAGCTCGGCGTAGAACAGCTCGCGGCGCTCGGCCGGGCCGATCCGCCACAACATGGCGTTGCGCTGCCGCGACATCCGTACCTCGATGAGCAACGCGGGCACCGCCGACAGCACCACCAGGACGGTGAAGGCCGTGTTGATCAGCGCCAGGGACCCGACGAAGCCGGCGGCGGTCACGGCACCGCGAGCGGCCGCCAGCGCGGAGTCCACGAGCCGTCCCGGATGGCTCGCGCTCTGCTGGGCCAGCCGCAGCCGGTCGAGGAACTCCGGGCTCTCGAACCTGGCCAGCCCCGGGAGCCGGCACACCGCGGCGAACAACTCGTCCTTCGCGCGCAGCGCCGTCCTGCGGTCCACCTCAGCGCGCAGGTAGTCCCCTGCGTGCGTTGTCGCTGCGGCGGCCGTGGTCACGACGGCGACGGTGACCGCCAGGGCGAGGAGCGTACCGGTCTGCCGGCCCGCCACCCCGTCCAGCACCGCCTTGGTCAGCCAGGCCACGGCGATCGGTGTGGCGGAGGCCACCAGCGTGACCGCGAGGTAGCCGGCGACGTGCCCAGGCGCCGACCGCCACACAAGCGCGGCGGCGAGCGTCCAGTCGCGCCCCGATCCGGTCGCGCCGTCGCCGGCCGGTTCCGTCACGCCGGTGCCCCGGCCGGCAGGCGCGAGATCTCCGGCCCCACCGCCAGGAGCCTGCCACCGGCCGCCACTTGCAGGAACGTCGGATACGCCGGCACCCCGAACGCCCTGCTCACCGCACCGTCCACGACCACCTGCGCCACGGGCAGCAGCATGCCGAGCATCTCCCCGGGCTCGCCCGCCCGGTCGTCGAGCACCGCCACCACCCGGGCCCGGTCCTGCCCCGCGGCCCACGCGGCGAACGCGGGCAGCTTGTCGTGACAGCCCTGGCAGTCGGGCGACAGGAAGGCGATGACCGTCCCGTCCGGCAGCAGGTCCCGGGCCAGCCGGGTGCCGTCCGTGGTCGTCGCCTCGAACTCGCCGACGACGTCGCCCACGGCCAGCCGCCCGCCCGCGCCAGGTGGGCCGCCCATCAGATCGACGGCCTCGTACAGGGCGTCGATCAGCTTGGTGTGCTCCTTGAGCCGCCGGACCACGCCGAGCGTCAGCACCAGGTCCACCGCGCACAAGACACCGACGAAGGCCACGACGGCGATCAGATAGGACATATGACACCTCCGTGTGGGAGTGCCCGGCCGGCCGCGCCGGCCGGGCACTCAGGTCATGAGCAGTAGATGTAGGTCTGGCAGGAGCCGCACGTCTTGCCGGTGGGGCGGTAGCAGCACCACCGGCCGGCGTTGATCGGACCGCAGCACTCCCAGCCGCAGTCGGCCGCCCGCGCCTCGGTGTGCGGCGCGACGAGCTCGAGGAGCCGGTCCGCCATCCTGGTCACGACGCGCATCGAACCTTCCTTTCGATAGGGGCGGCGGGCCCACGCCCGCCGCTCGTCGCAGCCTGGGGCAGAGGTTTCAGCGATTTCTCAACGAAGTCTTAACGGCCACGGCCACGGCAGGTCCCCGTACGTCCCAGCGGACGTGGCCGTGCGTGGATCGCAGCGGATCTCAGCGGACGTGGCCGTGCGTGGAGATGCGGTCGCGTACCTGGCCGGCGCGCGGGTCGCCGACGGCGTCGTACCAATGCGCGGCCTGCTTCCACGCCTTGAGCGCCGACGCGACGTCACCCGCCCGCAGGTGCGTCTCGCCCAGGCGAACCAGCGTGGTGGCTGCGGCGTGCGGGTCGTCGCATCCCTCCAGCAGCTCCACCGCCCGCTCGAAGCCGGCCACCGCGCCACGGGTGTCGCCCTTGAGGTCGAGTACGTGGGCGATGCTGTCCCACGCGTGCCCCTCCCCCTGGGCGTAGCCGACCTCGGCCAGCATGCGCTGGGCGCGGCGGCAGTCGGCGAGCGCCTCGTCGTACGCGCCGGTCTCGGCACGCAGCCAGCCCGCGTTGTTCAGCGCCCGTGCCTCGCCGACGACGTCGCCGGCCTGCCGGAACAGCTCCATCGCGCGTAGCGTGTGCCGCAGCGCGGGGCCGGCGCCCTCCTTGCTCAGCACGACGCACATGCCCAGGTGGACGTGCGCCTCCAGGCCGTGTTCGCCCAGCTCGCGATGCAGTTCCGCGGCCCGCTCGAAATGGTCGATGGCCTCGCGGTCGCGGCCCAGCCTGGCGTGCGCGCGGGCGATGCTGTTGTGGCAGCGGGCCCGGGCCAGCCCGTCGCCGAGCCGTTCGGAGGCGGCCAGCGCAACCGCATGCATCCGCAGGGTCTCCTCCCATAGGCCGCGGCGCTGCATGAACTCGGCGAACGCCCACGTGAGCTGCCAGGCGTGCCGATCCAGTCCGGCCGCGATCGCCTCCTTGAGCAGCGGCGGCAGGGCCGGGGACTCGTCGGCGTACCAGCGCAGGGCGTCGGCCGGGCCGGCGAAGCGTTCGGGCGTCGTCCCCCGGGCCGGAGGATCCAGGGACAGGCTGTCGCGGTGCGGATAGCACAGGTCGTTGGCGGCGCACGCCGTGTGCACGTAGTGGTCGAGCAGACGCTGGGTGGCGGCGCGCCGTACCGTGCGGCTGTCGGTGGCGTGGGCCCGTTCGGCGGCGTACACGCGCAGGAGGTCATGCAGGCGCAGGTGGCCGGGCTCGCGCACGTCCACCAGGTTGACGCGCTCGAGGTGCGCGGCCAGCTCCTTCGTGCGGTCCACCGGCAGCGCGGCCAGGCTCGCCGCCGCGGCCGGTGATACGCGCGGGCCGGGGTGCTGCCCGAGGCGGCGGAACAGCCGGGCCACGGGCGCGGGCAGGCTCTGGTAGGAGCGCCCGAACACGCCGCGCAGGTCGATCGCGGGATCGTCGTGGGCGAACGGCGCCAGGTCCGCGCCGGGCCGTTCGAGCTCGGCGGCGACCTCGGCCAGTGGCAGATCGACGCGCTGGGCCAGCCGGGCCGCGACGATCGCGAGGGCCAGCGGCAGCCGGCCGCAGCGCCGTACGATGCGGGCCGCCGCCTCCGGTTCCCCCGCCGGCCGGTGCTCGCCCAGCCACGCCACCAGCAGCCGGTACGCGTCCGTCCCGGGCAGGACGTCCAGCCGCAGCAGGTACGCGCCCTCGGTCACCGCCAGCCCAGGCAACTCCGCCCGGCTGGTGACCAGCGTCAGACTGCCCGGCGCGGTGGCCAGCAGCGGGCGGACCTGCGCGGCGCTGCGGGCGTCGTCGAGCACGACGAGCACCCGGCGGGAGGCCAGCAGGCTACGGTAGAGACCGATCCGCGCCTCCGTCCCCGACGGCAGTTGCGCCTCCGGCACGCCCAGCGCGTTGAGGAACCTGGGCAGCACCGTGGTCGCGTCGGCCGTGCCCAGGTCGGCGTAGAGCTGGCCGCCGGGGAAACGGTCGCGGTGCAGGTCGGCCCAGCGCAGCGCCAGCGACGACTTGCCCACCCCGGGCGGCCCGGAGATCACGCACGCGACGGCGGAGGGCCGGCGCCCGCCGATCATGGCCTCCAGGCGTTCGAGCTCCGCCGCGCGGCCGACGAAGTATCGCAGGGCGACCGGGAGTTGCGCGGGGACCAGGCGCTCGGTGACCTCGCCCGGGCGCAGCAGCGTACGATGCACGCGTTGCAGGGACGCGCCCGGCTCGACGCCCAACTCCTCGGCGAGCGTGGTCCGTACGCGGGCGAAGTGCGCCAGCGCCTCGGCCGTCCGGCCCCAGGCGTGCAGGGCCTCGATCAGCGCCGCCGCCACCAGCTCGTCCAGTGGGTGCTCCTCGGCCAACGGTGACAGGGCGGCCACCGCGGCCGCGGCGTCGCGGGGTGTCATCGCCCGCGCCCAGCGCAGCACGGCCTCCTTGCGCTCGTCGCACAGGCGGCGGCGGGCCCGGTCCACCCACTCGCCGGGCAGGCCCGTCATCGGCTCGCCGCGCCACAACGCCAGAGCCTCGTCCAGCATCGGCACCGGGTCGGCCGCCGTCATCGCCCGATCGGCCAGAGCGCGGAACCGCGCCACGTCCACGGCCGCCGCATCGACGTCCAGCAGGTAGCCGCCGAGCCGGTGGACGACGGCGCCCTCGTCGGCCAGCACGTCGCGCCTGATGCGGGTGATGATCGTGTACAGGGTGCGCCGCGCGCCCTGCGGCACGCCCTCACCCCAGACGCGGGCGAGCAGCGACTCGACCGGCACCACCCGCCCGGTCTCCCACGCCAGCGCGGCCAGCGCGAGCGCTACCTGCGGAGGCCGCACGGCCCGGGGCTGCCCCGAGCGCTCGACCTCCACCGGCCCGAGTAAGCGAATCAGCACGACGTCCCTTCAATTGGATCTTCCGAGCGTAGCGAGGTGACGGGCGCATCGGGGGCGCCTGCCGGATTCGCCCCAAGCGTTTGGGGGCACTGCCGGATTCCGGCCGGGTCTGTCGATCGCTTGTCGCTCTTGCCGGACTCGTCCGGTGGCGATTAGGTTGCGCTGGTGCAGTACGTCGATGTGGCCGCCAGAGCGCTGCTGCTCACCGTGTTCACGCTCGCTCTGGTGAGCAAGATCGCCAGCCGCGAAGCCTGGATCGCGTTCGCCGATTCGATCCGGGCGATGGATGTGATCCCCCGTGCGATGACGCCCGCGGCCGCGGTGGCGACGGCGGCGGGCGAGGCAGGCGTCATCGTGCTGGCCGCCGTACCGGTGCGGTGGGCCGGCTCGGCGGCGTTCGTCCTCGCGAGCTTGCTGCTCGGTTGCCTCACCGTCGCCGTCGTCATGGTCGTCCGCAGGGGCGCCGCGGTCCCCTGCCGCTGCTTCGGCGCCACCGAGACGACCATGGGCATGCCGCACGTGGTGCGCAACCTCATCCTCGTCGGGACGGCCCTGCTCGGCCTGGCCGCGTCGTTCGTCGGCGGCTCGTTCGACCCGCTCTTCACCGCGGTGGTCGCCCTCTTCGGCGCCGTACTCGGCCTGCTCATGGCCCGGTGGGACGACCTCTACTCCCTCCTCGGCACCTCCTGACCTGCTGGCCGCCGGCCGGCAGGTGGCGTCATACATCGGCCGGGATGGCCTTCACCCCGGCCCGGACCTATGGTCTCGTCGTCGGCGCGCAGCACCTTGGTCACCGCTCCGACGGCGCCGCGCGCGAATGGGCCACAGGCGGGACAGATCCGCCCTAAGATCGGCGCCGGAAGATCAACGACAACAGGGGGCGTCACATGGCCGAGGCGGATCACCTACCTGCCGGCATCAACCCGAACGTGCCGAGCGTCGCCCGCATGTACGACTACTACCTCGGCGGCCGCGACAACTTCGCCGCTGACCGCGAGGCGGCCGAGAAGATGATCGAGATCGGCCGCCGGATGGGCAACGACGCCCGCGAGCTCGCGCTGGCCAACCGCGCGTTCATCGGCCACGCCGTACGCATGCTCGCCGAGACCGGGGTGCGCCAGTTCATCGACATCGGCGCGGGCCTGCCCACTCAGGACAACGTCCACCAGGTGGCCCAGCGACATGCCCCCGGCTCCCGCGTCGTGTACGTCGACAACGATCCCATCGTCCTGGTCCACGCCCGCGCGCTGCTGGCCAGGGACCCCAACGTGCTGGCCATCGAGGGCGACCTCAAGGACCCCGACGCCATCCTGGACGACCCGCGCGTCACGGAGCACCTCGACCTCTCCGAGCCGTTCGCCGTCCTGCTGGTGGCGGTGCTGCACTTCATCCCCGACGACGCCGAGGCCAACCGGATCGCCGCGCGCATCCGCGACCGGCTCGGTCCCGGCGGCCATCTGGTGCTGTCACACCTGCTGTACTCGGGCGACGCTGTGAAGGGCGCCGCCACGGCCGGCCAGCAGGTCTACTCCAGCACGACGTCGGGCGGCCTGGCGCGGCGCGGCTACGACGAGATCGTCCCCTTCTTCGACGGCCTGGAGCTGCTCGGCCCGGGTGTGGTGCCGGTGACCGACTGGACGCCCGACGCCTCCCCTGGCGGCTCGTACGACCTGTCCAGAGGCGGCGTCCTGGCCGGCGTGGGCCGCGTCAAGTCCTGAACCCCGCCCGACCGGCGCGAACGCTCCATCGTCCGATCCGCACGGGAGCCGCAGCACCCTCTCGGTCGAGTTTGTCAGGGACGTGCGGCTCTCACAGGGCCCACATGTGCCCAAATTCTGGCGTTATGTCAACAGCGCGGCCGTCTCCTGTTAGATTCGGGAGTCATGATCAAGGAGAGGCGCGTCAACGGCCCTGCCACAGGGCGCTGAGGCGTAACGGGGTGCTCCACGGTTCGGGGACCTTCGACGGGGGTCTGATCCTGTCCCCGCGCGGCCGTCCGGTACGGCGAGGCCAGGACCCGATCGTGTGCCGTGCGAGCAGCCCGGCGTGCCGATCGACGCGCCGATCGACGCGCCGATCGACGATAGGAGCAATGTGCTGAGAAGAACTCCCCTGCTCGCCACCGCCCTCATGGTGTTGACGACGCTGTTAACCGTCCCGATGGCGGGGACGGCCGGCGCGGCGGTGACCGGGCAGGACGTCACGGATGCCGTCGGCAAGCGCGGCATCACCTGGGGGCCGTGCGAGGAGGAACCCACCGTCGAGTGCGGCACGCTGAAGGTGCCCATCGACTGGTCCAGGCCCTACGGGCCCACCATCGACCTGGCCCTGGCCCGCCGCAAGGCCACCGACCCGTCCGCGCGGATCGGCTCCCTGCTGAGCAACCCGGGCGGTCCCGGCAACTCCGGCGTGAACGACATCCTGCGGCCGTCCGGCTTCAGCGAGGACGTTCAGCGGCGGTTCGACATCGTCAGCTTCGACCCTCGCGGCGTCGCCCGCAGCGGCTCGGTGACCTGCTCGGCCTCGGTGTACAACCAGATGCCGCACCCGGTCATGACCAGCCAGGCCGACTACCTCAAGTGGGTCGCGTTCGACGCGAGGCTGCGCTCCGACTGCCGCAAGCTCACCGGCCCC
Organism: Nonomuraea sp. NPDC050202; assembly: GCF_040656115.1. Classification (NCBI taxonomy): domain Bacteria; kingdom Bacillati; phylum Actinomycetota; class Actinomycetes; order Streptosporangiales; family Streptosporangiaceae; genus Nonomuraea; species Nonomuraea sp. NPDC050202. The sequence goes on along the minus strand of NZ_JBFALF010000055.1, from coordinate 33,455 downwards.
GTGTACGACCACCTCGACTCGGTCAACGTGGCCCGCGACATGGACGCCATCCGCGCCGCGCTCGGCGACGACAAGCTGACCTCCTACGGCGTCTCCTACGGAACGCTGGCCCAGCAGATGTACGCCGAGCTGTTCCCCCACCGGATCCGCGCCATGGTGCTGGACAGCAACATGGACCACAGCCTGGACGCCAAGGCGTTCCAGGTCACCGAGGCGGCCGCCGTCGAGGACAGCTTCGACGAGTTCGTCGCCTGGTGCGAGCGCGACAGCGAGTGCGTCCTGCACGGCCGCGACATCCGGGCGCTGTGGAAGGGCCTGCTCGAGAAGGCGGACCGGGGCGAGCTGTTGTGGCCGGGCGACGGCCGTCCGGTGAGCGCCCACAACCTGCTGTGGCTCGGCGTGATGCTCAACGAGGGGCCCGCCTGGCGGCAGGAGGCCCAGGTGCTGCGCGCGCTGGACGGCGGTCCGGTGCCGGACGACATGCCCGGCCCTCCCGGCAACTGGCCCGTGAACGGCGAGTTCGCCGAGCTGCCCACCGCGATCCTGTGCGAGGACTGGAACCTGTCGCTGCGGAGCTACGGCGAGTACGCCGAGGTGATGCGCGCCTCCAACGCGGTGGCCCCGGACATGCGGTACAACCCGATGCCGATGGGCGACATGCCGATCTGCCAGGGCCATCCGGTCAACAACCCCCAGCACCCGCTGCAGTACAGGGGCAGCACTCCGCTGCTGGTGACCACCACCATGCACGACCCTTCCACGCCGTACGGGTGGTCGGCCAACGTGGCCCGGCAGCTCGGCCCCAAGGCCACCCTGTTCACGTACGAGGGCTGGGGCCACGGGGTCTACGGCATGACCGAGTGCACGACGGTCGCCATGGACGACTATCTGATCTCGCTGACCGTACCTGCCAAGGGCGCCCGCTGCCCGGCGGAGGAGCCGCAAGGCTAGGCGGAACGGCGGTGTGAAGCACGTCCGGTTCGGGAGGGCGGCACGGGGAACAGACCGATGGCAACATCGGGAACTGCGCCCCGTGCCGCCCCACACCGGCCGCACCGCTCCCTCGCCCTGGCCGGCGCCGTCGCGGTGCTGGACGCGGAGCGCCGCCTGATCGGGGCGACGCTGATGCTCTCGGGCATCGCCCTGCTCGGCGTGGTCACCGCCTCCGTCGCCGCCTGGTTCGTCGGACGCTTCCAGCAGACGTCGGCCGCGGAGATCCGCAACGAGGCCGGCCTCCGGCTCGTCCTGGCCGAGCTGCGGAAGGTGCCCGCCCGGCTCGATGAGAGGGCCGAGCAGCGTCGTGATGACGGTCCGGGCGCTATGGCCGGAAGCCGGTGAGCTCGATGAGGGCGTCTGCGACGGACGGGAACAGCTCGATGTCGTCGACCGCGTGACCCGGCAGCACTCCGCCATCGATCACGATCAGCCGTCCGTCGGCGGCCCTGGCGTGCTGGGAGGCCGACGAGACGATGTCGCAGCCGCGCCCATCGATCGCCGTCAGACAGGTGAGGTCCATGACCAGCAACGGGGGGATGCGGCTGACCAGGGCGTTGACCAGGTACTGCTGGAGAATCAGGCATGCCACGCCGTCGAGCCGCCCCGCCAGGGACAGCATGGCGACGTCCCCATGCCGGTCAAGGCGGATGTCGAAGTCGGGATCGTCCGGGTGAATGTCCAGTTCCGCGGAATCCATGATGTACGTCCCTGGTCCGAGGCGCGCTTCTACAGCGCCGACCAGACTTCCCGGCTCACCCTGAGACGACCCTAGCAGTCCGTTGCCTTGTGCAACGCTCGCAGTGCGAAGAAGGCCGGAATGGCCGTACGGCACCTCCGAACTCAGTTGCACCATGCAAGGATATTCGGGCGGCGGTCCGCCTCTGGAGGGCACATGGGGCTCGGTGGCGCACGGCGAACCTCAAGAAGCCCTGGACGCCCTGCGTGCCGACCTCGTCGGCCACACCGGTGGACCGCTGCTGGACGACGCGGCGATGCTGCTGCTGCGCCGGCACGGCGGCTGAGCACAGCGCGGCCCCGACATGGACAAGCAGCGTGTACGGGTCGAGCCGCCACGTGGCATCGACCACGACATCGCCGGGCGGGGTGACGTGGGGGTGGCCAGGATGATGTCGTGGTGTGCCGCTCCCTGGCGCAAGGCATCGCTTCCCCTGCTCGACGCCCGACCGGTACAACTAATCAACATGAAGGAGCGCTCACCGGACCGGGTGGACACCGAGGATCTCCAAGCCGTCATCTCGGCTGTCCTCACCGGGTCACGGTTGCTGGTCGCCATCGCCGCCCGATCCCTGGCCGCCGTCCAGGACCAGGTGACGCTCCCCCAGTTCCGCATGCTGGTCGTGTTGTCCGCGCACGGCGAGACCAAGCTCGTCACCATGGCCGACGCGCTCGCGGTCAACAGCTCCACTGCCTCGCGGATGGCCGACCGGCTGGCCTCCGCCGGGCTGATCGTGCGCGAAGTCAACCCGCACAACCGCCGGGAGACCCTCATGCGGCTCACCCCGGAGGGCCAGCGGCTGGTCGACGATGTCAGCACGCGCCGCAGCGAGGAGATCGCCGGCATCGTCTCGCGCCTGACGCCGATGGAGGCCCAGGCGTTGATCGCCGCCATGACGGCGTTCAACAGGGCGGGCGGCGAACCACCGGCGACCATGCGCCATCCCCTCGGCTGGCCGGACCAGTAGCCCCTCCCGCCCTCAGCCGCTCCAGGCCCGGCCTGCCCGGTGCGCCCGAACTCCTTTCTCAGGCTGGTCCACGCCGGGGTCGGCGTCGGCGATGTGATGCTGACCTCGCCCTCGGCGCCGGACCGCCGCGGCACGGGGCATGGAACCGTCACGAGCGGCGCGCCCAGTGCCCGAGCTGCGCTACCGCGTCGTGCAGCCCTGAGACCCGGTCCGCGGGAGATCGCCTCCTTCCTGAACGCGCTTCCGTCGCACCCCGCGCTAATGTGATCTTGTGGCGGACGTGCGTGCGGGATGGCTGACGGCGTGGCGGATCCTGCTGATCACGGCGACCGTGGCGGGCCTGGCCTGCCTGACCTCGTCGATCGGCCGCCCGTGGGCGTACTTCACGGTGCAGAGCAACGTCATGGTGACGCTCTACTACGGCTGGCGGCTGATCATGGGCCGCAGGCGGCCGGCCTCCGCCGACGTCAAGGGCGCGGTGACGCTGTATCTGCTGGTCACCTGCCTCGTCAACTACGTCTCGCGCGACCTGGAGAATCCGCTGGCGTTGCTGGACGGGGGCGGCGCGCGAGGGTGGGGCAACTTCCTGCTGCATTACGTGACGCCGCTGATGGTGGTGGCCGACTGGGCCGCGTTCGACCGGGGACGTCAGGCGCGGTGGGCGGCGCCGTTCGCCTGGCTGGGGTATCCGCTCCTGTACGGCGCCTTCGTGCTGCTCGCCGCCCCTCACCTGCCGCGCCGCTACGTCTACCCGTTCCTGAACGTGGAGCGGCTGGGCTGGCCGACGGTGGCGTCGGCGGCGGCCGGCGTGCTGGTCGCCTTCGTGGTACTGGGCTACGCCCTGGTCGGCCTCCGCCGGCTCACGGCCCCCGGACCGCCGAAGAGCTCGCAGAGTCCTCGACTGTGAGCGAGCGCCGGTGACGGCCGCTGCGAGTGGCTATCCAGGCCCGAGCCGGCGACGACGGGGGCGCTGCCGGCGGTCGCTGCCTCGTCCGTCGGCGATGGAGATCCCGACCAGAAGACGATCGGCATGAGGCACGCGGTGGATCCAGGCTCAGAGGGGTTGGGGAAGGGAGAGTTTCTCGCGCAGCTCCGCCGACCCTTGTGTGCGTCGCTCGTTGCGGTGGTCCTCGACATGGGTGTGGAGCGCGAGTACCTTGCCCGCTTGGTTTGGTTCGTCCCGCCCGACCAGTACGTGCCCTTCGAGGTAGCCCGCGTAGCCGGCGAACGAGCCGTCGCACGTTCCTCGCCGCGTACCGCAGCGGCTTGAGAGCCGCGCGCGTCCAGGTCGCCAGTGAGTTGTGCCGCGAGGCTCGGCCATGAAACCCGCCGCCACTCGGCAGGCAGCACTGAGATCCAGCCTATGGGCGGGTCAGGTGGGTTCTTCCAGTTTGCGGGCGATGTTTTCCAGGGTGGACAGGTCGGTGGGTGAGAGCCGGTCGATGACGTGGCGGCGGACCGATTCCAGATGGGCCGGGGCGGCGTCCTCGAGCGTGTGCAGGCCGTGCTCGGTGAGGACGAGATAGCAGCCTCGGCCGTCGTCGGGGTCGGGCTCGCGCCGTACGAGACCGCGGGTCTCCATCCGGGTGGCGTGCCGTGACAGGCGGCTGCGGGACCAGCCCATCTTGGCGGCCTGCTCGTGCAGCGTGCTGGTGCGGCCCGGGCGCTCGGACAGCGTGCTGAGCACCTCGTAGTCGGCTTCGGACAGGCCGATCGCGGCCAGGTCGTGCGCGGTACGCGACTGGATCGCGATCATCATCCGGCGCAGCGCGCGCCAGGCGCGTTCCTCATCCGCGTCGAGCCAGCGCACCGTCTCGGGAGACCGCTTCTTTGACATGTAAACAAGTTACCAGCTACGTTCGTTTCCATGTCAACGAAACCCGTGCGGGTCCTCGTCCTCACGTGCAGCACCCGGCCCGGCGCTCTCGGCCCGGCCGTGAGCCAGTGGCTGATCGACACGATCAAGCCCCGGGCCACCGAACTCGGCGCGGAACTCGTGCCGGTGACCCTCGGCGACCTCGCCCTGCCCTTCCTCGACGAGGAGCACGAACCGGCCTCCGGCCGCTACCAGCACGAGCACACCAAACGATGGAGCGCGATGGTCGACGCGGCCGACGGCTTCATCGCCGTCACCCCCGAGTACAACTACGGCATGCCGGCGGCCTTCAAGAACGCCCTCGACTACCTGAGCCGGGAATGGGCGTGGAAACCGATCGGCTTCGTCAGCTACGGCAACACCTCAGCGGGCACCCGGTCGGTCCAGCACGCCAAACAGGTGGTGACCACCCTGCGCCTGGTGCCGCTGGGCGCCACCGCCGCCCTGCGCATCGCCGACACCGTCGAAGGCGGCCGGCTGCGCCCCGACACCGGCCGCGACCAGGTCGCCATCGGAGTCCTGGACGAACTCGTCCGCCTCGCCCACGCCCTGCGCCCGATGCGCGAGCAAACCCGCACCAGGCCTGCGGAGACGACACCCCTGCCGGGCTCGTACACGCGTGCGCTGACCCCCGACGACGCCGCGGAGGTCCTGGTGCTCCAGCGCTGCTGCTGGGTGGAGGAAGCACTCGCCAACGACACCCTGGCCATCCCCGCCCTGACCGAGTCGCTGGAGCAGGTCCGCACCTGGCTGACCACCTGGCAGACCACAGGCCTGTGGCGAGACGGCCGGCTGCTGGGCATGGTACGCACCCGCCGCCTGAACAACGACTGGCACGTCGGCCGCCTCGCCGTCGTCCCCGACCTCCGCGGCCACGGCATCGGCCGCTGGCTGCTGCGCCAGGCCGAAACCACAGCCGACCCCGGCTGCCACCGCATCGTCCTGTCCACCGGCGCCCAGAGCCGGCACAACATCCGCCTCTACCACACCGAGGGCTACCACACGGAAACGACCGACGACACGACAACCCTCCTCACCAAGCCCCTGCCCGCCCACGACACCCCCGGAACCGCCGACGAAAAGCTGGCCCAGGTGAGATGACGAAACCCCGCCGCCCCCAGACGAACCATGTGGACCCGGCGCACCCAGTCGAGGCCGGCTGCTTCGTCGATGAGCTCGTCAGCTCGGGCCCACCTCAGCACGGCGGTGCAGCCGCAGGCGAGGTCCTGCTGGAGGACGCGGCCGGCGCCTGCCGGCTGGCGAGGGGAACCTCACCGGCGATCAGATCGAAGCCTCGCCGACCGGCGAAGGCACGGCGCACGGACGCAGGACCATGAGCGAGTCTTCCATGGTCGCCACCATGGCAAAGGGGAACCGGTCGAGCTCAAGGCAGAGTGCGACGTCATCAGGATGGGCTCCTTGACGCACACCCTCCGCCAGCTCGGTGGCGGCGCGCGACTCCCCGGCGCGGCGGAGGAACTCGGCTGCATCCGTCCCGGCCCCGGCGGCCCTGCGAGCGATGTACTGAGCGCACGCCAGATCTTCATCGGCGTTCCCCTCCTCGCCGGTGACCACGAACGTGACACTGTCACACTCGCGTGCCCGCAAGAGCCGAGCCGTTGCCTCCGCCACCACGAAGCTGGCGCACAGCACCAGCGACGCCTCCTTGACCGCGAGCGCGCCGACCGTCCCCGCAGTGGTCTTCTGCACGACGGTCCGTCCGCCGAAGCTGACGGACCGCAGCAGGGCCGGCGAGTTCACAGCGTCGAACCCGGGCGCGGGCGGACCGTCTTTCAGCGCCACCCAATCCGGGTGGCGAGCCTTGAGCGCCAGGGCTTCGTCCAGAGACTCAGCAAGAACGATCCTCTCCGCGCCCTGGGCAAAGGCCCAGGCAGCCACCGTGAAAGCACGCATGACGTCGACCACGACCGCCACGGACGGGGCTTGGACCAACTCAGCGATACCAAGGAAACGAGCGTCCATCCGGTCATGATCGCGCATACCCGGCCGAAACGCACCCGGACAATCGGAGTCGCGCGGACAGGCGGTCGACAGGGCGGCTGCCCGCCTTTGCCCTGTCCAGGGCTGGTCGCCACTTCCGAGCTTCACTTATAGTAATTGATTAACTACTATTTGTGGTATCCGCAGGTCTGGAGGCCTTCCCATGGAGCAGGCGACAGCCGAGATACCGCACGCGACCAGGCTGGAGAGCCTCACGTTCTCCTTGCTCTACTCCCTTCCGGAGTTCGCCCGCGGCCCCGTCATCCGCAGACCCTTGACGATGCGGCAGCTCGCCCGGCTCGACACGCAGGCCGCGGCCCAGCGCTTCTGCATGAGGCTGCGCGTGCGCTACGGCGGCCGCTCGCTCTATGTGAAGGGCCCGCGGGGAAAGGTGCTCCTGCTTCTCTCGCAGGGCGACGTCGAACGGGTGCTGACCGGCAGCGACTCGGTCTTCTCCCTTCGTACGGAAGACAAGTGGCGCGCGTTCTCGCCCGTCCAGCCGGACAGCCTGCTGCTCTCGCGGGGGAAGTCGCGCGAGGACCAGCGCCGGTTCACCGACGCGGTGCTCCAGCCGGGAAGGGCGCCGCACGATCTGGCCAGGCGGATCGACCAGGTGATGGCGGAGGAACTGGACGGGATCTTCGGCCACCGCCCGGCCGTCGTGAGCTGGAAGCGGCTGCGCGACGGCTACTACCGGGCGGTCCTGCGGCTGGTGCTCGGCGATGCCGCCCGCGACGACGTCCAGATCCTTTCGGCGCTGAACGCGCTGCGCCGTGAGGGCAACTGGGTAGGCCTGCGCCCCTGGCGGGAGAAGAGGGTGCGTAGCCTGCGGCAGGCCATGATGGCGCGGATCGAACCGCACGTGGCGGCGGCGGCCGACGGGAGCCTGGCGGGCCTGTTCGCGGCCGCGCCCCAGAGCCCGCTCACCCGCCCGGCCGTGCAGGTGCCGCACTGGCTGATGGCCCTGGAGGGGATCGGCACGACGGTGCTCGGTACCACCCTGGCGCTGCTCGCCGGCCATCCCGAGCACTACGAGCGTGCAAGGGCCGAGGCAAGCGCGACCGGCGGCGACCGGGAGCATCTGCGTGCCTGCCTGTACGAGTCCCTGCGCCTGTGGCCCCTCGTGCCCACGCTGCAGCGGGTCGTGACCACGCCCACCGGCTGGCACGGAGCCACGCTCGCCGCCGGGACCGACATCACCATCCCGGTCGCCGTGCACAGCCGGAACCCGCAGATCGACTACGCCGACGCCTTCACCCCGCAGGCCTGGCTGGACGGCCGGGCCTCGGCCGACTGGTGGATCGTCCCGTTCTCGGCCGGGCCCGGCCGCTGCCCGGGGGCCGACCTGGGAGGCCAGGTCGGGGCTGCGGTGCTGGCCACGCTGCTGCGCCAGTACGACTTCCATCCGGCCGGCCCGGAACTCGGAGCGGGTGGCCCGCTGCCCCAGACTCTGGACCCCTTCTCCCTGCGCCTGAGCGTCCGGCCCGGCCGACGGTGACGTAGCCCCCGCCGGCGGCGTTCACATCGCGCGGGCCCTCGCCGTGCGGGCCCTCGCCGTGCGGGCCCTCGCCGTGCGGGCCCTCGCCGTGCGGGCCCTCGCCGTGCGGGCCCTCGCCGCGGGGCTCGGCCGCGAGGGCTCGGCCACACGGCCGGTTCGCACCCGGGGAACTCAGCCGCTCACGGCAGGTCGCGGGCGGTCTTCAGCGCGCTGATCAGGTCGGCCGCGAAGGACCGATCGATCTCGCGGCCCGCCAGTGCCGTCACCTCGGCGCTCAGTCCTGTCAGGATGCCGCGCCTGGCCTGGGGGCGCTCCCACACCTCGGCCAGCACGCGAAGCCGCGCCAGCAGGCCGGCCCGCACGCCGGCACTCCTGATCGCCCCGGTATCGGCGGCGTTCGTCACCGCCTCGGTCAGGGTCGCCGGGCTGAGCGCCGCCCAGGCGGGGCGGCGTACGGTGACCGTCACGGCCCCCGGCACCCGCGTGCCGCGCGGGAAGAAGGACGTGGTCGCACCCTCCGAGCCGACCTCGAACGGCACCCAGTCGTGCACGCCGACAGTGCCGCGGGTGACCCGGTCGACACGCATCCCCCAGCCGCGTCCGTCACCCAGCGCGGTGGTGGCCCACAGCCCCTCGGCCCAGTCGGGGAACGTGCCCGCCACGGTCAGGGCGTTGGGCGAGGAGCTTGCCGGGGTGGCCGGGGCGCCGGTGTAGGCGCTGGAGGTGCCGGTCACGGGGAGCGTCCGCTCGTCACCTGTGAGGCGGAACGCCCCGCCGTACAGGTGGCCCTCGCCGTTGACGTAGCCGGAGACGACGGCGCCGGTGGCCTTGTCGACGCGGGCCAGCACGAAGCGGCCGGCCATCGTGATCCCGTCCACGACGTGCTCCTGGGTGGAGTCGCTCACGTACACGATGTCGCGATATTTCGGTGTTTCGAGGCGGGTGACGGAGGTCATCGGGTCGCCGCCGAACGCCTCCTCGAAGGTGACCGACGACAGCTTGCCCCGCTGTCCCGCGCGCATGGTCTCGTAGACGGCCGCGTACGTCGTGGTGTCCGCGGGGGTGACCAGCCTGCGGCGCTGGAAGTGCCAGTTCGGGTAGGCGTCCTTCTTGGCCGCGTCGTTCGCGGTACGGCGGAGCGTCGGCACCTTGGAGAAGATCACCTCGTCGCCGGGGGAGCCGTTCACGAACGCGCGCACGGCCGTTCCCGTCCTGGCGCCCGTCCAGGTGAAGGAGAGGTCGCCGGTGCCCGGGCCGACGCGTGGGTCGCGCATCAGGTCACGGTCCTCGGCCAGCCCGTCCGTCTTGCCGGTCGACTCGTAGTAGGACTTCACCGTGCCGCCCTTGTCCTGCAGGGGCAGCGCGGTGTCGAGCGTGACGTCCTCGTCCTCAGAGGCGCGCAGGAACCACTGGTGGGCGTCGCCGCCCTTGAGCCGCGAGACGTCCAGGACGTACCGACCCTCCGGAGACTGGATCACCGCGAGCAGGCGTCGCTTGACCTCGGCACCGTCCTGCGCGGGCCCCGGCTCGGACGCCTCGATCAGCTGCACGCCCTTGCCCGAGGTGGCGCCGTCGTCGTAGGCGAGCACGGCCGCGCCGGTGCCGAGCGCGTCCTGGCAGGTGTAGCCGCCGGCGTTGTCCCTCGACCAGATCCACGGCGTGTTGTGCGCGGGGGTGTCCATGTGCCAGTAGCGGTGGTTGGGCACCTGGTGCGGGTAGCCCTGGTCGGGCAGGACCTCCATGCCCGATCCCCACAGGATCAGCCCCAGGTGGTCGCCGTGGCCGTGACCCGCCTTGTACGGCAGGCCCTCCGAGGTGGGCGGCAGCGTGAGGTGCGCCTGCAGCGCGTCCCGGGTGTCGCCGGCGGTCAGCGCGTAGTGGCCGTAGCCGTACAGCTCGATGTTCTTCAGGTCGGTGATCGAGTCCGTGGCCACCATGTCGTCGGCCTTGGGGAAGTGGGTGTCGTTGATCGTCACGGGCACGCCGTCGGGGAAGCGCAGCGCCTGGCCCATGGCCGCCGCCTTGGCGAAGATCGGATAGCGTGCCGGCACCAGATCGGTGTGGTCGAGCTGAAGCTCGCCGGCGTATCCGGCCGGGTCGGCGTAGTTCTCCGCCAGCAGGGTGAACGCGCCGCGGGCGAAGAACATCACCTGGTCGTGGTAGGAGGTGGTCGCCTCCTCCCAGGTGCCGTCGGCGAGGAACTGCCGGCCGGAGAACATCCGGTCGGTCATCGGCAGCACGTACCTGACCAGGTCGGGGTCGCCCAGGATGGAGGCGACGGCGAAGGCGTAACGGAAGCCGTAGACCTCGATGTTGTGCAGGCCCGTCGGCTTGTCGGCCAGGTTGACGAAGCTGACGACGGTCCGCCGCAGCCAGCTCTCGACCAGCGCGCGCGTCTGCGGCGTCCAGTCCGGCGCGTCGTACACCAGGTCGTAGGCGCGCACGGCCTGGAACGGGATGGTGTTCTTCGACCAGGAGGGGTGGGCGTACGGCACGTCGTCGTAGCCGCGCGCGAGCTCGATCAGGCCGAGGACGGCCCGCCGCCGCTCCCCCAGCTCGGCGAACCTGCGCAGGTGCGTCTCGAACTCGGGGCGGACGTCCAGTCCCGTACGGCTCGCGCCGGCGGCCTTCGCCGCCGCGACGTAGTCGGACTCCGGCATGGTCGCCAGCGTGCCCAGTCTGGTGCGCTTGACCTCGTCCGGCTCGCCGGCGACGGCGCTCCAGTCGGCGCCGCCCATCATGTTCTGCGGATTCCTCAGCGGATGGCTCACCCGTGAGCTCGGGTACTCGCCCCCGACGTCGGTGGGCAGCGCGGCGGGCTCGGCCGTCTCGATCCAGGCGGTGCCGGGACCGGTGAAGGTCACCTCGACGCGCACCGCGTCGGCGCCGGTCGGCATCGGCACGTTGTGGGCGACGGGCACGAAGTCGCGCTGCTGGTCGATGTCGGCGTAGGCCTGGCGGGCCCCGGGAATCGGCTGGCCCGCCCGCATCGGGGTGTAGGCGATCTCCAGCTTGCTGGACTGGCAGGCGATCTCGTCGAGCTTGACCCGCAGCCGCGAGGCGTAGACGGTGCGATCGTCGACGGGGAAGGTCCGGCGGTACTGGCCGCCGGCCCCCGCCGGGCCGCCGATCGTGAGCGTGCCGTTCTCCTCGGAGGAGGTCGGCGTGCCGGACATGGGGACGAACTGCCAGCCGTCCCCCGAGGGCAGCGGGCCCGCCCACTCGACGCTCAGCGCGTCCACGGCGAACGTGCCCACCTCGCTGTCGATCATCGGCTCCAGGGTGACGGTGGCGGTCCCGGCCGGAACCTCCAGGTAGCCGTCGACCTCGTGCCAGCCGGTGGTGCCCGTGGTCTGCGCGAAGTACCGCAGCCCGCTGGAGACGCCGGACGCGCTCAGCGGCTGCACCCTGATGCTGGTCCTGCCACCGGTCAGCCCGGCGGAGCGGACCTTGGCCCGCAGGTGGATGAGGCCGCCGCCGCTGTCGGGCAGCGCCACCCGCTGGGTGATCGCCACCCGGTCGTCCGAGGAGTCCGTGCTCAGCTCGGCCGCGCTCGTTCCCTCGGCCGCGTCGGCCGAGGCGGTGATCCTGCCGTCGCCCCTGGGTCTCCAAGCGGACCACGAGGCGGGCAGGCCCGCCGCCGTCCACGTTTCGAAGCCGCCGTTGGCCAGGGGAAGCGGATCCGCGAGCGCGGCGGCGGGGGTCAGCAGGGCCAGGGCGAGAGCAGCATGGAACGAGCGCATGGGGGGTGCCTCTCAGAAACGGGGGGACTACTTGCCGCTGCCGAGGGTCATGCCCTCGATGATGCGGCGTCCGAGCCAGATGTAGACCAGCAGGAGCGGCAGGATGACGATGGCGATGGCCGCGAACAGGCCGCCCCAGTCGGCGCCGCTGTACTGCACGCGGGTCATGAAGTTGAGCAGCGCCAGGGGCAGCGTCTGCTGGGTCGGGTCCTGCAGGAAGATGAGGGAGAGCAGGCCCTCGCTCCAGTGCCCGATCACGTTCAGGATCACGAGGGTGACCAGACCGGAGCGGGCCAGCGGCAACATGATCTGCCAGAAGGTGCGCAGCGGGCCGGCCCCGTCGATCGCCGCCGCCTCCTCCAGGTCGCCCGGCAGGCTGCGGAAGAAGGCGGTCAGGAAGAACACCGCGAACGGGATGGACGTCGCGACGTACACGATGATCAGGCCGCCGAGGCTGTTGACCAGCCCCAGCTGCGACATGGCCACGAACAGCGGCAGCATGATCGCCTGGATGGGCACGCCGAGCCCCATGGCGAACAACGACGTCAGCGGGCCGGAGGTCCTGGTCGTGAAGCGGCTCAGAGCGTAGGCGGCCGGTGCGGCGATGAGCACGGTGCCCAGCGCGGTGGCCGCCACCACGGCGACCGTGCGCAGGATCGCCGGGCCGAACTCGCTGACCTCCCAGGCGCGTGCCCAGTTGTCGAGCCGCCAGTCGGCGGGCAGGCCGAAGGGGCTGGCGAAGATCTCCCTGGCCGTCTTGAACGACGACAGGACGAGCCAGAGCAGCACCAGGAGGTCGAAGGCGACGACGAGCCAGACCAGCAGCCTGCCGGGGCGCAGCCGTACGGGGACTGTGGCCATCACTCAGTACTCCAAGCTCTCGCGTCGGGTGACCCTGCGGGTCAGCAGCGTCAGCACGACGATCAGTACGAGCGTCACCATCGTGGCCGCGGCCGAGGCCCCGTATCGCGCTTCGCCCGTGGGCTGGAAGGCCTCGGCGTAGGCGTAGAGCGACAACGTCCACGCCTTGGTCGTCGGCACCGAGCCCGCCGCTCCGGCGAAGACGTAGATGAACTCGAAGATCTTGATGGCGCTGATCGCCCAGAGGGTGGCGCTGACCGCGACGGCGTCCCACATCAGTGGCAGGGTGACGTTGCGGAACTTCTGCCAGGGCGAGGCGCCTTCCAGGTCCGCCGCCTCGTACAGGTAGGCCGGGATGCGGTCGACGGCCGCCATCAGGATCGTGGTGTAGAAGCCGGTGTTGACCCAGACCAGGCCCATGCAGATGACGTAGAACAGGTTGTCGTCCGCCAGCCACCTGGGCACGGTGTCCACCCCGGCCAGCCGCAGCAGGGCGTTGGCCAGGCCGTCGGCCTGGAACAGGAAGCCCCACAGGATCGAGATGGCCAGGGCGGAGACGGCGTTGGGGAAGAAGATGACCGCGCGGACGAACTTGCGCCCGGCCATCTCCCGCAACACCATCGTCAGCCCGAAGCTGAACAGGAAGGTCAGGAACCCGACGCCGATCAGGATCAGCAGCGTGTTGAGCAGCGAGGAGTGGAAGACGTCGTCGTACCAGAGCCGCCGGTAGTTGTCGAAGCCCACCCACTCGATCGGCCCGGCACCCGCCCACTCGGCGAAGCTGAGCACCACCGTGAACAGGCTCGGCACGATGAAGACCAGCAGGTAGACCGCCAGGGCGGGCAGCACGAAGGGCAGGTAGAGGCGTTGCCTGGCCCTGGCCAGCGGGCTGCCTGTCTCCGCGGCGGGCCTGACGGCGGCCGGTGCCTCTACGGTGGCCGTGGCCATCAGCCGTTGACCTTCCACCAGTTGACGGTGTCGGTCTTGAGCTTGGCGACGAAGGCCGCGGCGGTGACCTTGCCGGCGAACAGGTCCTTGGCCATCGGCAGGAAGATCTTGACGTTCCAGTCGTCCATGCCGCGCACGCCGTCCATCTGCAGGTGGAGGGGCACGCCCGAGTCGAGGGTCGCCTTGGCGTCGGCGACCTCGACAGGGGTGCTGGTGTCGGTGCGGATCGACATCACCTTCTCGTCGGCGGGGATGCGCTCCAGCCATTTCTTGTTCATGAAGTACTCGATGAACTTCTCCGCGTTCGCCGCGTGCCTGGCCTTGGCCGGTACGGCGAAGCCGAACAGCGAGACCTCTTCGGAGGTGAACCCGCCCTCGGTCCTGGGGAAGGGGAAGGAGCGGAAGGTGAATCCGGGGCCGGCGATCTCGGCCGTCTCGCTCGGCCCGTAGGTGCCGATGAACAGGAAGTCGGCCTGGCCCTGCGCCCACTTCTGCTGGATGGCGGGGAACTTGCTGGCGTCCCAGCCGTCGATCATGTACTGGCCCTTGGCGAGGCGCTCGATGTAGGTGGCCGCCTTGAGGAACCTGGGGTCGTCGAAGCCGGCTCCGCTCCGGTCGGTGAGCACCTTGGCCAGGTTGCCGGGGCCGAACTCGCGGATCAGCGCCTGGGACAGCCACTTGCCGACGTACCCCTGGATGTCTCCGTCCGCGGCGAGCGCGGCCCTGCCCGCCGCCTTGCTCTTGTCGAACAGCGCGAGCAGTTCCTCGAAGGTCTTCGGCGGGTCGGCCGCGACTTCGGGCAGCTTGGCCGCGTTGTAGTAGATCTGCCAGGTGTGCACCGACGTGGGAATCATGTACGTCTTACCCGCGTCGGCGATGACCTGCCGGTAGTTGTCGGGGATGACGTCGCCCACGGTCTTGTCCTCGCCGGGGATCCGGTCCTTCAGCAGGCCGGACAGGTCCTTGGCGTTGCCGGTGGCCTGCAGGAGGTTGAGCAGGCCGGCCTGCGAGCCGTCGACCAGGTCGGCCGCGACGTTGCCGCCGACCAGGGTGGGCTGCAACTTCTTCAGGTTCTCCCTGCCCTGGAAGACCAGGTTGACCTTGATCCCGGTGTCCTTGGTGAACGCGGCCGCCAGTTCGCCGAGCATCTTGGCGCGGGGCTCGTCCTGCTTGTGCATCGACCAGAACGTGAACTCCTCGGCGTCCGAGGCGCCACCGCCACCACCGCACGCGGACGTGCCCAGCATGAGGACGGCGACGGCGAGGGCAGCCGCACCCTTCTGAGGGAGATTCATGAGCACCGCCGTTGTATCAGGGAACGATGTGCAGGATTCTGCGGGTATTCATACGCTATAGTCAACGGATTCTTAGGATTGAATTTGCGCGACGCAGCGCCGACGCGTCCTACGAGCTCCCCTTTCCTCGGCAGATGCGCCAAGATTCTCCGGGAGGTCCCGTGAGTGAACCCAAACGTGGCGAGAAGTTCCGCCAGCTCGCCGACGAGCTGCGCCGCGGCATCGCCGAGGTCCGGTGGCCGGAAGGCAGGCTGCCGACGGAGCAGCAACTGTCGAAGGAGCAGGGGGTCAGCCTCAACACCGTGCGCAGGGCGGTCGACCTGCTGGTCAATGAGGGTCTCGTCTACCGGCGTCAGGGCTCGGGCACGTACGTGCAGGCCGAGCAGCCGCGCACCGGCCCGGTGGTCGGCGCGATCGTGCCGTCGATGACGTACTACTACCCGAGGATCATCGCCGGCATCGAGAGCGAGTTGTCCAGGAACGGCGCGCAACTGCTGCTGCGCAGCACCGGCTACGACGTCGCCCAGGAGGCGCAGGCGGTGGAGAGCATGGTCGCGGCGGGCGCCCAGGGCCTGCTCATCGTGCCCGAGCTGACCGGCCGGGCCGACGCGCACGCCTACCTCGACGGGCTCGGCCTGCCTCTGGTGCTGGTCGAGCGGCGGTTCAGGTCGGGCGGCGACATCCACGAGTTCGTCTGCTCCAACCACGCCGCCGGCGGTTACATCGCCGCCCGCCACCTGTTCTCGCTCGGCCACACCAAGATCGCGTTCCTGGCGCGGAGCAGCCCGCACGCCACCGAGGTCGCGCACGGGCTGCGCGATGCGCTGGCCCAGCGCGGGCTCGAACCCGCCCTGGAGCACACCATCGGCAGGTGGACGGCCGCCGACGCGGACAGCTGCCTGGACCGGCTGCTGGCCGGGGGCTGCACGGCCGCGCTGTGCTTCGCCGACAGAGAGGCGACGCTGCTGGTGGCGGCCGCGGCCAAGCGCGGGATGGCGGTGCCGGGCGACCTGTCCGTGATCGGCTACGACGACGAGATCGCCGACCTGTCCGCCGTGCCGCTCACCGCGATCTCCCCCGCCAAGCAGGCCGTCGGACGGCTCGCGGTGCGCACGCTCCTGCGCCGCCTCGCCGAGCCGGACGCGCCCCTCCAGCAGCATCTGGTCGTTCCAGCGCTGGCGGTACGCGAGTCCACCAATATTCATTCCCCTTCAAGGGGTTGAATTAAGGGTAGGTCTTGAGCCAAGGTGGTCCCGTCATCCCCGGACGTAAGGACATCTCCATGGCAGTTGTACGGCTCGGCCTCGTCGGCGCCGGCGGCGTCGCCCGGCTCTACGCGCAAGCCGCGCTGGACCTGCCCGACGAGGTGCGGGTGACGGCGGTGTTCGACGTGGACGCCGGCCGCGCGGCGGAGCTGGCCCGGCTCACCTCCGCCACCGTGCACGACAGCCACCTGAGCATGCTCGGCGGCTCGGTCGACGCGCTGATCGTGTGCACCCCGCACGCCCTGCACCTGGCTCCCGCCGTGGACGCGGCGGCGGCCGGGGTGCACGTGCTGATGGAGAAGCCCATGGCCACCTCGCTCGCCGACTGCGACGCGATGGCGGCCGCATGCTCGGGCGCCGGGGTGGCGCTCTTCCTCGGTCACATCCAGCACTACCTGCCGATCACCGCGACCGCCCGTCGCGCGGTCGCCGACGGCCTGATCGGCGCGCCGGTCGCGATCGTGGACCGGCGCTCCACCGACTACCGGCGGGGCCACCGTCCCGGCTGGTTCTTCGACCCGGAGCTGGCCGGTGGCGGCGCGATCATGAACATCGGCGCGCACTGCGTCGACAGGGTCACCTGGCTGGCGGGCGGGCGGCCCGCCCGGGTCACCGCCACCGTGGTGCGGCGGGGGCCCGTCGAGACCGAGGGACTGCTCCAGATCGAGCTGGACAACGGCGTGCTGGCCTCGGTGGCCGTCATCGACAGCGCGCTGGCCGGAATCGACGAGATCGAGGTCCTGGGCACGTCGGGGTCCCTGCGCGCCTCCCGCTCGGACGGGGTCCAGATCGCCACGGAACAAGGGGTTCGCACCCTGCTCCGCGCTCCCGCCGACATGGGTGAGCACGTCCGCACCGCCTTCGTGGACCAGCTCACCGACTTCGCCGCCGCCGTGCGCGGCGAGCGGCCCGTCGCCATCGGCGCGCGGGTGGGCCGCGACGTCGTGGCCACGGTGCTGGGCGCCTACGAGTCCGCGCGGAGCGGAAAGACCGTAGAGGTGGAGCTCTTTGGCCAGTCGTGATCCCCGACGGCCCAATGTCCTGTTCATCCTGAGCGACGACCAGGGGCCGTGGGCGCTCGGCTGCGCGGGCAACTCCGAGATCCACACCCCGCACCTCGACGGGCTGGCCGCCTCGGGAGTGCGGCTGTCGCGATTCTTCAGCGTCTCGCCGGTCTGCTCCCCCGCCAGGGCGTCGCTGTTCACCGGGCGGATCCCGTCCGCGCACGGGGTGCACGACTGGCTGAGCGGGCCCTCGCCGGACGATCACCTGGCGGGGCAGCGGCTGTTCACCGACGACCTGGCCGACGCGGGCTACCGGCTGGGGCTGGTGGGCAAGTGGCATCTCGGCGCCAACCAGGAGCCCCGGCCCGGCTTCGTCCACTGGTACGCCCACCCGTCGGGCGGGGGGCCGTACTACGGGGCCACGATGATGGGCCGCCGGGTGGACGGCTATCTCACCGACGCGCTCACCGCGCGGGCGGCGGCCTTCATCGACCGGGAGGCCGACCGTGCGGAGCCGTTCTACCTGTCCCTGCACTACACCGCGCCGCACAAGCCGTGGAAGGGGCAGCACCCGCCGGAGTTCGAGGCGCTGTACGAGTCGTGCCCGTTCGAGTCGTGCCCGCGGGAGCCCGCGCACCCGTGGCAGCCGGTGGACGGCGACGGCGTGCCCGTGGGCGGGGAGGCCGACGTCAGGGCCGCGCTGGTCGGCTACTTCGCCGCGGTCAGCGCCATGGACGCCGGGATCGGCCGGGTGCTCGCGACGCTGGAGGCCCGTGGGCTGACGGAGTCGACGCTGGTGCTCTTCAGCAGCGACAACGGCTTCAACTGCGGCCATCACGGCATCTGGGGCAAGGGCAACGGCACGTTCCCGCAGAACATGTACGACTCCTCCGTCATGGTCCCCGCGATCTTCAGCCAACCGGGCCGGCTTCCCCAGGGCGTGGTGTACGACTCGCTCGTGTCGGGGTACGACCTGCGCCCGACGCTCATGGACCACCTCGGCCTGCCCGGCACCGGCGACGGTCCCGGCCGCTCCTTCGCCGCCTTCGACGACCGGGCGGGAGCGGAGGTGGTCGTCTACGACGAGTACGGGCCGGTGCGGATGATCCGTACCGACGCCTGGAAGTACGTGCACCGCCATCCGCACGGCCCGCACGAGCTGTACGACCTCGAACGGGATCCGGACGAGCGGCACAACCTGGCGCACGCGGGACTTCCCGAGCTCGCCGAGCTCCGCGACCGGCTGGACGCCTGGTTCGCCCGCCACGCCGACCCCCGCGTGGACGGCAGCCGCCTGCCCGTCAACGGCTCCGGCCAGCACTCCCCCGCCGGCCTCGGCGCCTTCGAGCCCGCCCCCTACAGAACGGAACCGCGGTGAAGAGCTGGTACACCGACGCTCGATTCGGCATGTTCGTCCACTGGGGCCTGTACTCCATGGTCGGACGCGGCGAGTGGGACAGAGCCGTGTCACAGGTGCCGCGCGAGGACTACGCGGGCCTGATGAAGGTGTTCAACCCCGCCGCCTTCGATGCCCGCGCGTTCGTCCAGGTGGCCGCCGACGCGGGCCAGAAGTGGATCACCATCACCAGCAGGCATCACGACGGCTTCTCCATGTACGACACCCGCCTGTCCGACTTCAAGATCACCAATTCGCCGTTCGGACGCGACCCGATCGCCGAGCTGGCGCAGGCGTGCCGCGACTTCGGGATCAAGCTGGGTTTCTACGTCTCGCTGGTGGACTGGCACCACCCCGGCTACCGCGATCCCGCCGGCTGGCAGGACTACATCGGCTTCCTGCACGGCCAGGTCGAGGAGCTGTGCACGCAGTACGGCGAGCTCGGCCAGGTGTGGTTCGACGGCGACTGGCCGCACTCCAGCGCCCCCAAGCGGCATCCCGGCTGGTTCACCATGGACCGCCCATGGGGCTACGAGCGCCTCTACAGCATGATCCACGACCTGCAGCCGGAAGCCGTCGTGCTCAACAACCGCAAGTCCGGCCTCCAGCCCGGCGAGGATGTGCAGGGCTTCGAGAACGACCTGCCCGGCGAGAACTCCACCGGCCTGAACCCCACCCCGATCGTGCCGGGCGTCCCGCTGGAGACTGCCTCACCATGAACCGGTCGTGGGGTCACGTGCCGCACGACAACGCCTGGCGCGACGTCGACGAGCTGCTCGGCGTCCTGCTGCGCTGCGTCGCGGCGGGCTCCAACCTGCTGCTGAACGTCGGCCCCACGCAGTCGGGCACCATCCCGCAACCGGCGATCGACCGGTTGCGCGCCATGGGCCGGTGGCTGGCCCGGCACGGCGAGGCGGTCTACGGCGCCGGCCCGTCGGGCGACCGCGGTGCGATCAGGACCGCGGCGGGAAAGGTGCTGCCGATCAGCGGGCTGCTCGGCTAGCCGGCAGGACCTGCACGGACGATCCGGAACCACTTCCCAGCAGCCCTCCCCCGACTCCAAGGATCGTCGGCTCGGCGGCGACCAGACGAGCAACCCGCGCGCCCCGCGTACGGAGAAGGAGGTGACCCGGGCGGTCAGGTCATCACCGGCGACCTGCCGCCCCGGGCGGTACGGCTTCCGCATGCGGGAGGACTGCTCCTTCGCCGAGCGGGCGCGCGAGCTCTACGACCAGTGGTGGGAGCTGCGACGCCGGCGGGCCGCCGATCCCGCGGTGCCGATGAAGCCACAGGCGGTGACGTGCGCGCTGAGCGAGGTCATCCCCGACGGGGCGATCCTCACCGGCGACGCCGGGACGGTCAGCTCGTGGGGGTCGCGGGTGATGCTGCGCCGCGGCATGCAGTTCTCCTTCTCCGGCACGTTGTGCTCGATGGGGTCGGCGCTGCCGTACGCGGCCGGCGCCCAGATCGCCTACCCCGACCGGCCGGTCGTCGCGTTCGTGGGCGACGGCGGCCTGGCGATGTGCCTGGGGGAACTGGCCACGCTCGCGCAGCACCGCCTGCCGGTCAAGGTCGTCGTCCTGCGCAACGACACGCTCGGTCTGGAGGTGTGGGAGCAGAACGCGCTGGTCAGTTCCAGCGTGAAGGTGAAGGCGTCGTCGGAGAAGAGTGTGACGGCGAGCACGGCGGTGATCAGGGCGGTGATCAGGGCGCTGGTCATCACCAGCGCCGCGACCGGCACGTCCTGCCGGTTCTCGCGGGCGAGGAAGGCGGGCATGTCGTGGTCCTCGGCGGCCACGAACAGCACTTCGGCGGCCATCAGCGTCCAGGCCAGGTACGCGCCCGGCACCGACACGATCAGGCCCACCCCGAGTAGACGCTGGCGCCCTCCACCCCCAGGAACACGAACACGGTGGTCAGCATGGTGGCCCTGACCTGCTCGAACAGCGTCCCTGCGGTGCGTTCGGAGCCACCCCACAGATTCGCGCCGAACACATCGCCGCGGAGCGCGACGGCCACGATCACGACGAACAGCAGGATCGGCAGAAGCTTGGCGACCGTGACGATCTGGTTGATCGTGGCCGCCTCGCGCACGCCGCGCAGGATCAAGAAGTGGAAGGCCCATACGCCGGGCACGGAGACGGCCACCGCGGCGATCGTGGCGCCCTCGCCGGAGGCGGGGACGACCGCGCCGAGGGTGGACCCGACCACCATCGCGGTCAGGACCGGCAGCGACATGGTCCGCGCGCCCTCGGTGTGTGTGTTGGTCTGGCTCACGACGCTGGTCAGCCCCTCGCTTCTGGTCTCCGACAGCGGCGACAGCTTGTCCCCGAGGTACGCGCCCGAGATCACCGCCCCTGCGGTGATCGGCGCCGACACCCCCAGCATGGTCGCGATCCCCACCAGGCCGACGCCGACCGTCGCCGCGGTGGTCCACGAGCTGCCGATCGACATCGACACGATGGCGCAGATGAGCGCGGTGGCGGCGTAGTACCAGCCCGGCGACAGCACCTGGATCCCGTAGTACACCAGCATCGCGACGATCGCGCACATCACCAGCGCGACCTGGAGCGGCCCGTCCAGGGCGTCGAGGCCGACCAACGCCAGCGATCCGCCGATCAGCACCACCAGCGTGGCCAGGACGATCACCAGGTCGCATCGACGACTCCTCGGGGCCCTGGCGGGGGCGCGCACGCCCTGGGAACTGCTTCACCTGCCAGGCGACGTACCCGTCAGCCGCGGCGGAGTGGCCACGTCGAGGTCAAGTTCCTTCCACGATCACGCAGAGGGCCGCTGCAGCCGCCGAGGACGGATGTCGATGATGGTGTCATCCATCGTGCTGTGGGACCCGCGAACGTGCGGGTGCTCCTTGTGTTCTGGCCGGGCCGGGCTTTCGGCTGATGAAGACACCGACGAGGATCATCAGGCCGCCGAGCAGCGCGGCCGGATGAACGCTCTCGTCGAGGGCCGTCCAGGCGATGCCGATCGCCAGGAACGGCACGAGATAGAGCGTGTTGGCGGCAGTGGCCACCGGTAGGCGGGCCTGGGCGTAGGCCCAGGTGATGAAGCCGAGGGCGCTGGGCGCGGCGCCGAGGAAGATCAGGGCCGCAAGCGCTTCGCCGGAAGCGTGCGGCACCTCGCTGATCAGGGCGGGCAGCAGGGGCAACAACAAGGCCGTGCCCGACCATATCGCGTAGGAGGTGATCTCCACTCCGCTGTAGCGGGCCAGCAGAGGCTTCTGGAGCACGAAGAACGATGCCTGGGCGATGGCCGCGCCGAGGACGAGGCCTGCGTCCAGGCTTGGAGTCAGGCCGTCGCCTTGCACCAGGGTGATGACCACGGCGCCCGCGAACCCGAGAGCCAGGCCGGCGACGCTTCGCCGGCTCAAGGGTTCTCGCAGCACGATGAGGGCGAGCACGGCGGCGGCGATGGGAGCGGTGTTGACGAGCAGGCTCGCGGTGCCGGCCGGCACGCTGCGTTCACCGGCGTTGAGCAGCAGCTGGTAGGCGGTCATCCCGGTCAGCCCGCAGCCGATGATGCGGGGCAGGTCGGCGCGGGCAGGCCGGCGTACGCGCAGCAGCGGGGCGACCACCGCGAGGACCAGGGAAGCCACCAGAAGCCGGCCCACCGACAGGCCTGCCACGCCGAAGCCAGGTAGAGCCACTCGGATGGCCACGAATGCCGCGGACCACAACAGCACGGTGACGGCCACGGCGGCGGCCACCCGTCGATCACTGAACATGGCCCAAGCCTGGCGTCGCGGGCATGTAAGCGCCAGTAACTACTTTTTCGGCACCCATGTAGCATCGCTTTATGCTGGATGTGCGTCGCCTACGGGTGTTGCTCGCGGTAGCCGAACACGGGGGCATCGCCGCCGCCGCACGAGCGTTGACGTTCACCCCGCCCGCCGTGTCGCAGCACATCGCCGCCCTGGAGCGGCAGGTCGGCATGCTCCTGGTCGACCGCAGCGGGCGTACCGCTCGGCTGACCGCCGCCGGGCATCGGCTGGCGGGTCACGCGCGTCAGGTCCTGGCGGGCCTGGAGGCCGCCGAGGCGGATCTCGCTTCCCTCGGCGGGGACCTGCGCGGGACGCTCTCCGTGGGCACCATCGCCACGCTGGGCCGGACGCTGCTGCCCGCCGCGCTGACCACACTGCGCGCCACGGCGCCCGACGTGGATCTGCGCATCGAGGAAGGCGAACCGGAAGACAGCCTTCCCGCCCTGACGCGCGGCGATCTCGATGTCGTGCTGGCCGGCGAGTACGGCCTGACACCACAGCGACCGCAAGCGCACGTCGACCGCATCGACCTGTTCACCGAGCCACTACTGATCGCGGTAGCTCGCGATCATCCCCTCCGGGGACCCGAGGTCGATCTGGCGCAGCTGCGTGACGAGCGCTGGATCGCCCCGGCCGCCGGGAGTTCCTGCGAGACCATGCTGCAGCGCGTCTGCGCCCTGGCCGGGTTCGAGCCGCACGTCGTGGCGCACAGCGGAGACTTCGCGGTGGCCGCCGCCCTGGTCAGCGCGGGTCATGGCATCACCCTCCTGCCTGCCATCGCCACGCTGGGGGACGCCACCGGTGTCAAACTGCTCGGTGTCCACCAGCCGGGCATGCACCGCACGCTCTATGCCGCCGTCCGCCAGGGCAGTCGCCGGCATCCTCTGGTCGACTGTGTCCTGGACGCCTTGGCCGCCAGTGCTGAACGTCTCGCTGCGTCCCGTGGGGAAACGTGTCCTGTCCCGCTCGGTGCTTGACGCGCGGCAGCAGGCTCCCGGGCACTGCCGGTCACCGGCTCATGCCCGGCCATTCGGAAGCAAGGACCGCCCAGATCTGCTTGTCGTGGCGCACGCCCTCGTACGGCCACGCCTCGCGCCGCACGCCCTCCAGCGTCATGCCGAGCCGCTTGGCCACCGCTGAGCTGCGCTCGTTGTCGGCCCGGCAGTGCCACTCGGCCCGGTGCAGCCCTCGGGACGTGAACGCCCAGTCCAACAACGCGCCACACGCCTGCGTGATCAGTCCGTGGCCCTCAGCGGACGGCTCCAGCCAGCAACCGATCTCGCACGAGCCGAGAGCGGCGTCGAAATCCGTGAACATCACACCGCCGACCAGCGCCCCCTCCCGCCAGATGCCATACAGGCGGGCACCGTCGCGGGCCTGGCGTTCGGCGTACCGCTTGAGCGTGGCCCGCGCCGCGTCCACGTCGTCGGTGACGAACGCGGAGCCGACCCAGGGACGGATGTGCTCGCGGGCCCGGTCCAGATGGCCGGCGAACTCCTCGGCGTGCCAGACCTCCAGCGGCCCGAGACGAGCACCGTCGCGCAGCGGCAGCGTGAACATGCAAGCCCTCCATTCACATAACAAGCGTTACGGCAATGTACCGTGACAGCATGCCACGCACCAAGGGAGATCACGAGGCTCGCCGGCGCGACGTCTCCGCAGCGGTCTGGCAGGTGATGGCCACCCGCGGCTTCGCGGGCCTGACCCTGCGCGCCGTCGCCGCCGAACTCGGCGCGACCACCGGCCTGCTCACGCACTACTTCCCCACCAAGCACACCCTGGTGGAGTACGCCCTTGACCTGCTCGAACAGCGCACCGTCTCCCGCCCTCGCCGCCATGCGGGCGCCGGCCTGGCCGCCCTCAGGGCCGCACTGCTCGACATCCTGCCGCTGACCCCCGAGGCCACCGACAGCAACCGCATCTGGGTCTCCTCCTGGGACGCCGCGCTCTCCGACCCCGATCTGAGCACGGGCTACGCCCGCAAGTACGCCCAGAGCCGGGACCGGCTGAGCGAGCTGGTCGCCGCAGCCCAGGAACTCGGCGAACTGCCCCCCGGCGACCCCGTCCGCGTCGCGACCGGCGCTCAATCCTTCATCCTCGGCCTGGTGGTTCAGGCCCTGTTCGACCCGGCGGCGTTCCCGCCGCAGCGACAAGTCAAGCTCCTGGACGGCTACCTGGCCACCCTGACCGCCTCGCACTGATCAACCTGGATCACCCGGCGGTGCCGCCGGTCACTCGTTCCGCCTCCGGCCCCCTCCCCCCGCCTGTCACTGTTCACCCTCCGGTCCAGGGGCGCGCAGGAGGGCCTTGACATCGACGTCGGACAGGCTCACCACCTCGGACAGGACGAGGAGGGTCGTGGTGCGTCCGATCCCGGTGAGGCTGTCGATCATCTCTTCGAGATGAGCCGGGCTGCGGGCGGCCACCTCGATGACGTAGCAGTCGTCGCCGGTGACATGCACGCAGCTGAGCACATGCCCGAGGGCGAGCAACTTCTCGCGAAGCCCGTGAGCGCGGGCGTTGGGCTGGTGGGGGCGCAGCCGTACGTGCGCGCGCAGCGGAAGGCCGAGGCGGGCCGGATCGATGCGAGCCGCGTAGCCGGTGATCACGCCGGTGCTCTCGAGCTTGCGGAGGCGGTCGGCGACGGAGGGCCGGCTCAGGCCGACCTCGCGCGCGAGATCGGTCAGGCTCGCGCGGCCGTCCTTGGCCAGCCGGGCCAGCAACGCGAGATCGATCGCATCCAGTGCGGCACCGTCTCCCATTTCCATCTCTGCCTCATCCCTTCCTTTCGTCGGCACTCTGTGAAATTCTCCACCTCTTTGTAGGCATAGTAACAATATTGCCTGTGACAAGGAGGTGTTGTCCCGCTATGGTCTCCCTCGTGAAAGATGGCGACTGGGACGTGCAGACGCGGTTGCTGGCCGGCGGCACGTCCGGCCGAACGGGGCCCGAGATCAGGCCGGTGGCCTGGCCGGTGTACGAGACGGCCTCCTTCGAACTGCCAGGCGTGGCCGAGGCAGGAGTGCTCTACGGCGAGGACGCGCTCGGCGAGGCGTTCACCTACAGCCGTTACGCCAACCCCACCTGTGCCGAGCTGGAGCGGCGGGTCAGCGCCCTGGAAGAGGGTGTGGGCGCGGTCGCGACCGGCTCCGGCATGGCCGCGATCGCGCTGAGCGTTCTCAACCTGTGCCAGGCCGGCGACAGCCTGGTCTGCTCCTCGGACGTGTACGGCAGCACCCGTGCACTGTTCGCCCACACCCTGCGCCGATGGGGCATCGAGACCCGATTCGTCGACGGATGCGATCCGCAGGCGTTCGCGCGCGCCGCCGACCACACCACCCGCGCGCTGTACGGCGAGACGATGCCGAACCCGTCCCTGCGCACGTTCCCGATCCGGCAGGTCGCCGACGTCGCCGGCCGGCTCGGCGTACCGCTGATCGTGGACAACACGTGCGCGCCGGTGCTGTGCCGCCCCGGACGGCACGGCGCCGCCGTGGTGGTCCACTCGGCCACCAAGTACATCGGCGGTCACGGCACCGCCCTCGGCGGGGTCATCGTCGACACGGGCCGTTTCGCCTGGGGCGCCGCCGGCGCTCGGTTGCCGCTGCTCACCGAGCCCGATCCCGCCTATCGAGGGCAGGTGTGGACCGCGCTCGCCGGCGCCCGGAACTCCAGCGCGTACCTGGTGCGACTGCGACGGACGCTCATGCGCGATCTGGGGCCCGCTCTCGCCGCCTCGGCGGCGAGCCGGCTGGTGCAGGGCATCCAGACGTTGCCGCTGAGAATGGCCCGCCACTGTGACACCGCCGGTGTGATCGCCTCGCACCTGCACGGCCATCCGGCGCTGCGCCGCGTCAACCACCCGTCCTTGCACAGCGGTGACGACGCACGGCGTGCCCGGCGCTATCTCGGCGCCCGGGGCGGGCTGATCGGCCTCGAACTCGCCGGCGGCTTCGAGGCGGCCGCCGACTTCGTGTCACGCCTGCGGATCGTGCGCCACGTGGT
Source organism: Nonomuraea sp. NPDC050202 (assembly GCF_040656115.1). Taxonomy (NCBI): domain Bacteria; kingdom Bacillati; phylum Actinomycetota; class Actinomycetes; order Streptosporangiales; family Streptosporangiaceae; genus Nonomuraea; species Nonomuraea sp. NPDC050202. Next base: position 7,086 of record NZ_JBFALF010000055.1, on the reverse strand, counting down.
CAACCTCGGCGACGTCCGGACCCTGGTCACCCACCCGGCCGGCACCACGCACTCCCAGCTCGGCGCCGAGGAACTGGCCTCGCTGGGCATCTCCCCCGGCTATGTACGGCTGTCGGTCGGACTCGAGGACCCGGCCGATCTCATCCACGACCTCACCCAGGCACTCAACTCCATCACCCTCCCGGAGCAGCCATGACCGACCACACGTACACCGAGCCGGCGAGCACGATGGACGCGGCACTCGCGTCGATCAGCTTGCGCGGCACGCCCTTCATCGACGGTGCGCGCACGTCCTCCGAGGCCGGGGCCACCTTCGCCGACCACAGCCCGATCGACGGCCGGATTCTGCTTGAGGTCAGCGCCTGCGACGCCGCGGACGTCGACGCCGCCGTACGAGCTGCCCGGCGGGCCTTCGACGACGGCCGCTGGCGCGACCAGCCACCGGCGGCGCGCAAGCGCGTGCTCCTCGCCTGGGCCGACCTCCTGGAGGCACACGCCGACGAACTCGCGCTGACCGAGTCGCTGGACGTGGGCAAGCCCATCACCGACGCCCGCACGGTCGACGTCCCGGCCGCCGTCCGGGCCGTCCGCTGGTACGCCGAGGCCATCGACAAGGTGTACGGCGAGACCGCGCCCACCGGCGGCGACGTGCTGGCGACCGTCACACGCGAGCCGATCGGGGTGGTCGGATGCGTGACCCCCTGGAACTTCCCCCTGTACATGGCCTGCCTGAAGCTCGGGCCTGCCCTGGCCGCCGGCTGCTCCGTCGTGCTCAAGCCCGCCGAGCAGTCACCTCTCAGCGCGCTGCGGGCCGCCGAGCTCGCCGTCGAGGCCGGCCTGCCGGCCGGTGTGCTCAACGTCGTCCCCGGGCTCGGCGAGACCGCCGGGCAGGCCCTCGGCCGTCACCCCGGCGTGGACGCGCTGGCCTTCACCGGCTCCACCCAGGTCGGCAAGCTCTTCCTGCGCTACTCCGGCGAGAGCAACATGAAACGGGTCAGCCTCGAATGCGGTGGCAAGACACCGCACATCGTCATGGCGGACGCCCAGGACCTCCAGACCATCGCGCGAGCCGTGACATGGGGCATCTTCTTCAACGCCGGCCAGGTGTGCAACGCCGGATCCCGCCTCCTGGTCGACCGGCGCGTCAAGCACGAACTGCTCGAGCACATCACCACCCAGGCCCGCGCCATCCGGCTCGGCGACCCTCTCGACCCGGCGACCGAGCTGGGCGCCGTCATCGACCACGCCAGCAGGGACGGCATCCTCGCTCGGGTGCGCGAGGCCCAGGACGCCGGCGGGCGCCTGGTGCTCGGCGGCGGCGCCGCCCGCGTGGAGACCGGTGGCGCCTACGTCGAACCCACCATCGTCGATCAGGTCGGCAACGGCACCCGGCTCGCCCAGGAAGAGGTGTTCGGCCCGGTGCTGGCCGTCATCGACTTCGACGGCCCCGAGCAGGCGATCGAGCTCGCCAACGCCTCGACCTACGGCCTCGCCGCCGCGGTCTGGACGCAGGACATCGACGTGGCGCTCCATGCCGCGCGGCGCCTGCGCAGCGGGACCGTCTGGATCAACAACTTCGACGACAGTGACATCACCACACCCTGGGGCGGCTTCCAGCAGTCCGGCATCGGCCGCGACAAGTCGCTCCATGCGCTGGACAAGTACACGGAGCTGAAGACCACCTGGATCAGCATCAGGCACAACGGCCGAGGCGGGCTTCGAGACCGCTGAGCGGTCCGGTCCGCAGGGCGGCCACGCCCAAGGAGGTGCCGGTGCAGGTTGGTCTGGCACGCCGGCCCCGTAGGGGCGGTGTGCTTCGCGGTTGTCACATTCGTCCCGGCCGGCCTGCCCGTCGCGGTCGCCTGGCTCCTGAAACGGCGGGCCCAGGCCACCGCACCGGGACGCAAGAAACGTCCCCGCTAGGTGCCGGGGCGTTCCGTCAACTGGAGCAGCTTCGGACCCTGCCGGGTGAACGCCTCGTAAGGGCAGGCGGTCAGCTCGGGATCGCGTGACTCCCAGCCCTGCAGCCATCGCCGGAACCGCGGGGTGTCCACCTCGAGCGAGCCGTCGGGGAGCAGGCGCCCGACGGTGTTGCCGGGTTCCGACAATCCGACAGTGCACTTGCCGAGGCGCCCGTCCGCACGCACCATCAGCGAGTTGGCACGGGCGGCGTAGCACACTTGCTCCGGCTCGAACAGGCTCTCGCCCCGCCCGTCCGAGAGGACGATCTCCTCCAGCGCGGCGATCCTCTTGTCCTCGGCGTCGAGCACCTCCATCGACGCGTCGTCGGCGCCGCCGAGTCGCACCACCCGCTTGAGGAACACCCGGAATCTGCGGTCGTCCAGGAACGTGTCCCTCACCTGGGTGAGGAACGCCGGCATCACGTCCAGGTTGCCGGGAGTGAGGTGAACTCGCAGCAGTATGTGTGCGTCCACCGAACCGTCCCGGATCGACAGCAGGTTGCGCCAGATGCGATCGAACGTCCCCTGACCGTCAGCCCGCACGCGCGTGTGGTCGTGGTGGCGGGCAGGCCCGTCCAGCGACACCTGGAACCTCCGGATCCCCAGCCCGGCCAGGCGTTCCGCCGCCGTGCGGTCGAGCAGGTAGCCGTTGGTGGTCATGTCGCTGCCGTACCCGAGGCCCGGTGTCCGCCGCTGAACCTCGCTCGCGTGGGAGGCCACCTCCTCGATGACGGACCGCGCCAGCATCGGCTCGCCGCCGAACCACGAGATCTGCAGATGCGCCAGATCACCGTGGCGCCGGTCGATGAGGTTCTTCACACCCTCGACGACCTCGCGACGCATCCGTCCGATGGCGAAGTCCTCATAACAGTAGGTGCACCGGAAATTGCACTGCTCGGTGGGAAGGAGGATGAGGTGCAGCCGGTCGCTGCGGAACGAGGTGACCATTTCCCGATCGAACGCAGAAATGCCCGTCAGGGTGACTCCGCTCATTGCGGGGCACAGCCACTGGAGCAGTTACCGCCGTGGCAGTTGTTGGTGACATGACCTGGATGGCCCGGGTTGGGGGTGAACCTGGCCAGCGCCGTCAGGGCCTGCGCGGTTTCCGGATCGTCGATCGTGACCCTGCCCTCTGCGTCGATGCTCACGTCGCTCGCCCGGACGGGCACGGAGGATGCCTCTTCGGCCATCATGAAACTCCTCTGTGTTGATTCCAGCCGGTCTTCGGCGATGACTGCGGAAACCGCCGAGCATGCGTGGTCCGGTGGTGTCATTGGTGGCTAGCGGAGCATGTACCCGAGGGGTGTTCGGGCGATAGCAAAGGCGCCGCCAAAACGGGCGGCGATGGCTGCGCCTGCCCGCCCCCTACGCGACCGGGCCATCGGCTACCTGCTGCTCCACCGCTGTCCTCGCGCCAAACGCGAGCAGCTCGACCTGCGCCCGGTCGTGACGGCGGACCGTGCCGTCACTCTGGAAGCGCCGGGCGTGGAGACCGGATCAGCGCAGCTGCGCGGTGATGGAGGGGTCGCGGATCGCGGTGTCGCCGGCCAGCATCATGGCCTTCGACAGGATGACGGCCAGCACCTGGTCGCCCTCGAACGGGAGGAACACCGGCGCCTCGCTCCCGCTCTTGGGCACGATGCACAGGTAGGCGTCGACCGGCGACATGAGGATGTTCCCCGAGCCCAGGTGGATCTTGTACGAGCGGAGGTCACCCCGTACGTGGAGGAACCGGTCGTCGAGGGAGCACCGGTCGGCGATGGCGAGACGAGGCAGGAGGCGGGACAGCAGGTCGTGGCGGGTGCGGGCGGTGGCAGAGAGCGGGCCGAAGCCGTAGGAGGTCCAGTAGTCGCGGAACGTGCCGCCGGGCCCGCCGTCCTGCCAGGCGGGGTCGGCGCCGACGCTGGCCACGCCGACGAACAGGTCGGCGTCGCGCATGATCTCGCTGAACACGAGCGGCGGGATCTGCGTGAGCGGCAGCGGCGGGGAGTGGCGGGGGTCGATGAAGCCGCCGTGATGTGTCTCGGCGCCGGGCGGGTAGAAGCGCAGCTCGCCGGTGACGACATGGAGGTAGGCGCCGGAGGGCGTCCAGTCGCTGTTGCGGTGGTCGGGGCCGCACCAGAACTCGGCGCGCACGCCCCAGCCGGGCAGGTCGCGGGTGGCGGGCGGGAAGGATCCGTCGACCGCCATGTGCAGGTCGTGGCGCCAGCCGCGGGCGAGGGCCAGCGCGTGCAGCTGGTGCTGGCGCAGCACGTGGCCGGCGAAGCGGGCGGAGTGGCCGCCCGCCGCCCGCTCGGCCTCGGTGAGCAGGTAGACCTCGCGGTGCGCCTGCTTGAACGGCTGCGTGATCTCGTGCCACTCCAGGCGGCGCCGCCAGCCCAGCACCTCGTCGGGGTTGCGGCCGATCGGGTGCCAGAGCCGCACGTCCGCGCCGGGGGCCGGGCGGACCTCCGTGCCGTCGAGGTCGCGTAACGCGCCGCCGGCCCACAGGCACGGGACGCCGCCTGCCAGCCAGATCAGCCGTCTGGCCAGGGTACCGAGCAGCGGATGGTCGAGGTGACGGGCCCGCCAGGTGGCGTACGTCCAGGACCGCTGGGCGAGGAACATGCGGTCGAGGCGATCGGACTGGGCGGTGAGCATCTTGTTGACGTCCTTGACGACGCCCTTGAGGGCGGCGAGCTCCTCGGCGTGCCCGGAGCGGACGCTCACGGGCGGCGACCTGACCGTTCTGCCCTTGTCGTTGCGCCAGCTCAGGGCCGCCTTGCCGGCGGTCACGGTCAGCTCGGCGGTGGCGTCTGCGACGGTCCGGACGAGCCGGCCGACCTCGGTCAGGCCGTAGGCGGGCACGCCGAGTTCCGCCACCTCGTCGCGGGAGACGCCGAGCGCCCTGGCCTTGGCGTCGAGGACGCCGTCCAGGACCTTCGTCGTGGGCTTGTGCGTCACGGTGACCGCCAGCCGGGCCAGGTGCCCCAGGGCGTCGTCTCCGTCGAGGCGGGCCAGGGCGTGGATCGCGGAGGTGGCGGTCGGCGGGTGGCGCGGCCCGAGGCGGGGGACCTTGCGCAGGGCGGACTCGGCGAGCGCGGCCAGCATCCGGCTGGTGGCGGGCTGCGCGGGCAGGCAGCCGAGCAGCCAGATGAGCCCGCGCAGCGCGACCGCGTTGTGCGGATCGGTGTGGTGCTCGTAGCCCTCCATGGGCAGGGACCGGGGGCCGCCGACCAGGGCCAGCCAGCCGGTGAGGCGGGCCCTGGCCTCCTCCGTGCCGGCCTGGTCCATCAGGGTGCGCGCGGTACGCGCCCACCTGGCGGACGGCTTGGAGCCCGACGCGGTCAGCGCGTGTTCGAGCAGGGCGGTCCAGGTCTCGTCGAGCTCCTCGGACAGGATTCGGTCGGCCCAGGGCTCGCCCGGGTTGAGCAGGGGTGACCGGAGCAGCCCGACGAGCGGTGCCAGCACCACCTCGCGACTCCACCCCACCAGGGCCACCCGCCGCACGCCCGCGACCTGCTCGGGTGTGAGGGTGTGGCCGGCGTCGAGCCGGCAACGCAGGATGAACGAGAGCCTGCCGTGGCAGTACGTCCACTGGCGGGCCGCTTCGTCGAGGAACGCCCCGGCCGCCTCGGGGGTCCAGGCGTCGGTGACGTCGCCGGTGATGATCGCGGCCGTGCCGGCGTCGCGCTCGCCGTCGGGACGGGTCAGCAGGCGCATGCCCACCTCCACGCGGAAGGCGGCCGGAGCCCGCGTGAGGGCGTCCCTGAGTCGTTCGCCCGGGCCGCCGTCGAACCAGAAGCGCATGCCCAGGTCCTCGCGGCGGAGGGCGGCGATCCCGTCGGCCAGTTCCCCGGCGCGCCCTGCCTCGATCAGCGGCATCAGCGCGTCCACCCGCTCCATGCCAGAAGTGACAGAGCCAGAAGTGACAGAGCCAGGCGTCTCAGTGGTCATGGCGGGCCAGTGTAGGGAGACCGGCCGACGGTTTCGATCACAGGGCGTCGGCGATCTCCAGCAGGGCGTCGGCGGGGCGGTCGATCCCGCGCAGCGGCCCGCCGCGCCTCTGCCGTCGCGGGGTCCAGCGCCGACACGCCTCGATGGCCTTCCGTCAGGCCGGCGACGCGCGCGGGCCGGGTCGGAGGGGCCGGCGCGCGCAGGCGGTCGAGGAAGGGCAGGTGGGCCCACGCCGGGCCAGGCGTTTGCGTTCGGCGCGGACGTTCTGGATGGCGTTGCGCGCCATGGGCAGGTCCATGGCCGGGATGACCTGGGCGAGAGCGTGATGGAGGAGTAGCGTGAGACAATGGATCGTCGCATCTTCGGCCTGGAGAACGAGTACGGCGTCACGTGCACGTTCAGGGGCCAGCGCAGGTTGTCCCCGGACGAGGTCGCGCGCTACCTGTTCCGGCGAGTCGTGTCCTGGGGCCGATCGAGCAACGTCTTCCTCCCCAACGGCGCACGTCTGTACCTGGACGTGGGCAGCCATCCCGAGTACGCCACGCCCGAGTGCGACAACGTGATCGAGCTGGTCACGCATGACAAGGCGGGCGAGCGCATCCTTGAGGGCCTGCTCGTGGACGCCGAGAAGCGGCTGCGCGAGGAGGGCATCGCGGGCGACATCTACCTGTTCAAGAACAACACCGACTCGGCCGGCAACTCCTACGGCTGTCACGAGAACTACTGTGTGGGCCGGCACGGTGAGTTCGGCCGGCTGGCCGACGTGCTGATCCCGTTCCTGGTCACCCGGCAGATCATCTGCGGAGCGGGCAAGGTGCTGCAGACCCCGCGCGGCGCCGTCTACTGCGTCTCGCAGCGCGCCGAGCACATCTGGGAGGGGGTGTCGTCGGCCACCACCCGGTCCCGGCCGATCATCAACACCCGCGACGAGCCGCACGGTGACGCCGAGCGGTTCCGCCGCCTGCACGTCATCGTGGGCGACTCGAACATGAGCGAGACCACGATGCTGCTCAAGGTCGGCGCCACCGACCTGGTGCTGCGCATGATCGAGTCGGGCACGGTGATGCGCGACCTGTCGCTGGAGAACCCGATCAGGGCGATCCGCGAGGTCTCCCACGACATGACCGGGCGGCGGCGGGTGCGGCTGGCCAACGGCCGCGAGGCCTCCAGCCTGGAGATCCAGCAGGAG
>NZ_JBFALF010000054.1:0-63828 GCF_040656115.1 Nonomuraea sp. NPDC050202 | reverse complement strand
AGCTCGGACGCGGCCTGCTCCACGCCGTTCACGACCGCGCGGACGGTGTAGGAGGCGTCAGCCGGCGCGCCGTTGTCCAGGTAGTTGGTGGCGCCAGTGAGCGGCGAGGCGTTCAGCTTGGCCGAGCCCCGGTAGAGGTTGAAGCCGGTGCTCGCACTCTCGGTGCCCAGCAGCCGCCAGGACACCAGGTTGCCGCTGCCCGAACGCACGCTGATCAGGCCGCGGTCGAGATCCTCCATCTGCCGGCCGGTCGGGTTCGGGCCGCCCTGGTCGGCCTCCAGATAGTCGATGTTGGGCAGGCCGTCGGCGGTGGTCGGGCTCAATCGGATGATGTTGTCGCCCGCGTTCAGCGACACTGCCAGCGTCTTGCTGCCCCAGCTCGTCCAGGTGCCGGTGGGGTCGAAGGTGCCGGCCGCGTGCGCGACCGTTCCGTTGATCAGCACGTCGGCGGGACGGCCCGTGGTGGCGCCGTTGGCGTACCGGATGGTGATGGTGGCCGCGCCGGCCGCCGATGCGGAGACGGTGAACTGCGCCGCCGCGCCGGCCGCGTTGGTGCCGTTGCAGAATCCACTGCCCGAGTAGCCGGCATGGTTGGACTCGATGAGCCCGTCGCAGGTGGCCGGCGCGGTCTCCGCCTCGTAACGGGTCGCCGCCGCGGACGTGCCCGCGGCCGTGACGACACCGGCGGCGGCCAGCATGAACGCGATGCCGGCCGACAGCAGGGCAGTACGTGGTCTGGATAAGCGCATGAGGAACTCCAAGAGGTAGGGCCGATGACTCCGAGCCGGCCGAACACGCAGGTCAGGCGACCTCGCCCACCCGTCATGGCTGGTGAGCTGTCTTTGATGCCGCGTCACGAGAGCGCAGTTCAGGGTCGGAGGGTGGTGACGGTCGCGGGGCGGGAAATGCGGCGTTCCGGCCGCAACGCGCCGTCGGCCAGGTGATCATGGCTCACTGATCTCGTCAACGCCGCCGGGCGTTCCCCGGCCTTGTCGCGAATCGACGAGGGCCTGGCGCGTGAAAATTTCATGGCATGTGCGGCGCGGCCGGCGGGGCGCGAGGCGCGTGACAGGGTCCTGGTCCTTGTCGCGGGCTGCAGGTCGTGCGGTGGATTACCCATGTGGCCCTTCCAGACGGAACGATGCGGGCGGCACGAAGTCATGCACTCTGGGAGCGTTCACAGAGTGGGATAGGGCTTTCCAGGCGTCAATGCCCGTTACGTGCTTGTTACAAGGCTCCCGTTTTCCGAGGGCAGCGCCTTGGCCCTTCCCGGGTCGCGGCTTGTGCGTTACTGTGCACGCTCACAGAGCTTTGCAACCTTGACGCCTCGGCGTAGTTTATTTAGGTAAAAAACAAACTCTAGCTGAGCGACAGCCTCTCACGCCTCAGGAAGGAGCGCGCCGTGGCATCGTCTCGCTAGGGCGCGACCACCCGGCGGGGCTTCCTCGGCCTCGCCGGCCTCACTGCCCTGGCAGCTGCTTGTTCCCCGCCTGCAGGGCAGAAGCCGGGAACGGCCACGGCCGAGGCCGTGGACAAGCTCACCGCGCTCGTGCCCAAGCTGGGGCAGAACCCGGTGGCCATCAAGCCGGACATCGCCGGTGTCCCGGTCTACGGACGCAACGGCTTTCTCACGTATCCGATGCCGCCGATCGACGCCGTCACGACCAAGCCGGCAAGGGCGGGCACTACAAGGTGCAGGTCCCCACGTGGAGCCCGTTGCCGCCGGCGCTTGGCGAGAACTCCTTCTACGACGCCGTCAACACCGACCTCGGCGCGACGCTGGAGTTCCAGTTCATCGACGGCATGACCATCCTCGACAAGATCCCGCCGCTGCTCGCGGCCGGCGATGTGGCCGACATCATCACGATCCCCCGCTGGATCATGGAGGACCACATCCCCGATGCGGCCAAGGCCATCGACCGGCTGTTCGAGGACCTGACCCCCTACCTCAAGGGCGACCAGACCACCACGTACCCGTTGCTGTCCACGATCCCCACCGAGGCGTGGCAGTGGTCGATCTGGAACGGCAAGCTCATGGCCGTGCCCTCCTGGCCGGAACCCGCGTTCGGGCCCCTCGATGCCGCCGCTGCCTGACCGCAGGTTTCCGGCGCTGTGCTCCACCACATCGGGCACCAGCACGAGCGGGCTCTCCTGAGCTGCAAGGGCGTTCCGTGGATGTCGTAGGCGTGGTGTTGCCACGGCACAGGTGTCGGCGGGGTGGGCAGGCCACGAGCGCGCCCGGCACCTGGGCGCGAGGCGGCGGCGAGGTCGTGGACGGAGCACCAGGGTCCTTCCGAGGATCACCTCCACCGGTTGCTCGATGTGGGCGCTGTTGCCAGCAGGGCCGAGCGGATCTCGGCGTCAGTGACGTCGTCCACGACCACGGCCTTGCCGATCTTGAGTGGCAGGACGAAGCGCAGGTTCCCGTCCCTGATCTTGCGAATCTGCCCGAGAGCGGCGAGCACGTCCGCGGGCCAGGTCTGGACGGCCAGCTCGTCAAGGCACGTGGGGAGGCCCACGCGGCGCAGCAGGCCGACGATGCGCTCCCGGGCGTGTGCAGCCAGGAGGCCACGGGTCTCGGCGATCAGCGAGGCCACCGCCATGCCCAGGGCCACGGCTTCGCCGTGCAGAAGCTCACCGTAGCCTGTGGCCGTCTCCAATGCGTGGCCGACGGTGTGACCGAAGTTCAGGTGGCGGTGCAGATCCTCCTCGTACGGATCGCGGCCGACCAGCTCGCACTTGACCACGCTGGCCGTCCAGACGAGCTCTTCGAGTATCCGGGGGGAGCCGTCGAGAATGTCCGCGTGGCCTTCTTCGATCAGGGTGAAGAGTTCCGGGGAGGCGATGACCCCCTTCTTGACGGCCTCCGCTAGCCCCGATCTGATCTGACGCAACCCGAGGGTGCGCAGGTAGGCGACATTCGAGATGACGGCCTTGGGCTGGTAGAAGGCGCCGATCAAGTTCTTGGCCGAAGGGTGGTCGATGGCGACCTTTCCACCGAGTGCGGCGTCGACCTGCGCGAGCAGGGTGGTGGGCACGTTGACGTAAGGAACTCCGCGCATGTAGCTGGCCGCTATCCAGCCTGCGGTGTCGGTCACCACGCCGCCGCCCACAGCGATCACCACGTCGCGGCGCCTGAACCGACTGCTGGCCAGCCAGTCCAGGAGTGCCGCCGCGGTGCGCCAGCTCTTGTTGGCCTCGCCAGGGGGAAAGGAGGTGAGCGTGGTGTTCACGCCGTGCTGGGAGAGCCGAGCAGCCAGGGGTTCCGCGTGGAGATGGCGGACCTCGTCGTCGGTGATGATTGCGGCATCGCGACCGTCGATCGCTGACAGCAGGTGGCCGAGTGCGACGTCATCGGATCGGGTGACGTGGACACGATAGTGGTCGTCCCGTCTGATCGCACACTCGATCACGCGCTGGTGCGCCCCACACGGTTCCGAGCTGTTGGCAAGCTGATTCATGGCGCGAGAGATCTCCTGCTCTGCGGGGAAACGAGGGCAACGAACTGGAATCGAGGACTCAGGCGGCGCCGTCCCGCCACGAGATGGCCGCTTCGGCACGATTCCCGTCCAGCGCGTCACGGGCGGCCCGGATGACGGCATGCGCGGAGATGCCCGCCATGCAGACCTTGTGTTCGATGAGGCAGTCGCTGTTGCGGTACCGGTTCTTCATGCACAGGTCGCATCGCGCCTCCGTGGCCGGCAGGACGACGTGGAGACCGACGACGGGCTGCGCCCACACGCGCCAGGCGCTGCCGCCGAACAACGCGACGGTGGGCACGCCGGCTCCCACGGCCAGGTGCATGATGCCGTTGTCGATGCTCACGCACAGGGAGGCGCCCGCAAGCGCGCCCACCACTTGCGGCAGCGTCAGACGGCCGCGCAGGTCGGTAACCCCTGTGCTGCGCAGCAGTTGCGCGTCGACCTCGGCGCAGTTGTAGTACCGCTCCTGGGAGGAAGCGTCGGCGCCCAGGAGGCCGACCGTGAGGCCGCGCCCCTGGCACCAATCCACCACTTCCAGCCAGCCGGCCGCGTCCCACACCTTGGCCGAGCGCGTTGCGCCCGTCCCGATGAGGACGTCAGGGACGGGGACGGGCGGCGCCTCCTGCGGCAGAACCGGCCTCAGGTCTCCTGGCCGGAGGTAGGACAGGCGTGACCAGATCTCGCTGATGTGCTGCGTCCGCAGCACGGGATAGCGGGAGAGGAGGTCCTCTGCGGCCCAGTTCTCCTTGTGCAGACCTTCGACGGGGCCCTCAGGAAAGGGAAGGGTCCGGCAGAGGTCCGCATCCATGCACCTGCCCACGAAGAAGCGCGGCTTTGCCCGCGCGGCAGCGGCCGCGGCGCGGGGGTCCGCGTCAAGATTGATCACGACGTCATAGGCGCCGCGTTCAGCCAGGAAGGCTCCCAACCTCTCGTCCACCAGCACGGGATCGTCGCGAGAGAAGAGCTCGAACCGGGCGTCCACCAGTGGAGAGGCCGCCTCCAGTTCACGCGTGCGCGGGCCGCCGAAGTAGTCGATCACGCAGGGGCCGAACCGGTCCCGCAGATCGCGCATCACTACGCTGGCGACGGCGAAGTCACCGATGGAGTCGGCGAAGACGACCCCGATGTGGGGCCGCTTCAGATCCTCGCCGCGGTAGGGGAGGGGCTCAGACATGAGACATCAGGCTCCGGTGGGCCCGGCGCACGAGGTCACAGATCTCCTCGGGGAAGCCGGCGTAGACGCCGTCGGAGTGTCCCAACGGGGCGACCGCGGTCCGGCCGCCGCTCCGCGTCGTCACATAGACGCCGGCCGGGCCGTCGGTGACCTCGCCGACGAGGATCCCTCCTGCGGCCAGCGCTCCGTCCAGCGCCTCGGGAGCGACGGTGATCAGATGCTGCCATTCGCCGCCGGTTCCGAACGCGAACGCTGCCGGCGACACCCCGAGGAGGGGTGCGGCCTCCGAGGTCAGAGGATGCAGGGGGAGAGCGGCGACGTCGATCAGCAGGGCCACGCCGGAGGTCTCGGCGACGCGGGAAGCGTCGCTGGCCAGGCCGTCGGAGATGTCAATGCCCGCACCACCCCCGGAGCCGGCCACATGGAGTGCCAGTCCCGGACGCAGTACGGGCCTGAGGATGGCGTCCCTGACCGCAGCCGGGTTCCGCCCGCCGGAACCGAAACGCCGGAGGACCACTGCGGCGTTGAATCCGCCTAGTGGCCCGCTGAGCAGGATCTTCTGCCCCGGCCGCGCGTTCCACCTCGCCAGGTAGCCCTGCTCGCGCGGCACCCACCCGAAGCCGGTCGAGGAGGCGACCCTCGACGAACGCGATCCCTTACTGTCGCCGCCGACGATGGGCACCCCCCAGGGCGCGCACGCCGCCGCGGCGCCGATGAGAAACCGGGGAAGCTCATCAGGGATGTCGCTGGGCGGGGCCATGTAGCCCAGTGCCAGCCCGCTAGGGTGGGCGCCCGAGCAGAACACGTCCGACAACGAAGCTGTGGCGGCCAGATAGCCGAGCTCGTACGGCAGGTCGGCGTCGATGCCGAGCTCCACGAAGGCGGGGCTGGCGTTGACGAAGTCGGTGGAGATCACCATGCCTCCCTCGCCCAGGGGAATGTAGGCGCAGTCGTCCAGCCCCGGCCGCAGCAGGCCGTTCTGGGGCAGGAGGGCGGGGATGGTCTGGAAGACCCACTCATCCAGCTTCTGTGGTTGTGGTGCCACTGCTCCGGTCATGCGATGTCATCCCATCGATTCCTCAATAACGTTGCGGCAGAGCGGGGATCCGTGGGCATGAGGAAAACACCAAGCGCTATCTCCATCGCCCCGAAGTATTTGTGGGCGCCGTTGAGCCGGTGCGCCGGGCATACCTCGATCCTGAAATGCCAGCCGGACTGCCGTGGTCTCGGCGCGTGCCGGTAGGCGATCATGTAGGAGAAGTCGGGCCAGCCGAACGAGGCGAAGGCCCGCATCGTCCGGCTGAGCGCCGCGGCGATGGCCGTCACCTGGTGGTCTGGCATCATCCACAGGTCGGGCGCATGCGCGTTCGGCACGACCCACAGCTCCAGCGGGGCGCGGGCGGTCAGCGGCACGTAGACGCTCACCAGCTCGTCTCGGGCGACAAGGCGTCCCTCGGTCGCGGCCTGCCTGATCTCTTCGCAGGTGAGGCAGGGGCCGTCCGGTACGAGCCGTACCCCCGGGGGGATCAGCGGGAGGCCGAAGACCTGCCCGTGGGGGTGCTCGATGGTGGGCCCGAAGACGCCACCGGAGACCTCGAAGGCGAAGGCGTGCTGGATCCGCTCATCGCGGTAGTAGCCGGCGACCCGCTCTCCCAGCAGAGTGAGGAGTGCCGCCACGTTGCTGACAGGCGTGTCGTGGAGCCTACGGTGATGGTCGGGGCTGTAGAGAAAGACGTCCTGCTTGCCGTATCCGGGCAAGAGCCTGTTCTCCTGCGGTGTGCCCCAGTCGGTGTCGGTGGACAGTGACGGGAACTTGTTCTCCAGGAGCACGACGTCGAAGGGCTCTGGAAGCTCGGCAGATCCTGGACAGAACGGGCAGGTTCGTTCGGTCGCGAGCCCCCTGTCATGCTTGAACGGCCGCAGACCCGCCCGCTCCGGCGCGTAGATGGTGACGTCCTTGCTGTGGCCGCTGATCGCGATGAACGTCGAAGGGGCCGGCATCACCCGAGCCTCCGCGACCCGCTGTGGGTGATGATCCACTCGGCCACCTCCTCCAGGTTCACCCGGCCCGAGGTGTCCACGTCGAGCACCGGGGATATGCCGAGGGGCCGGTCGTCGCCGTCGGCCTGCCATCGCAGGAAGGCGGCGTCCAGATCCGGCTCGTCGTGTCCTTCGTGCCGTCTGGAGCTGCGCTCCGCATACCGTCGCCGGGCCACGTCCAGGGGACAGCGGCAGTAGATCTCGAGCAGGTCACCCGGCAGTTTGCTCAGATCCGCCGGGGCGTACTGCCTGGAGAAGAAGCTGTCAAGGACGGCGCGGTCGCATTCCATGGCGACCGCGTACATGGCCGCTATGCTCGCCCTGCCGAGAACCTTCGTCCATTCGCCGGCGCGCGGCCCGAATTCGGCGAGGAAAGCGTCCTTGATCGTGTCCTTCGAGATCAACGGCAACCCGAGGCGCCGCGCGAGGGGAGCTGCCAGGGTGCTCTTCCCCGACCCCGGCAGCCCGTTCACGACGATGTACAGTCCCATGACTTCCTTTCGATCAGGTGAGACGCAAGGGGGCCCCGGGGGTGAACCGCCCGCTGAGCGCGCGCTCGATGAGCATGCGCAGATGCGGCGGGGCGGTGCTGCCGCTGACTTCGTCCAGCTCCGACGGGGTGGCGAACCATCGGTAGCCTCGGGTCGCCCGGCGCTCCAGCTCGTCCTGCCCGCCGAAGTGGACGGTCGTGCTGGCGGCGATCGCGCTGACGAAGAGCTCCTTCCTGTGATGCAAGGAGCCAGCGAACTCGAAGGAGACCTCGCGCGTCGCGAGGAGCGGCCCCACCTCGCCGATGGGGATTCCCGTCTCTTCCATGGTCTCGCGCGCCGCGGCCTGCGCCAGAGTCTCGCCCGGCTCGACGATGCCCCCCGGCGGGAGCCAGATCTCCGCGGCGTCGTCTCTGGCGGGATCCCGTACGCGAAGGAGCAGGAAATGGTCGAGCCGATCGAACAACAGGACCCGCACCGAAGGCTTGTACATGTTCTCCGTCATCGTCTCTAACGGGGCTGCCAAAGTTGTCGCGGAGGGCCGAAGCTGTCGGCGCCGGCGAGCCCCAGATCCTGATACAACGCTTTTACGACCTTCCATTTTCGGGGGCGGTCCACCGTGCTGTTGTAGCGGCTGTTCGCGATATAAGAAACGACCACCCTACGGTCGAGGTCGGCGAATGTGAACGATGAGCGATAACCCGTGTGCCCCACCACACAGGTGTCGGGTGGCAGGCCGAAGACGAGCGGATCGGTGCACAGTCCCCACCCCCACGCGGCGTCGAATCCGCCGAACATGCCATCGGGCAATCCGAGCCTGCGGTGGCGGGTGAGTGCGCGGGCGAGGTCGGCGCTGATGACCCGGCCGTGCTTGCCGGCGCCGTCGTTGAGAATGCACTGCATGGGCGCCGCCAGGTCACGGGCGGTCCCGCGAGCGCTGGATCCGGCCGACCGCTCGGTCACCAGGAAGGGCTTCTTCTCGAACGGCTCCAGCCTCGCCACGTTGCCCCGGCAGTGGTACATGTAGCCGAAGCGAGGCTCGTGCCGCGCGTGGATCGAGCGGTCGGTCACCGGCCAGGACGACTCCATCCCCAAAGGCGCCATCACCCGCTCCTTGACGACCTCGTCGAAAGGCCTTCCGGTGAGCCGCCGGATGAGCTCCGCCAGAACGTGCCAGGAGGCGTGGGAGGTGTAGACGACCTGTGAGCCCGGAGCAGCGCTGAGCGGCTCCGCGCAGATCCGCAGGAAGGCCTCTTGCGCCGGCAGGTGGTATAGGACGACGTCGTCGGCGGTCGGCCCGGTGTCAGGCCCCAGGTAGCGCACCCCCCAGCTGTGGTAAGGCACTGTGTGGGTGAGCAGGTGCTCGAAAGTGACCTCCTGCTTACCCGCCCGGCCGTACTCGGGCAGCACGGAGCCGACCCGCGAGGTGACGGCGATGTCGTGATCGGCGAGAAGTCCGATCGCGGCCAGCAACGTCAGGGGCTTGCTGCAGCACAGCCAGCGCAGGAGGGTGCCGGGCTGCATCGGCCTGCCCTCACAGGCGTGCCCCACGGCGACGTTCACCTCCTGCTGCCCGCCGACCGCGGCGTAGAGCTGCGCTCCGGTGATGCCCGGCACGTGGGGGCCCTCGGCGAGAGCCTCCATGGTGCGGGTGAACCCGCCGCTCATTCGCCGTCCCCCCGGTATCGGAACAGCTCGATCTTGCCGGCGTGCGAGCGGGCCAGCTCAGCGGTGTACTCGATCGTGAGCGGGACCTTGTACGGCGAGAGCCGTTCACGGCAATGCGCCAGCAACGCCCCCTCCGCCGGCGGGCGCGCCGGGTCGGCGGGCACGACGATCGCGTGCACCACCTGGTCCAGGACCGGGTCCTCCCGGCCGACGACCAGGGCTTCCCTGACGTCCTCGCGTTCCAGGAGCACAGCCTCCACCTCACGGGCGCTGACGTTGGCGCCGCCAACGATGATGACGTCGTTCAGCCTGCTGGTGAGGAAGAGGTATCCGTCGTCGTCGAGGTAACCGAGATCGCCGACGCTGAAGAACCCGTCCGGCCCCGCACGCAGGTGGTCGAGCGAGCCGGGCGCGGCGGACGTCGTGGCGCTGCTGCGGAAGAAGACCTCACCCACCCCGTACGGGGGGAGCGGCGAGGAGTCCTCGCCGAGGACGACGACCTCGTTGTGCGGCGCGGGACGGCCCACGGTGCCGGGCCTGTCCAGCCATTCTCGCCCGCCGCACACAGTGGTGCCGACCATCTGCGTGGCGCCGTAGACCTCGTAGACGCGCTCAGGACCGAGCCGGTCGATCCACCTCCTCTTGACCTGCGCGGGGCATGGCGCGGCGGAGTGGAACATGCCGTGCAGCCGCGCGCAGAAGTCCTTGGCGAGCGATTCCTCGGCGTCGATGAGCGCCATCTGGTGGGGGGTCAGCTGGCACCAGGTGGGCGGCCAGCGGGCGACGGCGGAGGCGATGGCGGAGGAGGTGAAGCGATCGAGCAGGACCACGTGCGCGCCCGCCACCAGCCCCGCCAGGGTGGTGGTGAAGGGAGCGGTGTGTGACAGGGGCCCGCAGACCAGCTGCGTGCCGTCCGGTGTCCAGCCGGTCGCCGACATCAGCAGGCGGGTCGAGTGCTGCACGAATCCGGGCGGCTGCGGCACGGGGATCAGGGCAGGGAGCCCGGTGCTGCCGCCCGAGGGCAGGTACCAGCCGGGCTGTGGCTCGGGTGCGCGCTCGGGCAGGCCGGCCGCGGGTGGTGCGGTCAGGACGTCCCCGCACATGGGATAGGTCCGCGAAGCGTCGATACCCGCTCCGGACAGGAGCCTGTCGAGCTCGGCGGTGGTGGCCTCGGGCGGCACGATGACGGGAGTGAGGCCCAGCCACCACGAGGCGAGGATCGCTCGGATGAACGCCTCTCCGTTGGGCAGCGCCACCAGCGCCAGCCGCTTGGAGGCGGCGCCGGTCTCCAGCGCCGCCTCCACGGTCGCGACGACGCACTGAGTCAGCTCGGCGGCGGACATAGTGGTCCAGACGCCGTCGGGGCCGGCACTGCTCAGGAGCGGCCGGCCGCCGTCCGACCGGGCGAGCCGCAGCAATCGCCGGCACTCGGTGGCATGGAATTGCGCTGGCCTCATTCCGTCTCCGATTATTCGGGTGTACCCGGGAAGCTCGGCAACAAAAGTATTTGTTTTCCGTGGGCGGCGTCAAGACTTCAATTCCGCTCCGCCGGAACGGAAAATGGTATGCGAAATGGGCACAGCAACTCGTTCAGGAGGAGTCGGTGCGCGAATTGGATGCGATTCTCGGAAGCTTGGTGCAGGAATTCCGGAAGATTCTCTCCGGCCCCGGCGGTGCAGGCTCCGTCAGCGCGGGCGGAGAGCTCACCACCGCTTGGGACCTGCGGATCGACCGCCTCCTGCAGAAGGCGCTCGCCACGGCCTATCCGGGTCTTCCCATCGTCAGCGAGGAATCCACTCCTCTCCTTCTGGAATCGGTACGCGGGGACTACCTGGTCGTCGACCCGGTGGACGGGACGAAGGCGCTGGCCGCCGGATCGCCGCTGTTCGCGGTCTGCGTCGCGCGGATCGCCGGCGACTCCGTCGTCGAAGCCGTCGTGGATTTTCCGCGCCTGGGCTTTCGCATGTCCGCCGCGCGTGGCGGCGGCGTCGCGCTCCACGGAAGCCTGCCGGACTCGCTGGCGCGGCTGACCGGCGTGGTTTGCAGCCCCGGCATCTCCACCGACATCGAGCGACTGATGCGCGGGGCCGGGTCGTCGGCGCCCGTGACGGGGGTGCCGACCTCCAGCCTGAAGATGGGGCTGATCGCCGCGAACCGAGCCGAGGCCGCCTGCTACCTCCACACCGGAGGCCGGCCCGCAGCGCTGTGGGACTACGCCGCGGGGGCGCTGCTCGTGCGAGAAAGCGGCGGAGCGGTGACCGACCTTCAGGGCGGCAGCCTCATCGATCCCGTGTTGCCTTGGACGACGGGGTGGATCGCGGCTGCCTCCGAGAGCCGGCTTGGCCCGATCGGCGCCGCCGCCAGGGCGCTGGCGGGGGCGTGACTCAGCTTCGCTGCCGATACGCCCGCTCCTGCACGGTGTAGAAGGCGGCGTACTGACCGTCATGGCGCATGAGCTCGTCATGGGTTCCCATCTCGGTGATTCGGCCTTCGGACAGGACGACGATGAGGTCCGCCAGCCGTACGGTGGAGAACCGGTGCGACACCAGGACGACGATGGCTCCCATGGGGGCCGCGCCGTGGGAGGAGCGATGGGCGAAATGCTCGTAGAGCAGGTGCTCGGCATGCGGGTCAAGGGCGGCGCTGGGCTCGTCCAGCACCAGAAGGAGCGGCTGAGTCCGCATCGCCGAGCGGGCGACGGCGAGCTTCTGCCACTGCCCGCCCGACAGCTCCACCCCGCCGAACTCCGAGCCCAACCGGGTCCGCATCCCGTCGGGCAGCTTCGCCACCTCGCTCTTCGCCCCGGCCTCCGCGACGGCCGAGCCGACCGCGGCGGCATCGCGCATTCGTGACAGGTCGCCGGCGCCGACCGTTTCGAAGACGCGGAACCGGAAACGCGCGAAGTCCTGGTAGGCGGCGGAGACGCGGGCACGCCAGGAGTCGTGATCGATCGACTCCAGGGGTCGCCCATCGACGGTGATGACGCCCTCAGTCGGCGCTTCCATGCCGGTCAGCAGCTGGACCAAGGTACTCTTGCCCGCGCCGTTGGCTCCGACGATCGCCACCGTCGTGCCCGCGGCCAGGACGAGGTCGACGTCGCTCAGCGCGTCGCGGTCGGCACCGGGGTAGCGGAAGGAAACCCCGTGCAGAGCGATGCCCTCGGTGAGCCGCGAAGAAGCCGGCTCTCCGCCGCGGCGGCGCCGTTCGGCGTAGGACGTCAGCCAACGGTAGTGCTCGCCGGCATGTCCCGCGTCGGCCAGCTGGCCCGCGGTCCTGATGACGTGCCCGAGCTGGGTCTGCAGCTGACCGGCCAGCGACAGCACGAGGACGCCGTCGCCGATCGTGGCCTCGCCCCGGATGATCGCGAGGCCGACGAGCCACATCGCGCCGAAGACGCCGGCCGCGTAGACGCACCAGCCGCCCAGCTCCCACGCCGCGCCGGCCAGCCTGCCGCGGGCCTCCGCCCGGACGATCCGGTCCCACAGGGCGAGCGCTCGCCCGTGCAGGACCACTCCCGCGCAGGAGCTCCTGAGCTCCTTCGCCGGCTCCTCCGCGAAGCACAGCTCGTGCAGGCGCTGCTCCAGCCGGATGTCCTGGGAGCACGCATCCCTGGCCGCCCGCACGACCTTGCCGGCTCTGCGGGTGGCGATCATCAGTGGTACGGCGAACAGCACCACAAGAACGAGCGCGGGATTGACGTCGAACAGCAACCACACGCTCACGATCAGGCTCAGCGCCGCCGCACCGGCGGCGACCGCGGCCCAGAAGGACTCGGCCAGGGCCCAGGAGCCCTGGCGCACGCTGGTCAGCCTGTCCAGATATTCGGGATCCCGTAGGTGACCTAGGGTCGGCATCCCCGCGTCGAGCCGCTGAAGGTCCCGGCCCAGACGAAGCTTGACCCGCTCGGTCAGGTAGAGCTGCAGGCTGAATCTCACGCGCTGGCCCAAAGCCGTCACGCCGAAGGCGGCCGCTCCCACAGCGACGGTCCAGGCGAGGCCCCAACGGTCGCCCGCGATGGCCTGGTCCACGAGCCAGCGCTGGCTCAGCGCGGTCACGGGGATCAGGCCCGCCTGCGCCAAAGTGATCGACAGCAGGACGAGCGTGGTGCGCCTGTCGGTGCGCAAGGTCAACAGGAACATGTGCATGAGGACGGTTGCCCGGGGCAGCACGGTCAGTTCCTCCCCTCGCAGGCCGGGCCGCGGAAGCGGGCGGCCTGCAGCGCGAACATCCGCGCATAGTCGCCGCCCTGCGCCATGAGCTCGTCATGGGAGCCCTCCTCGGTGATCCGGCCGCCGTCAAGCAGGACGATGCGGTCGGCCCTGCGCACGGTGGAGAGCCGGTGAGAGATCAGGATCTTGCTGGCGCCAGGAGCAGCGGCACGCAAACGGTCGTAGAAGGCGTCCTCCGCATGGATGTCGAGATGGGCGGTCGGCTCGTCCAGGACGAGGATGCCGCGCCCGTGGGCGACCGCGTACAGCGCGCGGGCGAGGGCGACGCGCTGCCACTGGCCGCCCGAGAAGTCCGTCCCGTCGCGGCCCTCCTGCCACAAGGAGCTCCGCACTCCCTCCGGGAGCCGGGTCAGGAGGGAGGCGCCGCCCGCGGCCGTGAGCGCCGCCACCAGCTCGGCCGGATCGCCGGCGGTCTCCGGGGCCGACAAGCGGATGTTCTCTCCCAGGCTCAGCGGATAACGCACATAATCCTGAAACACCAGGGCGAGATTCCGGCGCCATTCTTTCGCGTCCAGCTCGTCGAGATCGACGCCATCCACGGTGATATTTCCCCGGGTCGGCCGGTAGAGCCGGGCCAGCAACTTGATGAACGTGGTCTTACCGACCCCGTTGCGACCGACAAGGCCCACGGTCTCACCGGGATTCAGCACCAGGGAGAAATCCCGGAGAATGAACCCGTTCGTTCGCGCATAAGCGAAGGAGACCTGCTCGAAGCACACCAGCGGTGGTGATTCCGGCCGGTTGCGCGGCGTCCGGCGCTCGCGCACGGTGAGGGCCCCACCCTGCCGCTCGGCCAGCCGATCGGCCGCCTTGACGGCGGCCTGGCCGTACTCGATGTCGAACGCTTCGTTGCCGGTGGTCGCGAGGCCGAGCACGGTCAGGCCGCACAGGGCGAACGTGATGAGCTCGCCCGGCTCAATGTGCTGGTGCGCCGCCGCGACCGCGGGAACGGCCAGCGCCAGACCCGCCCCCGCGAGCAGCAGCGTCACGTTGACCCACTGGCTGCCGAGCACCTGGTTCAGCTCCCGCCAGCCGGGCCCGGACCCGCGCACGCCGAGCCCTCTCAACCTGTTCACGATCCAGTCCGCGAGACCGAAGAGGCGGACCTCCTTTGCGGTCGGCCCGGTGGTCAGATCCGACCAGTAGGCCAGCTCCCGCCTGGCGGGGGCCGACCGGTCCATCGTCTCGACGATGAAAACCCACTGGCGGCGAATGCGCGCCCTGGTCACCATAGCGATGACCAGAAGCGCGCACGCGTGCGCAGGCGACAGCGCGGCCAGCGGCAGCGCCGGGAGCAGGGCGGAGAGGAACCTGAACAGCAGGGTGATCTGACCGACGACCGCCGCTCCCGCCGACCTGGCGCGACCGGCGCCATGACCCTCGTCGGAGGCGCGCACGGCGTCCTCGTGGAACGCCGGGTCCTCCAGGTGCTCGATACCGTCAGGGGCGAGCGCGCTCGCGCGAACCGTGCCCCGGATGCGGCCGTCGATGCGACGGCGCAACACGTCGCCCGCCACGGTACGGCCGATCTCGCTCGCCTGGCCGGAGATCAGCGCCAGGGTGAGCGCCGCCACCCCTGCAAGCAGCGGTCCGGGCTCTCCCCCCTGGCCGGCGGCCGAGACGAAGAACCCGGCGGCCATGGCCCTGGCCGTCGGCAGGCAGGCGGCGAGCACGTACGCGGCGGGCACGACAATGGCGAGGGTCGGCCCTCCGGCGCCGGTCAGGCGGAGAAGGCGCAGTCGCTCGGCCGCAAAACGCGAAAAGAGAGCGATACGAGCTGCCAATGTCATCCCATCGGATCGCTAATAAAAATGTCATCTAGAACGGTATTGACGTTGATTATTACCGGCCTCTAACGTGGCCTGTGTCGACGTGCAGGGAGGAGCTGCCGGTGCCGGTTTCCGCGGAATTCGTACTCGATTCTTTTCTGCTTCTCGGTCGGGAAATTCTGGGCGTGGAATGCGCGCCGGACGACAGTTTCTTCGCGCGCGGCGGTGATTCGCTCCAGGCGACGCGCCTGGCCGCTCTGGCGGCCGAGCGGCACGGATGGACGTTCTCCGCGCGGGATGTTTTCGCGTTGGAGACCTTCCGAGGCGTCGCCGGGCTCGTACACCGCCAGCTGCGAAGTGAGGACGCGCCCGTCCAGCGGAGCGGGCGCGTGCGGACAGCCGCGCCCCACAACCTGTGGCACCTGGAGGTCGAGGGGGCTCTTGAGCCGGATGTGCTGCGCTTGGCCGTCAACGATCTGGTCAACAGGCATGAAAGCCTGCGGGTGCGCTATGAGGGTCATCCCATCGCACGGCCGGCGGCGCTGAGGAACTCGCTGGAGCCACCTGTCAGCGTGCTCTCCGGGACGCATTTGACGCCGCAGCACGTGGCCGCATGGATCCGCCGGGAGTCCGCCGTTCCGCTCGACCTGAACACCGCGCCGCACGTACGCGTGCTGTTCGCGCCACGGGAGACGCGCTCGACCCTCGTCGTCATCGTTGCGCGCCCGGTGTGCGACCCGGAGTCGATGCGGATCCTCGTGCGCGACTTGGCGTTCGCCTACGGGGCCCGACGGAAGGGCGGGCCGCCGGTCTGGCCCCGGCCGGCGGAGCCGTACAGTGCCTTCCTCCGTACCCTCCAGGTGTCGCCCGCGTCCGGTGCCGGCATCGAGCAGGGTGGGGTCGAGCAGATCCTGCAAAGACGGCTGCCGAAGGCCGAGGTTCATCACGCCGCGCGTGCCCTCGGAGGGGATCTGCGTTCGCTCTGCGCCGTCGCGGCCCTGCTCGTCTCGCACCGCCTGGGCGGGAGCGATTCCCCCGCTCTGTCGATCTCCGTGAGCGACCGCCCCGCGCCATGGGCGGACTCGGTCGGGTCCTTCGAACGGACCGCGTTCCTGCACGTGACCGTCGAAGCCGGGCAGTCGCTGCGTGAGCTGGCCGGGAAGCTGGACCGCGGCACCGTCATCGGGCCGGACGGCCATGCATGGCTCCATCTCGACGTGGAGCCCTCCCCGGCCGAGGCGGCGCGCGACTTCGCCGGCCAGCCCGCCCACGCGATCTCCATCGAGCATCGTGACCTGCCGAGGCCGTGGCCGACGTTGCGCGTGAGCGAGGAAGGAGACGCCGTGCTGCTGTCCCTCAGCTTCCCCGGCGCGACCGTGCTCTCGGAGAGCGCGTCTCAGGAGAGCGCGTCTTATGAGAACGTCCTTGTGGACAGCAGGACAGCGTTGCTCGACGCGTTCGCCCGCGTGATCCGCCGCATGAGCGAGAACCCCGACGCGACCTGCGGCTCCTTCACAGCTCTGGTATGACACCGGCCCGCGCCTCTCAGCCGGCCGCCGGCAGCAACGCCCGCAGCGAGTCGGTCAGATGCGCGGGCAGCTCCATGTAGAGCCTGGTCAGCGGCTCGGTACCCGACTGCCTGAGGGCGACGCGGCCGCCCACGCCGGCGTCGGTGAAGACCGTCGCGTCCAGAGCCCGCCGCTCCGTCCAGCCGGGCAGCACGGTCCGTACGGCCGCCGCCACCACCTCGGGATCGGCGGCCACGTTGTGCTGTCGCTGCCGGAAGGGCACCAGAGCCCGCACCAGGGCGACGGCCCGGTCGAGCCCGTCCACCGACCCGGTGGCCCTGAGCGCCAGGGTGAGGGCGGCCAGCGCGTCCCGCTCGAAGTAGTCGGTGGCGGAGCCGGCCCGCGCGATCCCGCCGTTGGGCTCCAGCCCGATCGCGGAAGGGCGTCCCGACTCCTTCCACGCGGCGACGACGTTCTTGAACCCGACCGCGGCATAGACGACGCCGACGCCGGCGGCTTCGGCGGCCGTGGCGGCGAGCGAGGGCGCCACCGAGGTGGTGATGAGCACATGGGGAGAGCCAGCGGAGGTCAGCAGCACGGCTGCCAGCTCGGAGCTGTTGATGTATCCCGACCGCCGGGTGAACAGGGCGAGCCTGTCACCGTCGCCGTCGGTCATGGCCACCACCGTCCGCTCAGGTGAGCGGGACCGCCCGAGCAGGACGGTGGAGATCTGCTCCATGTCGGTCTGGAGCATGGGATCAGGAGTGATCCCGGAAAAGAACGGGAGGGGAAGCTTTCTGGCCACTCGCAGCCCGCCGATCCGCGCCGCCACCGGTCCCACGGCTCCGTACGCGCAGTCGAGCACCACCTGCCCGTCGAAATCGGCGAGTGTCCGGCTCAGCGCCGTCCCCACGGTAGCGGCGTAGTCGGCGGTCGGATCGAGCGGGTCGGGTGGGGGCTGGGACGAGGTGCCGAGGCTCTCCAGCAGGTCCAGGACGTTCACGTCGGCGTCGGGGAGGTCCTGGGATGGCGGGGTGTAGCCGTCGCCGGAGCGGAACTTCAGCCCGATCGTCCCCGGGGGGTTGTGGCTGGCGGTGAAGGTGAGCGAGGCGGCGACCCAGTCGTGGCGGTGCGCGAAGCGGCCGACGGCGGGCGTGGGGGTGTACTCCTGCGCGAGCCCGACCCGCAGTCCCCGCTGCCGCAGCAAGGTCGCCGCCAGCCGGGCCAGCTCCCGCGAGCCCGCCCGCGTGTCGAATCCGATGAGCGTGGTCGAGGCGAGAGCCCCGGATGCCGCCAGCCGGAGGACGACGGACAGGATCTCCCGCTCCGACCAGCGCGGTCCTGGAAGTCCCCGCCAACCGTCCGTGGTGGAGTCCTTCGACCTCATGGGGTCACCCCCGTCTGCGAGCAGGGGATGGGGCCCAGTGACGTGCCGCGCAGGAACCCCTCGTCCCAGAGCCTCGAAAGCCGGATCATCCCCGGCAGAGGGTCGCCGGTGGGGGCGACGGTGGCGTCCGCGACGCGGACTTCGGCTCGAATGCCGCCGAGTACGGCTTCCCCGAACCACGGCCATTGGGCCAGCAGCGAGCCGGAGAGCACCACGTCACACTCCTCCTCGCCGATGCCGGCCTGCCGGGCCGCGGCGACCGCTCCCACGACCAGTTCCTGCTGTGCGTCGTTCACCAGCTGCGTGGCCACCTCGTCTCCGGCCGAGGCCGCGCTCATCACCCGCTCGGCGAAGCCGGCGACCTGGAGCTTGGCCGCCTCGCCGTAGACCTTGCCGAACAGGACAGGGCGCAGCTCGTCCTTCCCGGCGCCGGCCCAGTCCTGGACCGCGGTGAGCAGGCCGGTGCGCGGGCCGCGGCCATCCAGCGCCTTGACCGCGGCTCGCAGCCCACGCAGGCCGAGGTCGAAGCCACCTCCCTCGTCGGACAGGAGGTACTCGAGTCCGGAAGTGCGCGCCCAGGACCTTGAGCCCCGCCGCGCGGCGAAGCCGGTTCCGGTGCCCGCGACGACGGCGAGAACGCAGCCCCCCAGTCCCTTCCGCACCAGGAGGGGGACGATGTCGTTGGTCACCAGCATGGCCGTCACCGTCAGCCCGGCTCCGCGGAAGGCGTCGTCGAGGAGCCGCGCGAAGGCGTCGCACTCCCTCTGGGTGGCGGCAGCGCCATGGGCGGCCACGACGCGGACCGCGTCCGCGCCGCGCAGCGCGATCGTCCGGGCGAGGGCGGTGAGGTGGGCGACGGAGGCTCGCTCGCCGACCGAGCGCGGGTTGGTGCAGGACGAACGGGCCCTCACCGGTGAGCCGTCCATCCACGCCCACGTGCGCGAGCCGCCGCCCTCGATGAGAACGTCCCTAGGCATCCCGGTCACCGGCAAGCTTTCCGAGCAGCTCGCGTGTGATCGTGGCGGCGTCCAGCCCGGAGGCGCGGTACAGCTCGGTGAGCGACTTCCCGCACAGTCCAGGGCCGTCGGCGCCGAAACGCACGGCGCCTGCGGGAGCACGCCTGCCGAGGAACGCCGAGGGCGCGTTGTGGATCGTGCACGCGATGCTTTCCGGCGGGAACAGAGCCGCTCTGTCACCGTCGCCCAGCCGATCGAACCTCCGCGCCGCGATCACCTCGGCGACCCTGCAGCTCCAGCCCGCCTCGCCCAGCCGGTCCGCCACGTCGAGGGCCGTCTCCCGCAGCGCTCCCGCCGTGAGGACGACCACGTCCGGCGCCTCGGCGTCGCGGTGCACCAGGTATCCCTTCGACAGGTCCCGGCGTGCCAGCTCCTCGAGAGTCGAGCGCTGCGGCACGGCCTCGTGCGGCAGCCTCAGGTAGGTGGGCCGCCCACTGGAGAGAGCCTCGGCGAAGAGGATCTTGGCGGTGTTGGCGTCGGCCGCTTCAAGGAGGTCCAGCCCCTCCATCGCATCCAGGGCCAGCAGGAGCGTGTCGGACTGCACCATGGGCCCGAGCAGGTCCCCGACTCCTCCGGAGGTGCCGACGAAGACAATGGGCAGCCCCATGAAACACGCCGACTGGCGGATCTGGTCCAGCATGCGCCAATAGAAGCCCTCCATCGAGAAGAGCAGCGGGCGCATGCCGTTGGCGGCGGCACCGGCCAGCAAGGAGGCGGCGTCCTGTTCGGCGATACCGAGTTCCAGGACATTGCTGTCCGGGTTGTGCCAGCTCCACGAGCCGACGACGGTCATCCACGGCAGGATGCCGGAGTTGCGGATCGCGTCCGGTGAGGCGAACAAGGTGCTCGCCTCGCGCAGCTCCTCGGCCAGCTCGCCGCCGATCTGCTTCGTCACCACGCTCTCGCCGGCCGTCCTGCCGCTCATCCCGGACAGAAAGGCCGCGCGGCCGGCCGGCGCCTCGGGCAGCGGGTGCTCGGGGGAGGCCGGAACGGGGTGATACCGCCGGACGATCTTCAGCGCCGCTGTCGCGGAGGCGGACAGGTCCACGTCCGGGAGGTGCCGGGAAGCGGCCTCGCTGCTGAGGGTGTTGGTCCCCTCGACCTCCCGATGCAGGCCCCGCCCCTTGACGGTGTGCAGCACCAGGGCCGCCGGGCGCTCCACGGTGTGGGCGTGTTCCAGAGCCTCCACCAAGGCGGCCATGTCATGCCCGTCCACCTCCAGGGCCTCCCAGCCGAAGCCGCGCCAGCGGCCCGCCCACTCCTGCCGGTCGAGCTTGACGCAGCTTCCGGAGCCGTTGGCGTCCAGGAGCGCCACGATGTTGCGCAGCTCCAGCCGGTGCGCCGTCATCGCCGCCTCCCAAACCTGGCCCTCCGAGCACTCGCCGTCGCCGAGCAGCACGTAGCTCGTCAGATCGCGCCCGGCCGAGCGGTCGGCGAGAGCCAGGCCGCAGCCGAAGGAGAGCCCCTGGCCGAGGGAGCCGGTGCTCATCTCGACTCCCCGTGCCAGGTCCCGGCGCGGCATCCGCGGAACGGGGTGATGGAGCTCGCCGAACTCGGCGAGCTCCTCGATGGACAGATCGTCGTAGAAGCCGTGCGCCCACAGCGCGAAGAACATCGGCGCGGCGGCGTGGCCCTTGGAATGGACGAAATGGTCGCGCTCGCCCGGGGGCAGCATGCCCAGGCGAGCCGGGGAGCCGAAGAAGAGCGCGGTCAGCGCGTCGACTGACGACAGGGAGCCTCCGGGATGCTTGTTCGCCCTGAAACAGAAGGCGCGCATGCCGCTCGCGATCTCTTCGAGCTCCGAGGTCAGAGGGCGACTCACTACTGGCACGAGTCCTCCAAGGGGGATGCTGGGCCCGTCACGCTGATGAGCAGGCCGGGCGCAGGCGTCTGTCGCGGTGGTGCTTCGGGGAAGAGCAGGCGCTTGCTCTCTGCGATGAGGTGGCGGGTATCGACGACCGCCTCATCCCAGCGATGGTGGCCGCCCATCGCGGTGTCCAGCGCTTTGAGGAAGTGCCGGCTGCGGGCCGAGTAGCCCTCGGGAGAGACGCGCCAGTCGGCCGAGTCCCCGATCCGCGCGAGGAGATACTCCTCGCGCGAGGAGATGGCGAGGTGCATCTCCTCGTCGGCGACGGGGATGAAGCCGCTGACAAGGCCCGCGGCCATCGCCACGACCTCGGGCCGCAGCGCCGTCACGTGAATGTGGACGTGGTTGATGGAGCAGTCGTCATGCGAGGCGGAGCGGTCCTTGCGGAAGCCGTGCTCGAAGATGAAGCACTTGTGTCCCAGCCTGGTCCTGATGCGCTCGATCACCACGGCCGACAGGTCGACGACCGCGCGGGCCGTGTCGCGGTCCGCCGCGCCGAGGCTGGGGACGTGATCATTCGTGCACACGAGCATGTGCCCGACGTCCAGATGCCCCAAGGCCGGGAGCACGCATGCCCGCGCCGTGCGCACCCATGGGTAGTCGAGCGGGACCTCGCTCTCTCCGGCGATGGAGCGGCACAATGGGCAGTCGGAGGCCGGGACGGGGGACGGGTCGTTGGTCTGGTCATGCATGAAAGCGCCCTTCAGGAAATTCCAGGTCACCTGAGCGGCTGGTCTGAAAGATCGAACGACCGCCCTTCTTCGAACCGCCGTACGAGCTCCGCGTACAGCCAGGGGGTGTGATCACCCCGCTCGCCCAGCAACAGCCCGTGCCGCGGCACACCGGCCAGCAGCCGGCGTAAGGCGGCGGCCACCCAGCGGGGATCACCGACGAAGACGTCCGCGGCCCGGTGGTGCCACCAGATGTTGAGACACGCGCTGGCCGCCAAAAGCGCCGCGTACCTGGAGGTGGTCGCCAGCGCGGCGGTGTCGGCGGTGACGGTGAGCCGATGCGGCCGCATGGCCGCGCACTCGCGCCGCAGCGCCGCCAGCTCGCCGGCCAGCGCGTCCACCAGCCCGGCCAGCTCCGTCCCACGCAGCCGCTGCTGTGTGAGCGTTAACGCGGCGATGAGAGGGTCCCTTCGCGCAGCGGCGGGAGGCAGCTTGCCCAGAGGGAAGGAGGGCAGATCCTCTCGTAGCCGGAAGAGCGCGCTGTCCGGGTCTTCCGGTGCCGCCCAGGCGTGACGGGCGAGCCTGGGCAGGTACGGGAGCAGCAACGACTGGCAGGCAGCCCGCGGCAGGTGCCCGAAGACCGCGGGCGCGAGATCCCTGAGATGTTTCTGGAAAAGGGCATGCGGCCCCTCACGCAGGTAGAAGTGGGCGCCGAGGAGTGTGGACAGCCGCCGCATCGCATCCATGGCCAGGCGCGGTACGAGGAACTTCACCGCCGCGGAGTACAGATGCGACTCGGCGGGCGTGATCTGGAGCGCCCGCGCCGCCACCGAGGCGATGGCGTCGCAGACCAACAGGTCGATGAAGGTATCGCAGAGCAGCCGCCTGGTGACCGCGAGATCGGCTACGCGACCAGGACCTCGCCGCCGGTCGAGGGCGAAGCGCAGCGCGAGACGCAGGCCCGTATCCAGGCTCGCCACGGCCGTTCCTGAGATGACGACCCGCGTGATGGGGAACGACCGCAAGACCGTATCGACACCGCCGCCTGGAGCACCGAGCACGCAGTCGCCGGGAACCGGGCACCCTGCGAGCTCGACGCCGGTCAGTCGCACGCCGCGCATGCCTGAGGTGTGAAAGCGCGGCAAGTACCGCATCCCCTCACGCACCGCTGCCGCGTTGTCGATGAGGAACTGCGAATGGCTCCACAGGCCGGGCTGCGGGTCCGTACGGGCGAAGAGCACGGTCTTCTCGGCGCGATCCACGTTCGCGATCACTTCCTTGCGCCCGTTCATGATCCAGCCGTCTCCGGACGGCAGCGCGTTGAACCCGACCCGGAGAAGATCCGTTCCGTGCTCCAGCTCGTGATAGGCGACGGCGAGCTTGCCGTTGCGCAGCAGCAGCCCGGCGACCGTCCGGCGCTGCCCGGGGGTGCCCGCGGCCCACACGTTGGTCGAGCCGATGAACGCGCTGCCGAAATAGGACAGCCAGAGCGCCATGTCGTGCCTGGCCACCGAGCGCATCGTGACGATCAGCCGCTCGAAGCTGACCAGGCGTCCTCCCAGCTCGGCGGGGACAAGCTCGGCCAGGAGCGCGTGCCGGTCGAGAAAACGCTCACCCGCCGCGAAGATCTCCTCCCGTTCGTCGGCGTCCAGGATCGAGGCGTGGCCGAAGGGCTCCACAGGGTCGAGCGGGTCGCCCAGCAGCGGATGGAACGACTCAGCGGGCATGACTCTCATCCCCTTCCGCGGGCAGGAGCTTCGCCGTGGATAGGGACGATCGAGAGGGGACCGGACGGCCGGGCGCGCTCGACCCGCTCGTAGAGGGCGATCATCGCCTCGTCGGCGTGGCGCGTCGCCGTGACACTGTCCGGGCGCAGCCGCGCGAGCAGGAAACCAAGGCAGGCGGTGAGCCACGCGGCCTCGTCCCACAGACCTGAGGCGACCCGCGTGCGGTTGTGGACCCACAAGTGAAGGCAGGCCGCCGCGGCGAAGCACAGCTCGTAGCGCTGAGCGAGATGGAAAGCCTCGGGTGGGCGGTCGAGCTGCGGCCAGTTCCTGGCCGCCAGCTGCTCGTGCACCTGCTGCACCTCGATCAGGAGCGCCCTGGCCAGAACGGCCAGGGCATCAGGTGCGCGGCCTTCGGCCGCGAGCGCGGTGACGGCCTCCACGGCTTGGGGGATCGACTGCACGACGCCGCAGCCGTTGCGCGAGACCACGCCGAGCCTGGCCGCGTCGAACGGCGGAAGCTTCCCGCCGATACGGAACAGCTGCCGCAGCCTCTGCTGATCCGCCCTGCCTCGGTGGAACGAGCGGGCCAGACGCCCGAACTGGTTGATGAGCACGGAACGGTTGACGAAGGTGCTCCCGTCGAAGATGCCGACGATGCGATGGTCGCGCTCCACCTTCTGCAAGCGTCCCTCGGCGAGGAAGGAGCGGATGCCGAGCAGTTCTCCCAGCGAGTCGAGGCAGTCCTCCGCCAGCGAGGGAACGACGGCCTTGGCGACGGCCGAGACCACGCTCAGCTCGTCCGGCAGGACGTGCACACACCGGGTGGCGGTGATGTTGACCGCTTCGGCGACGAACAGCGTCGCGTACGCCTGTCCCAGCCGGAGCCGGACGGCCGGAAGCTCGGCCAGGGGGCGGCCGTACAGGATCCGCTCGCGGGCGAAGCGGGTGGCCAGCTCGATCGCCTGGTCCAGGGCCCCCAAGGAGAGCGCAAGGCACCCGGTTCTGGTGAGCTGGAGCGCTTTGACGAGGATGGGCAGTCCCGCACCCGGCGTACCGATCAGCGCATCCTGCGGAACCCGGGCGCCCGACAGCTCGATGCCGCTGATGTCCGCGCCGCGGATGCCATGTGTTCGGATCTTCGGCAGGCACCGGTACTCCTCCGGCTCCAGCGCGCGTTTGTCGAGCAGGAACAGGCTCAGGGCCTGGTCGGTGCCGGCGAGCAGGGTGATCATCCGGCCACGCGTCGCATTGTTGATCAGCCACTTCTCGCCGCTGATGCGGTATCCGCCGCGGTCCCGGACGGCCCGGGTCTCGGTCGCGGCGAGGTCGCCTCCGTGCTCCCGCTCCGTCAGCCCCAGCGACACGCGGGCACCGGCCAGGATCGCCTCGGCCAGGCGGGCGGCCGGCCCGGGATCGCCGGCGACCCACAGCGGTGCCGCGCCAAGGAAGGTCTTGGCATGCCCGATCGCCAGGGTGAGATCTCGCCTGGCCAGAACTCTGACAAGTGCCGAGAGCTGCTCGAAGCTGACCAGCGCGCCGCCGTAGGCCCGCGGCACGTAGAAACGCTGTACTCCCATGCGGTCGAGCTCGTCGCACATCTCTGAGGGAAACGCCTCACGCCTGTCCAGTTCCAGGCACCGGGCATAGGAGAAGGGAGAGGAGGGATCGTCCGGATCTCCGAGCAGGCGCTCCAGGTCGTTCGCGAGCAGCGCCGCAGGCCGGTCCGGGCGCTCGGCCGAGCTCAGCAGGCCCGGGCATAGGTAGGGCAAGACGCCTCCTGTGTGGCTTCGCACGCTGTCTGGCGCACACGGGCAACGGCACGTCACGTGGCCGTGCGGGATCTGACGAGCTTGGCCGCGACCTGCGTCAGCGGTGCTGTGCCGACCAGGTCCCCGAAGGCGATCCCGGTGTAGCCGGCCCGCTTCACCTGGGTGAGGATCGCGGGCACTTTGAGGAAGGCTCCGCCGAGCTCGGCGTACGAGGCGGACATGTCCACCGTGAGCTCGGGGTTGAAGCCTGAGATCGTCGTGGCGAGGAAGGTTTCCTCAGCTCCCTCGGGCTCCTTCCTGGCTGCCCGCACCGCGGGGCCCGCGGCGAGCCGCGGCTGCCTTTCCCACGCGGCGGCATCGTGCGAGGCTTCCGGCGCCGAAGCGTGGATGGTGTAGACATGCGGGAGCATGGTCGTGGGGTAGTGGCTCACCCCGGCGCGCATGTGCCCGTCCAGCTCCTCGATCGACAGGCCGGCGGTCGCGGTGGCGACGTGCGCGTGCAACCGGCCGGACGGGATGGGGAAGACGGCGGCCGCGGAGACCAGCGGATGGTCGCGAAGGAGGTGCGCCACGTCCTCTAGCTTGATCCACGAATCTCTGATGGCGACCCATCCGGGCCCCTTCCACGGCGCGGGGACATCCACCGAGGCCAGGAGTTCGGACAGAGACGGGTCAGGTTCCTCGGCCACCACGGAGAGCAGGCCGCGCAACTGGTCGAGGAAACGCCGGGCGGCCGGGCCGGGGAGCACCTCGGTCGGAGCCCTGAGGCTGATCGACAGGTCCCCGTCGGACGGGAAGACGTCGACCAGCAGGTTGGCCACGCGGTAGTCCAGGGGCGTCTGGTGGATGCGGGGCTCCTCCACGCGCCTGCTCGCAGCGCTTTTGGTGTAGTCGTGGTATTCGAAGAGCACGGCGGAGGCGAAGCACGCCCCGATGCGGGCGGCTTCTCGCGACTCCATCATGGTGACCTCGCCGACGTCGTACTTGCCGTGCCGGTAGGAGGTCACCAGCGAGGCAAGCGATCGGCGCGCGAGCAGGGAGAAGGTCGGCAGGCCGCGCAGGTCGAACGGGACGCGCCCCCCGCCCGCGTACCGTCCCACGCTGGTGCTCATGCGCCGAGGCCAGCGATTGGTGAAGATCGAGTCGATCGCGCACGTCAGGTGTCCCGTCCAGCCGCACAGCAGCACGGCGAGCAGCGTCTGCAGGAGCGCGGGCAGGGTGGTCTCGTACTTCGCGGCGGCGAGCTCGCCGTGCCCGGCGAGAATCTTCGACGACAACGTCGTCTTCAGGCTCACCGACTCCGGCGGAGACTGCCAGTAGAAGGGCAGACTGGCATGCGGCCCGACGGCGAGCCCCCGCTTCCAGTGCTCCATAGCCCGGTCGTTCACCTGGCGCCACTGCTGGGAGGACTCCGCGAGGGCTTGGTCGAGAGGTTGCCAGCGGCGCTCGACCACCGCGGGCGTCCCCGAGAGGATCGCCTCGAACTCCTTGCGCAGCAACGTCATCGCGTAGCCGTCCACGACCACCGCGTGCACAACGAGCACCGCCGCGGTGACGACGTCACCCTCGATGCGGACCACCGCGCACGCGGCCGACCCCCGGGTGATGTCGATGGCGGGAGTGTACGCGTCGAGGTCGCGAGCTTCCGGGGCGGAGTCGGCGACGATGATGGCCGGCTCGGCGCTCGGCTGGACGATCTGCTGGGGAAGGCCGTCGTCGCCGATCCGGTAAAGCGTCCGCAAGGCCTCATTGTTCGCCACCAACCGGCCGAGCGCCTCGCGGAAGGCGGACAGGTGAAGACCGGCCGGGACACGGATGCGAATGCGGAGGAGCAGGGGCGCGGCGGCCGGCCGATCGGGCTGGCTGTCCAGCAGCCAGAGCCAGTGCTGCGCCCAGCAGATGGGCCCTAGCCTCGGGCGGCCCGAGGTCATGGTGGGGGACGGCTCCATTACCAGGCCTCCGCGAGCCACTGCTCGACCGACTCGCGTGACACCGGTTGCGCATCGCCTACCTCGATCTTGCGTCTGGCGTAGTCGTAGATGTCGCGGACGGTGCCGATCGGCGGCGCGTCGTCAATGGAGATCGGCTGCATGTCGAACAGTTCTTCCAGTGCGAAGGACAGCTCGACCAGGCGCAGGGAGTCGAAGCCGAGATCGGCGACGAGGGCGTTGTCCAGTGTGACCCCAGGGACCTGGTTGGGGGCCAGCGCGGCCACCACGCGCATGATGACGTCGAGAAGCGCCTCGTCGGCTCGGATATGGGCTTCGCTGGTCATATCTCCTCTTTGTGGTTGTCGAAGCGGACCTCGTCGGCGTGCGGCGTGCGCCAGAGCACGTTCGCGCCACCGCCGTTCGCGATGAACTTCGCCCACATCGCTCTGCGCATGGGCTTGCCGCTCGGGGTCCGCAGCAGCCAGCCGACCGGCACCGACATCACCGTGACACGCAGGTTCCCGGCGTAACCGCACACCGCCTTGCCGATCGCCTCCGCCTCCTCCGCTGCCAGGGCGCCCTGAACGGCGATGACGGCCATGGAATGACCGCCGAGGTCGCCGAGAAGGGCGACGGTCCGCTGCGGTGAGGGCGACTCGGACCAGGCGACCCTCTCGATGTCCTCGGCGAACAGCCATCTGCCCAACTG
The DNA here is from genome assembly GCF_040656115.1 of Nonomuraea sp. NPDC050202. Taxonomy (NCBI): domain Bacteria; kingdom Bacillati; phylum Actinomycetota; class Actinomycetes; order Streptosporangiales; family Streptosporangiaceae; genus Nonomuraea; species Nonomuraea sp. NPDC050202. The sequence continues at coordinate 36,393 of NZ_JBFALF010000054.1, read as the reverse complement.
CTTGACGCTGTCGCCGAGCCGGCCGAGCACATAGAGCCGGCCCTGGTGGAGGAACCCGGCGTCCCCGGTCGCGAAGGTGGCGCCGATCGGCTGCTCGGCTCCGGCCTCCCGCAACACCGCGGCGGCCAGGGCCTGCCCCCGGATGACGATCTCCCCGACCACGTCCTCGCCGACCGGGGTGCCTTCCCCGTCCACGATCGTCACCTCGGTGCGTGGCAACGGCGTGCCGCACCCGACCACCGTCGTGGCAGCGGGAGGAAGAGGACGGCCGGCTCTGGCCGGCACCTGCTTGACGGCGTTGCCGAGCGACAGGGAGCGGGCGTCGACCGTGAGGGCAGGATGCACCTCGGCCAGTGAGGTGCCGGTGACGGCGAGCGTGGCCTCGGCCATGCCGTAGGCGGGCGACAGCGCGCGCGGCGGGAAGCCGAAGGGTTCGAGCAGGTTCACGAATCTGCGGGCGATGTCGTGATCGATGCGCTCCGCGCCGATGATCAAGCCGCGCCAGGACGAGAAGTCCAGGCCCTCCAGCTTCCGGGACGGTACACGGCGCAGGATGTGAGCCAGGCCGAAGGCCGGCATGGCGGTGATGGTCGGCGCGAGATCGCTGAAGAGCCGCAGCCAGCGTATCGGGGAACGGATGAAGTCCTCCGGAGGCATCAGCCAGACGTCGGCGCCTGCGGCCACCGGGTTGAGCAGGGCACCGACGAGGCCCATGTCGTGGGAGAGCGGAAGCCACGTGGGGAAGCGATCACGGGAGGTCATCTCAAGCCACCGGTGCAGGGCCGCGACGTTCGACTGCACGGCGGGCAACGAGATGCGCACCCCGTGCCGTGGGCCGGTCGAGCCGGAGCTGAGCTGGATGATGGACAGATCCTCGATCGCCGGGGCGTCGAAGTCCGCCCGGCGAGTGGCGGCCGGCGCGGAGGCGTCGATGAGAAGGCCGCCCACGTCGCGGGCGACGGGGGCCAGCACAGAGACAGAGCCGGGCGTGGTCACGACCGCTTTCGCTGCGATGAGCCGGACGACGTGGTCCAGACCGCGGCGGTATTCGGTGAGGTCCCCCATACGCGGGGGAGGGGCGGCGGCCGCGGGCACGGCGCCCATGATCAGCGCGCCGAAGTAGTGAGCGACGAACTCGGGTGATGTCGGGCAGAGGACGAGCACCGTGTCGCCGGGTCTCACGCCGAAACTCCACAACCGCAGGGCGGCTTGCCGGGCCAGGTACGCCATCTGCTCATAGGAGTAGAACGTCCAGGGATCGCCACCGCCGTCGCCGGCGAATCTGAGACCGCGGTCCGCAGGGGGGTCGTCGAGCCAAGTCAGGACGGAGGTCACGGGGCCTCACCCTCGTGAGCGGATCAGGGACAGGTCCTCCAGATGGGCACGGACGCCCGGGGTGAGGAGCTTGATCCGGGCGAGGCAGGTGAGGATCTTGGCGAACATCAGCTGCCGGAGATGGATCATCGCCGGATCGGTCATGACGTAGGAGACACCGGCGCGCACGTCCAGGTCCATCCGATCCCAGACGTCTTCCAGAAGAAACCGACGCCCCATGAGAAAGGTGGCCTCTTTGATGAAGTCCTCGCGATCGGCGCGCTCCGCGCTGGTCAGCTCGTCGTAGAAGCCTTCCAGGGACAGCACGCCATAGGCGACGTGCCGGGCCTCGTCGCGAGCCACCAGATCGGTGATCTGCCGGATGACCGGGTCGAAGGAACTCACCGAGCTGATACGGAACGCCGCGAGGGCCAGTCCCTCGACGATGATCTGCATGCCGAGGTAGATGATGTCCCAGCGACTCTCGCTGATCACATGGGACAGCAGGCAGTGCAGCGAGGAGTTGATCGGATACGGGTGGCTGAGTTCCTGCACGTAGCGGCCGTAGGCGTCAACGTGGCGCGCTTCATCGGTGACCTGGATGGCCGCGAAGAACTTGGCGTCCAGGTCCGGGACGACCTCTACCAGCCTGGCGGTCGCGAGCATGGCCCCTTGCTCGCCATGCAGGAACTGGCTGGTCATCCAGGAGTGGTGCTCCCACCTGTACTGGTTCCACAGCTCGGGCGGCACGGGCGAGGAAGAAGAGCGTCGACTCGCTGCCTCGTCTTCGGGCAGAGGCGCTCCGTACTCCGGAATACCCGACCAGTCGATATCGCGGTCGGCATCCCACTGCGCGGCTTTGGCCTTGTCGTAAAGCAGGCGAAGTTTGGCGTTTCTTCGCGAGTAATCCCAGGTAAATCGAGTGGCTACGGAGGCGTGTACCTCCGTGAGCGCAGAAAGGTCGTGCATGTACGCGCCCCCGAGCAATGTGGTGTGGTGCGGACTGCGACGGCCCGGAAGGGGGGAGCTGTCCGGCCACCGAGCCGGACACCGCCTCACCGAGTTTGGTTAGACGACAAACATACTGGGGAGACCTTCGAGCTCTTGTCAATCCCATGGAGAGGGTCGCGTGCCGTCCGGTGCGCTTTTCGAGCTCGGGTGAGCATCCGTCGCTTGCTCGGCGGTGCCGCATCGAGGCGGCACCGCCGGCGAGGCTTGACATGATCGGCGCAGCCGGTGTTGGCTAAGAAAACCATTGCAGTGAACGCAGATGTCATGGCGCTGGGAAAGCGCTGTCCAAGGCGATTTTCGCCGTCTGATCGGGCGGTCGCCACCAGGCCACGGATAATCATGCGTGGCGAGTCGACCCCTACCTGAGTCCGGACTTCCTGGAGTCGCCCAGAGGCGCGTATTGACAATCCTGGCGTCGTGTGTACGGAGGAGCAGCCTTGAAGGCGGGGATCGAACGGTGGACCATGACAGGCAGATTTCCTTTGCCGGCGCTCGCATGGACGAGTCGCCGCTGACATGGGCTCAACAGATCATGTGGGGGGCCATCAAGAGAAGGGCGCCCTTCGATCCAGCCTTCAATATCGGCCATGTCGAGCGGATCCCAGGCGCCTGCACACTGGGCGCATTCTGCGAGTCGCTCCAGGCGGTGACCGAAGATTTCGATGTGCTGCGCACCCGATTCCCTGCCAACACGTCAGGGATGCCTCGGCAGGTCGTGGAGCAGTACGGTTCGATTTCGCTCCGCGTGGTCGATGCGCCAGCTCGGGCAGCCAGGGAGACGGCTGACGCGATACGGGACGAGCTGGTGAAGGAACGGTTCGAATATGCGACAGAAATGCCGGTCCGGTACGCGGTGGTGACGACCGATGATCATCCGGCCTACCTCGTGGTCAGCGCTTCTCACCTGGCCTTCGACTATCAGGGTGTGCTCTGCCTTGCGGAACGGATCAAGAACCGCACCAACGGCAACGAGACGCGGCGGACGTATGACGTACTGCATCCATGCGATCAGGCGAGATTCGAAGCTTCACCTCAGGGCAGAGCCGAGAGCGACCGATCCCTTGAATATCAGGCGGGTGTGCTCTCCTCATTCCCGGTCACCAACTTCCCGACGCGGTTGCCGGAACGGCGGGACGCCGGCATCTTGAGAGCAGCCGTGAAATCGCCTGTCGCCTCCCTCGCCGTGGCCCGGCTCGCCCATCAGCACGGCGTATCACCGTCTGCCGTCTATGTCGCGGCCATGGCCTTCGCCATAGCAAAGTTGGCGAACGATCCCAGATGCATCATGTCAGTGATGTCGTCGAACCGATATCGGAGAAGATATCGACAGTACGTCGGCCTGATATCGCAAGGGATCCTCATCGGTATCGACGTGGACCCCATGAGCTTCTCTGAAACCATAGCCAGATCGTGGCAGGCGTGCCTGGCCGGCTATCTGCACTCGCGTTACAATCCACCTGATTTCGAGGCGCTCTTGCGTGCAGCAGAGCGTAAGCAAGGACATGACGTTGCTGTTGCCTTCTTCAACGACAGAATAGGTGGCACGGGCGGCAGCGCCGGCATCTCCACCGAACCGGGGCCTGACATCCGTGCATTGCGCGGCCGAACCAAAATTACTCGGCTGCCCTCGCCGGAGGCGGGAGGATTCAGATTTCATCTGGCCGTGCAGGGCCGGCGAAGCAACCCCGAACTGATGCTCTCCGTCGATACGTCATATGTCTCCGTAAATGACGTGGGGGCTCTTTTTCTTGCATGTGAATCGGTCCTCATCGAGGCTGCGACTGAGGGTGCGAACAGGGAGATCCCACTGAAAATCTGACGGTCGTCTCCGGCCTCGCCTGGCCGCCCTTGCCACACACCTGGACCTGGCTGCGCCGGCGTCCTGCGACTGCACCACGACTATCTGAACGGGCCGGCTTGGTGATGGGGAAGGACATGAGCCTCGGCCGGTGCACCGGAGCCGCGCCGGCGGGCCGACCTGGATGCGGAGATCACTTGGTCGTTCGACTTCTCCGGCGGCCCCACGGCTCGCCGCGTATCACCCCAGTCCGGCACGAGGCGGGCTGGCGGATGTCGGAAACACGATCGCGGCGCGGATGGCCGAACTCGGCCTGTCGCCCGCAAGCGGCGCAAGCAGCGCTCGCTGACGCGGCAAGGACGTGGCTTTCCTCATGGTCGCAGCGTCTTCTACCGGACCCCACACGCTGGGCCTCCAGGCGGGCGCTCGCCAGTAGGACCACGACCTCCAAGTCATCCTGGACGGCCTGCCCATCCCCGATCCCGGTCCCCTCCTCGGCGAACCGCCCGCCCCTGGCCCTCCGACCGGAAGCTTCCTGATCGCAGCCGGACCATCCACGTCAACATCAGCGCCGAAGCTGTTGCCGGCACACCCGCCGACTACGGCATCGCTTACGTAACTGCTCGGCTCCAACGCGGCAGAAGTCCATGCGCCGGATCGACTGCCTCGGATGCCCGCAGGTCCGGCAGCGTTGCAACGTCCGCAGACCGGTCGTCCCCAAGAACGATCAATCGCGACCATTTGATCTTGGTGGCCAGCAGGAAATCAACCATTGAGGGTTTTCCAACCTGAAACCGCAGGCTGCGGGCATGCCATGCGGCAGCGCTTGATCGACAAGTAGAAGAGCCCCTGGTAGAAGGGTTGTCGACCAAGATCAACCTTTAGACCAGAGGCTCCGCGTTGCTGTTCTACCGCGCCGCGCTGCCGTTGTCACATCAAACGCTGTCTTACCCGTCCGGCATACTGCGCCGGCACCGCAAGACGATCAGCTCACCGTGGCGCCGCCTCAACCCCGGCCAGCAGGCCCTGCTCGTGCTCGTCCACCTGCGCAAAGGCGAGACCCTGGCCGAGCTCGCCGCCGGCTTCGGCATCGGCTTCGGCGTCGGCATCGCCACCGCCTGGCGCTACATCCGCGAGGCCATCACCCTGCTCGCCCGCCGCTCCCCCCGCCTGGATGCGGCCTTACGCGCAGCCAAGCGGGCCGGCTACCCCTACCTGGTGCTGGACGGCACCCTCATCCCCATCGACCGCGTCGCCGCCGACCGGCCCTATGACTCCGGCAAGCACCGTAAGCACGGCATGAACATCCAGGTCCTGGCCGCTCCGGACGGCACACCCCTGTGGACATCGGGCTCCTTGCCTGGATCGGTGCACGACCTCAAGGCCGCCCGGATCTGGGGCATCCTGCGCCACCTCAAGGCCGCCGACCTCGTCACTCTCGCCGACAAGGGGGTACGTCGGCGCTGGTGAGCACGTGCGCGTGCCCTACAAGGGGCGCAACAAGCCCGCCTCACAGAAGGCCGCCAACGCCGCCCATGCCAAGCTCCGCGGACCGGGAGAGCGCGCCAACGCACAGCTGAAGACCTGGCGTATTCTGCGCAAACTCCGCTGCTGCCCGCTTCTGGCAGGTCAGCTCGTCAAAGCGATCCTCGTCCTTCAGCTCCGCGAAGCAGGATGAAAAACACTCAGTCTGTCCGTTGCTGTCCCGCCACGCCGGGACGCCTGTGGTACTCACACCGCCGCAGCGTGTGAGGCCGAGCTTCCGCCGGCAGTCCGAGCCCGATCCCGTAGGCGAGGGACACCGGGTCGAGCAGTCTTCCGCCCCCGAAGCAGCAGCCCGGCCTTCGCAGGATGATTGGGGAGACGTACCGAGGGCGGGTCTTGCATGGTCCGACCCTACTCAGAGGACCCAATGACTATTCGATTCGGGGTCACCGCTTGCGCAGGCGTTGGACGACGATCAGCACGACCAGACCGGCGATCATGACAGGCACCACATCCATGTACTCCGACAAGACCGGTAGGCCGACCGACACCAGCGCCACGAACCCCAGCGTAAGGACGAGCGTCTTCGACATGACGGCGATGCTAGGAGGCCAGTAGGTCGAAGTGGAAGCCGACGAAGACGGCCAGGAGTGCCGCCACCCGGAGGAAGATCGTCCGCGGATCGGCGAACAACTGCGGGGCTCGTTCGGCCAAAGCGCTTACGACGGCCAGCACAAGCCACGTCCCGCCCATCATGGCGGCGATGACACACGCCACGAAGAGGGCCCCGCCGGCAAGTTCAAGGATGGCACCTACCACGGGTATGTCGGGTACCCGCGCAAGTAGCGGCTCATCGACCCACGCATTCAGAAGAACCGCGACGAGAACCAGGATCCCCATGGGGAGATATCCAAAGAGAAGGCCCCACAGAGTCTGGATTGCGGATTTGATACGAACTGCAGCAGCTGCCAGCCGGTCGGGCCCGGCGAGATCGAGAATTACAGTGAGTCCGCCAGCAAACGCGACGATCTTCCCTGAGCGGCCCATCCAGATCATCGGGATGCCGAACAGGTCGTTTCCCAGGGTGGACTTGCCGTCCAGCCACATACCCCACGCTTCGAAGTAGCTGATGTCCGCCACCACCGGAGCGTAGAACCGGGCGCGGGCGTTGGCGAGGGGCTATGAGGCGAGCAAGTCGAAGTGGAAGCCGACGCCGACCATAACAAGGCTCCAGATACGGCTCACCTTGACGAAGCGATCTGCGGTCCACCGTGACAGGGCACCGAATCGGCGACCGCCAATGCGGGTGGACTGCTCGTACTTGACGAACGCGCCGAGTATGAGAAAGGCCACCCACATGAGGGGCAACACCAGCCAGCTTTGCGTTTGGACAGCGATGCGCACACCAATGGCGGCAACCGCGGCGAACCCAAACGACACCGTTGCGATCAGCACGGCGCCCTGCAGATAGCGAACCACCGTCTTGACACCCTGCGGGCCGATGATGTCCAAGACCACAATTAGCCCGGCCGCGAAGGCGACGACCTTGCCTGCTCTACCCAACGCCAGGATGGAGACTCCGTGAAGCGTGTGCTGGTTCACCTGAACGTTGGTGAACCACATGCACCACGCCTCGGTCCAGGTGAGGTCCGCCATGGAAGCAGCATAAAAGCCCTACCTCGACGGCAGGCAACCGTTGCCGGGGTCGAAGAATCGGAATGCTTGTCCGGTCGAGCCGCTCCCAAGCGAAGACGCGCACACGATGGAGTCTTCGACCAAAGCCCGCCCGGAGGTCTACGGGGTCACGCTCCGTCGAGCAGTCTGCGAAGCCCGACGTCGATATCGTCGTCAGCAGGATCGGGCTCGTCCCCGATGAGGGCCACGGTGCTCCTCATCCGTGGTAGTCGGGGTTCCCGTTGTCGACGTGGTTGGGCGGGGCCGGTTTTCTGTGCGGCATGGCATCGGCTGCTTTGCGTCTCTGCGGCGCTGTAGCGGTCGCTGAGCCGCTTTCAGGGCCGCCCGGGCGTCTGGGCGTCTGGATGTCGGGATGGCGGGATGGCGGGAGAATCGCCCTCAGGGCCGCACATGCGGGTTTTCGTTCTCGGGCACTTCTGGCAGCGGTAGGTAGCGACGAGGCCGATGCGTTCGACCTCGACCCAGCGGTGGCGTAAATGCATCATGCGCTCCTCTCGACGTGCGATCCCTGGTCGATCGCCGCGGACGCCCGGTGCACCACCTGCAGGTCGGACACCTCGCCGGCGGTGCTGCCGTGCGGCACGACGATCCGGTTGAAGCGGCAGAACGCCAGTTGCTTGCGTGACGGAGGCTGGCCCCGCCACTGGGCGGCCCGGGTGAGGAAGTGGTGGGGCGCGAACCGGCGAGCCTGGCTTTCCGCCCACACCATGGCTTCGGCGATCTCGTACGCCGGGTCGGGGTTCGGCGCCAGAGCTCCCGCGCCGTCCTGCCACATGCGGACGCGGAAGCCTTTCGTCTCGGGCGCGGGGGCCAGGAACAGCAGCCGGTCGTCGCCCGCCGGCAGGAACCACACGCCGCCGTAGGTGCGCAGCCAGCGAGCCGTCGAGTGGTGGAACAGGTTGACGTCCTCCCACTCCACCGCGGGGGACACGTCGAGCAGTGCGTCGTCGGGCTCGTCGGCCGCCTCCCGCAGGCTCTGGCCGTCCTTCGGCGCGGCGATCTTCCTGTCGGTCAGGTCGACGATGGAGGCGAGCTTGTGGCGGGTAGAGGCACCCATCACGTCGAGGATGAGGGCGTCCCGCTTGCCGGGGTGGGGGCGTAACGCGCGGCCGGCCATCTGCACATACAGCCCGGCCGACTTGGTTGGGCGGGCGATGACGGCGCAGGAGGTCCAGGGCGCGTCGAACCCTTCGGTGAGGACCATGCAGTTGGCCAGCACCTGCAGGTCGCCTGCCTGGTAGAGCTTGAGGGTGACGGCCCGTTTTTCCTTCGGCATGGCCCCGTAGATGAGCCCGGTGGGGATGCCCGCGTCGTTCATGGTGTCGGCCATGACCTGGGCGGAGCTGACGGTCGGGGTGAAGATGACGCCGGGCCGGTCGGACGCGTGCTCCAGGTAGGCGTCGGCGACCACGTCGGCGGCGTTGGACTCCTCCAGCGCCTGGCCGAGCTGTCCTTCCTGCAGGTCGCCGCTACGGGTCTTGACGGCGTCGAGGTCGAGGTTGCCGACGACGACGCGCTTGCCCTTGACGTCGACGAGGTGGCCTGCCGTGATGAGGTCGAGGATGTCCATGCGGTAGACGACGTCGGACCATACGTCGGCCAGGCCGCCGTCCACCCGCGTCAGGGTGGCGGTGAAGTCGGCGACGGGGCGGCCTTCCCATGCCCCGAAGTGCCGCAGCGTGGCCATGTAGGTGGGGGGCGGCGGCGTGGTGGCATTCATCGACGATAACGACGCCGATGTCGGCGATGGCCTGGCGGCGCCGCTGTACGGCGAGGGTCTGGATGCTGGCGACGATGACGTCGGCGTGGGCGTGCTCGTCGCGTTCGGCTTTGACGATGCCGACGCGCAGGTCGGGCGCCACGGATTGGATCTTGTCGGCGGCCTGCTGGATGAGTTCCTCGCGGTGGGCGATGAGGAGGGCGCGGCCGCTGATGTCCGGCAGTACGGCGCGGATCAGGTTGGCGAACACGACGGTTTTGCCCGCGCCGGTGGGCAGCACGACGGCCAGGCGGTTGTGCGGGCCTCGCCATCCTTGGATCAGAGCGTGGATGGCTTCGGCCTGGTAGGGGCGCGGCTGGAAAGCTTCGGGCATGGCGGAGTCACCTCGGTTCTGCGCGCTCAAGGGGGAGGTGGGGGCGTGTAACGCAAAGGGCGGCTGCGTTACGCCTGCGTTACGCTTTGCGTTACGCCCCAAAGTGGGCTCTGACCTTCATTTATCTATCTGAATTAGAGAGTTGTAACGCAGTAACGCAAAACAGAGGCAGGTACACGTGTGTGCGCACACACACGTGCGCACACGCCCACACCCTAGGTGTGTCTCTCCGAAAATGCGTTACACTTCAAACGATCTTGCAAATCTTGCTCTGACCTGCGGAAACAATCGCCCTGAGGTGTAACGCAAAAGTGCGTTACACGGTCGCTCACAGCAGCTCCTGGTCGTCATCGGAGATCGTCATGGCGGCCGCCGTGAAGGAGAAGCACTTCACCACCCGGCCGTCAAAACGGACCGGGGTCAGATACTTAAGCCTTGTTCATCCGAAGTAGCGGCCCTCTTCGACGAGCTACAGCAGGAGGATCGCTTGCTCGAGTGCGGTCGCGCGATGTAGGCAGCAGCGCAGCTTGGTCAGCACCTCTCATCTGCAAAGTAGCTACCGCGCGTTCACCGATGGCTCGGATGCGGGCGTGGGCGCGGTTGACGTCCCGCGGTCCGCGCGCGACAGCCAGGGACGATGCCGATGCCGCTTGATCGGCGTGCGGATCGTGCCGCCCGCGCCTTGGTAGGCTTTATCCGCGAAAATCTTCACGCAGGCACTGGTCAGAGCGTTGACCAGGCTGGCCGTCCGAGCGGCGGTCACGTCGTGAACGGCGCCCGGCAGTGCGAGCGAGGCCCACACCAGCGGCCGGAGTTCGAGCTGATTCGACGGCTCGTCTCGCCCTACCGTGATATCTCGCCGGATCAGGCGGAAAGGTCAGTGAACTACACATTCAACGCGGTCGTCGCTGACCGGTGGCGGGATGGCCGGTGCTTCCTGCTCGGTGATGCCGCTCACATGATGCCGCCGTTCGCCGGAGGGCCTCAACTCGGGGATCAAGGACGCCACCAACTTGGCATGGAAACTCGCGGAGGTCTGGCACGGCCGCTGTGACTCGAGCCTGCTCGACACCTACGAGCTCGAACGCCGCCCGCATGCGACGGCGACCGTCGCGTTCTCCAAGCGGCTGGGTCGTGTTGTCATGACCACAAGTCGCCCACGCGCTTGGCTCAGGGACACGATGGTCCGTGCGATCCGGCTCACCGGCCCTGGGCGGCGCTACCTTGCCGAGATGCGATTCCGTCCGCGTGCCATACATCGTCAGGGGGTGGTCTCCGGTGAGGGCGGCCTTGTCGGCACGCTGTTGCCGCAGTCGCGCGTGCTCGTGCCGTCCAGTCGGCGTCCCGTACTGCTGGACGAGGTGCTGGGGCAGGGGTTCGCCCTGCGCGGGGTGGATGTGACAGCAGCCCAGTGGGACCGGGTGGCCCGCCTGCTGCCCGCAGGCTGGCCGGTGGCGTGTGTAGATGTGGTGCTGGGTGAACGGCTGCCTCGCACCGACGGGGGACGGCAGGCGGTCGCGGACACCGACGGACAGTTAGAAGCTGCTCTTGGAACGGCGCGCAGGCGCTTTGTCTTGGTCAAACCGGACCGCTACCTCAGTGCGGTGTTCGCGGCCGAGGGCACCGGACCGGTGGACGCCTTGCTGCGCGCCTACGTTAGGTGAGCTCTCTAGTGCCGCATCAAGCCAGGAGTAATGCTCAGGACCTGTGGATCGGCTCGGGGAGGACGTACCTTCCCGAGTGATTGATCGATAGGTCACCGAGCAAGACCGGTGTTCGCGGCACCGGCCGGGAAGGCACGTCCGTGCTCAGCGTAGTGAACGACGACAGCTCCTCCTTGATCAACGAGATTGTCCGGGAGGGCGCACGAAGGATGCTGGCCGCCGCACTGGAGGCCGAAGTCAACGCCTACATAGCCGAGTTGGCCGACCAGCGCGATGAACGTGGCCGTCGTCTTGTGGTGCGCAACGGCTATCACCAGCCGCGGAAGGTCACCACCGCAGCCGGCGCGGTCGAGGTGAAGGCGCCGCGGGTGAACGACAAGCGCGTCGACGAGACCACCGGCGAGCGCGAGGGGTTCTCCTCTGCGATCCTGCCGCCTGGTGCCGCAAGTCCCCGAAGATCAGCGAGGTGCTGCCGCTGCTCTACCTGCACGGCCTGTCCTCCGGCGACTTCGTCCCCGCCCTGGAGCAGTTTCTGGGCAGCTCGGCCGGGCTCTCCCCGGCGACGGTCACCCGGCTCACGACGCAGTGGCAGGCCGATCACGCCGCCTTCATGGACCGTGACCTCGCGCAGGTCGACTACGTGTACGTGTGGGCCGACGGCATCCACCTCAATGTCCGCCTGGAGGAGGCAAAGCCTGTGTCCTGGTGCTGATCGGGGTCCGTGCCGACGGATCCAAGGAGCTGATCGCACTCAAGGACGGCTACCGTGAGTCCGGCGAGTCCTGGGCCGACCTGATGCGCGACTGTGCCCGCCGGGGCATGCGCGCGCCCGGCCTCGCGGTCGGCGATGGCGCCCTGGGCTTCTGGAAAGCTTTGGCCGAGGTGTTCCCCGCCACCCGCGAACAGAGGTGCTGGGTACACAAAACGTCCAACGTCCTCGATGCCATGCCGAAGTCTGCGCAGCCAGGCGCAAAGAAGGCCATCCAAGACATCTACACGCCGAGGACCGCGATCACGCGGTGCAGGCAATCAAGACGTTCGCCCAGCTCTACGCCGCGAAGTTCCCCAAAGCGGTCAGAAGATCACCGACGATACAGCCGAGCTACTGGCGTTCTTCGACTTCCCCGCCGAGCACTGGATCCACCTGCGGACCACGAACCCCATCGAGTCAACCTTCGCCACCGTTCGCCTGCGCACCAAGGTCACCCGAGGCGCCGGCTCCCGCACCGCCGCTCTGGCGATGGTCTTCAAGCTCATCGAGTCCGCCCAAGCCCGCCGGCGGGCCGTGAACGCGCCCCACCTCGTCGCCCTCGTCCGCGCCGGAGCCCGCTTCGAACGCGGCGTGCTGGTCGAACGATCCGACGAGCACGCCGCCTAGCCTGCCGCCGACGGAGCCGGTCAGCCATGCCCGTCGGCCCGCTCGGCGACCAGGGCGCGGAACGCCTCAAGGTCACCGATGACCTCTTCCGCACGGTCTCGTTGCTGGTACAGGCTGTAGTAGCGGGCGCCGATGGCATCAGGGTCGGCCACCTCGTCGCCCGGGATGACGCCGGAGGCGATCGTCACCGTTGCCGCGTGGATCCCCTGGGGGCGGAGTTCGGCGTGCAGCGCGTGCGCCCAGTTGCGCAAGCCGGCCATGGCCAGGCCCACGTTGGCCAGGAATGGTGCGGCAATCGTGGAGGACACACCGGTGGTCAGCAGCAGTGTCCCCTCGCCTCGGGCGCGCATCTGCGGTAGCACCTGTCCCACGGCCGTCACCGCGCCCAGCACATGCAGCTCAAACTGCGCGGCGGCGGATGTCACCGTGGTCTGTGCGGCGTGGGTGATCGGCCCCGTCGGGCTGGGGCTGTACTCCAAGACATCGACCGGTCCCAGCGCCTCCCCGGCCCTGGTGAGAGCATCGGCCAGCGCGTCACGATCTCGGATATCGGCGGGAAACGCCGCAGCGGTGACGCCCAGCCCGGCCAAATCACCCACCAGAGCGGCGAGCGTGTCCTTGCTCCGGGCGATCAGCCCCACCCGGAAGCCGTGCCGGCCGAAAGCCCGGGCCACCCCCATTCCCAGCCCTGGCCCGGCACCGACAATAACAAGCGTCTTCGCCACCACAACGTCCCTTCCGATCACAGCGGTTCACGCTGCGCACAGCCGCAGCCTGCCCGCCTGGCAGTTACTCTTTGTTCGTAGCAGCATGATTTGTCACTGCCCTGTCGGTGGCAAGACGGCACATTTGTGTCGGTGACGTACATGGAGGTAACCCTTGACGCTCTCCAGGAGCACCTCACCAGCCGGGCAGCGCCGCGACGTCACGCCACCGGCGCCAGAAGACGCGGGCGGTCGCGAGCCGGATGACGAGGTATGCCGACAGGTGCTGCAGATCCTCGCCCTGATCGGCGACAAGTGGAGCATCCTGGTCATCGGGCAGCTCCGCAACCGAACCCTGCGCTTCAGCGAACTGCACCGCGCGGTCACGGGGATCTCGCAGCGCATGCTCACCCTGACCCTGCGGCAACTTGAGCGCGATGGCCTCCTCAGCCGGACCGTGCACCCCAGCGTTCCTCCGCGCGTCGACTACGCGCTCACCCCACTTGGCGAAACACTGCTTGACTCCGTCGCCGCGCTTGCCGAATGGGCCACCACACACCGACAAGAAATCAACAGCAACCGACGCCACTACGACGCCACCCATTCGCCACAAACACAGCCCTAGCCATCCACAGCATTTGACAATTCCTCTCAGCCGCATTTACGCATCTTGAGCGTTTCGAGGGTGCATGTGCGGTCGGCGGCGCGGGATACGGGGCTGTGCGCTGTGCCGATCATGGTTAGGCCGCCGTGTGGGAGGACGTCGCTTCGGAGCGACGGGCGAGGCCTGGTGGTCTGCCGAGCGTAGATCAACGAAGGCTGGGAGCCGCCTCGGGATACTGAGGTAGGAGCACGCGGAAGGTCGCACCCTGCCCCGGTGCTGTCTCCACCTCGACTCGGCCACCATGGGCTTGCACGATGGCGGCCACGATGGCCAGCCCGAGCCCGGCTCCGCCGTTGGCCCTGGAGCGGCCCTGGCCGACCCGATACAGCCGTTCGAACAAGTGGGGCACGTGCTCGGGCCCGCGGGGCTGACCGCGGCCGCGGCGCTCGCCCCGGCCGTGGACGGCGACGTCCTGGTCCTGGAGCGCGAGCAGGAGACCGGCGGCATCCCCCGGCACAGCGACCACCCCGGCTACGGCATCCGCGACCTGCGCAGGTTCATCTCCGGCCCCGCCTATGCGCGCAGGCTGTCCCGCTCGGCGCTCGAGGCCGGGGCGCGGCTGGAGACCGAGGCCATGGTCACCGGCTGGGCAGGAGAGCGGACGCTGGAGGTCACCTCGCCGCACGGCCGCCGCCTCGTCCAGGCCGACGCGGTGGTCCTGGCGACCGGTGCCCGCGAGCGGCCCCGCCCCGCCCGGCTCATCCCAGGCGATCGGCCTGACGGCGTCTACACCACCGGACAGCTGCAGAACCTCGTCCACCTTCACCACCGCGAGGTCGGACGGCGCGCCGTGGTCATCGGCGCCGAACTGGTCAGCTGGTCGGCGGTGCTGACCCTGCACGAGGCGGGCTGCCGCACGGTGCTCATGACCAGCGAGTACGCCAAGCCCGAGGCCTACACCGCCTTCAGCATCCCCGGACGGCTGGCCTTCGGCGTGCACGTCCGCGCCCGCACCCGTCTCGTCGCCATCAACGGCAAGGGACGGGTGACCTCCGTCGACATCGAGAACCTGGACACCGGCAGACGCCACCGCGTCCCCTGCGACACCGTGATCACCACCGGCGACTGGATCCCCGACCACGAGCTGGCCCGCCTCGGCGGCCTGGAGATGGACGCCGCCACCCTCGGGCCCCGCGTGGACACCGCATTGGCCACGAGCCTTCCCGGGGTGTTCGCTGCCGGGAACCTGCTGCACCCGGTCGACACCGCCGACGTCGCCGCGCTCGACGGCCGCCACGTGGCCGCCGCCATCCTGCGGCACCTGGCCGGCGACCCTGCCCCGGCGGGTGGGGTGCCGCTGGTGGCCGAGGCGCCGCTGCGCTGGGTCGCGCCGCAGCTGGTGTACCCCGGCGGGCCGCCGCTCGCCCGAGGCAAGCTCCTGCTGTGGTCGGACGCCTTCCGCACGCTTCCACGGATCACCGCCACCCAAGACGGACGCCTCATCGGCCGGATCAGGGTGCCGTGGCCGGCCGCCCCTGGCCGGGTCTTCCGCGTCCCCTTCGCCCTCATGACAGGCGCCGACCCGGCGCGCGGTCCGGTGCGCCTCGCTCTGGACTAAGACGACGTCATCGAACGTCACCGCCGCGCAGATCCGCTCCACCTGGAGCACCGCATCGACAACGCGCCATGTCCGCCGTTTGAGGAGCAGCGCGAGGAGTGGCCATGTCCAAGGCGTCGAAAAGACCACCACCTCCACTCGGAATCGGGAAACCCGCTGGTCGGTCAGGCTGTTCACCGGTTTGAGCCGAATACGGTTTGATCTCTCAGTGGTTCGGCGGGAAGTTCAGGAGTTGCTCAATGCCGCTCTCAGATTCCTCTAATCGTCCCTGGACACGATCGAGCGCATGACACCTCACTCCTCATCCGCCGGGAAGATGCTCAGCCGGCGGTCGTTCATGAATCGCGTACTGCTGTCCGGCGGAGTGGCGGCCGTTGCCGTCATGGCGGGCGCGTGCGGCTCGGACGGCGGCTCGGCGTCCTCCTCACCCTCGTCCGCCGCCGGTGGCCCGCCTTCGGGCCGGCCGGGGGGTGGACCGGGGGGTGGCACACCGGTCACCTATGCCGACTTCAAGGGGATCACCACCGACGGCACCGTGGTCGAGGACCTGTACTCCGTCCACTCCACCGGAGTCAGCACCGACGAGGTACGGGCCGAGGCGACCGCCTTCCTCGCTGCGCTGTCGGCGGACCAGAAGGCGGAGACGCTCTTCGACGTCGAGGCGGACGAGTGGTTCAAGTGGAGCAACGTCCACGCCTACGCGCGCGCGGGGGTCTCGCTGGCGGACCTGAGCGATGTGCAGAAGACGGCCGGGTTCGCGCTGCTGCAGGCCGGGCTGAGCGCCCGCGGGCTGAAGCAGACCCGCAACATCATCCGGCTCAACCAGGTCGCCGGGGAACTGATCAAGCAGACCGACCAGTTCAACGAGGAGGCCTACTACTTCACCGTGATGGGCACGCCCTCCGCGACGGCCCCGTGGGGCTTCCAGTTCGAGGGGCACCATCTGGCCATCAACTACTTCGTGCTCGGCGACCAGGTCGTGATGACGCCGACGTTCATGGGTACCGAGCCGGCCTCCGGCACGTACAACGGCGAGGAGATCGTCCTGTTCACCGATGAGACCCAGGCCGGCCTCGCCATGATCAACTCCCTGACGAGCGCTCAGCAGGAGAAGGCGATCGTCTCCTCCAGCAAGACCGGCGACAACGAGAAGAGCGCCGCGTTCCAGGACAACGCGCAGATTCCCTACCAGGGCGTTCAGGGCAGCACCTTGGCTGCGGCCCAGCAGCAGAAGCTCCTGGACCTGATCGAGGTCTACGTCGGCAACATCGACGACGGCCACGCCAAGGTGAAAATGAAGGAGGTCGCAGCCCACCTCGATGACACCTACTTCTCCTGGGCCGGCGCCACCGACGACGACGCCGTCTTCTACTACCGGGTCCACAGCCCGGTCATCCTCATCGAATACGACGCCCAGCAGCCCGGCCCCCTGGCTGCCTCGTACGGCGCCGCACAAGGCGGCGCCCCCACCCGTAACCACATCCACACCGTCGTACGCACCCCCAACGGCAACGACTACGGCATGGACCTGCTCAAACAACACCTGGAGACCGGCCACTCCTGAAAGGGCTGGAGGTATCACTCCAGGGGTTCTGCCAAGTTTCCTGTGGTGACAGAATGTGCCGTTCCGTCCACACTCCGCTGCTCTGGATGAGACCGTGAACGGTGTGCAACCGTGACATGGTGACCGTGCTCTTCCCGCACCTGGCCGCGGTGGAGATCGAGCAGATAGACCGCCAGGACGGCCAGATCCGGGTGTCGGCCCGCACACGAGGCGACCCGGTGTGCTGCCCCTCGTGCGGGGTGGTCACGGGTAAGGTGCACGGCTATCACCGGCGGCGCCTGGCCGATCGCCCGGTGGGCGGGCTGCCCGTGGTGATCGAGCTGAGGTTACGACGCCTGGTGTGCATCAACCTGGACTGCGCGCGGCAGACCTTCCACGAGCAGGTGCCGGGTCTGGCCGGCCGCTACGGGCGTCGCACGCCGGGCGCGACGGCGCTGGTGATCGCGTGCGCGCTGGCGCTGGCCGGGCGAGGCGGAGCCGCTCTCCTGGCCACGACCGGGTTCCTGCTCAGCCGTACCAGCGTGCTGAGCACCCTGATGGCACTGCCGGAGCAGCCGCCGGCCGTCCCGACGGCGATCGGCGTCGACGACTTCGCGATCAAACGGGGTCAGCGGTATGCCACCGTCATCATCGATGCCGTCACCCATCGCTGCCTGGATGTGCTGCCCGATCGGCTCGGCGTCTCCTTCGCCCACTGGCTGCAACAACAGGCGTGGCGAACAACGAGATCGCCCGCCGGCTCAACCTCGCCCTGAACACCGTCAAGAAGTACGCCCGCGCCCCACGCGTCGAGCAACTGATCGGCACCCCGAAACGGGGCGCCACACTGGTCGACCCGTTCCGCGACCACCTGCGCAGCCGCTGGGCCGCCGAACCCGGCGTGACCGCGCAGACCCTGCTGCAAGAGATCAAGTCCATGGGGTACCAGGGCGGCTCCACCCTGCTGTACCGCTACCTGGGCCAAGGACGCGCCGAAGACGCCCAGCCACCGCCCTCACCCCGCCGCGTCGCCATCTGGATCATGACCGACCCGGCCCACCTCAGCCCCGGCCACACGGCCCGGCTGCATAAAGTGCTGGACTGCTGCCTGGAGTTGAAGCAGGCCACCGAGCACGTACGCACCTTCGCCAGCCTGCTCACCCAGCGCCAGGGACACCGGCTCGACGAGTGGATCGCCGAAGTCCGCGCCACCGATCTGCAGCCCCTGCGCTCCTTCGCCGAAGGGCTGCTCATCGACCACGACGCCGTCGCCGCCGGGCTCACCCTGCCCTACAGCAACGGCCCCACCGAGGGCGTGGTCAACAAGATCAAATTACTGAAACGGCAGATGTACGGGCGAGCCGGTCTCGCCCTGCTCCGAAACGGATACTTCTCACCATCGCTAGGAACTGAGCGTTACCACGGGAATCTTGGCAGAGCCCCTGAAGTGACAACCTCGCGAACCGCCCGACCCCCTGGCGTTCGCTGCCGCCTGCCCACTGAACCACCAATTTTCGGATCACCTCTTAAGCTCCCTGGTCGGACGGGCCGCTATGTCCGCGTCAGCGCACGTGGCCGGACTTCTTCACCACCCGGCCCGCGACCAGGACGGTGTCGACCGCGCTCACGTCGGCGTTCATGACCACCGCGCCGATCGGGTCGTGCGCCGACGCCATGCCGAGGGTGTCTGTACGCAGCAGCACCAGGTCGGCCTGCTTGCCGGGCCGGATCGAGCCGGTCACCTCCTCCAGGCCCGCCACCCGGGCGCCCTCGATGGTCGCGACCCGGATCAGGTCGCGAGTGGTCAGCCCGGCGTCCAGCACGTACATGGCCCGCATCAGGCTGAACATGTCACCGGGCCCGCCGGTCACGGTGTCGCCCCCCAGCGCGGCCGCGATGCCCGCGCTCCTGGCCCGCCGCAGCGGCGGCTGGCCCATGCCGAGCCGGACTTCGCTGAAGGGCGAGACCGAGAGCATGCCGCCCTCACCGGCCACGCGCCTGAGCCCTTCGTCGGTCATGGAGGTGGCGTGGATGTAGGTGGTCCCCTCGCCGAAGACGCCCAGCCCGTCGTCGCCGCGCACGTGGACGGTGACCGGCAGGCCGAGCTCCTCGGCGACTGCGCGCTCGCGCAGCGCCGCTTCGCGGCCGACGAAGTCGGGTCCGAAAGCGGCCAACTGCAGGGTGAGCAGCGGGCCGGGCTTCAATCGGGCCGCCTCCCGCGCGATCGTGACCGGGTCGGTGTGGGAGTAGCCGTAGACCGCGCGGATCCCAGCATGGCTCAGGCCCTCGACGGCCGCGTCCGTGTGCTCGGGGGTGTGCTGGATCTGCGACCAGTCCAGCAGGGTCGTGATGCCGGAGTCGAGGCATTCCCGCGCGCCCGCCAGGTTGCCCTCATAGACGTCCTGCGGGGTGAAGCCCGGGGCGAGCTCGCCCAGTATCTTGCGCAGGTAGGAGGGGAAGTCGGCGTCGGGCAGGATCGCGCGCAGACCTGACTGCCAGGTGTGGCGGTGGGTGTCGACGAAGCCGGGCAGCACGATCCGGTCGGTGGCGTTGATCACCTCGTCGCCCGTGAGGCCGCTGCCCACGCCTGCGATCGTGTCGCCGTCGATCAGGACGTCCGCACGCGCCGCCTCGGCACGCTCAACGTCCACCACGATCCCGTTCTTGATCAGTATGCTCATACTGAAAGCTTAAGAAAAAGCTTTTTAGAAAGCAACATGGGTGGCTAGTAGCCTGGGGGCGTGCAGGACGAGATCGACGCGCTGGCGAAGTCGTGGCAGGGACACCTGGCGCCACCGGTCGTGGCCGCGCTGGAGCTCAGCAAGCGGATCACGCTGATCGGAGCGGTGTTCGAGCAGGCGCTCAAGGCGGAACTGTCGGAGCTGGGACTCACCTATGCCGAATTTGACGTGCTGGCGGCCCTGATGCGGGGCGGCGAGCCGTACCGGATGAAGCCCAGCGAGCTGTCGCGGGCCCTCATGCTGACCTCGGGCGGCACCAGCAACGTCCTGCAGCGGCTGGCCGCCGTCGGACTTGTGGAGCGCTCGAAGAACGCCGAGGACGCGCGCAGCCGCTTCGTGCAGCTGACGCCCTCGGGCCTGGAGCTCGCCTCGGCCGCGATGCGCGCCTCCGTGCGCGCCCACACCGAGGCGGTGGCGGGAGTCCCGGAGGAGTCCGTACGGCAGGCCGCCGACGCGCTGCGCGGCGTGCTGTCGGTCGTGGGACGCCGCCGCTTCCGCTAGTGTCATCCGCCTGATATTGGGTGTGTCCAGTCAGTGGTGTATCTCGATCTTGCGTGATTAACGGGTGGTCGGGGTCAGGCGGCCTTCGAAGGTGATGGCGAAGGCGTTCAGGGCGGCCTCCCCGCGGGTGATCCAGCGCTTGCGGCCCTTGCCGGTCGGGTCGAGGCTCATGATCGCCATGTAGACGCACTTGAGCGCGGCCTGCTCGTTCGGGAAGCGGCCGCGGGCCTTGACCGCCCGGCGGATGCGGGCGTTGACCGACTCGATGGCGTTGGTCGAGCAGATCACCCGGCGGATCTCGGTGTCGAAGTTGAGGAAGGGCACGAACTCGGCCCAGGCGTCCTCCCGCAATTTCACGATCGCCGGGTATCTGCCGCCCCAAAGCTTGGTGAACTCCATGAAGCGTTCGAGCGCGGCGGCCTCGGTCGGGGCGGTGTAGACCGGTTTGAGCGCTTTGGCGATGGCGTCCCAGTGCTGGCGGGCGGCATACCGGAACGAGGCACGCAGGAGGTGAACGACGCAGGTTTGCACGACGGCCTGAGGCCAGACGGTCTCGATGGCCTGCGGCAGCCCCTTGAGCCCGTCGCAGACCACCATCAGCGCATCGGTGACGCCGCGGTTCTTGATCTCGGTCAGCACGTGCAGCCAGAACTTGGCGCCCTCGCCGCCGTCGCCGGCCCACAGGCCGAGGATGTCGCGCTCGCCGTCGACGGTGACTGCCAGCGCGACGTAGATGGGCCGGTTGGCGACCTGGCCCTCGCGCAGCTTCAGTGGATGGCGTCGATGAACAGGACCGGGTAGACGGCCGGTTCTGCCACTCGGCCATGCCGTCCAGCACCTTGTCGGTGATGGTGGAGATGGTCTGCTTGGACACTTGCGCGCCGTAGGCCTCGGCCAGGTGGGCGGAGATCTAGCCGGTGGTCAGACCCTTGGCGGCCAGCGAAATGACCATCTCATCAACCCCGGACAACCGCCGCTGCCGCTTGCGCACGATCTTCGGCTCGAAGCTGCCGTCCCGGTCCCGTGGCACGCTGATCTCCACCGGGCCGACGTCGGTGATGACGGTCTTGGAGCGGGCACCGTTGCGGCTGTTGCCCGTCTCGCCAGCACCGCGCTGGTGCTTGTCGTAGCCGAGATGGTCGGTGATCTCGCCTTCCAGCGCGGACTCCAGCACCAGCCTGGTCAGCCGGCCGAGGAGCCCGTTCTCCCGGACCAGTTCCACGCCCTCGGTGCGGGCCTGGTCGACCAGCCGGGCCACCAGCTCCCGATCCGACTCCTTGTTCTTGGTCTCCTTGGGGCTTCCTCAGCACGACCCGGTCGGGGGCAGCGGCGACTGCATGGAAGAGGCGCCCCTGAGCGACGGCCGCGTCGCCCTGTGCGACTCGGAACAGGCAGAGCAGTCGGGGCTTCGGTGTGCACCGCACTACGAATCATGGCCACACCGGTACCCACCGGAACAAGCGGCTGTGGCCACAGCACCGCCGCGCCGTTCACGCATTCAGACTGGTTGCGCTGTGCCGCGTTTGTCGGGGACATGCGGCCAGCGCTGAGACCCCTTCTCGTAGGAAGCCTCAATCTGCGAGCAGGTGGCGCAGTACGTAGGGCATGATGCCTCCGTGCCGGTAGTAGTCGGCCTCGCGCGGCGTGTCGAGGCGGGGACGAACCTCGAAGGTGGTGGCGTCGGCGGTCACGGTCAGGGTCGGGGGGATGTCCGGTCCGGTGAGGCCGGTGACGGTGATGGTCTCGTGGCCGGTGAGGCCGAGCTCGTCGGGGCCCTGGCCGGGGAGGAACTGCAGGGGGAGCACGCCCATGCCGACGAGGTTCGAGCGGTGGATGCGTTCGAAGGACTTGGCGAGGACGGCTTTCACGCCGAGCAGGGCGGGCCCCTTGGCGGCCCAGTCGCGGGAGGATCCGGCGCCGTAGCCGTCGCCGGCCAGGACGACGGTGGGCACCGAGGCGGCCTGGTAGGCGCGGGCGGCCTCGTAGACGGTGACGATGCGGCCGCCGTCGAGGAGGTTCGGGGTGAGGCCGCCCTCGGTGCCGGGGGCGAGGTGGTTGCGCAGGCGGACGTTGGCGAAGGCGCCGCGCATCATGACCTCGTGGTTGCCGCGGCGGGAGGCGTAGGTGTTGAGCTGGTGGCGGGGCACGCCGAGGCCGGTCAGGTACTGGCCGGCGGGGCTGGACGGCGGGATGGCGCCCGGTGGTGAGATGTGGTCGGTGGTGATGAAGTCGCCGAGTTTGACCAGGACGCGGGCGCCGGTGATGTCGGTGAGGGGCGGCGGCTCGGGTGACATCCCGTCGAGGTAGGGGGCGCGCCGCACGTAGGTGGAGCCGGGGTCCCACGGGTAGGTGGCCGAGCCGGAGACGTCGAGGCGCTGCCAGCGTTCGTCGCCGTCGAAGACGTCGGCGTAGGCGCGGGTGAACATCTCCGGGCGGATCACCTCGTCGATGACGGCGCGCACCTCCTGCGGGCTGGGCCACAGGTCGCGCAGGTAGACGGGCCGTCCGTCGGTGTCCGTGCCGAGGGGCTCGGTGGTGAGGTCGATGTCCACGGTGCCGGCCAGGGCGTAGGCGACGACGAGCGGCGGGGAGGCGAGGTAGTTGGAGCGGACCTCGGGCTGGATGCGGCCCTCGAAGTTGCGGTTGCCGGACAGCACGGCGGCGACGTCGAGGTCGTGCTCGGCGACGGCCTGCGACACCTCCTCGATGAGCGGGCCGGAGGCGCCGATGCAGGTCATGCAGCCGAATCCGGCCAGGGTGAAGCCGAGTCGCTCCAGGGCGGGGGTCAGGCCGGCCTGGCCGTAGTAGTCCATGACGACGCGGGAGCCGGGGGACAGGGTGGTCTTCACCCAGGGCTTGGCACGCAGCCCGCGCTCGGCGGCTCTCTTGGCGAGCAGCCCGGCGGCGATCATGACGGATGGGTTGGAGGTGTTGGTGCAGGAGGTGATGGCGGCGATGGCGACGGCGCCGTGCCCGATCTCCTGGCCGCCGCCGGCCAGCCTTGCCCGCGCCGGCGGGTGCTCCTGAGCCCGGAACGCGGCTTTGACCCCTTCCAGGGGGATCCGGTCCTGCGGCCGGCGGGGACCGGCCAGGGACGGGACGACGGTGCCGAGGTCGAGATCGAGGTCGGCGGTGTAGAGGGGCGGCACGCCGGGGTCGTGCCACAGCCCCTGCGCCTTGGCGTACGCCTCGACCAGGTCGGCGTGCTCGTCGGAGCGGCCGGTGAAGCGCAGGTAGCGGATGGTCTCGGCATCGATGGGGAACAGCGCGGCGGTCGAGCCGAACTCCGGGCTCATGTTGGACAGCGTCACCCGGTCGGTGACCGGCAGCGCGGTGACGCCCGGCCCGTGAAACTCGACGATCTTGCTGACGACGCCGTGGGCGCGCAGCCGTTCGGTGAGGGTGAGCACGAGGTCGGTCGCGGTGGCGGCGACCGGCAGCTCGCCGTGCAGCCGCACGCCGATCACGTCGGGGACGAGGATGGAGACCGACTGGCCGAGCATGGCGGCCTCGGCCTCGATGCCGCCGATGCCCCAGCCGAGGGTGCCGAGCCCGTTGACCATGGTGGTGTGCGAGTCGGTGCCGAGGCACAGGTCGGGGTAGGCCTCGTCGCCGTCGCGCATGACCACGCGGGCCAGGTGCTCGACGTTGATCTGGTGCATGATGCCCTTGCCGGGCGGCACCACGGTGAAGTCGCGCAGCGACGCCTGCCCCCAGCGCAGGAAGCGGTAGCGTTCGGCGTTGCGCTCGTACTCCAGCTCGGCGTTGCGAGCCGGCGCGTCCGGGCGGCCGAACACGTCGGCGATGATCGAGTGGTCCACCACCAGCTCGGCGGGGATGGCCGGATTGACGCGCTCCGGGTTGCCGCCGAGTGCCGCCATGGCGTCGCGCATGGCGGCCAGGTCGGCGAGCGCGGGCACGCCGTTGGTGTCGTGCAGGAACACGCGGGCGGGATGCAGGTCCACAGCCTCGGTCCGGTCGCCGTGCGGCTGCCATCCGGCCAACGCCGCCACCTGGCCGGCGGGGGCGCCGTGACGGAGCAGGTTCTCCAGCATGATGCGCAGGCTGTACGGCAGGCGGGCGGGTGCGGCCACGGGGTGGATGCGGTAGCGGCGGGCGCCCACGGTGAGAAAGTCGGTCACGAATCCTGCCCTTGCAACGAGACGGGATGGCAGAAGGTGTTGCGGTGCTCGGTGAAGAAGGCGGCCTGGTCGCGATAGATCTCGTACAGGATGAACCGGTGCGGGTCCTCCTCGCTGCGTAGCACGTCGAAGCGGAGGCAGCCGGGCTCCTGCCTGCTGGCGCGGGCGTTGATCTCGATGCCCTGGCGGAAGGCGTCGAGGCGGCCGGGCCGTACCTGGAGGTGGACGATCACGACGAACATGCGCTCATCCACTCCGGCCGCGCGAGCTCGCACGTGTCGGCCAGCCGTTCGAGGCTGCTCAGCGTCCTGTCGGGCAGGCGTACGCCGGTGAGGGCCGTCGCGGCGGCGTTGCGGTCCTCGATCTCGCCGGGGTAGAAGATCTCGTCGTAGCCAGGGGCGAGTGGGACGGCCTTGGTGCGGTCGATGAGGTCGTCGAGCCGGCGGGCGTAGTCGCCGGGGTCGGCCACGGCGTCCAGGCGGAGCGCGAGCAGCAGGTGGCCGCAGCCGCTGCGCCGGTCCGGCACGTACGGGCCGGCCACGCCGGTGGCGTACGAGCTGCCGGTCAGCACGCCGGACAGCACGTCCATCATGAACGAGATGCCGTACCCCTTGTGCCCGGCCATGGGCAGGATGAGCCCGTCGATGGCCTCGCGCGGGTCGGTGGTGGGGGAGCCGTCCGCCGCCTGGGCCCAGCCTTCGGGGATGGGCTCCCCGCGTTCCCGGGCGGCGTAGATCTTGCCCCGGGCGACGGTGGTGTTGGCGATGTCGAGCACGACCAGGCCGCGCACGCCACCGGGCACCGCGATCGACCACGGGTTGGCGCCGACGCTCTTCTCCCGGCCTCCCCAGGGGGCCATGGCGGGGCTGCCGTTGGTGGTCAGCAGGGCGACGCAGCCCTCGGCGGCGATCATGCGGGTGAAGTAGGCGGCGGTGCCGAAGTGGTTGCCGTTGCGGACCGCGATCACGCCGACGCCGTGCTCGCCCGCCCTGCGTACGGCGTCGCGGGCCGCGTACGCGGTGACGACCTGGCCCACGCCGTCCTGGCCGTCGAGGACGGCGACGGCGCCGCCGTCGAGCACGGTGGCCACCTCGGTCGCCGCCCGCATGGCGCCGGAGCGCAGCCGGGCGGCGTACCACTCCAGGCGCAGCATGCCGTGTGAGGGATGCCCCCACGCGTCGGCCGTGACCAGGCTGTCGGCCACCAGCCGCGCGTCGGGCTCGGGGACGCCGAGCGAGGTCAGGACCGCGGTCCCGAACGAGGTCAGTTCGGACGGTGGGATCATGACAGGCTCCTGACCTGGTCGGGAGTGAGCGGCCGGGTGGGCCGGTCACGCAGCAGCAGCCACAGCCGCGCCGTCTCCTCCAGCTCCTCGATCGTGTCGGCGGCGGCGGCGAGGCTCGCGCCGGCGGCGATCGGGCCGTGGTTGGCCAGCAGCAGGGCGTGCGCGGTGCGGGCGGCCCGCTCGGCGATCGGGCCCAGGGCGGGGTCACCGGGCGCGTGGTAGGGCAGCAGCGGCAGCCGCCCGACGCGCATCACGTAGTAGGCGGTCAGGGGCGGCAGCACGTCGTCGGGATCGAGGCCGTCGTGACAGGACACGGCGACGGCGTGGGTGCTGTGCAGGTGGACGACCGCGCCGGCGTCCGGGCGGGCGCGGTAGAGGGCGGCGTGCAGGAACGCCTCCTTCGACGGGCGCGGCCCGTCCAGGTGCCTGCCCTGAAGGTCGACGAGTGCCAGGTCGCCGGGCGTCACGGTGCCCAGCGAGCCGCCGGTCGGGGTGATGAGGAATCCGTCGCCCACCCGTGCGCTGAGGTTGCCGGTACGGCCGTGGGTGAGCCGCCGCTGGAACATGGACGCGCTCAGCTCGGCGATCTGGTGCGCCAGGTCGGTCATGGCGTCTCCGTGGCTCGGACGAGGAGGTCGGGGCGGCCGAAGTTGCCGGACTTGAGCAGTAGCGCCGGGCGCGTTTCCCGGCCGGTGGGGTGCAGCCAGGGGACGCCGCGGTCCGCCTCGGCGCCGACGATCGCGCCGGACACGCCGAGGGCGTTCACCACGGCGCCGGAGGTCTCGCCGCCGGCCACGACGATGCGGCCCGCGCCCAGCTCGGCGGCCCGTACCGCCACTTCCGCCAGCGCCCGCTCCAGGAACGCGGCCGCCCCGGGGGAGCGCTCCTCCGGCGGCGCGGAGGAATAGATCATCACTCGTCCTTCCTCGGCGAGGCGGCTCTCCAGCCACTCCAGCGCCTCGGCCGGCGCGCTGTCGTGCGGGGCGAGCCGGTGGGCGGGCATGCTCGCCCGCGCCAGCGCCACCTGCTCCAGCGTGGCCGCCGAACAACTGCCCGCGAGCACCACGGACGGGCCTGGCGGCAGCGCCGGCACGCCATCTCCTGCGAGCAGGTCCACGCCGGTGAGGGCCCCGGCCGCGCGTGCCAGACCCGAGGCGCCCGTGATCACGGGCAGCTGCGTGGTGGCACCGGCGACAACAGTGAGGTGGCCGTCATGCACGGCGTCGACCACGGCGTGGCGCACGCCGCGCGCCTCCAGTTCCGTCAGCGCGGTCCGCACGGCCTCCACGCCGCGTTCCACCGTCTGCAGCGGGACCAGGGCGACCTCGTTCGGAGTCTGCCGGGCCAGGACGCGGACCAGGTCGGGGTCGGTCATCGGGGTGAGCGGGTGGTGCCGCATCGGCGAGTCGGACAGCAGCCGATCGCCGACGAACAGATGCCCCTGGTAGACGGTGCGACCGTGCTCCGGAGAAGCCGGGCACACGACGGTCAGCCGGGCCCCGGCCGCCTCGGCCAGCGCGTCGGCGACTGGGCCGATGTTGCCATGGTCGGTGGAGTCGAACGTGGAACAGTACTTGAAATACAGACGCTGGACCCCTTGGCCGGTCAGCCAGTCCTGCACGGCGCGCGAGGCGGTGACCGCCTCGCCGGCCGGCACCGAGCGGGTCTTGAGCGCGACGACCACCGCGTCGCTGTCGGGGACGACCGTCCCGGCCCGCGGCGGTCCGAAGAGCAGGACCGTCCGCAGCCCGGACCGCCGGAAGGCGGCGGCGACGTCGGTGCCCCCGGTGTAGTCGTCGGCCACGCAGCCGAGCACCGGGCTCATGACAGCGCCTTGCGCAGCGCCGTTGCCGCCGCGAGCGGCGGGCTCAGCACCGGCGCGCCGAGCCGCTCGCCGAGCTCGGCGTGGACCGCGCTGATCGAGTACTGCCCGAGCAGCACCAGATCCACCTCGTCGAGGGTGGGAGCGGCGGCCCGCGCGAGCGCGTCTGTCAGATCCGGCCAGTCGTGGGCGGCGGCCGCGGCGGCGGCGCCCGGTGCCGCGACCGCGCGTACCTCGACACCGTCCGCCACGTCCTGGAGCCGCCGGGCCGAGTCCGCCGCCGCCGACTCCAGCGAGCCGAGCACCAGGACCGTGCCGGGCCGGCGGCAGGCGACGTCGGCGAACATGGCCTCGTCCGAACCCGTGACCGGAACGTCGTACAGCCGCCGCGCCAGCTTCGCGGCAGGCCCGTACATGGAGCAGGACAGCAGCACCGCGTCGGCGCCGCCGCGGACCGCGTAGTCGATGAGGGAGAGCATGCGGCGCATCAGCGCGGGCGTCATGCCGCCCGCCGCGTCGGCCTCGGTGACGAGCCGGTCATCCATGAGATGCCAGGCGACGGCCTCCGGGAACCCTTCGGCGAGCCCGTCGGTGGCCGGCTGCACCGAGGCGGGAGTGGCGTTGACGACCGCGACCCTCATCGCTTCACACCGGTGGCGACGGCCTCGGCGAACGCGCGCGTGCCCGCCGTGCCGCCCATGTCGCGGGTACGGGTCCCGCCCCGCACGGTGCCGGCGACCGCCGTCTCGATCAGCGTCGCGGCCCGGGCCAGGGCGGGGTCCTGGTGGCGGGCGCCGAGCCAGTCGAGCAGCATGGCGCTGGAGAGGATCATCGCGATCGGGTTGGCCAGGTCGCGCCCGGCGATGTCGGGAGCGGAACCGTGGGCGGCCTGGGCCATGGCGCGTTCGTGGGAGGCGTTGATGGACGGTGCGATGCCGAGCGATCCGGCGAGCTCACCGGTCAGGTCGGACAAGATGTCGCCGAACATGTTCTCGGTGACGATGACGTCGAAGTCTTTCGCCCGCCGCACCAGGTGCACGGTCATCGCGTCGATGTGGAAGTCGTCCACAGCGACGTCCGGGTAGCGGGCGGCGACCTCGCGGCAGACGTCGCGGAACAGGCCGGTGGTGAGCTTCAGCACGTTCGCCTTGTGCACGATGGTGAGCTTGCCGCGGCGGCGGGAGGCCAGCTCGAACGCCTCGACGGCGATCCGCTCGACGGCGGGGCGGGTGATGATGCCCATGGCGATGGCCACGTCGGGGGTGGGCATGAATTCGCCGGTGCCCTTGTAGGTGCTGCGGTCGGCGTAGAAGCCTTGCGTGTTCTCGCGGACGATGACCAGGTCGGTGCCGGGCACGACGGCGTCGGCGCCCTCGAACGACTTGGCCGGGCGGATGTTGGCGAACAGGTCGAAGTGCTTGCGGATGGTGCCGCTGGGGTTGAGCGTGGAGCGGTGCGGCTCGGGGTAGGCGGCGCTGTCGTGCGGACCGAGCAGCCACGCGTCCAGCTCTCCCAGCGCGGTCAGCGTCGATTCCGGTACGGCCACGCCGTGCGTGTCGATGGCCGAGGCGCCCAGCGGCAGGTTCACCCACTCGACGGGGGCGGCGCCCGCCGCGGCCAGCGCAGCGTCCACGACCAGGACGGACGCGGGGACGATCTCGGGGCCGATGCCGTCGCCTTCGAGCACGCCAAGACGGTAGGAAGTCACAGAGGTCCTCACTGTGTGATGGTGATGAGCGCTTCGACGTCCTCGGGCAGGGCGTCGGTGGTCGGGTAGAGCAGGCAGGCGGAGGGCTCGACGGCGAGGGTGACCTCGCCGGTCAGCCCGGGGCGGGTGGTCTCGGCCTGGATCACGTGGTCGCCCAGGCGCAGGTCGTACTCGTAGCGGGAGCCGACGTAGGAGCTGGTGAGCACCTCGGCGGTGAGCACGTTCGCGCCGGTGGCGGCGCTGCGGCCGGCGGGGAGGATCTCCAGCTGTTCCGGCCGGACGGCCACGGTGACGCCAGTGCCGGTGCCGGCGGTCCCGGCGGGGACGGTGATGGTCTGGCCCGTGCAGTCCAGCCGTACCTCGGCGGGGCCGGTCATGACGCCGGGCAGGAAGTTGCACCGGCCGACGAAGGCGGCGACCT
This sequence comes from Nonomuraea sp. NPDC050202, assembly GCF_040656115.1. Classification (NCBI taxonomy): domain Bacteria; kingdom Bacillati; phylum Actinomycetota; class Actinomycetes; order Streptosporangiales; family Streptosporangiaceae; genus Nonomuraea; species Nonomuraea sp. NPDC050202. The sequence goes on along the minus strand of NZ_JBFALF010000054.1, from coordinate 6,866 downwards.
CGACGGTCGCGGGCGTCTCGTAGATCTCCGTCGGGGTGCCGATCTGTACCATGTCGCCCCTGGACATCACGGCGATGCGGTCGCTCAGGGCCAGGGCCTCGTCCTGGTCGTGGGTGACGTACACGGTGGTGATGCCGAGCTCGGTCTGCAGCCGCTTGAGCCAGGCGCGGGCCTGGTCGCGCAGCTTGGCGTCCAGGTTGGACAGCGGCTCGTCGAGCAGGAGCACGCTGGGGGAGTAGACCAGCGCGCGGGCCAGGGCGACGCGCTGCTGCTGGCCGCCGGAGAGCTGGTGGGGGTAGCGGTCCTTCAGCTCGGCCAGCCCCACCTTGTCCAGGGCCTCGGTGATGAGCGTGTCCTGCTCGCGCCGGTCGACCTTGCGGATCTTGAGGGGCATGGCGAGGTTCTGGGCGACGGTCATGTGCGGCCACAGCGCGTACGACTGGAACACCATGCCGAGGTTGCGGCCCTCGGGCGGCACGAACGTGCCGCTGTCGACGAACGTGGTCTCGCCGACGGAGATGCTGCCGCCGGTGGGCCGTTCCAGGCCGGCGATGCAGGCCAGGGTGGTGGACTTGCCGCAGCCGCTGGGGCCGAGCAGGGTGAAGAACTCGCCGTCGGCGATGGTGAAGCTGATGTCGCGCAGGACGGCGTTGTCCCCGAACTGCTTGGACAGGTGGGCGACCTTGACCTCAGGCATTCTTGTCACGTCCCTTGAGGAGTAGTCCGGCGAGCCCGACGAAGGTCGCGGTGATGGCGATCTGCAGGCTGGCCAGCGCGGCCACTGAGCCGGTGTTGCCCTGCACCCACAGTTCGAGCATGGTCGTGCCGATGATGTTGGAGTCGGCCGAGGCGAGGAACACCGCGGGGGAGTACTCCTTGAGCAGCGTCACGAACGTCAGGATCAGCGCGCCGGCGAAGGCCGGCCGCACCAACGCCGCGAGGATGCGGGTGAACGTGCGCACCCAGTCGGCCCCCGACACCCGGGCGGCGTTGTCCAGCTCGCGCCCGATCTGCATGACCGATGGCGCGATGGAGCCGAATCCGCTGGGCAGCGCGCGCAGCCCGAACCCGATGATCAGCGCCCACAGCGTGCCTTGGATGAGGGAACCGAGGCCGAAGGGAGCGAAGGCGAGCGCCCAGAACAGGCCGATGCCGACGATGATGCCGGGCATGGCCTGCGGGGCGAGCGCCAGGTACTCCACTGCCCGGTGGAAGCGGAAGTCCGACCGCCGGGCCACCATGACCGCCAGGAGTGACAGCACGCTGACCAGGACCGCGCCGATCGCGGCGACCAGGAGGCTGTTGACGATCGACTGTACGTACACGGGGTAGGTGAAGATGCGCTCGTAGTTGTCGCCGGTGAGGGTCTTGAACGGCGACTGCAGCGGCGTGAACACCTGCGTGAACGAGCGGAACACCAGCCCGCCGATGGGGATCAGGGCCCCCATCACGACGTAGACGGCGATGGCGGCGACGCTGATCCATTTCAGCCACCCCAGGTCGAGCGGGCGGGGCCGGGTGGCCTTGCCGCGTACGGAGACGAAGCGTTGCGCGTTCTTCAGCAGCTTGGCCTGCAACGCGACCAGGCTGATGGTGACCAGCAGGATGATCGCCGAGGCCGCGCCGAGCACGCCGTAGTCCGGGTTGATCGACTGCAGGCCGTTGCGGTACAGGAACGTGGAGAAGACGTCGATGCCGACCGGCTGCCCGAACAGCAGCGGCACGCTCAGCGTCTCCACCGACATGCTGATCACCAGGATCGAGGCGTAGACGACGGGCGGGCGCAGCAGCGGCAGGACCACCGAGCGCAGGATGCGCAGCGGGCCCGCGCCGCACACCCGCGCGGCCGCCTCCAGTGAGGCGTCGCTCTGGCGCAGCGCGTTGGCGCAGAACGTGTAGACGATCGGCGCCAGCGCCACCGCTTCGGTGAGGGCCATGCCGGGGATCGAGTAGAGGTTCCACGGCAGGAAGCCGAGCAGGCGGCGTACCTCGACGCTGACGAAGCCCGCCGGGCCGTACATGGTGATCCAGCCGAAGCCGAGGATGAGCGAGGAGATGAAGAACGGCCACTGCATGGCGGCGGCGAAGAGCCGGCCGCCGGGCAACTTCGTGCGCACCACGACCACGGCCATCGGCACCGCGATGAGCAGGCTGAGCACGGTGGTCAGCCCGGCGAACAGCGCAGTGTTGAGCACGACCCGGCCGAAGCCCGCCTCGGTGAACAGCCGTACGTAGTTGTCCACGCCGAGGACGCCGCCGGCCTCGTAGAGGGGGCGGTCCAGGAAGGACTGGTAGAGCGTCGGCACGACCGGCGCCAGCACCAGGACGGCCAGCAGGAGCAGCACGGTGTACTGCAGCCAGCTCTCCCGGCTCAGCCCCAGCGGCCTGCGGTAGCGCGGTGGCGGATGCACCGGGCGGCGCGGCGGGGACAGGGTGGTCATCGCGTTCCTCTCAGCGGCCGAGCAGGCCGTTCCACTTGTCGGTGAAGGACTTGACCTCGGCGTCGGGGACCTTCTCGTACTTCGCCAGGATCACGCTGTCCTGGCCCACGGCCTTCACCAGCTCCTGGTAGGTGTGCAGCCCCTCGGCGGCCGGCACGTCGTCCCGGTAAGAGGTCAGGCCGCCCTCGGCCACCGCGCGCTGCCCCTCCTGCGACAGGACGAAGTCCACGAACAGCTTCGACGTGGCCGGGTGCGGCGCCTTGGCGGCGATGCCGATGCCGCGCGGCAGCGCGACCGTGCCGTCGTCGAGGAAGGAGATCGCCAGCAGGCCGCCGCTCTTCTCGACCACCGGGTACGCCGGGGCGGCGCTGACGAAGAAGCCGGCCACGTACTCACCCGAGGTGATCTTCTCCAGCTGGGTGCCGGACGAGGTCTCCGGCCTGGCCAGCGGCAGCACCGACTGCAGCGAGGTCCAGGAGTCCGGGCGGGCGGCGGCGAAGGCGTGCGAGACGGTGAAGCCGAACGCGCCGCCCACGTCCCTCGTGGTGATCTTGCTCTTGTACTGGGCGGGGTCCTTGGCCAGGATCGCGGCCAGGCTCTTCAGGCCGGTCGGCTTCCCGGGCAGCAGCGAGGTGTTGTAGGCGATCGACAGCGGGTCGATCGACATGGCGTACACGTGGGGCATCAGCTCGCCGAAGTCGGGCAGCTTGTCCTTCTCCGGCGAGGCGTACTCCATCAGGGTGCCCTGCCTTGCCCCGAAGTCGGCCCACGCCTGGGCGGCGTTCGACACCACCAGGTCGGCCGGCGAGCTACCCGTGGCCTGCTCGCTGAGCACTCGCTGGAACACCTCGTCGCTGTCCAGGTTGTTGGCCGCGATCTTCGTCACCCACGGGTACTTCTTGCTGAAGTCGCGGAAGATCGGCGCCCAGTTCTCCTGGTCGGTGTTGGAGTAGATGGTGAGAGTGCCGCCCTCCTTCTTGGACGCCTCGATGAGCTGGGAGTAGTCGGCCGGGTAGTACGACGGGGCCTGTCCCGTCGCGATCTGGTTCGGCGGCGGTTCCTTCGCCGCCTCGCCACCACCGCCACATGCCGTGAGCAGGCCGAGAGCGAGTACGGCGGCGCCAAGGGCGCGGAGAGGGGGGTGGAAGGTGATCATGTGCTTCCTCCTAGACCAGGCGCGGCCGACCAGCCGCCGCCTGCGATGTCGCACACTCTGCTTCGTTATAACCTATGGCGTCAACCCCCCGTTTCCGGAATGTAACGCCTTCAGCCCTTTAGATGCCTTATAGCGTCTCTAGAGGTAAGACAGGCGACATAGCCGGTAGATCCGGCACTTGCGGATAAGGCGGGATCTCGGTGTACGTTATAACCGTCACCGATGAGACAGGACAGCGATGAGCGAATCAGCGGCCGAGATCTACACCACCAAAGCGGATTTCGCCTACCTCCGCGTCAAGGAGCTCGTCCTGTCCGGCGCGCTGCTTCCCGGCTCGGTCATCGCGCAGGCGCAGCTCGCCCGTGAGATCGGGATCAGCACCACCCCGCTGCGAGAGGCGCTGCGCCGGCTCAAGAGCGAAGGGCTGGTCGAGCTCGACGCCCACCGCGACGCCCGTGTCGCGCCCCTGGCCGCCGAGGAGGCCCGCGACCTGCTGGAAATGCGCCGTAGCCTCGATCCGCTCGCCGTCGCGCTGGCCGCCGAACGCCGTACGAAGGCCGACATCGCCGCCATGCGCGCCGCGCTGGAGGGCCTCAGACCGCTGCCGGGCAACCCCGCGTACGAGGAGCTCGTCGCCCACCGCAAGTTCCACGCTGCGCTCTACTCGGCCTCGCACAACGACCTGCTCATCCAGACCCTCGACGGACTGTGGGACAAGGCCGACCGCTACCGCCGCCTGGCCCTGGAGGTCGAGCGCGGCCAGGCGGCCCGCGACCGCAAGGCCGCCGAGCACGAGGCCCTGCTGGAGTACGTCATCGCGGGAGACGCCGACTCGGCCGCCGCCGTCATGCGCGAGCACATCGACACCAGCCTCGGCGCCCAGGCCGCCTGGCGGCTGCGCAAGCATCACCCCGCGGAGGACTCCGCCGTCGAGGGCGAGGCCGATGCCTGAATTCCGGCATCGGCATGCCGCCCTGCTGGCTCACGCCGCCGGCACCCAGATCGTCACGTTCGTGCTGCGCCCCACCATGTCCTACCGGGCGATCGAGCTGGACGTGCCGCCCGTCTGGCTCGGCGTGCTCGGCGCCAGTTTCGCCCTCGCGCCGCTGCTGCTGGCCCTGCCCGCCGGGCACGCCGCCGACCGCTACGGCGAGCGTCGCATGGCCCTGGCGGGCGCGCTCTTCCTGACCGCCGCCGCGACCGCCTTCACCACGATCGGCCACACCGTCGCCGGTCTCGTCGCGGCAGGGATCCTGCTCGGCACCGGGCATCTGGGCAGCGTCATCGCGCAGCAGGCGCTGGTCGCCAACACCACCGAACGCGGCCGCCATGACACCGCCTTCGGCCACTACACCTTCGCCGCCTCCCTCGGCCAGGCCGCCGGCCCGCTGCTGATCGCCGCGTTCGGCGGCCAGGCCGCCATCCCCGACACCGGCAGTATCTTTGCCGCCTCCTGTGGCCTGTCCCTGCTGCTCCTTGCGCTGTCGGCCCTGCTCCCGAACCACCCGACCGGCCGCGCCGAAGCCGACGACGGCGACCTGCGGACGCTGCTGCGACTACCCGGACTCGCGCACGCCCTGCTGACGAGCTGCGTGGTGCTGGCCGCGGTCGACATCACCCTGGCCTACCTGCCCGCGCTCGGCGCCGAACTCGGGCTGACCGCGAGCGCCGTGGGTCTCCTGCTCACACTCCGCGGGCTCGCCTCCACGATCTCGCGCTTCTTCCTCGGCCGCCTCGCCCGCGCCGTGGGCCGGCGCCGGCTGCTGGTCGTCAGCACCCTGGGGGCGGCCGCCGGCATGCTGCTCACACCGGTACCCATGCCCCTGTGGCTGCTGGCGGCACTGCTCGTCGTCGTGGGCTTCGGCCTCGGCGTCGGGCAGCCGCTGACGATGTCCTGGCTGGCCGAATCGGCCCCCGAGGGCATGCGCGGCCGCGCCATGTCACTGCGCCTGGTCGGCAACCGCACCGGCCAGCTTTTCATCCCGGGGGCGGCCGGCCTCATGGTGGCCGGGCTCGGCACTGGTGGCGTTCTGCTCGTGACTGCGATCACCCTTGGCTGGGCCGGCATCGCGGCCCGGCGGCTACCCGTCGATCCCTAGAAAGGGTTCTCCACCATCATGACCATCGTCACTGCCGACCTGTACGACGAGCGCGGCGACCAGCTTGACTCCTGCGACCTGCAACTGCGCCAGTACGGCGGACGCCACGCCTTCGCCGGGCCCGTCGTGACCGTCCTGTGCCACGAGGACAACGCCCTGCTCAAGTCGATCCTCGCCGAGCCGGGCGAGGGCCGGGTGCTGGTCGTGGACGGCGGTGGCTCCCTGCACACCGCGCTCATGGGCGACGTCATTGCCGGCATGGCCGTCTCGAACGGCTGGGCCGGCGTGGTCATCAACGGCGCGGTCCGCGACGTCGCCGCCCTCCGCGAGCTGGACCTGGGCATCAAGGCACTCGGCTCCAACCCCCGCAAGAGCGGCAAGCAGGGCACCGGCGAACGCGACGTCCCGGTCACCTTTGGAGGCGTCACCTTCCACCCGGGCGCCGAGCTGTTCTCCGACGACGACGGGATCCTCGTCACCCGCCGATGACCGGACGTGCGCCGCAGTAGACCGAGCGCGTCGCCGCGTGCCGCGGCATGGGGGCCGCGCCGCCGTACAGAAGGGCTCCCGTCACCGCCGCCATGCCGGTGACGGGAGCCCTTCTGTACCGCGTCCACCGACCGGTTCGCTCGGTCGCCCCTACCAGCCTGTGCCCCCTCTTGAAGATCGCCGGCAGCGTCACGGCGTTGAGAACAGAGCTCAGCCCGAAATGCCGTGATCACCGTCGACTGTGCCGTCTCCGTCTCCGGGCAGGCATCAGTCTCGTCTATTTCCGCGGCCTCATGGGGATCCACCGCGAGCGGCTTCTCGCAGACGGCCGCAACGGCCGGCTTGGCTCCCACCTGGCCTGGGCGGACCTGCGTCGTGGCTGGGACCGACGCCGACCACGGCGGGTCGCGTGGGAACGGCGAGGCCGAGGGCCGCGGCGGACGCCAGCACCGGGACCGCGCTGTCGTCCGCCGAGACCGGCTTGTCCGGATCGAGGTGGCGGTAGATCGTGGCGCGGCTGACGCCGAGCCGGTCGGCGATCTGCTGGACGGTGTAGCGGCGCTTGCCGTCCTCGCCCTTCATCTCGTACAGCGCGCGGGCCATCTCCACCCCATGGGCGTCCAGGGCCGCCCGCCGACGCGGCCTGGCTGTACTCGCCCGCAGGCTGGGTGAGCGCCGGAC
>NZ_JBFALF010000053.1:0-66344 GCF_040656115.1 Nonomuraea sp. NPDC050202 | reverse complement strand
AACGCCCTCCCCCGCCCACCCCGCGGGGGGCGCGCCCCCGCCCGGGCCGCCCCCCCCCGGCCCTCGCGCTGGTTCGGGGGTCAGGAGGTGTGCAGGTACACCTGGCCGAACACCTCAGACAGGTTCTTCAGGTCCGTCGCCAGGTCCACCTCGGGGTGGGCCGGGTCGTAGACGGTGGCCAGGCGCGGCTTGATCGTGCCGAGCTTCTTGAGCTGCTCCCACGTGGTGTTGGCGGCCCACTTCTCGCCGTACACCCGGCTGACCTGCCCCTGGTCGTTCTGCCAGCGCGACCAGAGCGTGACGGTCTCGGCGGCGTCCTCGCGCAGCGGCGCGGCGATCCGCTCGGCGATCGCCTTGGTGACCTGCTCCTCGGTCAGCGCGGAGGAACCGGCGGCGGCGAACGAGGCGTCCTCGGCGGCGATCTGCGCGTAGGCGTCCCAGGCGCGGGCCTGGACCTGGGCCCACTGGTTGCGCTGGGCGGCGGTGGCGTCGATCTTCCAGGTCGCGTACTCGGTGGCGAAGTGACCGCTGTCGAGGGCGAGCTGGTCGAGGTAGCCCTTGCTCAGCCAGGCGCCGATACGCTCGGGGTCGAGCAGCGGGTACTTCTTGGTCAGCTCGGCCGTGCAGGCCTGGTCCGCGCCGCAGCCGAGCACCGGCACCACCGTGTGCGCGGCCAGCTTCTTGCCCGGCAGCAGCGTGCGCAGCGCGGTCGCGGTCTCGGAGACGAACTTGTCCAGCTCGTCCGCCGTGGCGAAGGTCTGGTTGTAGCCGAGCTGCGAGGTGAACCTGACACCCACGACCCCGGGCTGCGTGGCGACCAGCGCGGCGATCTTCTTGGCGGCCTCGGTGAGCTTGCCGGCCTTGTAGTCGTCGGCGAGCTCGGTCTCGATCCAGACTCGCATGGTGGTCTGGGTCTGGGCCATGGTCTGCGTGGCCTGGCCGGCCGGGGTGGCCTGGGCGGCGGTCTTCTCGGCGGCGGTGATCGAGTTCGGGTCGACGTAGCACTGCTCGCCGTTCTGGCACTCCGGCGTGCCGCCGTCCTCGGCGCCCGGCACGTCAGGGGAGTCGACGTCGTGGAGCTGGCCGTCGCCCTCGGCGTCGGTCGGGCACTCGTTGCCCGCCTCGCCGCAGTCGATCATGATCGGCGGGATCGGGGCGGCGTTCTCCATGTTCTCGCCGTCGTTGCCGAGCCAGAAAAGCGCGGTGTCCAGGGCCTCTTCCGGCGTGTTCAGCCAGGTGCACACCACGTACGACGGGGTGCCGGGGGGCAGCTCGTCGTTGCAGTTCCTGTCGCCGTCCTCCGAGTAGGCGGGGACACCGATCCCCAGCAGCGAAAGGGTGAGACCGATGATGAAGACCTGCCGTAGCCGCCGTCTCATGGCACCTAACTTCCAGGGGGTGATCGTGGGCATATGAACCATATCTGGACGATCAAGGACGATCAATGAGATCCGCGGCGTTCTTCACGCCATGCTCAACACGTAGTAGCCGTCCCAGTCGTACGGCGTTCTCCCGATATTCATGTACGGCGATCAGCCGCGCCGCCAGCTCGTCCCTGGTCAGCCCGGTCACGGGCAACGGCCGCGGCCCCACCCCCAGCGCCGCCACCCGCCTGCCCCAGAACGGCTGGTCGGAGAAGAACGGGCAGACCACGTTCGGCACCCCCGCCGCCAGGGCCGTCCCCGTGGTGCCGGCGCCGCCGTGGTGCACGACGGCCGCCATCCTCGGGAACAGCCGTTCGTGCGCCACCTCCCCCACCACCCGCACGTCATCGTCCTCGGCCACCGGCAGCCCCTGCACGACGCCCCGCATCCGCGCCCGCCGCAGCGCCCCGGCCACCTCGGCCGCCACCCGCTCCGGCTCGCCCGGCACCATGCTCCCGAACCCCACGAACACCGGCGCGGGCCCCGCCTGCAGAAAGTCCTCGATGCCGCCGTCCGCCTCCGCGGCCGGCAGCCGCCAGTAGCCCGTCAGGTGCACGTGCCCGGGCCAGTCCGCGGGCCGGGGCACGACGAGCGGGCTCACCCCGCACAACACCGGCACCCGCGCCCGCCGATCCGCCGCGAACGGGCTCCCGCGCAGCGGCCCCAGGCCCAGGACGCTCGACCGCAGCCGGTTCACCATGCGGCCGAGCACCAGCCAGCCGAGCCGCTCGATCACGGCGTAGCTGGCCCGGTTCCCCAACGGGCCCAGGGTCGCCGGCGGCACCAGCGGGTTGGGGAACTCTCGGGTCGGCTCGCTGGGCTGGAAGTGCAGGATCCGGTACGGGATGCCGTACCGGTCGTGCAGGTGGCGGCCGAAGGCGCCCAGGGCGGGGGCGAGCACCAGGTCCGCGCCCGCGCAGGCGGCATCCACCTCCTTGACCAGGGTGGTGGCCAGCGGCTCGACGACGGTCCTGAACCCGCGCACGAACCCCAGCGGGCCGCTCCCCAGCCACCGCCGCCCCTCCTCGCTCTCCACGACCGCCGGCGGATCCACGCTCAACGCGGCGAACGCCACCCCGGGCCCCGCCGTCGCGCCGTACCGGTCGCCGCGATCGCCCGGCGCGACGTCCTCGCCGCCGCGCTTCGCCGGCGCGATGTCTCCGTCGCCGCACTCTGGCGGCGCGACGCCACCGTCGCCGCACTCTGGCGGCGCAACGCCACCGTCGCCGCACTCTGGCGGCGCGATGCCTCCGCCGCTGCCGCACTCTGGCGGCGCAACGTCCCCGTCGCCGCGCCGGGCGAGCCAGGCGTATCGGCGGGGCGCGACCAGCGTGACCGCATGCCCGCGCGCGGCCAGCTCCCGGGCGAGCGCCGCACACGGTTGCACGTCCCCTCGTGACCCGAGCCCCAGCACCGCCACCCTCACGTCCCCGCCGCCTCCCGGGTCGGCGACCGCGGCCTCATGGGAGGGTCACCAGGCTGATCAGCGCCCCGGCCAGCACCAGCCCGGCCGCCGCCAGCAGCCCTACCGCGTACCCGGTGGCGAAATCGCCCGCGGCGTGCACGATCACCCCGACGGCCGCGATCCCGAAGAGTCCCGAAATTTCGCGACTCACGGAGAAGATCCCACCCGCCACCCCGGCCCGCGCCTCCGGCACGGCGCCCAGCACCGCCGACCCCAGGGGCATGGTCAGCGCCGAGCCCACCCCGATGGCGCACACGGCGGGCAGCAGCCGCCCCCACCCGTCCCCCGCCTCCAGCGTCGCGGCCAGCGCCATCCCGGCGGCCACGAGCACGAGCCCGGCGGCCACCGTCCGCCCGGCCCCCAGCCGCCGCTCCACCAGCGGCACGACCGGCGTGACGATCACGACCAGCAGCGCCAGCGGCACGAACGCCACCCCGGAGTCCGTCGGCGTGAACCCGAGCACCCCCTGCAGGAAGATCGCCGTATAGAAGAACACCCCGTTCACCCCGAGCCCCCAGAGCACCTGGGCCGCCACCCCGCCCGCGAAGCTCCGCACCCTGAACAGCCCCAGCTCCACCATCGGCTCCCGGGCCCGCCGCTCGGCCACCACGAACGCCACCCCGCCGCCCGCGCACCCGAGCACCGCCACCACGACGGCGGGCGACGTCCACCCGTGCGCCCCACCATGAATCAACGCGAACGTCCCGGCCGCCAGGAACACCACCGACGCCGCCACCCCGGCCACGTCCAGTTCCCGCCCGCCGGCTGCACGGGCACGCGAACGGTCGGCGCCACCCGACCCGGCGGCCACACGAGCACGAGGGCGGCCAGGCCGGCCGGCGCCGCCCGGCCCGGCGACCGCACGAGCACGAGGGCGGCCAGGCCGGTCGGCGCCGCCGGGCCCGACGGCCACACGAGCACGAGGGCGGCCAGGGTCGCCCGCGCCATCGGGGACAGCCACGGTGACCAGCGCCATGATCGCGACGCCCAGCGGCACGTTGGCCAGGAACACCCAGCTCCAGTGCGCATGCTCGCTGAGGTAGCCGCCCGCCACCGGCCCGAGCGCCAGCGCCGCCGCCCCGGAGGCCATCCACACGGCCACCCCCATGGAGCGCTGCCGCTCCTCCCGCCCGGCCAGCACGGCAAGCGTCGCGGGCAGGATCAACGCCGCCCCGGCCCCCTGCGCCAGCCGGGCCGCGACCAGCACCCCGACGGAGCCTGACAGGCCCGCGCCGAGCGAGGCCACCGTGAACGCCCCCAGCCCCGCCAGCAGCACCCGCCGATGCCCGTGGACGTCGGCCAGCCGCCCGCCGGCGAGCATGAGGCCCGCGAAGGTCAGGATGTACCCGGTCGCCACCCATTCCAGGTCGGCCAGGCCCGCGCCGAGGTCGCGCTGGATGCTGGGGATCGCGACGGTGACGACCGTGTTGTCCAGCGTGGTCATGAAACCGGCCGCGCCCGTGACGAGGAACAGCGCCCAGGCCCTGACGGGCCGCCGCCGCGCCCCGGTGGCGGTCAGGCTCATTCGTCCACCTCCACCCACGTCCAGCCGCCGCCCGGCAACGCCCGGACCACCCGGGCGCGCCTCTCCACCACCCGCACCCAGCCCACCCGCCGCCCGGCCTGATCACCCTCACCAGCGGCAGCACCTTCACCGGACTCGCCACGTGCACCGCGTTCGCCACGTTCGCGGGGCCCACCACGTTCGCGGGGCCTGCCATCTTCGCCGGGCCCGCCATCTTCGCCGGGCCCGCCATGTTCGCCGGGCTCGGCCTGGAGCTCCCGTGCGGCGGGTTGCGCGGACACGGCAGGTCGCCCGGACACGGCCGGATGCGCGGGCGCGGCGGGGAGCGCGGACGCGCCCGGTCGCGCGGGCGCGGCGGGAAGCGGCACGGGATCGGTGTCCGCCCCGAAGACGGCCGGCCGGCCGTTCACGGTCACCGCGGGCGGCGCGTCCTCAGGAGTCGGCGTGATCGCCCGCGGCAGCCTCACGCCGGACGGCGTACCGGCGGCGGGGCGCGGCACAGGTGCCGATGCCGGTGCCGGTGCCGGGGCCAGTGCGGAGGCCGGAGCCGGTGCCGGGGCCAGTGCGGAGGCCGGAGTGGCCGGGGCGGAGGCCGGTGCCGGGGCGGAGGCCGAGGCGGAGGCCGATGCCGAGGCGGAGGTCGGGGTGGGGGCCGGGGTGGGGGCCGGGGTGGGGGCCGGGGTGGGGGCCGGGGCGGCCTCGCGGAGTGCGATGCGGTGGTGGAAGGCGCGCCACGACCGCGGCAACCACCAGTTCGCCCCGCCCATCAGCCGCATCGACGCAGGCACCAGCAGCGCCCGAACCAGCGTCGCGTCCACCACGATCGCCACGAACATGCCCACCCCGAGCAGCTTCACGATCGTGATCCCGGCCGTGGAGAAGGCCCCGATCACGACCAGCAACAGCAGCGCCGCACTGGTGATCACCCCGCCCGTCTGCTGCAGCCCGGCGGCGACGGCGGCGGTGTTGTCCCCCGTACGCAGCCACTCCGCCCGCACCCGCGACAGCAGGAACAGCTCGTAGTCCATGGACAGCCCGAACACCACGGCCAGGATGAGCACGGTCACGGTGGCCTCGATGGACCCGGTGGAGGTGAAGTTCAGGGCGGCGGCCAGGTGACCGTCCTGGAAGGCCCACACGATCACGCCGAACGAGGCCCCGATGGACAGCACGTTCATCAGCAGCGCCTTGACGGGCAGCACCAGCGACCCGAACGCGGCGAACAGCAGCACCCCCGTGACCGAGCAGACCACGAGCGCCATCCACGGCAGCGTGGCGACCAGGCTGTCCTGGAGGTCCAGTTGGGCCGCCGTGGGCCCGCCGACCACGACCCGCCGCACGTTCGGCTCGGGCGAGAGGGCGCGGATCGACCGTACGAGGGCCCTGGCCTCGTCCGACATGGGGTCCGAGGCGTACCGCACGGCCAGCCGCACCGCCCCGTTCGCCTGTGACAGGCCCGCCACCTCGACGTCCGTGACGCCGGGCAGCCGCTCCAGCCGCCGCGCCAGCGGCCGGACGTCCACGGGGCTCACGGGGGTGACGGCGCTGATCGGCGTGTGGCCCTGCCCGAGCGGCCCAGGAAGCGGCGGCGCGCCGGTGAAGGAGCGCTCGACCAGGACGTGCACGTCGATCGCGGCCATGGCGTTGCGGGCGAAGTCCCGGTCGAGGGTCTCGGCGACGCGGCGGCTCTCGGAGGCGGCCGGGAGCACCCTGTGGTCCACGTTCCCGAACTTGACGTGCAGGAACGGCACCGCCAGCGCGACCAGCACGACGCTCACCGCCACCAGATACAGCACGGGCCGGCGCATCACGCTGGAGGCCACGGAGTGCCACAGCCCGCCCTCCCTGCGCGGCCCGAAGTCGGGCGTGATGCGTAACGCGTTCACGCGCGGCCCCAGCACGCCGAGCACGGCGGGCAGCACGATCAGCGCGGCCCCCACCGCGACGAGCACCACGGCGGCGGCGCCGAGCCCGATCGAGCGCAGGAACATCTGCGGGAACAGCAACAACCCCAGCAGCGCCGTGGCGACGGTCAGCCCGGAGAAGGCCACGGTGCGCCCGGCCGTGGCCATGGTCCGCACCACGGCCTGCTCGTTCGTGGCCCCGCGGGCGATCTCCTCCCTGAACGCCTTGAGCACGAACAGCGAGTAGTCGATGGCCAGGCCGAGCCCGAGCATGGTGACGACGTTCAGCGAGAAGACGGACACCTCGGTGACGGAGGTGAGCAGCCGCAGCAGCACCAGCGCGCCGAGCACCGCGAGCAGCCCCACGACCAGCGGCAGCCCGGCGGCCACGAGGCTGCCGAAGACGACGACGAGCAGCACCAGCAGCACGGGCATGGAGATGGCCTCGGCGCGGGTGAGGTCGGCGGCGGTCTGGTCGTTGAGCTCGTCGAGGAGGGGCACGGAGCCGCCGACCGACACGTAGAGGTTGTCGACGTTCCTGAGCCGGTCGGCGATGGCGGCGTAGGCGCGCTGCTCGTCGCCCTTGAGCGTGACGATCGCGTACGTCGAGTGCCCGTCCTCGGAGACCATCTTCTTGGACTTGGTCGTCCAGTACGTGGCCATCGCGCGCACGTGCCGGCCCGGCAGGGCCCGCAGCGAGCGGTGCACGGCGGCCTTGTACCGGGCGTCGCGCACCTTGACCGAGGGGTGCCGGTAGAGGACGACGACGTCGGGGGCGTGGCCGCCGTACCACTCGTCGTTCCAGCGGGCGGCGGTGGTGGAGTCGGCACGCGGGTCCTCGAAGCCGCCGTCGGCCATCCGGCCGAACAGCTCCAGGCCGAACGGCGCGACGAGGACGGCGGCCGCCAGGGTCAGCGCCAGCAGGGTCCACCGGCCCCGGTAGACCAGGCGGCCCGCCGACTCAAACAAACAGACCCTCCAGGTACGCCTGGAGGCACGCCTGCCGGGCGATCTTCCCGCTCGACGTCCTCGGCACGGTCCCGGCCCCGGTCAGCACGAAGTCGTGCACCGCTAGATCGTGATATTTCCGGACGGCGGCCCGTACCGCCCGCCCGACCTCCTCCGCGCCGGCGGACTCCCCGGCCCGCGACCGCTCGGCCACCACGACCAGCCGCTCGCCCTCGTCGAAGGGCAGGGAGAAGGCCGCCACCCGGTCCCGCCGCACCGCCGGATGGGCCTCCTGCGCGGTGGCCTCGATGTCCTGCGGGTAGTGGTTGCGCCCGTCCACGATGACCAGATCCTTGATCCGCCCGGTGACGTACAGCCGCCCGTCGTGCCGCACCCCCAGGTCACCGGTGCGCAGCCAGGTCCCGTCCACGCCCTCCAGCACCGCCCCGAACACCTCCGCGCTGCGCGCGGGATCGCGCCAGTAGGCGCGGGCCACGTTCGGCCCCTGCACCCAGATCTCGCCCACCTCGCCGTCCGGGAGGGCCCGCCCGGAGGGGTCCACGATGCGCACCTGCTGCCCGTGGGGGCGCCCGCACGACACCAGGCACGACCCCGCGGCGGCGGGCACCGCGCGCCCGTCCCGCAGCGCGTCGCGGTCGAAGACGGTCGTCACGGGCCGCTCGTCCCGCCCGGTGGCGGTGACGAAGACGGTGGCCTCGGCCAGCCCGTACGCGGGCGTGTGCGCCTCGGGTCGCAGCCCGCACCCGGCGAACGCCGCGTCGAACGCCTCGATCGCCCCCGGCCGCACCGGCTCGGCGCCGTTCAGCATGACCCGCACCCCGGACAGGTCCAGCCCGGCCTTCTCCTCGGGGGTGACGCGGGCGGCGGTGTACTCGTAGGCGAAGTTGGGCCCGGCGGTGAACACGTCCCCGAACTCCGACAGCAGCCGCAACCACCGCACCGGCCGCATGACGAACGCCACCGGATCCATGAACGCCGCCTGGTTCCCGCCCATCATCGGCATCGCGACGGTGGCGACCAGGCCCATGTCGTGGAAGAGCGGCAGCCACAGCGCCGCCACCGACGTCCTGGGCCTGGCCCGGAACAGCTCCCAGAGCTGGGTGGCGTTGGCGGTGAGGTTCCCGTGGGTGATCTCGACCCCGGCGGGCGTGCGGGTGGAGCCGGAGGTGTACTGCAGGTAGGCCAGGTCGTCCGGCCCGGCCGGCTCGGGCTCCCACTCGTCGGCGAGCAGGTCGGAGACGGTGTCCACGGCGAGCACGTGCTTGGGGGCGTGGATGGTGGCCAGGAAGTCCGTGACGCCGGGCAGCGCGGGGGCCGTGGTCAGCACGATCAGGGGGTCGGCGTCGGCGTACGCCCCGGCCAGCCGCTCGCCGTGCCCCGGCAGCCCGGGCGCGAACAGCGGCACCGCGACGAGCCGGGCGTACATCGCGCCCAGCATCGCCACCACGTAGTCCAGCCCCTGCGGCACGAGCACCGCCACGCGCTCGCCCGGCGCCGCCAGCTCGCGCAGCCGCACGGCCAGCGCCCTGGCCTTGAGGTCGGCACGCCCCCAGGTGAGCGTGTGCCGCGTGCCGCCCCCGAGGTGGTCGACGAACGTGTACGCGGGCGCCTGCGGGATCTCCCGGGCCCACCGGGCCACCTGTGCGATCAGCATCTCGCGCATGCCTGGTCCCCCTCACCGTGAGCAGGACCTAGCAAATTACGGGAGAAGCAGGCGTGATTCTTGCCCGGCTCAAGCACATTCCGCGACCGGTCTTGTTGCCGGCGTGACAATAAATATCCACACGACAGCGGGTGTGAGTTGCGGCAGAATAGCGGGGTTTGGCTGCTTTTAGGGAGTTTGCGCCGATGCATAGTTTTCTCCGCGACCTCGGCCTGCTCCGGGACCGCCGCTTCGCGCTGCTGCTGTCGGCGCGGACGATCTCCATGCTCGGCAGCGCGTTCGCCCCCGTGGCGCTGGCGTTCGGCGTGCTCAACCTGCCGGGCGCGACCGCCTCCACGCTGTCGGCGGTGCTCGCCGCCGAGGCGCTGCCCATGATCGCGTTCATGCTGGTCGGCGGCGTGATCGCGGACCGCCTCCCACGCCAGCGGGTGATGATGGCGGGCGAGCTCCTCATGGCGGCCGGGTTCTTCGCGCTGGGCGTCATGTTGCTCACCGGCTGGACCCCGATGCCCGCGCTGATCTCGGCGGCGGCGCTGGCCGGGGTGGCCACGGCGGTCACGTTCCCGGCGCTCACCGGCATCATCCCCGAGGTCGTCCCCCCGGAGCGGCTGCAGACCGGCAACGCGCTGCTCGGCCTGGGCGCGAACGCCTCGCGGGTGGCCGGCGCGGTGCTCGGCGGCGGCACGGTGGTGCTGGTCGGCGGGGGCTGGGCGCTGATCACGAGCGGCGCGATGTTCTCCGTCGCGGGCGTGCTGATCGCGATGTTGCGGCTGGCGCCCGGCGACCGCTCACGGGGCGAGGCCCACTCGGTGCTGGCCGACCTGCGTGACGGCTGGCGGGAGTTCAGCTCCCGGCAGTGGATCTGGGTCGTGGTCGCGCAGTTCTCGCTGCTGGTCATGGCCATCCAGGCCGGGCACGGCGTGCTCGGGCCGCTGCTGGCCAAGGAGAGCCTGGGCGGGCCGCTGGCCTGGTCGGGCTTCCTGGCGGGCGAGGCCGTCGGGACGATCGTCGGCGTGCTGGTGTCGCTGCGGGTGCGGCCGCGCCGCCCGATCCTGGTCGGGGTGCTGCTCTGCTTCCCTGCCGCGCTGCCGTACCTGCTGCTCGGGCTGGACGCGCCGCTGTGGGCGATCGTCGGCGGGGCGTTCGTGCTCGGCGTGTGCTTCGACGTGTTCGGCGTGCTCTGGCAGACCACGATGCAGCGCGAGATCCCGGCCGAGTCGTTGTCGCGGGTCAGCTCGTACGACCTGCTCGGCTCGCTGATGTTCGGCCCGATCGGGCTGCTGCTGGCCGGGCCCGCGGCGGGCTGGTTCGGCACCCGGGAGTCGCTGCTCGGCTGCGCGGTCATCGTGGTGATCTCCACGCTGGCCGCGCTGCTGTCGCCCGGCGTGCGCAACCTGCGCGCGCCGGAGCCACGGGCCACCGCTCACGCCGACCTGAAGTAGGCGTTGGCCCTGGGCTGGAACATCAGCACCAGCGCCCCCAGCACGGCCAGCACGTGCAGCACCCGGCTGGCCGCGAAGACCCACGCCATCGCGTCGGCCCCGGCCATGGCCTCGGCGATCGAGCCGCCCGCGAGCAGCCACTCGATCGGCTCCTTGACCAGCGAGATCGTGCCGAACACGCCGAGCGTCCCCGCCAGCGTCCAGCGGGCCCAGTTCGCGCCGCCCTTCAGCTTCAGCGCCAGGAAGACCGCACCGGCGAAGACGGCCAGCCGGAACCCGCCCTGCGGCAGCACGTCGAGCACCGGCGTGCCCTCGTACAGCAGCTTGCCGATCATCAGCACGGCCTCGAACGCGCCGAACGCGACGGCCGACAGCCACAGCATGGCGGCGGTGTGCACGACGGGCGGGGCCGGCTCGATCCTGACGGCAGTGGTGGTGGTGCTCATGACGGAACCTCCGGAAAAAGTGGTGATACCGCAGTCTCCGTCGCGCACCCTGTCCGGATCATGCCCGCCGTCCCCCGAGTTCCGGTGGGGTGCGCCCTACCCCGTCTGACCGCTTGTCCGCAGGCCACGGGTAGGGACACGCTCGTGCAGCCCGAAGCGCGGGTCCGGCGCGTGCTCGCCGTCCAGGACGCCCGCCACGTACCCGGCCAGCGCCGGCGCGTGCTTGAACCCGTGCCCCGAGTCCCCGCCGAGCAGCCACACGCCGGGTGCGGTCTCGGCGAGCAGCCATTCGGCGTCCGGCGTGAGCGCGTACTGGCAGACCTGGCTGAACAGCACCGGCGCCTGCGCCAGCGCGGGGAACCTGCGGCCCAGGTAGCCCGCGGCCCGCTCGACGCTGTCCGCGTCGACCGCGCGGCTGCCGTGCTCCGGCTCGTACGGCCGCCCCTCCGCGTCGGAGGTGGACTTCATGCCCACCCCGTCCACGTCGCCGTGCCCGTAGGCGGAGGCGTCGTAGTCGACCCAGGCCGGGGTCTCGGGGACCGACCAGGCGGGCGGAACCGCGAAGTGCAGCGTGTCCTGCTTGGTCACGGTGATCGGCAGCCCGTCGAAGAGCTGGGGCAGCCAGGCGCCGCACGCCCACACCACCCGGTCGGCGCGGTGGAGCTCGCCGTCGACCATGACCGCGCTCTCCTCCGGCACGGGCAGCGCCCGCGCCCTGACCAGCCGGACCCCGGCGTACGCCGCCAGGCCGGCGGTCA
This sequence comes from Nonomuraea sp. NPDC050202, assembly GCF_040656115.1. Classification (NCBI taxonomy): domain Bacteria; kingdom Bacillati; phylum Actinomycetota; class Actinomycetes; order Streptosporangiales; family Streptosporangiaceae; genus Nonomuraea; species Nonomuraea sp. NPDC050202. The sequence goes on along the minus strand of NZ_JBFALF010000053.1, from coordinate 54,748 downwards.
CCTGGGTGGCCCGCCTGGCCCTGATCACGCCCGCGTTCGGCTCCCAGAGCAGGAAGCTGAGGCCGTCGCCGCTGAAGTCGGGGAAGAACCTGGCGCCGTCGGCCGGGTCCAGCTCCTCGCACTCGATGTCCAGTCCTTTCAGCACCTGGGCGCTGGCGTGCTCCCACCCGCCGGGGGTCCTGGCGAACCACACCATCCCGGCCTCCAGGTAGAGCTCCTCCCCCGCCCGCTCGCCCAGCCGCCGCCAGCCGTCCCTGGCCTCCCACGCGCGGCGGGCGTACCAGTCGTCGGCCCCGTGGGCGCAGCGCAGCAGCCGCGTCTCGCCGGCGCTGGCCTGCCGTACGTGCCCCGGCCTGTGCTGCTCGACCAGCGTCACCCGCCAGCCGGTTTCGGCCAGCCGCAATGCCAGCGACGACCCCCAAATGCCCGCTCCGACCACAATGACCGATTTCATGAGACCACGGTGACCGGAAACCGGGCCCCGCCACAAGACTCAGACGATGATGAGCCGGACGACCACGCCGGCGCAGTTGCCCGCCACGCAGATGCGCACCGGCACCTCGGAGATGCCGGGCGCGGCGGGGACGCCGCCCACCTGGCCGTCGGGGCCGATGCTCACGCCCTCGGGCACCTTGTCGTGGTCGGTCACGGTGAAGGTGGGCACCACCCCCGCGGGGCCGCCGTTGATGCCGATCTCACCGCTCAGCGCCGTGCCGGCCTTGCCGGGGAAGGTCAGCTCGCGCGGCTCCCACGGCACGTTGGCCAGCACCACGAGCGTGACGTCCTGCTGGCGGCACGACGCCCCGGAGCAGACCTGCACGGTGGCGACGAACGTGCCGGAGCGCTGCGGTTTGCCGTACAGGCGGCCGCCCTGGTCGACCTTGACGCCGACCGCGAGGTAGGCGGGGCGGAAGGTGGCGCCCTTGGCGACGGGCAGCAGCGACTGGTTCACCTCGATGCCCACGGTGACGTAGAACGTGCTCTCCACCAGGCTCTGGTCGGCGGGCGTCTCGCGGGCCATCGGGACCATGGGCGTGGTGAGCGAGGGCATGGCAGGCGAAAGGGCGCACATCGCCAACCCGGCAAGCAGGAGAACCCACGTTTGCCGCATCATTACCCCCCTGCTCTTCTACGCCGATACGTACCCCCTTCACCGTCCCCTTCACAGCAGAGCGTGACTCCATAATCGGTCGCATGGCCGCTGAATCAGCTCAGACCCTGGAACGCGGGCTCCGCCTGCTCCGACTGCTCGCCGACGGCAAGGGCGGGCGCACGCCGACCGAGCTGAGCGCCGAGCTGTCGCTGAGCCGCCCCGTGGTGTACCGGCTGCTGACGACGCTGCTGGGCGAGGGGTTCGTGCGCAGGGACGCCGAGGGGCGGGTGCATCTCGGGTTCGGGGTGCTGGCGCTGGCGCAGGCCGTGCAGCCGCTGCTGCGCGCGGCGGCGGTGCCGACGTTGCGGCGGCTGGCCGAGCAGGTGGGCGCGACCGCGCACCTGACCGTGGCCGAGGGTGACGACGGGCTGGCCGTCGCGGTGGTCGAGCCGTCCTGGACGAAGATGCACGTGGCCTACCGCGAGGGCTCGCGCCATCCGCTGGCCAAGGGCGCGGCGGGGCAGGCGATTCTCGCCCTGCGGGAGGGGCGGCACGACTACTTCGTGACGGAGGGGCAGTTGCAGGAGGGGGCACGAGGCGTCGCCGCGCCCGTGACCGGGCTGCCGTGGCTGGAGGCGTCGGTGGGGGTGGTGACGTTCGGGCCGCTGGAGGAGTCCACGGGGCCGCGCGTGGTGGCCGCCGCCGCGGAGCTGGCCGCCGCTCTGGGTTGACATCTCCTCGCCGATGGCGGACGGTAGTTTCATATAGAGGACACTTACGTCCGATAGTCGGACAGGCATGGAGGGGCCGATGCCGTACTACCGGGTCGTGGGAGAGGTGCCGCGCAAGCGGCACACGCAGTTCAGACGGCCGGACGGCGGTCTGTACGCGGAGGAGCTGATGGGCGAGGAGGGTTTCTCGTCCGACTCCTCGCTGCTCTACCACCGCCACCTGCCTACCGCGATCATCAAGGCCGACGCGGTCACGCCGGCCGTGGAGACGCGGCTCGAACCCAACCTGCCGCTCTCGCCGCGCCACTTCCGCACCCAGGACCTCATCAGCGCGGGCGACCTGGTCACCGGCCGGATGACGCTGGCCGGCAACGGCGACGTCCGATTGTCGTACGCGACCAGTGACCAGCCCAGCGAGCTCTACCGCAACTCCATGGGCGACGAGTGCGTCTACGTCCAGCGGGGGCGGGCGCGCTTCGAGTCCACGTACGGCGTGATCGAGGCCGCCGAGGGCGACTACGTGGTGATCCCGACCGGCACCATCCACCGCTGGGTCCCGCAGGGCGGCCCGGCGAACGTGCTGGCCATCGAGGCGGCCGGGCACATCAGGCCGCCCAAGCGCTACCTGTCGCAGTACGGCCAGTTCCTGGAGCACGCGCCCTACTGCGAGCGCGACCTGCGCGCCCCGTCCGAGCCGCTCGTCGTCGAGGGCGAGGAGGTGCCGGTCCTGGTCCGCACGCGCGGCGGGCTGACCAGGCTCGTCTACCGCAACCACCCGTTCGACGTGGTGGGCTGGGACGGATACCTCTATCCGTTCGCGTTCAACATCGAGGACTTCGAGCCGATCGTGAAGAAGACGCACGCGCCGCCGCCGGTGCACCAGACGTTCGAGGGGCCGGGGTTCGTGGTGTGCTCGTTCTGCCCACGGCCGCTCGACTACCACCCGGAGGCCGTGCCGATCCCGTACAACCACCACAACGTGGACTCCGACGAGTTCATGTTCTACGTCGGCGGCGACTACTCGGCCCGCGCGGGCTCCGGCATCGACGTGGGCTCGATCTCGCTGCACCCGGCCGGCTTCACGCACGGGCCGCAGCCGGGAGCCGTGGAGGCGGTGATCGACGCCGTCTCGCGCGGCGTCACGACGACCAGCGAGGTGGCCGTCATGGTGGACACGTTCCGCCCGCTCGACCTCGGCCAGGGCGCACTGTCCTGCGAGGACCCCGGATACGCCTGGACCTGGGCACGATGAATCTCTACACCGCACTGGTGGACGACGCGGGCCTGTTCCCGCCGACGTCCCTGCACATGGACGAGGCCCTGAAGCGCAACCGGCGCGACCTGGAGCGGGGCAGCGAGGTGCTCACCCACCGCTTCCTCTGCCCGGCCAGCCGCCTGGAGCGGCTGCGCGGCATGGACTACCGGCCGCGCAGGATCGGGCTGATCGCGGACACCAGCACGCTGCCCGACTGGGGCGACCTGCCGGTCGACTACGTCGAGATGCGGCTGCCGCCCGACACCTCCGTAGAGGAGCTGGCCGGACGGCTGGAGTTGCGCGACGGCGTGCGGCTGTTCGCCGAGGTGCCCCCGCGCAAGATGGCCGTGGACGTGCCCGACGGCGTCGGGCTGAAGGTGCGCTGCGGCGGCACGACGGCCGAGGCGTTCCCGCCCGTCGAGCACCTGGGGCAGTTCATCAGGTCCTGCGCGGAGAGCGGCATCCCGTTCAAGGCCTCGGCCGGGCTGCACCACGCCGTACGCCACTTCGACCCCTCGCTCGGCGTGGACCGGCACGGCTTCCTGAACCTGCTGCTGGGCGTCTGCGAGGCCGTGGAGGGCCGCGACCCGGCGCCCGTGCTGCGCACGACCGACGTCGGCCATCTCGTACGGATGGCGAACGCCGTCCAGGAGGACACGGCACGGCGGGCGCGGCAACTGCTGGTGAGCTACGGCTCGTGCAACACCAGCGCGCCCATCGACGACCTGCGCACGCTGGGGCTGATCTCATGAGCTGGGATGTGGACAACCTGCCGTACGGCGTCTTCTCCTGCCCGGGGCAGGAGCCCAGGGTCGGCGTCCGGTACGGCGACAAGGTGCTCGACCTGGCCGCCGCCCTGCACGACGAGGTCTTCGCCGCCCCCTCGCTCAACCCGTTCATGGCCAGGGGCCGCGTGGCCTGGCACGACACCAGGGCCCTGATCAGGAACAAGCTCACCGGCGACCGGTCCGTCACCGAGCGGCACCTGATCCCGCTGGACCAGGTGCGGCTGCACCTGCCGTTCGAGGTGGCCGACTACGTCGACTTCTACTGCTCGATCGACCACGCGAGCAACATCGGCAAGATCTTCCGCCCGGGCTCGGAGCCGCTGCAGCCGAACTGGCGGCACCTGCCCGTCGGCTACCACGGCAGGTCGGGCACGGTCGTGGTGTCGGGCACGCCGGTCAGGCGGCCCCAGGGGCAGCTCGGGGCGGGGGTGTTCGGGCCGTGCCAGAAGCTCGACATCGAGGCGGAGCTGGGCTTCGTGGTGGGCGTGCCGACCACGATGGGCTCGCCCGCGGGGGCGTTCGAGGACCACGTGTTCGGGGTGACGCTGGTCAACGACTGGAGCGCGCGGGACATCCAGGCGTGGGAGTACGTGCCGCTGGGGCCGTTCCTGGCCAAGTCGTTCGCCACGTCGGTCTCGCCCTGGGTCACGCCGCTGGAGGCGCTGCCCAGGATCCCCGGCAGGGCCCAGGACCCGGAGCCGGCCGCGTACCTGCGCAGGCAGGGTGACTGGGGCCTGGACATCGAGCTGGAGATCCTGCTCAACGGCGAGGTCGTGTCGCGGCCGCCGTACTCGGCCATGTACTGGACGCCCGACCAGATGCTCGCCCACCTGACGGTGAACGGGGCCTCGCTGCGGACCGGGGACCTGTTCGCCAGCGGCACGATCTCGGGCCCCGAGCGGGGCGAGCGCGGCTCGCTCATCGAGCTGACCTGGAACGGCACCGATCCGATCAAGCTGTCGGGCGGCGAGACGCGCACGTTCCTGCAGGACGGCGACACGGTGACGATCCGGGCCACCGCTGGCGGGCTGACATTGGGCGAAGTTTCCGGAACTGTCGGATAGCTGACTCCGTGTGCTTGCACGGTGACTCCCCGCTACCCTGGGACCACCCCTTCCCTCGGAAAGCAGGAGTCACATGCGGCGTGCCGCGACGTTTTGTGTCGCCTTTCTCCTGGTCTGCGGGTGCTTGCTCCTGGTCGGTGGCTGCGGTTCCGGCGCGGCAGGGCCTCCGGCGGCGCCGCCCGTCGTACAGGTCTGGCCGCCGTTCGACTCCAAGCGCGCCCGGACCGATCGCGGCCTGGTGATCAGGTCGCAGGGCGGCACGCTCACCCAGGTGCTGGTCTACGAGAGCGGCGAGCCGGTGCCCGGCCGGCTCGACGACTCTCGCACGACGTGGCGCACCGACTGGACTCTCCGGCCCGGGGCCGAATACACGGTGACCGCCACCGCCACCCGCGAGGGCGCGCCCGCCACGGTCGCGATGGGCCGCCTGCGCACCCGCACCGCCGCCCGGACGTTCCAGGTGGCCACCACCGCGCCGCTGCCCGGCGAGACGGTCGGCGTGGGCATGCCGATCGTCATCGACTTCGACGCGCCCATCGAGGACAAGGCGGCCGTCGAGCGCGCGCTCGAGGTGCGGGCGCAGGCGCCGCTGGAAGGCGCCTGGCGGTGGACCTCCGACACGCAGGTGGTCTACCGCACCCGGCGGCTGTGGTCGTCCAGGCAGCAGGTCACGGTCACGGCGCACCTGGCGGGCGTGCGCGCGGGCGACGGCCTCTACGGCGCCACCGACTCCACCTTCGCCTTCACCGTCGGCCGCAGGCAGACCAGCACCATCGACACCAGGACCCATCAGATGGTCGTCCTGCGCGACGGCACGGTCGCCCAGCGCATGGCCATCAGCGCCGGCATGGCCACCACCACCGAATACACCACGACCAGCGGCATTCATCTGACCATGGACAAGGGAAATCCGGTGCGCATGATCTCCCCCGGCCGGCAAAAAGGTGATCCCGGTTATTACGACCTGATGATCGACCATGCCGTGCGCATTTCCAACAGCGGGGAATACGTGCACGCCAAGGACAACGTGTGGGCCCAGGGCCGGTCGAACGTCAGCCACGGCTGCGTCAACGCCAGGCCTGACCAGGCGGCCTGGTTCTACGCCTCCTCGCTGCGCGGCGACCCCGTCACGATCACGGGCACCGACCGCGTCCTCGAATGGGACAACGGCTGGGGTTTCTGGCAACTGCCGTGGGAGAAATGGCGGCAGGGCAGCGCGCTGCCGGAAATCGACGACCCAGGCGCGAGGGTCCCGCAGCGCTGATATCGGGACTACGGTAGAGGGAGGAGGAACCACTCGCGGATGCAGGCCCGTTGTCCCACCAGGAGGGCCAGGACATGGATGAATGGATCATCTGGATAATCCTCGCGGTCGTCCTCGGCGTGGCCGAAATATTCACGCTCACGGCCTCGCTCGGCCTGCTGGGCGCCGCGGCTCTGCTGACAGCCGCCACGGCGGCCCTCGGTCTGCCCGTGCCTCTGCAGTTGATCTTCTTCGCGGTGTCCTCCGCGGCCGGCCTGCTGGTGCTCAGGCCGATCGCGATGCGTCATATCAACCAGCCGCCGTTGCAGCGGTTCGGTGTGGAAGCGCTCGTCGGTAAACCCGCGTACGTCGTGTCCGAAGTGACGGGCCGCGACGGCCGCGTGCGCGTCGGGGGCGAGGAATGGTCGGCGCGTGCCTACGACGAGACGCTCGTGATCCCCACTGGGGCGACGGTCGACATCATCGAGATCGAAGGGGCGACAGCCCTCGTATATCCCCGGGAGTGACCCATGGATCCGCTGTTGCTGGTCGGACTGTTCGTCATACTTTTTGCCGTGATGACCCTGCTGAAGGCGGTGCGGATCATCCCGCAGGCCCGTGCCCGCAACGTCGAGCGCCTCGGCCGCTACCACCGGACGCTCAAACCCGGGCTCAACTTCGTCATCCCGTACATCGACCGCGTCTACCCCGTGATCGATCTGCGTGAGCAGGTCGTCTCCTTCCGCCCCCAGCCCGTCATCACCGAGGACAACCTGGTCGTCGAGATCGACACCGTCCTGTACTTCCAGGTGACCGACCCGCGGGCGGCGGCGTACGAGATCGCCAACTACATCACCGGCGTCGAGCAGCTCACCGTCACCACCCTGCGCAACGTCGTCGGCTCCATGGACCTGGAGAAGACCCTCACCTCCCGCGACACCATCAACAGCCAGCTGCGCGGCGTGCTCGACGAGGCCACCGGCAAGTGGGGGCTGCGGGTCAACCGCGTCGAGATCAAGGCCATCGACCCGCCGAAGACCATCAAGGACGCGATGGAGAAGCAGATGCGGGCCGAGCGCGACAAGCGCGCGGCGATCCTGAACGCCGAGGGCCAGCGGCAGTCGCAGATCCTCACGGCGGAGGGCGACAAGCAGAGCCGCATCCTGCGCGCCGAGGGCCAGCGCACGGCCGCGATCCTGGAGGCCGAGGGCCAGTCGCGCGCCATCGACCAGGTCTTCCAGGCGGTCCACCGCAACGACCCCGACCCGAAGCTGCTGGCCTACCAGTACCTGCAGGTGCTCCCGCAGCTCGCGCAGGGCGACGGCAACACGTTCTGGGTGATCCCGAGCGAGGTCACCTCGGCCCTGCAGGGCGTCTCGAAGGCGTTCACGGAGGCCCTGCCGCGCTCGGCGGCCACGCGGGACGAGGTGCCCGACACCTCGGCGGCCGACGAGGAGGCGGCCAAGGCCTCGGAGGCCGCGGCCGAAGCGGTGGCCGACGCCCAGGAGGCGGAGAGCCCGAACGGGCCGCGGCAGATCACTCAGGCGGTCAAGGAGCCGTCGCCCTTCCCCGACCTGGACAAGAAGCCTTCCGAGGCCGAGCGCTGAGCCTGGCGGCGCCTGCCGCGTGCGCGGCGGCAGGCGCCCTCGCCCTTCCCCGCCCCGGCGAGGGCGCCGTTCCTGGGAGCCGCGCCCCGATCAGTGCGACAGCGGCGCCTCGGTGGTGTCCACCAGGGTGCACTCGGCGATCGGCCCCTCGCCCACCCGGGCCCAGATCCCCGCGATGACCCCTCCGTTGTTCTCCGACACGCTGAACTCCAGGACCCCCGTCCGGTCCGGCCCGATCACGCGGGGATCGATGACGAAGCCCGGCCCGGCGTCCTCGGGCGTGGGGAACACGTGCAGCGGGGCCTCCTCCGTGCTGAGGAAGTGGCTGCTGCGGGGCTGGGGCTCGCACTTCTTGCCCTGGGGGATGTAGTCCACGACCACGTTCGCCCCCATGTCGCGCAGGTCCGCCTCCAGCTTGTCCGGGTCCTTGGCCTCCCTGATGTCGATGTGGATCAGCCCGTCAGGCAGCTTGGACACCGCGTAGGCGGGCGAGCCGCCCAGGAACAGCGGCACCGCCACCGCCGCGGCGGCCGCCAGCCCCAGGGCGGGGGCCAGGACGGTGAGGCGGGGCAGGCGGCGCCTGCGCGGGGTCGCGTCGATCTCGGTCATCACGAACTCCTTGAGCAGTCGGTGACGGCCCTCGGGAAGATCGCGTTCAGCCGGCATGTTCATCGGATCTCCTCCTTCGCCGGGCCTTGGTCACCTACTACCTGTCGGCTGCCGGGAGGGGGTTCCCCCGCGTCGGCGAGTTTCTTGCGGGCCCGCGAGAGCCGCGAGCGCACCGTGCCCACCGGGATGCCGAGCGCCTCCGCCGCCTGGGCGTAGTCGAGCCCGGCCCAGACGCACAACGCGAAGACGTCCTGCTCCTGGCGGCGCAGCCGCCCGTACGCCGCGCGCACGGCGGCCAGGCGCTCGGCGTCGTCGATGCGGCCCACGACCTCCTCGGCGAAGTCCGGCACCGTCTCGCCCCTGGGCATCCTGGCCAGCGCGTCGTCGTGCCTGCGGGCGGCCCGGCGCACGTTGCGGTGCACGTTGGTGGCAATGCCCAGCAGCCAGGGCCGCAGCGAGCCGCCCTCGGGATCGATCCGCTCCCGTAAGCGCCAGGCCTCCAGGAAGGTCAGCGCCATCACGTCCTCGGCGGTGGACCAGTTGCCGGTCAGCCGGAAGGCATGGTTGTAGACGGCCTTCGCGCATTCGTCGAAGAGCCGTCCGAACGCCTCTTGGTCGCCGGCACGGATGCGGGCGCGTGTCGACATATCCACATATGTCTACTGTCCGGACGCGCTCCCCGGTTCCGTCTGGCCGCGGTCGAAGTACGCCGCCAGGTCCGCGTCCAGGGCCGGCACGTCGTACGGCATGCCGCCGTCCCGCAGCGACATCGTCGCCATGTACCCGGCCGCCACGCTCATCCTGGCCGCCACCGGCGAGGTGTCGGTCGCCCCGCCTTCCCTGACGAACCTGAGGAACTCCGTGACGATCTCCATGTCCGCGCCCCCGTGCGAGCCCGTCGCCGCCGGCACCCTGTACGCGATGTCGCAGTCGTCCCGGTACCCGGTGGGCCCGGTGTTCCACACCTTGACCGTGTCCCCGGGCCCGTCGCCGAAGTTCTCCAGGCGGCCCTCGGTGCCGATCACCGTGTAGTTGCGCACGTAGTCGGGCGAGAAGTGGCACTGCTGGTAGGCCGCGATGACCCCGTTGTCCAGGCGCATGTTCATCACCGACACGTCCTCGACGTCCACGACGTGGTGCAGGTTCCTGCGTGCGGTGGGCGGCCACTCGTACTCCTGGAGCCAGCCGTCGGGCCGCGGGGTGCCGGGCGCGCGGCGCGGCAGGTCGCCGTGGAGCATGAGGTCGCCCAGGGCGTTCACCCTGGTCGTGTAGCCGCCGGCGAGCCAGTGGATCACGTCGAGGTCGTGCGCCGCCTTCTGCAGGAGCAGGCCGGTGGTACGGGTGCGGTCGGCGTGCCAGTCCTTGAAGTAGTAGTCGCCCCCGTACGAGACGAAGTGGCGCACCCAGACCGTCTTCGGCTCGCCGATGACGCCCTTGGCGATGATGTCGCGCATCAGCCTCACCACGCCCATGTGCCGCATGTTGTGCCCGACGTACAGCCTGGTGCCGCTCTCGCGGGCGGCGCGCAGGATGTTGTCGCAGCCCTCCACCGTGATGGCCATCGGCTTCTCCAGGTAGACGGCCTTGCCGGCGCGCAGGCAGTCGATGGCCAGGCGCTCGTGCGTGTCGTCGGGCGTGTTCACCACGACGGCGTCGAGGTCGGGCCGGTCGAGCAGCTCGCGGTAGTCCTCGGTGAGGAGTTCTGCCTCGAACTTGCCCGCCTGCCTCTTGAGCACCGCCGGGTCGGAGTCGCACAGCGCGGCCACCACCGCGCCCTTGCCGGGCCGGTGCGCCGCCAGGGCGAGGCTGGTCCGCAGGCCGAGGCCGATGACTCCGATGCGCAGGTCTTCCACGGGGGTTCCTTCCGACAGCGCCGATTTATCCAAGAAGCCAGCTTAAATCATGCGGTTCTACGCAAACATGATTGGTATGCCCTCTTTTCCGGCAGATCTCTTCACGGCGCGGGCGTAAAGAGCTGCCGGTCGGCATGCTCGAGCGCCAGCCTGACCGCCCCCAGCGCGATGCACTCGCCGCCGAGACCCGAGGCCACCACGACCGGCGGGTAGAGGCAGACCTCCGCGAACCTCTCCCTGATGGGCTCGATGAGCAGGTCACCGGCCCTGGCCAGGCTGCCGCCGATCACCACCATCTCCGGGTCCAGCGGGTTGACCACCGTGATCAGGCCCTCGCCGAGATGGCGGGCGAAGTCCCTGACGGCACGCACGGCCTGCTCGTCGCCCGCTCGGGCCCGCTGGATCGCGAACTCGGCGGCCTCGCGCTGCGAGCGCATCTCCCCGGGCTCGACCGAGATCGCGTAGTCGGTCATGTGCCGGTAGGCCCGCCAGTGGTCGCCGGGCTGCCGCCCGATCTCGCCCGAGGCGGCGTGCGCGCCGCGATGCGGCCTGCCGCCGATGAGCAGCCCCAGCCCCAGCCTGCTGCCGGTGAAGAGGTAGACCACGTCCTGGCGGCCCCGCGCCTGGCCGCGCCAGTGCTCGGCCAGCACGGCCAGCCGCATGTCGTTGTCCACCAGCACCGGCGCGGGGATCCTGCGGGACAGCTCGCCCCGCAGGTCGAGCCCCGTCCACCCGGCCAGCGCGACGCTCTTGACGACCCTGCCCGAGCCGTCCACCGTCCCGGTGGTGCCGACGCCCACGGCGGCCACGTCCGGCACCGTCAGCCCCGCCTCGGCCACCACCGCGCCGACCAGCTCCGCGATGGCGTCGAGCCGGTCGCCCGCGGGCGCCGAGGGGTGGCCGGGCACGCGGCGCGCGGCCACGACGGCGCCGTTGAGGTCGGTGACCATGGCCCGCAGCCCGGACGCGCCCACGCCGACCCCCACCACGTGCCCGGCCGCCGCGCGGAACCGGAAGCGCCTGGCCGGCCGCCCGCGCCGGCGGTCCCCCTGCTCCTCGCCGCACTCCTCCGCCCACCCCTCGGCGAGCAGGTCCTCCACGACGACCTCGGCGGTCGGCCTGGATACGCGGGCCGCCCTCGCCAGCTCCGACAGCGTGGCCACCTCGGTCTCGCGCAGGATGCGCAGGATCGCCGCCGAGTTGAGCCTGCGCAGGAGAGAGGCGTCACCGCCCTGCTGTCGCACCTGACCTCCAACCGCTTATTTCAAGAAGTTTGTCTAATTCTGCCAGGTACGGCGGTCGCGTGAAGCAGAGCTGTGGGGGCACTTAAGAACTCCTCGATGGACACGTCCCGTGCCTGGCGGGCACAGTGCACTAGGTTCGTAACGGCGAAAGTGGGGGGCCATGAAAGCGCTGGTCAAAGAGCGGGCCGAGGCCGGCCTGTGGCTGGTGGACGTGCCCGAGCCCGAGGTCGGTCCCGGCGAGGTGAAGATCCGGGTGCTGCGGACCGGCATCTGCGGCACAGACCTACATATTCGGAAATTTGACGATTGGGCGCGGCACGCGCTGGAGCTCCCGCTCATCGTCGGGCACGAGTTCTCCGGTCACGTGGTCGAGGTGGCGCCGGGCGTCGAGGACATCGCCGTCGGCGACCTCGTCAGCGGCGAGGGACACATCGTCTGCGGCAAGTGCCGCAACTGCATGGCCGGCCGCAGGCACCTGTGCGCCAACACGATCGGGCTCGGCGTCAACAGGGACGGCGCCTTCGCCGAGTACGTCACGCTGCCCGCCTCGAACGTCTGGGTGCACCGCGTGCCCGTCCACCCCGACGTGGCGGCCATCTTCGACCCGTTCGGCAACGCCGTGCACACCGCGCTGTCCTTCCCCCTGGTCGGCGAGGACGTGCTGATCACCGGCGCCGGCCCGATCGGCCTGATGGCGGCGGCCGTGGCCACGCACGTCGGCGCGCGCAACGTGATGATCACCGACGTCAGCGACGAGCGCCTCGACCTGGCCGGCAAGCTCGGCGTCTCCCTCGCCCTGAACGTCTCCCGCTCCTCGATCGCCGAGGGCATGCGCCAGCTCCACCTGCGCGAGGGCTTCGACGTCGGGCTGGAGATGTCCGGCAACCCGGTGGCCGTGCGCGACATGATCGCCAGTATGGCCCACGGCGGGAAGATCGCCATGCTGGGCCTGCCCGCCGAGGAGTTCGCCGTCGACTGGTCCACCATCGTCACCTCCATGATCACGATCAAGGGTGTGTACGGCCGGGAGATGTACGAGACCTGGTACAACATGTCCGTCCTGCTGGAGAAGGGCCTCGACCTCTCCCCCGTGATCACCGACCGGTTCTCGTACCGGGACTTCGACGCCGCCTTCGACACGGCGGCCAGCGGCCGGACCGGCAAGGTCATCCTGGATTGGAGTCTGTGATGTTCACGAACGTGCGCCAGCAACTGCGTACGACGCTCGACGAGATCACCGAGGCGGGCCTGCTCAAGCCCGAACGCGTGATCTCCACCCCGCAGAGCTCCCAGGTGAGCGTGGCCGGCCGCGAGGTGCTCAACTTCTGCGCCAACAACTACCTGGGCCTGGCCGACGAGCCCACCGTGGTCGAGGCCGCCAAGCAGGCGCTGGACCGGTGGGGGTTCGGCATGGCCTCCGTACGCTTCATCTGCGGCACCCAGGAGGTGCACAAGGAGCTCGAAGCCCGCCTGTCCGATTTCCTCGGCATGGAGGACACCGTCCTCTACAGCTCCTGCTTCGACGCCAACGGCGGCGTGTTCGAGACCCTGCTCGACGCCCAGGACGCGGTGATCTCCGACGCGCTCAACCACGCCAGCATCATCGACGGCATCCGCCTGTCCAAGGCCCAGCGCTTCCGGTACGCCAACCGCGACATGTCCGAGCTGGAGGCCCGCCTGAAGGAGGCGTCGCAGGCGCGGCGGCGGCTGATCGTCACCGACGGCGTGTTCTCCATGGACGGATATCTCGCGCCGTTGCGGGAGATCTGCGACCTGGCCGAGCAGTACGACGCCATGGTCATGGTCGACGACTCCCACGCCGTCGGCTTCGTCGGCCCGACCGGCCGCGGCACCCCCGAGCTGCACGGCGTCACCGACAGGATCGACATCATCACCGGCACGCTCGGCAAGGCCCTGGGCGGGGCCAGCGGCGGCTACGTCGCGGCCCGCAAGGAGATCTGCGAGCTGCTGCGGCAGCGCTCGCGCCCGTACCTGTTCTCCAACTCCCTCGCGCCCGTCATCGCCTCGGCGTCGCTGCGCATCCTCGACCTGCTGGAGACCTCGAACGAAGCCCGCGAGCGGCTGCGCACCAACACCGCCCGCTTCCGCAGCGAGATGACCAGGAACGGGTTCGACATCCTGCCGGGCGACCACCCGATCGTGCCCGTCATGATCGGCGACGCCGCCGAGGCCGGCGCCATGGCCGAACGCCTGCTCGACCTGGGCATCTACGTGATCGGCTTCTCGTACCCCGTCGTGCCGCACGGGCAGGCCAGGATCCGCGTGCAGCTCTCGGCCGCCCACTCCGAGCAGGACGTGGACCGCGCCGTCCAGGCGTTCGCCCAGGCACGGGGCTGAGCCCTCGCTCGCCGGCGAGCTGAGTATCCTCGCTGCGTGATAGACACGCGGCGGTTGCGTACGCTGCGCGCGGTGGCCGACCACGGCACGGTCACCGCCGCGGCGGCCGCTCTGCACCTGACGCCTTCCGCCGTGTCCCAGCAGCTCGTGGCGCTGGAGCACGAGGTGGGGCACCGCCTGCTGACCCGTGACGGGCGCGGCGTGCACCTCACCGCCGTGGGCAGGATCATGCTGGGTCACGCGAACCAGGTCCTCGCCCAGCTCGAACGCGCCGAGGCCGAGGTGGCGGCGTACACGACGGGCGAGGCGGGCGAGGTCACCGTGGCCTGCTTCGCCACCGCGATCAGCGCCGTGCTCTCCCCCGCCATCGCCGCCCTGCGCGAGACGTCGCCCGGCGTGCGCGTACGCGTGCAGGACGCCGAGGGCGACCACAGCCTGGCCATGCTGCTGGACGGCCAGGCGGACCTGGCCATCACCGTGGAGTACCGCGGTGCCCCCGACGCCGCCGACCCCCGGCTGTCGCGCCGTCCGCTGTACGCCGAGCCGTTCGACCTGGTGCTCCCCCGCGACCACCCGCTGGCCGGCTCGGCCACGCTGGTGTCGCTGGCCTCCGAGACGTGGATCGGCCCCTACCCGGGCAACCCGGTGCACGACGTGATCACCTTCGCCTGCCAGCAGGCGGGCTTCACGCCGGGCCTGGTGCACTGCTCCGACGACTTCCGCGCCGTGGTCGCCCTGGTCGGGGCGGGGGCCGGGGTGGCGCTGGTGCCACGGCTGGCGCTGCGCGACATGGCGCTGTCCGGGGTGGTGGTGCGGCAGACGCCGGGCCCCGAGCGCCGCGTCTTCGCCGCCGTACGCCGCGGCTCCGACGCCCATCCCCTCCTGCGCCCGCTCCTCGCGGCCCTCCGCGAGGTGGCCGGATCCCTCGGAACGGGCTGAAACACTCCGCCCATCCGCGCTCGTCGGCAACGACGACGGCAGCGACCTCAGGACCTCGGTGCCCGGCACCTGGCACGTCGACGGCGGCTTCCTCACCGAGCCCGGCGTGGCCACCCTCTCGGTCTCGGAGACGCCGATGCCGGAGGAGGAGATCACCTTGCGGAACGAGAAGTCGCAGAGAGCGTACGGCTGCTCCATCTTCTGATCTTCAGGGGTAGCGTGCGGCACATGACACGGAACGGGCCGGGCGGCCTCCCCTACCGGAGGTTGCTCGGCCTGCCCGGGGTCGCGCCGCAGGCCGTGCTCGGGTTCCTGGCCCAGCTCACGCAGCAGGTGGCGCCCGTCGGGATCGTGCTCGTGGCGCAGGGCGCGAGCGGTTCGCTGGCCCTGGCGGGGGCGGCGACGGCGGCGTTCTCCGTCGGGGCCGGCATGGGCCGGCCGGTGCAGGGGCGGCTCATGGACCGCCACGGGGCCAGGATCGTGCTGGCGGGCACCGCCCTCCTACACGTGGCGGCCCTGCTGGCGCTGCTCGCGAGCGCGCGGCCCGGCTCGCCGTGGTGGCCCATGGTGGTGCTGGCCTGGATCGCGGGCATCGGGCTGCCGCCGGTCTCCGTCAGCATGCGGGTCGAGTGGGGCCGCAGGGTCGCCGGCGGGGGCCGCACGGCCGCCTACAGCCTGGTCTACCTGGTGCAGGAGCTGGCCATGCTCACCGGGCCGTTGGTGTTCGGGCTGCTGATCGCGGTGGCCTCGGCGTCGCTCGCGCTGGGCCTGGTCGCGGGGGCGGCCGGGGCCGGCACGCTGGCCTTCGCCCGGGCGCTCCAGGCGGGCGGGGACGGGCACCGGCGCGAGCGGGGGCGGGCCTTCGCCGACCGCCGGATGCTGGTGCTGATGGCCGTCGTGCTGCTGCACGGCGGCACCTTCGGGGCGCTGCAGGTGGGGCTGCCCGCGCTGGCCACCGCCCGCGACGTGCCCGCCGCCACGGGGGTGCTGGTGGCGGCGCTGTCGCTGGGCGGCATCACGGGGGCCGCCGCCTACGGGGCCCGCGCGTGGCGCGCCCCGGCCCGGGTGCGGCTGGTGGGGCTGATGCTGCTGCTCGGGCTCGCGCTGGCGCCGCTGGTGCTGATCGAGCCGCTGCCGGTGTTCTGCGTGGTGCTGTTCGCCGGCGGGCTGGTGCTCAACCCGGCGCTGACCACGTCGTCACTGCTCGTGGACGAGTACGCGCCCACCGCGCAGGCGGAGGCGTTCGGCTGGGTCTCGACCGGGCTCGGGGTGGGCGGCGCGGCGGGAGCGGCGGTGGCCGGGATCGTCGGGGAGCGCTTCGGCCACGGCGCTCCCTTCCTGGCGGGCGCCGCGTTCGCGCTGGCGGGGGCGGTGCTGGCGACCCCGCTGCTCCGGCGCCGCTGATCAGGTGGAGGCGCGGGCCAGCTCCAGAGCCTCGGTGAAGCGCGCGTACGTGTCCAGCTCCGCCTCCACCGGCTCCAGCACGAGCTTTCTGCCGACCCCGCCGATGGACTCGCGCAGCGCCCTGGCCGTGCGGCGGGCCCTGCGCCTGCCGCCCGCCCAGGCCGCCAGCCTCGACAGCAGCGCGATCAGCACCCCCGCCAGCGCGCCGCCCACCAGCAGCACCGTCGGCCACGGCACCACCCCGGCGGTCGGCAGCGGCGGCTGAGGCAGGCGCAGGTAGTCCATCCCGAACAGCACGCCCAGCCACAGGGCACCGGCCAGCATGGCCGCGAACACCAGCCACTGCAGCACGTTCACGGCCCGCCACCACCGCGGCCGCCTCGTGCCGACGGCGGACGTCGTGGCCACCGCCCGGTCCACCGCGTCCGCCAGCTCCTGAGCGCGTGACCTGGCCGCCTGCCGCACCGCCACCGCCCACGCCGCGGGCAGCCCGGCAGCCGCCACCTCGCCGACGTCCCTGACCGCCGTCTCGACCTGTGCCCGCTGCACGGCCGACGCCGCCGGCACGGACGTACGGCCGACGATCTCCCCGCCCGCCTGCCCGCCGCCCGATCGGCCCCTGGGCGCCATGCCGCCGAGCCGCAGCCTGCGCAGGGGATCGGGGCGGAACTTCCTGATCCACCTGGTGACCGGCCATCCGGTGGCGACGACGGCCCGGTGCCGGTGCCCCTTCGCCACGGCCTCCACGACCACGGGCACCCCGGCCGCCGCGCACAACGTACCGGTGAGCGCCCGCTCCGCCCCGGCCACGCGCTTGGCGACGCCGCCGCTCCTCGCCTGCGCCTCGCCCTCACCGGACGCCCCCGCCCCGCCGGGCTCCTCCCGCCCGAGCGCCAGCGCCCCACGCTCCGCCACCGCGCCGGCCGGGGGAAGGCCTGGCATGTCGCCGTCGTCCTCCACAGCCTGTGGAGGGCCGGCGGCGGCGAGGCTGCCGGCGGCGGTGGTGATGTCGGCGGCCACCCGGGCCGACCAGGACCTGCGTTCCGAGACCCGCTCCCCGAGCAGCGCCCGGAGCTCGTCCATGCCCCGCCCCGTACGGGCCGAGACGGCGAGCACCGGGATCCCCGGCAGCCCGTCGTCGTCCAGGAGGCGGCGCAGGTCGCGCAGGCAGCGCTCCACCGCGTCGGCCGGCAGCCGGTCGACCTGGTTGAGCACCACGACCATCACGTCCCGGTGCCCGGCCAGCGGGCGCAGGTATCGCTCGTGGAGCGCGGCGTCGGCGTACTTCTGCGGGTCCACCACCCACACCAGCAGATCGACCTGCTCCACCAGCCGGTCCACCTCCAGGCGGTGGGACAGCCGGATGGAGTCGTGGTCGGGCAGGTCCAGCAGGACGAGCCCGGACAGGCCCGGGTCGGCGGCGGAGTGGCGGCGCGGGATGTCCAGCCAGTCCAGCAGCGGCCCCGCGCCCTCGCCGTCCCACAGCGCCGCCTGGGCGGTCGAGGTCGTGGGCCTGGTGACGCCCACGTCCGCCAGGTTCTCACCAGCCAGCGCGTTGTAGAGCGAGGACTTGCCGCTGCCCGTGGCTCCGGCCAGGGCGGCCACGGTGTGGTCGATGGAGAGCTCGCGGCGTACCCCGGCGCGTTCCGCCACGGCACGCGCGCCCGACACCGCCCGCTCGGACAGCCGCCCCTCGCCCAGCGTGGCCGCCTCCAGCAGGGCGGCCAGCCGGGAGTCGAGCGACGGCCCTTCCTTGCGCCGCAGCAGCTTCACGGCCCCTCCTCGCGCCGCAGCAGCTTCACGGCCTCTCCTCCGGCGTGTCCCCGGCCTCCGGTACGTCCTTCACCCTTGTCACGTCCGCAGCCCCCAGTACGGGCAGCTCCGCCGTCACCGCCGCGGGCAGCTCGGCGCGGTGGTCGCGGATGCGTCCGGCTGCCGCGCGCAGTGCCTCCGCCGTGCCCCGGGGCGGCTCCACCGGCTCCAGCCGGGCGGTGAACCTGGCCGCGTCCTCATCCAGCAGCCCGCGCACCCGTTCCCGCAGGTCCTCCCTGGCCCGCGCGGTCAGCGACCGCACCGCCTGGTCGCCGAACACGGCCTCCAGCAGCTTCTGCGACAGCACGCTCGTCCCGCCCGCGATCCCCACCTCGATCCCCGTCAGCCCGCCCGTGGAGGCGAACACGGCCAGCATGAGCAGCAGCCCGGCCCCGTTCACCCCGAACGAGGCCACCCTGGCGGTGGTGCGCCGTTCGGCTCCCTCCTCGCGGACCAGGTCGAGGACGTACTCCTGCCATCCCCGCACCGCCGACTCGGCCCGCTTGGCGAGGTCGGCCGAGGCGCGCCCGAGCCGGGCGGACTCGACGGCCCCGAGCCGTTCGAGGAGACCGGGGCCGCCGGGCGCGGCCGACCAGCCCTCCAGGGCTCGCTCGGCGGCCCCGTCGGCGGCGCCCCTGATCAGCGCCTCGACGCCGCTCTCCAGCGCGTCCCTGAGCTGGACCTCCGGCATCCGTCCCGTGAAGAAGCCGACGACGCGGTCGCGCAGCCATCCGACGCGGCTCTCCAGGGTGCGCATGAGGTCGCCGGTGCCGATGAAGTCCTGCCAGCGGGCCAGCACCTCGCCGCGCAGCAGCGAGCCGTCCCGCATGCCCTCGTCGAAGTCGGCCATCCCGCCCGCGTACGCGCCCGCCACGATGGAGCGCAGCCCGTCGAAGGCGGCCTGCTGGCGTTCGACGGCGGCGGCCAGCGAGGGCACCCGGGTGGCCAGGCTGTCGAGCGCTCCGGACAGCGTCTGGCGGACGACCCGCGAGCGTTCCGCGGCGTCGGCGGCCAGGCCCGTGAGCCAGGAGGAGATGTCCTCGACGAAGGCGGCGGGCAGCCTGGCCTTCTCGTCGGGCAGCGCCGCCTCGGGCACGGTGAACAGCCGGCTGCCTTCGAGGCCGTTCTCGGCGAGCAGGCGGGCGAGGTCGCGGGAGACGGGCTCGACGGCCTCCGGGGGCACCCGGTCGAGCACGACGGCCAGCGCGGTGCTGCGTTCGCGGGCGGAGCGCAGGAAGCTCCACGGCACCTCGTCGGCGTACCGGGCGGCGGTGGTGACGAACAGCCACAGGTCGGCGGCGGCGAGGAGCTGGGAGGCCAGCTCGCGGTTGGCGGTCACCACGGAGTCGATGTCGGGCGCGTCGAGCAGCGCCAGCCCCGCTCCCAGCGCGGGCGAGGTCACCACGCGCAGCGCACCCGGGCCTTCGCCGGTGGCGCGGGACAGGCCGGGCAGCACGTTCTGGCCCATGAACCAGGAGCGGTCGGCGGGGCTGACCACGAGCGTGGGCACCAGCGTGGTGGGGCGCAGCACGCCCGGCTCGGCCACGTCCGTGCCGACCAGCGAGTTGACCAGCGTGGACTTGCCGGCGCCCGTCGAGCCGCCGACGACGGCGAGCAGCGGGGCGTCCAGGGCGCGCAGGCGGGGCAGCAGGTAGTCGTCGAGCTGGCCGGTCAGCTCGCGCAGCGCGCGCCGGTCGGCGTCCGCCTCGCCGACCGCCAGCGGGAACAGCTCCCTGTCCAGCGGTCGCCGCAGCGACTCCAGCGCGTGCAGCAGGTCCATAGGACCACGCTAACCCCGTTTTCGGCCGGTCCAGGGGACTGACCCGCATTCCGCCTCACCCGCCGCACCGCCGTGCGGGTCCTGCCGGGCTCGGGCGTGGTGGTCAGCCGGAGGCAGGGGGTTCGCGCAGGACGTAGCCGACGCTGCGCAGCGTGTGGATGAGCCGGGGCTCGACGTCGTCCACCTTCCGCCGCAGGTACGACACGTACGACTCGACCACGCCGGCGTCCCCGCCGAAGTCGTAGTTCCACACGTGATCGAGGATCTGCGCCTTCGACAGCACCCTCCCGGCGTTGACCATGAAGTAGTGCAGCAGCTTGAACTCGGTGGGCGACAACCGCACCTGACGGCCCCCGCGCGACACCTCGCGCGCCTCCTCGTCCAGCTCCAGATCGGCCACCTTCAGCTTGCTCGCGGGCGCGGCCTCCCCCCGCGTGCGCCGCAGCACCGCCCGGATCCTGGCCTGCACCTCCTCCAGGCTGAACGGCTTGGTCACGTAGTCGTCCCCCACCCGCAACCCCGCGATCTTGTCCTCGGTGGCGTCGCGAGCGGTCAGGAACAGCACGGGCGCGTCGATCCGCCTGGCCACCTCGAACCCGTCGAGGTCGGGCAGCATCACGTCGAGCACCACCAGGTCGGGCGAGGTCCGGACGGCCACCTCCACGGCCTCCTCACCGTCGGCGGCCGTCAGCACCTCGAACCCGGAGAAGCGCAGGCTGGCGGCGAGCAGATCCCTGATGCTGGGCTCGTCGTCCACCACCATGATCAGCGCCTCGGGTTTCGTCACCTACTTAGAGTGACAAAACGACCTGAGGGTTAGCTGAAGGCTCACTCCAAGGCGAGTGGGAGTTCGACGCGGAAGGTGGAGCCCCCTTCGGGGGAGCTGTCCACGGTGACGGTGCCGTCGTGGGCGCGGACGAGCGCCTGCACGATGGCCAGGCCGAGCCCGCTGCCGCGGTCCTCGGCCGAGCGGCGGCGGGACCTGGCGGAGTCGGCCCGGTAGAAGCGCTCGAAGACGTGCTCGACCTGCTCGGGCGTGAGGCCGGGGCCGTGGTCGACGACCTCGACGAAGAGCTTGTCGCCGCTCGCCCCGGCCCGGACGATGATCGGGGAGCCGGGCTCGGTGTGCACGATGGCGTTGGTGACGAGGTTCGTGACGACCTGGCGCAGGCGTACCTCGTCGCCGGAGACGATCAGGGCCGCGCCGCCGACCACGTCCAGCTTGATCAGCCGGTCGGGGGCGAGGATGCGGGCGTCGTGCACGGCGTCGGCGGCCAGCGCCAGCATGTCCACCGGCCGCATCTTCAGCGGGCGCTGCTGGTCCACCCTGGCCAGCAGGAGCAGGTCGTCCACCAGCACGCTCATCCGGCCCGCCGCCTTCTCCACGCGCTGCATCAGCTCGACGGGGTCGGCGCCGGGGTTCTGCCTGGCGTACTCGGCAAAGCCGCGGATGGAGGTGAGCGGGGTGCGCAGCTCGTGGGAGGCGTCGCCGACGAACTGCCGCATACGGTCCTCGGAGCGGCGGGCCGCCGCCTCGGACGCGGACCTGGCGGCGAACGCGGCCTCGATCTGGGCCAGCATCCCGTTCAGCGACCTGGCCAGGCCGCCCACCTCGGTACGCGGGTCGCCGTCCGGCACCCGGCGCCCCAGCTCGCCCCCGGCGATGGCCTCGGCCGTACGCTCGATCTCGCGCAGCGGCCGCATGCTGTGCCGGACGATCGTGACCCCGGCCACGGCCAGGATGAGCAGGATGCCGCCGCCGCCCAGCAGCTCGATGAGCACGAGCCGGGTGGTGATCGCGTCCACCTCCTCCAGGCTCACGGCGACCACGAGCGTGCGCCGCTGGGCCACGACGCTGCCCAGCACCCGCCATTCGCCGTCGCCGCTGATGGCGGGCGCCGTGTAGGGCTCGGGGCCGGGCGAGCGCGGCAGCACGGGCATCGGCTTCTTGTCCACGTCGCGGTCGGTCAGCATCGGCACGTACGGGCCGCCGGGCTCCTTGACCAGGGCGATCGCGTCGGACTCGATGAGGATCGGGTGCTCGGCGGTCTCCCTGTCCTTCCTCCAGTCGCTCCTGACCTTCTTGTCCATGCGCGCGCTGAGCAGGTGGAGCTGGCTGTCCACGCGGTCGAGCAGATAGCCGTGCAGCACCGAGACGCTGACCACGCCGATGAAGAACATGCCGAAGCCCAGCAGCGCCAGCATCGACGCGATCAGCTTGATCCTCAGCGGCAAGCCGCGCATCAGGGGCTCGGCGGCAGGCGCAGGACGTACCCGACGCCGCGCAGGGTGTGGATGAGCCGCGGGCTCCGGTTGTCGATCTTCCGGCGGAGCACGGACACGTACGACTCGACGATGCCCACCTCGCCCCGGAAGTCGTAGTCCCACACGTGGTCGAGGATCTGCGGCTTGGACAGGACCCGCCCGGCGTTCGTCATGAAGTAGCGCAGCAGCTTGAACTCGGTCGGTGACAGCGCGACCGCGTTGCCTCCGCGCCACACCTCGTGGCTCTCCTCGTCCAGCTCGATGTCGGCGAACGTCAGCCGCGGCGGCGCCGCCTGCGTCTCCCCCGCGGTACGGCGCAGCACGGCGTGGATCCTGGCGACCACCTCCTCCAGGCTGAACGGCTTGGTGACGTAGTCGTCGCCGCCGAGCGTGAGCCCGCGGATCTTGTCCTCGGT
The DNA here is from genome assembly GCF_040656115.1 of Nonomuraea sp. NPDC050202. Classification (NCBI taxonomy): domain Bacteria; kingdom Bacillati; phylum Actinomycetota; class Actinomycetes; order Streptosporangiales; family Streptosporangiaceae; genus Nonomuraea; species Nonomuraea sp. NPDC050202. The sequence goes on along the minus strand of NZ_JBFALF010000053.1, from coordinate 32,287 downwards.
CTCGTCACGGGCGGTGAGGAACACCACCGGCGTGTGCAGCCCGCCGCCGCGCAACCGCTTGACGATCTCGAAACCGTCCAGGTCGGGCAGCATGACGTCGAGCACGACGAGGTCGGGGCGGTGCCGTTGCACGGCGGCCACGGCGTCGAGACCGCTCTTCGCCGTGGTCACGTCGAAACCCGCGAACCTCAGGCTCGCGGCGAGGAGTTCGAGGATGTTCGGATCGTCCTCGACTATCAGCAGGCGTGATTCCATCACATCCAAGGATGCCCTCATCGGACGAGTGCTGGGACAATTCCGGCAATATGCCGGGCAATGGCCAGACTTGAGGTGGCGGCCGGGGAAGGGGCATTCCTCACCAGAACTACCTTTCCCTGGACATCCACCACGAAGTCATCCACCAGACTTCCGTCCCTGGCGACGGCCTGCGCGCGTACGCCACCGGGAGCCCGCTCCAGGTCTGCGGCGGTGAGCTCGGGCACGTAGCGGCGGGCACCCATGAGGAACGCGCCCTTGACCACGGATCCATAGACTTCCTTAAGTCCGGTACGCCAGTGCGTCCTGGCCATGCGCAGCGTTCCCGGCCAACCAAGAATTTGCCGAACATTACGGAAATTCGACCATCGGTACCCTTCGTACGCCGTGGCCAGCACCGCGTTCGGCCCCACCAGCACGCCGCCGCCGATCCGCCGGGTCAGGTGCACCCCGAGGAACGGGTAGCGCGGGTCAGGCACGGGATAGATCAGCCCCCGCACCAGGTCCCGGGCGGCGCCCCTGAGCGCGTAGTACTCGCCCCTGAACGGCACGATCCGCACGTCACCGCCCGCCCCGGCCATCCCCGCCACCGCGTCGGTGCCGAGCCCGGCGCACACCACCAGGCGGTCGAAGGCGAACCTGCGCTTCCCCGCCACCACCTCGACCTTGCCCGCCCGCTCCCTGAGCGCCCTGACGGGGTGCGCCAGGCGTACGGACCCGCCCAGCTCGGCCACGTCCAGCGCGAGCCGGCGCGCGACGGCCGGGAAGTCGCAGATCGCCGTGTGCGGCGAGTGGACGGCGGCCACGCCGACCGCGTGCGGCTCGATCTCGCGCAGCGCGAGCGCGTCCAGCTCGGCGATGCCCGGCACGCCGTTGGCGCGCGCCCGCTCGGCCAGCGCCGCCAGCCGCGGCCGCTCGGCCCGGCCGGCGGCCACGACCAGCTTGCCGACCTCCTCGTACGGCAGCGCGTGCGCCGCGCAGTACTCCTTGAGCAGCGCCACGCCCTCCCGGCAGAGCCTGGCCTTGAGCGAGCCCGGCGGATAGTAGATCCCCGCGTGCACGACGCCGCTGTTGTGCCCGGTCTGGTGGGCGCCGACGCGCCCCTCCTTCTCCAGCACGGTCACCTCGGCCCCTCTGGTGGTGGCCAGCTCGCGCGCCACCGCGAGCCCGACGATGCCGGCGCCCACGACTCCGATCTTCTCCGTCACATGATGATTTTCCGCGTTACCCGCCATCCCCGCCATATCCGGGCGAATCGAACATGAGTACGATGTCCGTATGTACGTCCCACCGGAATGGCCCGCGGAGGTCCGGCCTCCCAGCGTGCCCGACTGGGAGACCTCGGCAGTGGCCTGGCTGCTCGACGCGGTGCCGCCGGACTACCGGGCGTACGAGGTGCTCAGACGGCATCCCGTGGCGCTGGCCGCGATGGCCCGCCACCACGTCAGGTCGGCCGTCGAGGCGGCCCGCGCCGGCTACCGGGCGGCCGCGGTCGACCTCAAGGGACACCTGCCGCCGCACGCCATCGAGGCGGTGCTCGACACCTACCGGGAGGAGGGGCCGCGGCTGGTGCGGCTGTCACGCTCGATCGAGGTGGTCGAGCGCGCCCTGAGGGGCGACATCTTCACCGCCACCATGCGCCGCGAGCCCTGAGCCCTCAGCGTGTTCGGCGGGCCAGGAAGGTGATCACGCCGATCGCGGCCGCCGCCGCGGCGAGCCAGATGAGCACGTCCCTGATCGTCAACCCCGTGCCGTCGCTCTCGCCGGCCCGCGCCACCGGGGCCGGCTCCTTCTCCTCCTCGGCCCTGACCGGGCTCGGCGTGGGCGTGCTCCCGGCCGGGAGGGGCACCCGGTAGACGGGGCTGCGCGGCCCCTCGGTACCGGCGAGCAACGACCGCCCGTCGGAGGTGTAGGCGATCGACTCGGCCTGCTCCAGCTCCGGCATCGTCACCCTGCCGATCGTCTCACCGGAGGGGCGGTAGAGGGTGGCGGAGAAGTAGGTGCGCACGACGTACGACGAGCCGTCGGGGGCGTAGGCGGCGTCGGTGGCCATGAGGGGCGCGCTCGCGACCTTGCGCAGGACGTTCACCCGGTCCGTACGCAGCTCCTGCGGCGCCGCGTACACCGAGCCGGAGAACTCCTTGGACACCACGTACAGCCGCCCGGTCCGCGGGTGCACCATGAGGCCCTCGGCGTTGCGCGCGCCGTCGGCGTACCGGAACCGGTAGCGGGTGGCGGGCAGCGTGGCGTCGGCGATCGTCCGCGGCTCGGTCACCTTGTAGACCGACACGTTCGGCCAGGCGCCGTCGAGGTTGTCGCCGATGTCGGCGAACCAGAGCACCCCGCGCCCGGTCCGCGGGTCCTTCGTGGCCGCCATGGCCTCCCAGTCGCGCGCCTGCGCGCCGCGCACCTGGAACGTGGCCCGCGTGCGCCCCTGGCCGTCCACCGCGTAGAACGTCGGGGTGGCCGCGCTGTCGTTGTGGGTGTAGTAGACGCCGTCGTGCGTGGGCGACACGGCCAGCCCGCTCGACTCGGTGATCCGCTGGTCCCTGAAGGTGAACAGCTTCTCCATCCCGTCGTCGGCCGGAGCCGCCGCGGCGAAGGCCGGCGCGGCGGGCAGCAGGCACATGGCCGCCACGACGAGCATCCTGGTCACGAAGTCCCCCACGCCAGCCATCATGCCCCACCCACGGCGCGACCAAGGGAGTCAACCCGCGCCCGCCCGACACGATCGCCGCCGTGGGCGTCACCACCTGGCCAGGAGCTGACGAGGGCGGCGCTGCGCCACGCGCCCCCTACCGTGCCTGGGCGGGCGCCCTCGTGCTGCCCGGGTTCTGACCGACCTTGGCGCTGTGGCGGTGGAAGCCGGTGCCCTGCAACACCACCAGGAGCCCGTTGGCCACCGCCATGGCCGTCCACAGCCCGTCGATCCCCCAGGTCCTGCCGACGGGCACGGCGGCCACGACCAGCAGGCCGTACCCGATGACGAAGAAGAGCAGGCTGGACGCGGAGCGCTTGAGCGCGGTCAGCCCGGTGCCCTGCACCGCCTGGGCCGCGTCGAGCACCGACGACAGCAACATCAGCGGCAGCAGCCCGAGCGCCCGCTCCCGCACCGCGACGTCGTCGGTGAAGAGCGCCAGCACGTTCTCCCCGAGCCCGAGCAGCAAACCCGCCACCACGAGCGTCCCTGTGACGGCGAGCAGGGCCGCGCCCCGCTGAGCCCGCCGTGCCCCGGCCGCGTCGGGCGCGCGGGCCACCTCGGGCACCGCGGCCTGCGCGACGGACAACGAGGCCAGCATGATCAGGCCGGTGAGCGTGCTCAGCACCGCGTGGGCGGCGGTGTCCCGCGGGCCCGTGGTGCTCGCGGCGAAGGTCACCACCCCCAGCACGCCGAACTTGATGAGCACGGTCCCGGCCAGCGGGATGCTGACCTTCGCCAGCTTCACGATCTCGCGTGTCCTGGGCCGTCCCTGCCCGATGGGCCGGCCCAGCGCCCGCCGCAGGCTGATCGCGGCCACGCCCGCCGCCCCCGCGCCGGAGACCACCCAGGCGATGCCCACCCCGGTCAGCCCGAGCCCCGGCACCAGCAGGGCGGTGAGCCCGCCCACCCCCACCCCGAACACCAGGGTCGGCCAGAGCACGTCACGGCTGCGCCCCAGCGCGACCAGGATGGTGCCCGCCCCGCCGGTGGAGGCGAAGACCAGCAGATACACCGCCAGGAGCCACGGCAGCGCGCCCATCTCCCGCACCACCTCGTCCGGCACCCCGGTGACGCGGGCGAGCAGCGGCACGCAGAGCACCGCGAGGGCGCCCAGCATGCCCGTGGCCAGGCTGAGCCAGCGCGCGTCCCGCACGACCGGCACGGCCGCCGCGGGCTCCTCCCTGAACGGGGCCACGAACGGCCCGAGCCCGCGCAACGCGCCCTGCACGGCGGCGGCCGCGGCGCTGAGCACGGCGCTGACCACGGCGAACGCGGCCAGCGTGACCGTGTCGTGGTTACCCAGCACCGAGGTGACCACCAGCGATCCCGCCGTGCCCGCGACCATCGCGAGGAAGATCGGCACGGCGGCGCGCAGCAGCGCGATCACGAGAGGGAGAGATCCGGCAGGGGTTCCGAGATCATGAAGCGAGTCTATGGCCTGGAGTGCGCTCCAGGTCCTTAGGGTTGAGTGCATGGACTACGTCAACCTCGGACGCAGCGGTCTCCTGGTGAGCCCGCTCTGCCTCGGCACCATGAACTTCGGCCCGCGCACCACGGAGGAGGACTCCTTCGCGATCATGGACCGGGCTCACGAGCTGGGGCTGAACTTCTTCGACTCGGCGAACGTCTATGGAGGTCAGAAGGGCGAGGGCATCACCGAGCAGATCATCGGCCGGTGGTTCGCCCAGGGCGGCGGGCGCCGGGAGAAGACGGTCCTGGCCACCAAGGTCTACGGCGACATGGGCGACTGGCCCAACGAGCGAGGGCTGTCCGCGCTCAACATCCGCCGGGCCTGCGACGCCTCGCTGAAGCGCCTGCAGACCGACTACATCGACATCTACCAGGCTCACCACGTGCACCGCACGACCCCGTTCGAGGAGTTCTGGGAGGCCATGGAGGTCCTGCGGCAGCAGGGCAAGATCCTGTACGTCGGCTCGTCCAACTTCGCGGGCTGGCACCTGGCCAAGGCCCAGGAGACGGCGGCCCGCCGCAACTTCCTCGGCCTGGTCAGCGAGCAGACCCACTACAACCTGCTCACGCGCGCGCCGGAGCTCGAGGTGCTGCCGGCCGCCGAGGACTACGGCCTCGGCGTCATCCCGTGGAGCCCGCTGGCCGGCGGCCTCCTCGGCGGCGTCCTGCGCAAGCTCGACAAGGGCCGCTCGGGCGCCGAGCACATGCTCAAGCAGCTGGAGAGGCACCGCGACAAGATCGAGCAGTACGAGAAGTTCTGCGACGAGCTGGGCGAGGAACCGGCGGACGTCGCCCTGGCCTGGCTGCTCAAGCAGCGCGCAGTCGTCTCGCCGATCATCGGCCCGCGCACGATGCAGCAGCTCGAAGGCAGCCTGCGCGCCCTGGAGATCGACCTCGGCGAGGCCGCCCTGGCCCGCCTCGACGAGATCTTCCCCGGCCACCGCACCGCCCCTGAGGACTACGCCTGGTAGGCCTTCCGCAGGGCCTGGAGTGCCGCGCCTGGCCGCCGCCGCTTCACGACGGCCCGGCGGGCCGCTCCGCACGGCGGGCCGCTCCGCACGGCAGCGGCCCTGACGGCGTGCGCGGCGTCAGCTCAGCAGGGCGCCGACGATGACGATCAGCAGCAGCAGGCCGAGCACGACGGGCAGCAGCCAGGAGCGAGGACGATCCACGACCTGGAGCCTAGCTCTGCTCAGCGGGTGCCAGCGCCCATTCGGCGAGTGACTCGTACCTCACCTGCGCCCCCGTGTGACTGCGGACGAGCCGGACGCGCTCGGCCCGCCACGGCGACCCCCTGAACCCCGACAGCGACTCCACCAGCTCCCGCAGGTCCGTCTCGGCCTTGGCCCGGGCGAGCGTGAGATGGGGGTGGAAGCGCTTCTCGTCGGTCTGCGCCGCTCCCGCGCGGCGCGCGCCCGCCTTGACGGAGTCGGCGAGCCTGGTCATGGAATCGCCGCTGACACCCACCCAGAAGACCCGTGCCCGCCGCACGGAGGAGAAGGCGCCGAAGCCGTCGAAGGCCAGGTTCAGCACGGGGTAGCGGCGTACGGCACGGGCCAGGCGGATCTCCAGCTCGGGCAGCACCGGCTCGGGCACCTCACCGAAGAACCCGAGCGTGATGTGCCAGGTCTGCCGATCGGGCCAGCGCAACCCCGGCACCTGCCCGACGTGCGGCGCGATGGCACGCGCGATCTCGTCCAGCACGTCGTCGGGCGGCACCAGCGCCGCGAAGAGCCTCATACCCCACGATTCTTCCCCCGCCCGCCCCCGCCCCTCACACCGCCCGTACGACAAGAGCGGGCACCCGCATGCCACGAGTGCCCGCCCAGCGGCCCGGCGACGACGGCGCCGGGCGAATGACTCATGCCATGGCGAGCGCCGGCTTGCCCACGCGCGAGCTGATCAACCGTGTCATCAGCACGGCCAGCCCCGTCCCGGCCAGGACCAGCACGCCGGACAGGATGACCCCCGTCCGTGGCCCGCCCAGCTCGGACAGCCACCCGATCAGCGGCGCCCCCAGGGGAGCCCCGCCGGTGAAGACCAGCATGTAGATCCCCATGACCCGCCCCCGCATGTCGGGCGAGGTGGCGATCTGGACGCTGGCGTTGGCGACGGTGTTGATGGTGATCAGCGCGATCCCCGTGGGGATCAGCAGCAGCAGGTACACGGGGTAGAACGGCGCCACCCCGGTGGCGATCTGGAACAGCCCGAACCCGATCGCCCCGGCGAAGAGCACCTTGCGCGACAGCCGCGCCCGGCGCGCCGCGAGCAGCGCCCCGCCGAGTGCCCCCACCGCGAACATGCTGGACGCCAGCCCGAACGACGACGCCCCGGCCCCGAACACCTCACGCGCCATGAGCGCGATCGACATCGAGAACGACTGCGAGAACATCGACACGAAGGCGATCAGCAGCACCGGCATGAGCAGCTCCTCGCGCTGGAGCACGTACCGGAGCCCCTCGCGGAGCTGGCCCTTGGCCCGCGGGACGGGCGCGGTCACGTTCAGCTCGGCCTTGCGCATGAAGATCAGGCTGGAGATCACCCCGCCGAACGTCAGCGCGTTGATCAGGAAGATCGGCCCCGTCCCGCCCAGCACGTAGATCAGCACGCCGGCGAGCGCCGGGCCGACCACGCGGGCCAGGTTGAAGATGGAGCTGTTGAGGGCGATCGCGTTGGGCAGGTCCGCGCGGCCGACCATCTCGACCACGAACGCCTGCCGCGTCGGCACCTCCACGCAGGAGATCATGCCGAGCAGGAACGCCATCACGTACACGTGCCAGACCTGGGCGGCGCCCGTCATCGTGAGGATGCCGATGGTGAGCGCCAGCCCGGCCATGAGCGTCTGGGCGCCGATGAGGATGGGCCGCTTGGGATAGCGGTCGGCGAGCACGCCGCCGAACATCCCGAACAGCAGCATCGGCAGGAACTGCAGCGCGGTCGCCGTGCCGAGTGCCGCCGCGCTGCCGTGGACGTTGCCGGGGCCGGCGGTCAGGTCGAGCACCAGCCAGTCCTGGGCGGTGCGCTGCAGCCAGGTGCCGATGTTGGAGACCGTGCCGCCCGCCGCGAACATGCGGTAGTTACGAATCCTGAGTGACCGGAACATCCCGGTCCTGGGTTCTTCGGGCTCTAGATCTTGCTGAGCTTCTCCAGGATCGGCGCCGCCTGCCTGAGGATCGACCTCTCCTCCGGGGACAACTCCTTCAACCGCTGTGTCAGCCACGCCTCCTTGCGGCGGCGCTCCTCCTTCAGCAGCTTCTCGGCGGCCTCGGTCACCGAGACGGTCACCTGGCGCCGGTCGGTCGGATGCGGGGTGCGGGCGACCAGGCCGCGCTCCTCGAGAGCGGCGATCACGCGCGTCATCGAGGGCGGTTGCACCTTCTCGAGCTCGGCCAATTCGCCGGGGGTTATCCCGGAATGCCGTTCCACCGCGGCGAGGGTCGCGAACTGTGTGGGCGTCAGCGAGTGCACTGCCGCCTGTCGTCGTAGGCGTCGGTTCAGCCTTGCCAGCGACACGCGCAGGGCTGAAGCCAGGCCTGCGTCGCTGCGCAGGTTCATCTTGGGCTGGGTTTTGGTTAGCATGAGTCATTACCTTTGCTAACTATACGGCAAGGCGGGATATTTCCGGACACAACTGTCGTTCCACCCCTTGATACCCCGAAGCCGCCCCGCGTGTGCGGGACGGCTTCGAAGGTGTGACGGTCAGGTACGGGCTCAGAGGCCGAGCATCGCCCGGATCGGGCCGATGGCGAAGTAGAGCGCGAACAGCGCGGCCACGCCCCACAGCAGCGGGTGCACCTCGCGCGCCTTCCCGCGCACCACCTTGATCAGCACGTAGCTGATGAACCCGGCGCCGATCCCGTTCGAGATCGAGTACGTGAACGGCATGATCACGATGGTGAGGAAGGCCGGGATCGCGATGTCGAAGTCGTTCCAGTCGACGTCCCTGATGGCGGTCATCATCAGGAAGCCGACGATGACCAGCGCCGGCGCGGCGGCCTCGTAGGGCACGACGGTGACGAGCGGCGCGAAGAAGATGGCCACGAGGAACAGCAACCCCGTGACCACGCTGGCGAGACCAGTGCGAGCGCCCTCGCCGACCCCCGCGGCCGACTCGATGTAGGTGGTGTTCGAGGAGACGGAGCCGGCGCCGCCGGCGGCGGCCCCGAGCGAGTCGACGAGCAGGATCTCCCTGGTACGCGGCAGCGTCCCGTCCTCCTGCACCAGGTTCGCCTGGCGGCCGACGCCCACGATGGTGCCCATCGTGTCGAAGAAGTCGGTGATGAGCAGGGTGAAGACGAGCAGGGCGGCCAGCAGCACGTCCACCCGGATGAAACCGCCGAACGGGTCGAACTCGGTGAACAGGACGAGCGGGTTGTTGAAGCCGAAGATCTGGTCGGGCACGACGGGCCGGTTGAGCTGCCAGCCGCCCGGGTTGTCGGCCGACGAGGCGCCTGCCTTGGCGATCGCCTCGACGATGATGGCCAGGATCGTGGTGCCGACGATCCCGATGAGGATGGCGCCCTTGACCTTGCGCGCCACCATCGCCGCCGTGGCCAGCAGCCCGACGATGAACACGAAGATCGGCCAAGAGGTCAGGGCGCCGCCGATGCCCAGCTCCAGGGGCGTGCCGGCGGCCTTGCGCACGAAGCCGGCGTCCACGAACCCGATCAGCGCGATGAACAGGCCGATGCCCACGCTGATGGCGGTCTTCAACTGGGCGGGGATGGCGTGGAAGATCGCCGTCCTGAGCCCCGTCAGCACCAGCACGGCGATGATGATCCCTTCGAGGAAGACCAGGCCCATGGCCTCCTCCCAGGTCATCACCGTGGCGATCTGGAAGGTGACGAAGGCGTTCAGGCCGAGCCCGGCCGCCATCGCGAACGGCACCTTGCCGATGACCCCCATGAGGATCGTCAGCACGCCGGCCACGAACGCCGTGCCCGCGGCGACGAGCGCCACGGGAGCGGTCGAGCTGTCGGCGATGAACTGGCCGTCCACGTCCTTGCCGTTGGCCAGGATCAACGGGTTGAGCACGACGATGTACGCCATCGTGAAGAACGTGGCGATGCCGCCCCGTACCTCTCGGGAGACGGTGGACCCTCGTGCGGAGATTGCGAAGAAACGGTCTATCGCATTACGTGTGTCACTCACGACGCGAAGAGTGACAGTAGTGATGAGCTGCGAAAAGAGCCAGTAATGAGATCGAGACCCGATTGGAAGCTAGGCTGGACAACGTGAAGCAGCAGTGGCACCCCGACCCCGAGCCGATCAAGACCAACGACACGGCCGCCATCGCCGTCGGCACGGCCGCCTGGGCGGTCGCCTTCGTCGCTCTGCTGATCTTCCGCCCCGCCCCCGAGAACACCTGGTGGATCTGGACCTGCTTGACGGGCGTGGGCTTCGGCTTCTTCGGCATCTGGTTCGTCCGGAGGCCCAGGCGGGGCTGACCCCCGCGCGGGAGGTGACATTCGTCATCTCCCGCTGTTCCCCGAAGTCACCTCTAAGTGGTGTTTCCGCCCACTACATCGGCATATGCCCGCCAACCCATGCTTGTTTGCATGAAGAAGCCCCTCGCAACCTTCCTCCTGGGCGCCGTGGTACTCACCTCCTGCAGCACTTCAGCACCGTCCGCCAAGAGCGGCACGTCGGGCACGGTGGCGTGGAGCACGTGCACCGACCTCGTCGGCCCCGACGGCAAGCAGCTCACCCCAGGCCCGGGCGTCGAGTGCGGCAAGCTTCCGGTCCCCCTGGACCACACCGAGCCCGACGGGGAGAAGATCGACCTCGCGCTCATCCGGGTCAAGGCCACCGGCGACCGTCTCGGCTCGCTGGTGTTCAACTTCGGCGGCCCCGGCGCGTCGGGCGTGGACTCGCTGGCCATGTCCGCCGCCGCGTTCAGCAAGCTCGGTACCCGCTACGACCTGGTCAGCTTCGACCCGCGCGGCGTCGACCGCAGCGCCGGCGTCACGTGCGGCAACGAGTACGCCGAGATGCTGGCTTCTGACGCGGACGCCGACCAGGACGCGCTGGCCAAGGAGTTCGTCCAGGCCTGCCGGCAGGAGTCGGGCAAGGTGCTGCCGCACGTGGGCACCGTCAACGCCGCCAAGGACCTCGACCTGCTCAGGGCCGCGCTCGGCGACGAGCAACTCAACTACCTCGGCTTCTCGTACGGCACCCACCTCGGCGCCGTCTACGCCACGCACTTCCCCAAGAACGTCGGCCGCTTCGTCCTGGACAGCGCCTTCGACCCCTCGGTCACCTACGAGGAGCGCGCCGTCATCCAGGCGACGGGCTTCGACCAGGCGCTGGAGGCGTTCGCCGAGGACTGCGTGGCGCAGAGCTGCGAGCTGGGCGCCACCCCCGCCGCCGTCGTCAAGAAGGTCGAGGACTTCGTCGAGGGACTCAAGACCAGGCCGATCAAGGTGGGTGACCGCGAGCTCACGTTCTGGCTGGGCCAGCTCGCCGTCATCACCCCGCTGTACGCCAAGCAGAGCTGGCCCGTGCTGGAGCAGGCGACCGCCGCCGCGCTCAAGGGCAACGCCACCATCCTGCTCGCCCTGGCCGACTCCTACACCGGCCGCCGTGCCGACGGCACGTACAACACGATGATGACCAGCCTGCAGGCGATCAACTGCGCGGACTACGCCGAGCGCCCGACCTCCGCGCAGATGGCGAAGATCAACGAGCGGGTGAAGGAGATCTTCCCGGTGCTGTCCTTCGACGGGCTCACCAGCGGGGCGTGCGAGTACTGGCCGGTGCGCGGGGACGACGCGGCCAAGCGCATCGACGCCACCGGCTCGGCGCCCATCGTGGTCATCGGCGGCAAGGGCGACCCGGCCACGCCGTTCCAGTGGGCCACGAGCCTGACGGAGAAGCTCAGGACGGGTGTCCTGGTCACCTACGAGGGCGAGGGGCACGGCGCCTACCTGACCGGCGACGGCTGCGTCATGAAGACCGTGGACGCGTACCTGATCGATGGCAAGGTGCCGGCCGCGGGCAGCACCTGCGGCGCCTGATCGCGATCCTGATCCGGGGAGGGCCTGCGGCGGCGCCTCCCCGGCGTGCCCGCGTCAGGACAGGTCGGCCTCGGCCAGCAGCAGCGGCACCGCCTCCGGGTCGCGCAGCAACGCGGCCACCGCGAGCCGGTCGTTCCACTGCCCGGTCGCCCAGGCCAGCCCCCTGGCCAGCCCGTCGACCCCGGTGCAGTGCACGGCGCCCTCGAAGAAGCGCCAGGCGCACTCCACGCCGTCCACCAGCAGCTTCTCGTGCTCGACGTACGTCTGCGGCGCGGTGGGCAGCAGCGAGCGCACCTCGGCGGGCACCTGCCGCGTCACCCCCTCCGAGGTGACCGCGCCCGAGGCGAGCTCGCCGGCGAGCGGCAGGTCGAGCAGCTCCGACAGGGCCTCGGCCAGGTCGTACGGGGCCAGCACCAGCGGCCGATCGGTGACGAGCTGCAGCAGGTCGGGCGCCTCCACCACCACGGCGTCCTCGGCGGAGGCCACCACGATCTCCCCGCGGAGGACCGCCCGCAAGTTCGAAGGCGGCGCCACCCGCGACGGGTCCACGGCCGCCAGCGCGATCCACAGCGCCCGGAGCTGGGCCCGGTCGACCTCGATCGACTCGTCGGCCATCAGGTCGAGCAGCTCCTCGGGGCCGCCGTGCGAGGCCAGCAGCTCCGGCAGCGTCGTGCGGACGCCGATCATCGACAGCGCCGCCTCGTCGAGCCCAGCCGGGGCGTCGGAATACAGGCCCTGCAGCAGCGGGTCGGCCCCGGGCAGCCGCAGCTCCAGCGGCTTGCGCCCGTCCAGCACCGGATGGTTGGCCAGCCACCACGCCGTGTAGGACGGCACCTCCACGCCCTCGACGCGCAGCGGGTGCAGCGCGGCCCGCAGCGGCGGCGTGGTCAGCAGCTCCAGCGCGGCCGGCCAGTCGGCCACCAGCTCCAGGTCACGCACCGCGAGGAACTCGGGCACCAGCGGCGGCACGTCCAGCTCGGGCAGCAGGTCGAGCACGTGGTCGAGCCAGTCGGCCTCGCCGTCGAGGTCGTGGTCGCACTCGTCGGGGTCGAGCAGCACGTCGGGCTCGTGCACCACGGCGAACCCGTCGAGCACCCCCGCCGCGGCCAGCACGCGCGGCCCGTAGGTCTCCTCCAGCTCGGCCGCGGCCACCCCGAGATGCGTGTCGGACTCCAGGACCGCCGCCAGCGCCCCGTCGGCCAGCATGAGCTCGCCGGCCGGGTAGAGCTCGCCGTCGGTGCCACGCAGCGCCAGCTCGGCCAGCCACGGCGCCTCGCCGGGCGCCAGCCCGGACGCCTCCACCAGCGACAGCACGGCCCTGGCCACCGGCTCGGGGTCGGGGCTGTCGAGCGACTGGGCGACGGCGGCCTTGGTCAGCGGGTCGTCCAGCACCGTGCGGGGCGAGGCCTCGGCGGCGCCCAGCCGCAGCAGCGCCGGGTGCGCCGCCTCCGGGTGCACGATGCGCAGCCCGAGGGGCGTCAGGTCGAGCTCGGCGCCGCCGTCGGCCAGGATGAGCGTGCCGCGCGGCCCGCGCACCAGCCGGCCGTCGGCCAGCGGCACCGGCAGCGCGCCCAGCGACTCGGGGTCGTCGGCCGGCAGCACCTCGTACAGCGAGCGCCACCACGACGGCTCGCGCGCCTCCACGGCCTCGCCCGACAGCAGGTCGACGATGTCGGACAGCTCCACCCTGCGCACCCCGAGCGCGGCCATGGCCGGATGGCGGGCGGGCCAGCCGGCGGGCAGCAGCCCCGGCACGAACTCGGCGACGGCGGTGAGCAGCCCGGGCGAGGCGGAGGCCACGACGGCCGCCTCGCGGCCCGTCACCACCCAGCCGTCGCCGTCGGGCTCGGGCGCAGGGTGCTCGACCTGCCACTGCGCGTCGGGCTCGTAGACCTTCTCCTCGGCGAACGACGGCGTCTGCACGGCCGGCGCGGGCGCCGACAGCGCGGGCAGCAGCGGCGTGCCGGGCAGCCGCGCCAGCACGGCCCGGCGGATGCGGGCGTCGAGCTCACCCTTGCCCATGAGGGAGGGCACGAGGTCGAGCAGCTTGGACGTGCGCGGCAGCTCGCGCAGCAGCCGCACGTAGGCGTCGGCGACCCGCTCGACCAGGAAGTCGGCCAGCGGGCCCTTGGCCACGTGGCGCCGGTCGGTGGCCATCGGGAACGAGGCGATCAGCAGCGCGGGCAGGTCGATGGGCTCGTCGCTGGGCGTCGGGGCGTGCACCACGGGCGGCACGGCGGCGGGCAGCGGGCCCGGCTCGCCGGTGCCGGTGACCGGCACCGCCCAGCGCAGCGACCAGTAAGGACGGGCGCGCTCCTCGGTGGGCCGGTCGGCGAAGAGCCTGCCCACCTCCTCGGGCGTGAACTCGCCGGACTCCGACACGACGTGCCAGCCGTCGGCCACCACCGTGCGCACGGAGCCGTCGACGTCGATCTCGATGCTCTCCAGCGCGGGCATGCCGAGCAGCAACGCCGGGCTGGCCTCGGCCAGCATCCGCCGCACGACCTCGACGCTCGCCTGGTCGCGCAGCGGCAGCCGGACCACCGTGTCGAAGCCCTCGGGGATGTCGATCATCGGCGGCTCGTCGAAGGGCAGCCGCAGCAGCGGCACGTGCCCGCGGCGCTCGGCCAGCTCGCCCGCGAGCGCGGGGATCTCGGCGACCAGGGCCGCGGTCTCCGTGCGGGACCAGCGCACGGCGGGGGCGCCGCGCGAGCCGATGGAGGGCGCGTCGCAGACGGACACCACCGCCGCGAACCCGACCCCGAACCGGCCCGCCGCGCCCGCCTCGTCACGCTTGCCCGAGGCGCGCAGCGTGGACAGGCTCTCCACGCCGGTGGCGTCGAGCGGGGCGCCGGTGTTGGCGGCCGTCAGCACCTCGCCGCGCAGCGTCAGCCGCAGCACCCCTGGCACGCCCGCCCGCAGCGCCGCGTCGGCGGCGTTCTGCGCCAGCTCGACGATCAGCCGATCGCGGTAACCGCCGAGCGCGAAGTCCTCCTCCGCGTTGGCGTCTTCGCGGAACCGGGCGGGCGAGGCCGTCCACGCCGAGAGGACGGCTGCGCGCATCCGGTCAGTGCCGTAGGTGTCGCTCATCGATCACGATCCTGGTTGGAGGGTAGGGGGCCACCGTAGGTTAGCGGCCTTCACCGACACTCTCGGTCAGGAATGGCCGAGCTCCTCGGAAGCCGACTCGTCCACCGAACCTGCTTCCTCCTCCATGAGGTCGTAACCCAGATCGTCGAGGATCGGGATGGCCTGCTCCACGGGCGGGGGCAGCACGGCGGCCTCCGAGTGGGCGCCGCAGCCGTGGTCGGCGGCCACGACCCTGCCGTCGTCGGGGGCGTACTCGTTAGCGCAGACCCCGAACATCCGCCGCAAGCCACCCGCCAGCGGCCAGTAGAAGCCGCAGGTGGAACATTGCGCGGGAGCGGCGTGTGCGATCGGCGTATGCGGCCCGTGCTCGCCCGAGTGCCAGCGTCTGGCCGCCCGGTCCTTGCCGATGGCCGAGAGCACACGGGCTCGGCCCAGGCCGTACTCGAAAACCGCCTGATGGTCGGCGTCGTCGTCGGTCTCGGTGAAACCCGGCGCGAGCCTGTCGTCATCGTCCGCGGTCGGCAGCAGGTCGCCCACGCCCAGGTCGCCGGGGCGCAGGCGCTCGCTCCACGGCAGCCACTCGGGCGCGAGCAGCGCCCCGGAGCCGGGCAGCAGGACGGCCTCGCTGACCGTGACCTTCTTCGCGCGGGAGGCACGCGTGACCGTGACAGCCCAGCGCCAGCCGCGGTAGGCCCGATCCAGGCAGGCGAAGTAGTGGGTGACGATCCGGTCGCCTTCGCTCTCGTAACCGAGGTGCTCGCCGGGCTCGCCCGGCCGCGCTAGCTCCTCGGCCGCGGCGCGCGCCAGATCGACCGCGGCGACACAGGCCTGGTCGGGAGCGGAGACGCGGGCCCTGGTGCGGCTCATCGGGCCGCCTTCGCCGAAAGGTGCTGTTCGCTCACACTTCATTCTCACCCATCACGGGACCTGCGGGGGCCCACACGGCTGAGATCGGGCCAGGATCGGGTAAGACTGGTAGTCGTGGAGGGAGGCTGGGAGCGGGCACGCCACATCTCCCGGCGCGTGGCGCGTGGCGCCGCGGACGCCGGTCGTGCGACCGCGCGCGCGACCAGAGCCACGGCGAGCGGCACCGCGCGGGCGGGCAAGGCCACCGCCAGGGGCGCGCGGAAGGTCGGCAAGGCCACGCGCAGGCTCACGTACGCGGGCGGCGCGGGCCGCACCGGGCTCGGCCGGCTGATCGAGCTGTCGGCCGGCAACAGCGCCTGCGACGCGCTCGTCACGGTGGCGCTGGCCAGCACCGTGTTCTTCGGCGTGCCGGTGGGCGAGGCGCGCGGCTCGGTCGCTCTCTACCTCGTCATCACGATGTTGCCGTTCGCGCTGCTCGCGCCGTTCGTGGGGCCGATACTCGACCGGTTCAGGTCGGGCCGGCGCTACGTGATGGCGGGCACGCTGTTCGGGCGCGGCCTGCTGTGCTTCGCCATGGCGGCGGCCGTGGGCCCCGGCGACCTGCCGACGCTGTTCATCGGGGCGCTGGGCGTGCTGGTGCTGTCGAAGGCCTACAACGTGTCGCGGGCGGCGATCATGCCGAGCGTGCTGCCCGCCGATATCACGCTGGTGTCGGCGAACGCGCGGGTGGCGCTGTTCACGCTGGTCTCGGCCGGGGTGGCGGTGCCGGTCGGCGCGGGCCTGACCGCGTGGCTGGGCAGCGCGATGATCCTGCGCGTCGCCATGGTGGGCTTCCTGCTGCTCGGCGTCGTCGCGGTACGCCTGCCGCGCCACATCGACTCCCCCGACACGGAGGAGGAGGGCGCCGCCCCCCGCTGGCGCACCCTGCTGAAGGTGGGGCCCGCGGTGGCCGAGGCGGTCTGGGCGAACGTGGCCATCCGCGTCTTCTCCGGGTTCCTGCTGTTCTTCCTGCTGTTCCTGGTGCAGGACGAGGCGGTGCCGTGGCTGGCCGCCGCGGAGCCGTGGGCGCGCGACCCGTTCTTCGACATCCCCAAGACGATCGCGCTGCTCGCGGGCGCGGCCGGGCTGGGCGGCCTGGCGGGCGCCGCGGTGGCGAACTGGACGCGCAACCACGCGCCTCAGCTCATCGTGCTGGCCACGCTGGCCATGACCGTGGTGACCGCCATCGTCACCGCCGTCTTCTTCGGGGTGTGGACGGCGCTGGCGATCTCGCTGGTCGCGGCCTTCTCGCAGGAGCTGGGCAAGCTGGCGCTCGACGCGATCGTGCAGCGGGAGATCGGCGAGGAGGTGCGCTCGTCCACCTTCGGCGTGGTGGAGGCGGTGTTGCAGCTCGCCTGGGTGTTCGGCGGGCTGGTGGGGCTGGTGCTCTCGCTCACCGGGAGCAGCCTGGCGGGGCTGGTGACGCTGTCGGTCGCGCTGACCGCGGCGCTGGGGTGGCTGCTGATCTCCCGGCGGAAGCGGGTCCGCGCGACCAAGGCCGAGCTGCGCCGCCGGCGTGCCGAGGCCGCCGGCCCGGCCGAGGCGGCCACGGCCCACGCCGAGCCCGGCACCCGCGGCGAGACCGCCACGTACGACTCGGCCTCCGTCAACGGCTCGGCCCCCGCCGACGGCCCGGCCGCCGCGTACGACTCGGCCACCGTCAACGGCTCGGCCGCCGCCCACGATTCGGCCTCCGCCTACGACGAGCCCACCCCGTACGACGAGACCCTGCCCTACGACGAGCCGCGGGGCGGCGAGGAGCCGCCGCCGCGGAAGGAGAAGCTCGACTCCACCAAGCCCCTCACCAACCCGAACGGCTGACCCGCCCGGGGAGGGCGGGCCGCTGGGATATCGCGAGGAGGTCAGGCGTCGAGGTCGTCGGCGACCGCCCGGAGCACCTGGGCGATCTTCTTGGCGTGCGCCGCGTCCGGGTGCTTGCCCCGCTGGTACGAGGTCGAGACCCCGTCGAGCAACTTGATCAGATCCTCGACGATGACCACCATCTCGTCCGGCTTCTTCCGCTTGCCCTTCGGCTTGGTCTTGGCCAGCGTCGGCGGCTGCTCCAGGATCCTGACGGAGAGCGCCTGCTGGCCCCTGCGGCCCTCGGCCACGCCGAACTCGACCTTCTGGCCGGGCTTGAGCGGGCCTGCGCCGGCGGGCAGCGCGGATGAATGCACGAAGACCTCACCGCCGTCGTCGCGGGTGAGGAAGCCGAAACCCTTGTCGGCGTCGTACCACTTGACCTTGCCACTCGGCACAGGAGGACCTCGTTCAAACAGTCGAAAAGAAGGATGGATGGATGTAGGTTATGCCCCGCGAAGCACCGAGGCGACCGGGTAAATGGGGGACAATTACCGAAGCGCATCATGCTCGCGCCAACCGGCGAACCAGGCGGCGAATTCGGTCAGGTCGCCCAGTGCCACATCTGCTCCGTGATCACGCAGCTCTCCCACTGTGTAAGGGCCGGTCGCGACTGTCACGCTCACGGCGCCGCCCGCGCGTGCCGCCTGGATGTCCGCGACATGGTCACCAACATAAGCCGCCGCGCCGAAGCGCGCGAGTGCCGATCCCTTGTCGGCGCCGAAAACCGAGCCGACCACTTCGTCCACGTCGAGCCCGAGAACCTTGACCGTGCCCCTGGCGTCGCGGACGTTCTTGCCCGTCACCACGATGACCCCGCCACCGGCCCGGCGCACGGCCTCGATGGCCTCGTGCGCGCCGGCCATGGCCGTGTGCACCGGAACCCCCATTTCCGGATATATCTCTCGATAGAGGTCGGCGGCGGCCGGCACCTCCTCCGAGGGCAGCCAGTTGGCCAGCTCCACCTCCAGCGGCGGCCCCAACCGGCTCACGATCGCCGCGCTGTCAAATGGCACGCCCAATCGCACAGCCAGCTCGTCGTAAACGGCCGCGATCCCCGCCCGCGTGTCGGCCAATGTCATGTCAAGGTCGAATCCCACCGAAGTCATCACAGGTTGCAGGATGCCAAACGACCCCCTGCCCCGCGTAACGGCCCTTGTTCCGCGGCAAGAGAAATGGGAAGAAAGGAGTTACTTATCGGAGAGGAGCGGCCTTGACCGACACCCCTGAGCCCGGCGACCGGCTCGTCGCCTCCTCCGCTCCGCCCCGCCCCCACCGCCCGGCCCGCCCCGGAGGGCGCCAGGTGACGGTCAGGCAGCGCGTCGCCACGACGCTGGCCGGCCTGGTACGGCTGGCCTCCAGGGTGGCCGCGCTGGCCCTGCTGCTCCACGCGCTCTTCACGGTCTTCCGGGCCAATCCGGGCAACCTGTGGTACCAGCTCGTCGAACTGCTGGCGACGTGGCTGTCACTGGGCCTGGCCAACCTCTTCCAGCTCGCCGACCCGCGCTGGACGGCGCTGGTCAACTACGGGCTCGCCGCGATCGTCTGGCTGATCGCCGGCTCCGCGCTGGCGGGCCTGATCCGGCGCGCGGGCGCCTGAGTGCAAAGTCCGATCTTCGCAGCGTGCCGCCTGAACCGCGGCCCGCGGAAGCGATTACTCTCCTTACGGAGGTATCAGCGTAGATATGAGTAGATCGACCCGTGAGCGGATCATCGATGAGTCCCTGCGGCTGTTCGCCGAGCGGGGTTACTCCGCCACTTCCGTGGCCGAGATCGAGGCCGCCTCAGGGCTGTCTCCCGGCGCCGGTGGGCTCTACCGGCACTTCAAGTCCAAGTACGAGGTGCTGGCCGCCGCCATCAACGAGCACGCCAGCCGTACGCGGCTCCAGGTGGCCGAGAGCCTGGCCGCGCTGAGCACCATGGAGGCGTCGGTCGACCTGGAGGAGCGCCTGTCCCACGTGTGCCGCGCCGGCCTGGCCAAGGTGCGCGAGGAGTCGGAGCTGACCCGCGTCTTCTTCCGCGACCTGAGCCAGTTCCCCGAGCTGGTCGCGGTGGTGCGCGAGGGGCTGATGCAGCCGATGTTCGACGCCATCGTGACCTGGTTCCAGGCGCAGCCCGAGTACCGCGACGTCAAGCTCGACTGGCCCGGCATCGCGACCGTGCTCGGCGGCTCCGTGGTGCACTACCGGCTGTTCCAGGAGACCGTGGGCGAGCTGCCGGGGCACGCGGAGAAGGACCAGTTCGTGGCCGCCTGGGTACGCCTGGCGGTCGGCCTGCTGCCCAGCCCGGCGCCGGTCAGTTGACGTCGAGCAGGCGGTAGGCCAGCCAGACCACGCCCACACCCGTGCCGATCATGAACATCGTGCCGCTGACGTCGAAGAACTGCTGGACGAACGCCTGCATCCCGGCCTCGATGCCCACCCGCAGGCCGCCGATGACCACCCCGCCCACCGAGTAACCCAGCAGCGGCGCGCCGATCCCGAGGAACTTGTCGCGCAGGCCCCAGCTCTCGCTGAACAGCACCAGCGCCGCGCCCACCGCCCACACCACCAGGGGCACCTCGAAGATCGCCAGCGGCGGCAGGTCGACCGGCACCAGCAGCGCCGCCACCACCAGGATCACGATGGCCGACACGTCGCGGGGCTGCTCCTTGACGATGGTCCTGGCGTCCCTGCCGCCGGTGGCCATCGGGTTGGCGCTGGACATGGCCGCCCTGCGCAGCCCCGCGAACGGCATCCCGAGGCCCTGCCGCTGCGTGCCGAGCCGCTCCTGCGCGACCCTCCGGTACGTGCGGACGCCGGGCGGCGCGTCACGGTCGTCCACGATGGCGGGGAACCTCCGCGTACCCGCCGGGCCCTCCGGCTCCGCGTCCACGACCGTCCCGCCGGGAACAGCCGCCCCGCCGCCGGTCGACCCGGCACCGGCCGAGCCACCCGCGCCCGGCGCGCCCGGGGCGGCCGACGCGCCCAGCGGGGTCAGGTCTCGCTTGGTGGGGACCCCCTGCTCGGCCAGCCTCCTGGCCTCGCGCTCGACCAGGGCGGCCGGATCGCCGAACCGCGCCAGCACCTTCGCCACCTCGCGCGCGCTCTGGCTGCCGCGCCGCTCGGCCTCGATCCTGGCCCGCAGCCGCTTAGCGAAGTCGAGCCGCTGGTCGGCCCTGAGCACGCCGTGGGCGGCGTCGGCCGCCTTCGAGACGTAGTTCAGCACCAGCTGGTCCGCGCGCTCTATCACGTCTAGCAATGCTGCCCCAATCAGGGGGGACATACCATGGCAACGATGGAGTTCACGGAGTGGATCAGGGGGCGCACCGACGAACAGCTACGGGCGCTCGTCTCCGCGCGTCCCGAGCTGATCACTCCGGTGCCCGCGCATCTGGAGGGTCTCGCCTCGCGGGCCGCCAGTCCTTCGGCGATCGGCAGGGTGCTGGACCGGCTCGACCGGTTCACGCTGGCGGTCGTGGAGACGCTGGCGGTGCGCGACGAGCCGATCGCGAAGGACGCGCTGCACGACCTCATCGGCAGGGCGCTGGGGTCCGGCGACCCCACGCACCCGCGAGCGGCCGAAGGCGGCGAGCCAGGGGATCCGGAGCCCGCGCTGTCCGCCGCGCTCGACAGGCTGCGCGACCTCGCGCTGGTCTACGGGCCCGACGACGCGCTGGAGCTGGGCCCCGGCGTACGCAAGGTGCTCGACGACCCGGCCGGGCTCGGCCCGAGGGCGGCCGAGGCGTTCCGGCACCACGCGCCCGAGCAGCTCGACGAGATGGCCGACGACATCGCCCCCGGCACTGCGGGCTCCGGCAAGGAGCGCCTGGCGGCGGCGCTGGCCGAGCCGGCCGCGCTCGTCGCGTCCGTCTCGCCCGAGGCGAGGGGCGCGCTCGACCAGCTCGTCTGGGGCCCGCCGACCGGCCGCGTGCCCAACGCCAGGCGTGAGGTGCGGATCGAGTCGGCCCGCTCCCCCATCGAGGAGCTGCTCGCCCGCGGCCTGCTGGCCGCCACGGGCGAGGAGAGCGTGACGCTGCCCCGCGAGGTCGGCCTCTTCCTGCGTGGCGGCCGGGTGCACCGCGACCTGCTGGCCGTGCCGCCGCCGCTGCACGGCGCCACGCGCGACCCGTCCCTGGCCGACCGTACGGCGGCGGGGCAGGCGTTCTCGTTCGTCAGGGCCGTCGAGGAGCTGTGCGAGCGGTGGAGCGTCGAGCCGCCGGGCGTGCTGCGTACCGGCGGGCTCGGCGTGCGCGACCTGAAGCGCGCGGCGGGCGAGCTGGACCTGCCGGAGTGGGTGACGGCGCTGGTGGTCGAGGTGGCGCACGCGGCCGGGCTGATCGCCGCCGGCGGCGGCGTGGACGGCGAGTGGCTGCCGACCTCCGGCTACGACCTGTGGCGGGTCAGGTCCACCGCCGACCGGTGGACGGCGCTGGCGGCCACGTGGCTGCACATGGACCGGGTGCCCGGCCTGGTCGGCGAGCGCGACGACCGCGACAGGCCGCTCAACGCCCTGCACACCGACCTGCGCCGTTCCTCCGCGCCGGGCGTCAGGGCGGCCACGCTGGGCGTGCTCGCCGCGGCGCCGGGCCTGGCGCCCGACCGCGACTCCGTACTGGAACGGCTGGCGTGGGAGCAGCCGCGCCGCCGCGGCCCGCTGCGCGAGCAGCTCGTCGACTTCACGCTGCGGGAGGCCGAGCAGGTCGGCGTGACAGGGCTGGGCGCGCTGTCGGGGCACGGGCGAGCGCTGGTCGAAGGCGGCGGGGCGGCCGAAATGCTGGCGCCGCTGCTGCCGGAGCCCGTCGATCACGTGCTGCTGCAGGCCGATCTCACGGCCGTCGCGCCCGGGCCGCTCACGAGCGAGCTCAACCGCTGGATGACGCTCACCGCCGACGTCGAGTCCAAGGGCGGGGCCACGGTCTACCGGTTCAGCGAGAGCTCGATCCGGCGGGCGCTCGACGCGGGCCACGGCGGCGAGGAGCTGGTGGCGATGCTGGCCCGGCACTCGGCCACGCCGGTGCCGCAGGCGCTGTCGTACCTGGTGACCGACGTGGCCAGGCGGCACGGGCGGATCCGGGTGGGCACCGCGAGCGCCTACATCCGCTGCGACGACCCCGCGCTGCTCGACCAGATCACCGCCGACCGCCGCTCGGCCGCGCTGCGGCTGCGCCGGCTCGCGCCCACCGTCATCGCCTCCCGCTCGTCCAGGGCGGCGCTGGTCGACTCGTTGCGGGCCATGGGGTACGCGCCGGTCGCCGAGTCGCTCGACGGCGACGTGATCATCTCGCAGCTCGAGAGCCGGCGCACCGAGGGGGTGGCCCCCGCCCGCGCCGTGGCCTCGCCCAACGGCCTCGACCCCGAGGTCGCGGTGGCGGCCGTACGCGCGCTGCGGGCCGGCGACGCCGCCCACCTGGCCCGGCGGGAGCCGGTGGACGCCCCGGGCGGCCAGGTGCCGCGCGGGCCCGCCACGGCCACGATCTCGGCGCTGCAGGAGGCGATCAAGCAGGGCGTGCGGGTGTGGATCGGCTACCTCGACTCCCAGGGCAACGCGACCTCACGCATCCTGGAGCCGGCGCGGATGGAGGGCGGATACCTGACCGCCTACGACGAGACGCGAGCGGCCGTGCACCGCTTCGCCCTGCACCGCATCACCGGCGTCGCGGGCCTCTGAAAGCGGCAGAACCGCCCGCGTCACCAGCGTGGGGCGCCTCTGAAGCGGCAGAACCGCCCGCGTCACCGGCGTCGCAGGGCTCTGAGTGACTGGGCCGCCACCGGCGCCGCCGGGCCGCCCAGCGACTCCAGGCGGCGCAGCAGCCGGGCGCAGTCGCCGGGGTAGCGCACGGACAGCCCGGCGCCCAGCGCCACGGCCGCCGTCGTCGCCCTGATGTCCGCCGGGTCGGCGGCCCAGCCCAGCGCGATCCCGAGCGCCTCGGGGGCGAGGCTGTCGTCGGCGCACATGTACGACAGCACGTTGGCCGCCGCCACCCGCTCGGCCGCGCTCCCCTGGGCCCAGACCTCCAGGAACTCCTGCCGGACCTCCTTCATCGAGTGCCGGGCCAGCAGCGCCACGCCTGCCGCCGCCCGTACCTGGACGGCCGGCCCCTGCCCCGGCAGCGACCTGACCCACTCGCGCAGCGGCTGCCACAGCCAGAACCCGTACCGGCCGGCCAGCTCGCCGAGCACCCGCGTGCGCTGGTGCGCCGCCCGGAAGCCGACGAGGCCGTCCTCGACGCCGATCAGCGGGCCGGTGAGCGGGCGGCTTCCGATCTCGCGGCAGCGCCGTTCGAGCCGGGAGAGCTGCTCGTCGAAGGCGGGCTCGGCCAGCCGGTGCGTGAACGCCAGCGCCGCCACGGCGAGCACCTCGCGCATGGGCGGCTTGGTGTCGAGCCAGGCCGCCACCTCCTCACCGGCGGGCTCGCCGCCGGGCGCGAGGCGCGAGGCGAGACGGACGACCTCGGCGGGCGTCGGCAGCGTCAGCGCCACCTCCCTGGCCCGGGTCAGCTCCTCGGCGGACAGCCCGGCACGCAGGTCGTACGTGCTCAGGCACAGCTCGAACAGCTCCCCGGGCTCGGGCGCGGCCCACGCGTGCTCCACCTCGACCGCCTGTGACGGCCCGCCGCTCCTGGTGATCACCAGGTACGAGCCCAGCTCGGCCAGCTTGCGCGCCAGGTTGACCAGCTCGGTGCGGTCGGTGCTGGCCACGATCCAGTCATGCAGCAGGTACGCCCGGCCGGGCTCGTACTCGGTGCCGGTCAGCAGGTCGTACGCGTCGGCGGCCGGCGACAGCACGGTGATCGTGCTCTCGGCCAGCGACATGCGCGACAGCAGCGCCAGCGCCCCCAGGCGCCGCCCCGTCTCCTGCTCGCCGACGAGAACCAGCAGGTGGCGGCCGGCCAGGCGGCGCACCGCGTCGGGGAAGCAGCCAGGCTCCAGGTACGAGCGGAGCAGCGTGTCGGCCTCCCTTCTGGTCAGGTCTCGGGTGGCCGGGCCGGCCACGGCGCGGAGGTGCTCGGTGACGGCCATGAGGCTCCCCGTGAGCGTCATGTTGTGGAGCTCGATCTCGCCCGGTTCAGGCGTTTCGGTCACGAAGCCACCTCGGAAGTTAACTGGAAACTTTTCTACAGGAATTATGGCAAGACAACGAGTTTCTTCGTTTTATTCACCAGCGTTACCGAGCGTCACCACCCGGCTGCTGAACTGCGAAGACAGGCGGCCAGGACTGGCCTGCGATCCTCGGCACCCCACCTTTACACGATTTGAACCATCATGAAAACACGAATGGCGACAGAGGAAGCTTTATGCCTGTTTACGGGCTACAAGAACACCCTCCACAAGGACCAGTCAAGGGGGCGAGGCTTGACTGGGCCTGCTCGCAAGCATCAGGTTGTGCATGTGACCGAGCAAACGCTGGGCAGGCTGGCGGAGGAGTCGTGGAGCCGGTTCGACGACCACGACTCGGTGTACTACGAAGGCGTCTGGCACCGCAGCCACGCGCTCGCCGAACGGGCGCGCCGGATGTGCGGCGGCTTCGCCGAGGCAGGCATCCGGCCGGGCGACCGGGTGGCCGTCATGATGGCCAACTCCCCCGAGGTGCCGATCGTCTACCAGGCCCTGTGGGCGGCGGGCGCGGTGGTGACGCCTGTGGTGTTCCTGGTGGGGCCGGAGGAGCTGCGCCACCTCCTGCTCGACAGCGGCGCGAGCGCGATCGTCACCTCGCCCGAGCTGGCGGACCACGTACGCGCCGCGAACGTCGACATCCCCGTCCACATGGACACGGCGGAGCTGGAGCGGGCGGCCGAACGCGGCCCCGTCTCCCGCGACCCCGACGACCTGGCCGCGCTCCTCTACACCGGCGGCACGACCGGCAGGGCCAAGGGGGTCATGCTCAGCCACCACGGCCTGTGGCACGTGGCCAAGGACGCCTTCGAGCTGTCCCACCAGAAGGGCAAGAACCGCGCGCTGGTGCCCGTGCCGCTGTCGCACTCGTACGGGCTGATCATCACGATCGCCTCGCTGCACGCCACCGAGCCGCAGCAGGCGGTGCTGATGCGCTGGTTCGAGCCGCGGGCGTTCCTGGAGCTGGCGGCCGAGCAGCGCGTGCACTACGCCACCGTGGTCCCCTCCATGATCCACCTCCTGCTCGCCGAGCCGCTGGAGCAGCACCCGCTGCCCGACCTGGCCTACCTCACCTGCGGCGCGGCGCCGCTCGGCAGGCAGACGCTGGAGGAGTTCGAGCGCAGGGTGCCGGGCGTGCAGATCCTGGAGGGTTACGGCCTGACCGAGACCAGCGCGGTCACCACGTTCAACCCGCCGGGCAGGCGGCGGGCCGGCAGCGTCGGCCTCCCGCTGGCCGGCTACACGATCACCATCCGCGACGGCGACGGCGAGACGATGGAGACGGGGGACGTCGGCGAGATCTGCGTCTCCGGCGACTCGCTGATGCTCGGCTACTGGGGCGAGCACCAGCCCGATCCCGAGGGGACCGCGCTGGTCGGCAAGGAGTTGCGGACCGGCGACATCGGGTGCGTGGACGACGACGGCTACCTGTACATCGTGGACAGGAAGAAGGACCTGATCATCCGCGGCGGCTTCAACGTGTTCCCGCGCGACGTCGAGGACGCCCTCAACCGGCACCCCGACGTCGTGGCGTCGGGCGTCGTGGGCCGGCCCGACCCTCGCACCGGGGAGGAGGTCGTCGCGTTCGTGCAGCTCAGGCCCGATGCTACGGTGACGGCCGAGGAGCTGATCGAGTGGGCCCGCGAGCGGGTGGGGCGGGTGAAGTACCCGCGCGAGGTGCGCTTCGTCGACTCCGTGCCGCTGACGAGCGTGCTCAAGCTCGACCGCAAGGCGCTGCGGAGCCGGCTCGGCTGAGCCCTCCCTGTGGATCTAGGGTGATCTCGTGCTCTCGGTCAGACGCGTGTCAATTCCGTGATAAGTGTTGACCTGTCTGGAGGTGAACATGAGTCAGGGTGACCCGTCGGGATATCCGTACCAGCCATATGGCGCGCCCTACGGCGAGCAGCCGCCCCCGCCGTACGGCTACGGCTATCCGCCTCCCCCGCGCAGCAACGGGCCGAGCGCCAACGCGATCGTCTCTCTCGTGCTCAACCTCTTCGCGCTGGTCTCCTGCTGCAACGTCCTGGGCATCCCCGGCGCGATCCTGGCCGGCCTGGCCATCAGCAAGTCCAGCACGCAGCCGGAGACGGCGCGCACCATGGTCATCTGGAGCTGGGTGCTGTTCGGGCTGGGCTTCGTGCTCACCATCGGCACGTTCGTCGCCCTCGGGGTCAGCGGCGCCTTCGACGAGTGACCCGGCGATCCTGAGGACTAATCCTGGCCCTGCCGTTGTTGGAGACTCGGAGCGGGGGAGCCGGGATCAGGAGACGATGGTCCTGTTGCGCCAGGCCCCCGTCCGAAACCCCACGGAGATAGCCAGTGAGCGATGGACCGCTGATCGTCCAGTCGGACAAGACGCTGCTGCTCGAGGTCGACCACGAGCGGGCCGACGCCTGCCGTAAGGCGATCGCGCCGTTCGCCGAGCTGGAGCGCGCGCCTGAACACGTGCACACCTACCGCGTCACCCCGCTGGCGCTGTGGAACGCGCGCGCCGCCGGGCACGACGCCGAGCAGGTCATCGACGCGCTCATCAGCTACAGCCGCTACCCGGTGCCGCACGCGCTGCTGGTGGACATCGCCGAGACGATGGCCCGCTACGGGCGGCTGCGGCTGGAGAAGGACCCGGTCCACGGCCTGATCCTGACCTCCACCGACCGGGCCGTGCTCGAAGAGGTGCTGCGCTCGAGGAAGATCCAGCCGATGCTGGGCGAGCGGGTCGGCGACGACACGGTGGTCGTGCACCCCAGCGACCGGGGCAACGTCAAGCAGGCCCTGCTCAAGCTGGGCTGGCCGGCCGAGGATCTGGCCGGGTACGTCGACGGCGAGGCCCACCCGATCACGCTGTGCGAGGACGGCTGGGAGCTGCGGACGTACCAGCGGGAGGCGGCCGAGGCGTTCTGGAACGGCGGCTCCGGCGTGGTCGTGCTGCCCTGCGGCGCCGGCAAGACCATCGTCGGCGCGGCCGCCATGGCCCAGGCCCAGGCCACCACGCTCATCCTGGTCACGAACACGGTCTCGGCCCACCAGTGGAAGACCGAGCTGCTCAAGCGCACGTCGCTGACCGAGGACGAGATCGGCGAGTACTCCGGCACCAAGAAGGAGATCCGCCCGGTCACCATCGCCACCTACCAGGTGATGACCACCCGGCGCAAAGGCGTCTACAGCCACCTGGAGCTCTTCGACGCCCGCGACTGGGGGCTGATCGTCTACGACGAGGTGCACCTGCTGCCCGCGCCGATCTTCCGGATGACCGCCGACCTGCAGGCCCGCAGGCGTGTCGGGCTGACCGCGACGCTGGTGCGCGAGGACGGGCGCGAGGGCGACGTGTTCTCGCTGATCGGCCCCAAGCGGTACGACGCGCCCTGGAAGGAGATGGAGAACCAGGGCTGGATCGCGCCGGCCGACTGCGTCGAGGTCCGCGTGACGCTGACGGACGAGGAGCGGCTGGCGTACGCGATGGCCGAGTCCGAGGAGCGTTACCGCTTCTGTGCCACCACGCCGTCCAAGACGCAGGTGACCGAGGCCCTGGTCCGCCGCCACCTGGGCGAGCAGGTGCTGGTCATCGGCCAGTACATCGACCAGCTCGACGAGCTCGGCGAGCACCTGAACGCCCCGGTCATCAAGGGCGAGACCAGGGTGAAGGAGCGCGAGCGGCTCTACCAGGCCTTCCGCGACAAGGAGATCCAGGTGCTGGTGGTGTCGAAGGTGGCCAACTTCTCCATCGACCTGCCGGAGGCGACGGTCGCGATCCAGGTGTCGGGCACGTTCGGCTCGCGCCAGGAGGAGGCGCAGCGGCTGGGGCGGGTGCTGCGGCCCAAGTCCGACGGCGGGGGCGCCCGGTTCTACACGGTGGTCAGCCGCGACACGGTGGACCAGGAGTTCGCGGCGCACCGGCAGCGGTTCCTGGCCGAGCAGGGGTACGCGTACCAGATCATCGACGCCGACGACGTGCTGGGCGGGGTGTGACGGTGGTGATGCCCGGCCGCTCGTCCTGAGCGGCCAGGCATTCTGCGTGGCGTCACGTCCACGAGACTCCGCGGGCCGACATTCGAACCACCCCCCTCACCTGCGTACTATCACGCCGCCTGCGACATACCCTCATGATCCGGCAAACGCACCTGATATGCCCGAATTTTTCGGTATTCCCAGGTTCGTTACAGCTTGCGAGGTCAGCGCACCAGCAGGCCCCCCAGGAAGAGCACGCCCTCCGCCACGATCCAGGCCAGCACCCCGGCGCCCATCAGGCGCGCGAACGCCCGCGAGTCCTGCCTCGACCACGGCAGCAGCCAGGCGGCCACCGTGCAGCAGGCGGCCAGCACGGCGAACAGCCCCGACACGGTGGAGACCGTGCCGAGCCGCTGCGAGCACGCGGTGGCGGCCTCGCCGCCCGCGCAGAACGCCTCCAGCCCCCACCCCGCGAACACCGACAGTCCCCACAACGCCGCGAGCAGGAAGCTCGCGATCGTGGGGATGATCGGCGAGAAACGGAGCTGCACCCGCGCCACCTCCTGTCCCTACCCCACCCCTCGCCGGTAAATGCTTTGGAAGCACGCGGAAGTCGCCACTAGACTGGCCGATTCGCTGCCTTTGACCACCTCCGTTTCGAACCAGGGAGGCGCTTTCGCATGCCCACCCACAAGCTGGCCCCGGACATACCCACCGACGTGCTGGCCGCCGAGCAGGCACACCTCGCCGAGTCCAGGGCCGCACTCAAGGCCATGCGCGCCCACGCGCAGTCGCTGTCCGCCGACGCGGCGGGCGACTGGGTGTCGCAGCAGATCCTCCAGTCGCTGCTCGACCAGCGCGTGGCCGCACTGGCCGACCACCCCGACACCCCGCTGTTCTTCGGCCGCCTCGACCGAGCCGCAGGTGACGACCTGCCCGGCACGATCTACGTCGGCCGCCGCCACGTGCACGACGGCGGCAGCAAGCCGCTGGTCATCGACTGGCGGGCGCCGGTCTCCCGGGCGTTCTACCAGGCCAGCCCCGCCGACCCGATGGGCATCGTACGCCGCCGCCGCTTCGGCTACCACGGCGGCGAGCTCACCGCGTTCGAGGACGAGCCGCTCGGCGAGGGCGGCGAGATCGGCCCCTCGAAGATCCTCACCGAGGAGATCGAGCGCCCGCGCACCGGCCCCATGCGCGACATCGTGGCCACCATCCAGCCCGACCAGGACGAGATCGTCCGCTCCACCCTGACCCAGACCGTGTGCGTCCAGGGCGCGCCGGGCACCGGGAAGACCGCCGTCGGCCTGCACCGCGCGGCCTACCTGCTGTTCACCCACCGCGAGCGGCTGGCCAGGTCCGGCGTCATGATCGTCGGCCCCAACCGGGCCTTCCTGTCCTACATCTCCTCCGTGCTCCCCGCCCTCGGCGAGGTCAAGGTCGACCAGACCACGGTGGCGGGCCTGCTCGGCGAGCACTCGGCGCCCGAGGACCCGCTCGTCGCGGCCGTGAAGGGCGACGCCAGGATGGCGGTGGTGCTCGAACGCGCCCTCTGGATGCACATCGTGAAACCGTCGGAAGGCGTGGTGTTCACCAAGGGCGCCTACCGCTACCGGGTGGCCGACTACGAGGTGCGCGAGATCGTGGCCTCCCTGCGCGGCACCACCCGCTACAACCCCGGCCGGGCCGCGCTGGCGCAGCGCCTGGCCCACATGGTGCTGGTCAGGATGGAGCAGCGCGGCGAGTCGCCCGACGACCGGGTGCAGGACGCGGTGGCCAGGTCGAAGCCGGTCAAGCAGCTCGTGGACGCGGTGTGGCCCAAGCTGACGCCCGAGCAGGTGCTGTACCGGCTGCTGTCGGACCCCGAGTTCCTCGCCAAGGCCGCCAAGGGCGATCTGTCGGCCGAGGAGCAGGAGACGCTGGTCTGGCGCAAGCCGTACCGGAGCTGGAAGTCCGCGAAGTGGTCGGCGGCGGACGCCGCGCTCCTCGACGAGCTGCGCGACCTCATGGAGCGCACGCCCTCGCTCGGCCACCTCGTCGTGGACGAGGCCCAGGACCTGTCCGAGATGCAGCTCAGGGCGCTGGGCCGGCGCTGCCGCAACGGCTCGGCCACCGTGCTCGGCGACCTCGCCCAGGGCACCACGCCCTGGTCGACCAGCTCGTGGGAGTCGGTGCTTGAGCACCTCGGGCAGCGCGAGGGCGAGGTGACGGAGCTGACGCTCGGCTTCCGCGTGCCCCGCGAGGTCCTCGACTACGCCGCCCGCCTGCTCCCCTCCATCGCCCCCGACCTGGCCGCCCCGCGCTCGCTGCGCCCCGGCGCCGGCTCGCTCACCGTCCGGCAGGGACTCGCGGTGGCGCAGGCCGCCGAGGAGGCGCTCGCCAAGGAGGGCTCCATCGGCGTCATCGTGCCCGACGCGCTGGTCGGGGAGGTCTCCGCGGCGCTGGCGAGCCTGCCGCACGCCGTGCTCGACCCCGACTCCACCGAGGAGCACCGCCTCCTGATCGTCCCGGCCACGCTGGCCAAGGGTCTGGAGTACGACCACGTCATCGTCGTCGAGCCGGCGGACATCGTCTCGGCCGAGCCGCGCGGGCTGGCCCGGCTGTACGTCGTGCTGACCCGAGCCGTGACCTCCTTGACGGTCCTGCACGAGAAGGCTCTGCCGGCACAGCTCGTGGCATGACGGACGCGGGCACGGCCGCTTCTAGGATGGTTGAGCAAGCAGCTACTCACTCCAGGAGGATGCCGTGCCCGCACCCCTTCCCCACGAGTTCCTGCCGCCGGTGCCCGCGCTCGCGGTCGAGAGCGACGACATCCAGGACGGCCGGACGCTCGCAGATCTCCACGTCTTCAACGACTGGGGCATGAGCGGCCAGAACCAGTCTCCCCACCTACGCTGGTCCGGCGCCCCCGAGGGCACCCGCGGCTACGCCGTCACCTGCTACGACCCCGACGCCCCCACGGGCAGCGGCTTCTGGCACTGGGTCCTGTTCGACCTGCCTGCCTCGGTGACGGAGCTGCCCGCGGGCGCGGGCACGGCCCCCGACTTCAAGGGCCTGCCCGACGGCGCGGTCCACGCCCGCAACGACTACGGCACCAAGGCGTACGGCGGCGCGGCCCCGCCCCCCGGAGACCCGCACCGCTACGTGTTCACGGTGCACGCGCTGGGCGTGGACAAGCTCGGGGTGGACAGCGACGCCAGCCCGGCCGTGGTGGGCTTCAACATCACCGCCAACACCTTGGCCCGGGGCCACGTCACCGCCCTCTACGGCGTCTGAGCCGCTCGTCGCCGGGTGCCTGACCGGCACCCGGGCCTCAGCCCTCCGGTGCGGGCGCCGGATCAGCCCTCCGGTGCGGGCGCCGGGCAGCCCATGAGCCGTGGCAGCACGTCGCTGACGATCGGGATGCGGAGATCGGGCTCGGACGTGCAGAGGGGGAACCACAGCTCGCGCGGGAGCACGACGTCGCGCATCGGCTCGCCGATGAGGCGCACCTGGGGCCCCTCGTCATCGGCGTACACGTGCAACCAGGCCTTCGTGTCGGCCTCGACCTCCCCGGCCGCCGTGATGCCCGCGTCGTCGCCGGCGTGCGCGGGAGCGGCCATGGTGGTGGCGGCCATGGTCAGGGCGGTGATACCGAGAATTCTCCTGCTGCGGAAATGCACTGTTTGCTCCTTCGGTCGAGGTGTAAACGCCACCACCTTCCCTCACTCCAGGTAACTGATCAATTGTGAAACGTAATAGCACCTAAACAAAACAAGAGCGACCCGGGAAAAAACCCGGGCCGCTCTTCGTCCGCGCGGCGAGAAAAAGACCTAGAAGTCCATGTCGCCGCCGCCCGGCATGGCCGGGGCAGCGGGGGTCTTCTCGGGCTTCTCGGCGATGACGGCCTCGGTCGTCAGGAAGAGCGCCGCGATGGAGGCGGCGTTCTGCAGCGCCGAGCGCGTCACCTT